>CBINNW010000001.1:0-166651 GCA_966252115.1 uncultured Akkermansia sp.
ACAGCGCTCTTACGAAGACCGGCGGGAATCGAACGCCCGACTCGTGCCGGTGGAGTTACCCGAAACCACGGTCAACGGCGTGATCCTCAACCCTAGCGTGGAATACGTCCGCGTCGAATCGCCATGAAACACCTACTCCTTCTTCCGTTCATCGCTGCCGGTGCCTTTGCCTCGGGCTTCCCGGTTTTCGACGCGGCCAACCTGACCGCGCAAAAAGTTTCCCACGCGGAGAGCATCGCCAAGTGGGTCGATAGCATCGCGAAACTGCGGACGCAGATCGACCAACTGAACCAGCAAATCAACATTCAGGACGACATCCGCGAGTGGACCGGAAACCCCGTCGAGGCCGGCGCAAACGTCGTCCTCGATGTGCTCGGCGAGGAAGACCTGGTGCGCGAATACGGGCGGGCGCGGGACGAAATCATCCGCGTCACCCGTAGCCTCGATTCCCTCGAAAACACCGCCGATGGAAATTTCCGGGCGATTCGTAGCACCGATCTCGATGGCGGTAATCTGCAACGCGACCCGCTCACGTTCCGCCGCTACTCCGTCCTTGATGCGAAGCAGGCCAACACCGTGCAGGTCGCGGACGAGACGAAGGCGCGCGAAGCGGAATTGCAGGAAGAAATCGCGCTCACGCTCCAAGAGCTGAAAGCCGCGACCACCGACGCCGAGGTGCAAAAACTCTCGGCCAAGCTCGTCGCGTTAAACGGTCAGCTTGCGCAGGTGGAAACCGCGCGGCGTCGCGAGGTCGATGAAGTCGCCCTCCAAAAAATCGCGAACGACGCGCGCCTCGAACAGGAGCGCCTGGCCGTCGCCGAGTTGGAAGCGCGGGACAACCACTTAGCGAACCAGCGCGTCAGCGCCTACATGAAGACTCTCAAACTCCGAAGCACCCAACCATGAAAACCACCACCCTCCTCCTGATCCTTGGTCTGTCAGTCCTCACCACCGGCTGCGGCCCGTCCAAAGCGGAACGCGAAGCAGCCGAGCGCGAACGCGCTCGCCTCGAACTGGAGCGTAAGGCCGAAGAAGAACGGCGCATCGCGAACGAAGCATTTCGCGATGTTGGGTCGAAGCTCGGTCGCAAACCGCCCGCGCTTGATTTGGGCGTGCCGGCGGAGCCGGCACCGCAACCACCTGCCGAGACAACGTCACCGGCCGAGAAGCCAAAGGAGCAATAAGCCGGTATGGAAATATACCTGCCAAGTTTGCAGGCCAAGATAATCGAATTGGTCGCGGCCTTTCGCATCATCGTCTTCGCCATCATGGTTGTAGGCATCGTGTGCTACATCGGCACGGGCAATCAGACCGGCACAAGCATCGTTCGCACACTGGCAAAGGCGATGGTCATCGTCGCGGCTATCGCGACCATGGACCGTTGGTTTCCTCGCACAGAAGACATTATGCTCGCGGTCGCGGAATACGTCAGCCCCGGCTACAACGAGAGTCCCGATTCGGCCGCGAGCACGATTCGCGAGTCAACGACGACGGACCCGGAAAGTCAGGAATGGTCGTGGCGAAAACTGAACGAGTCCATCTATCAGGCCGTCTCCAACGCGCTCGCGAACATCTTCATCTACATCGGCACGCTCATCACGGTTCCGATGTTGATCCTGCAATACGTGCTACGGTGGTTACTCTACCTTCTCACGCCCTTCGCTCTCGCGATCTTCATGGTGCCGGGAATGACAAGCGTCGGCGTTCGCTTCCTTCAACAGCTACTCGCGATACTTGCGTGGCCCATTGGTTTTGCGCTCACGAACCTCGTAGCGCTCTCCGTTTGGACGGACTTCCGTGAGGCGGTTGGGGCCAATCCAGACACAATCGGCGACGCGCTCTACTCGCCCTTTCTGTCCATGATGGGAGGCATCCTCGCCACCATCATGATTATCATCGGCATGATCTCGACGCCGGTGGTGATGCAGATGCTTTTTGCTCAAGGCAGCGCCTTCAACGGCAGCTCGGTGAGTCCGGTCGGCATGGTTCGGAATTCCACCGGCCTCGTCTCGGGCCTTGCGGCCCGCGTCACCGGCGGTGGCTCCGCCAGTCGCGGCCCGTCCGCCGCGTCCACCGCCGCCGCTACCGGTGCCGGTCGCAATCTTCCATCTGCGCCGCCGCCGTCCTCGGCCGGTGCACCAGGAATCTAACGGAGGAGCAACATGGACACGCCTGCACCCACTCCCACACTTGATCCCGTCGCCCTGCGCGAAACACCGGTCGATCAGACCAAGCGCCTACCTCCTGAAACCGGCCGGAGCGTCGGTTTCTCGCCCACGCGACTTTTCGCCGACAACGCTTTTGCGGCTCGCATGTGGTTTCTCGTCGCCTGCGGCGCGCTCGGCTTCTGCTTCCTTCAACCGTATCTCATCATCGGTGCGTATCGCGTGAAGGAGCGCGTCGTCGTGCTCGACGGCGGGGGAACGTTCTCCGTTTCTCCGCTCCTTGGTTTCGAGGAAGCGAAGGAACTGCACGAGTCGATGGCCCTGTGGGCGACGCTCGCTCTGTTTCAGCGCAACCCGCGCGGGTTTGATTACCCTGACATGCTTCAAAAAATCTTCCTTGTGGAAGCCTCCGCCAAGGCGCAGGACGACCGCGAGGCGTCACACGCGGAATTCGAGGCGAAGAATATCCACCAAAAACCGGAGGTCTTCAAAATCGAGATCCTGCGCACGCGGGAGGACCGCGTGTTGGTCAAAGTCGAAGGTCAGTTGATCCGAACCGGGGTGTTCGAGAATCAGGCGTTCACGGAGTCGCCTAAATTCACCCTCAACCTGTCGTTTGCCCGCAACCCGAACATGCTGGCGAACAAACGCTACCCCCTTGGCGTATGGAACTACGAATACACGCTGTTCTGAGTCTCGCGCTTGCGTTGCTGTTCGCAAGCGCCGGGCAAGCGGCCGGAAAGCGGCCACAGGTCATCAAGCAATTCCCGCTGGATGAGCGCACGGTTTACGAGATTCCCATCGGGCCGGACGTGCCGACAACCCTCATGTTTCCGTCCGCGCTCACCGCGATAGAGGGCGCGAACATCTCGGCCAACTCCGACACGCCGGCCCCGGTGCTGCTCGCCTACACGCCCGGTCGTTACTTTTTCAGCGTCCGTGCCGCCGATCCCAACGCGAAGGCGGCCGTCAATGTCGTCTGGAAAAACCGCACCTTCGTCCTGCGCTTCTTCGTCTCGAAAGAGCCGTATGCGTCGGTGACATTCTACGACGACGCGCTGGCCGGACGCAGCGCCAGCCTGCAACGCAGGGTGACGCCCGAGGTTTTGCTGGGCCTGCTAGACCGGGCGAAAAGTTTTCGGATCGTCGCTCAGCAATACCCGGAGGCGGTGCAGCAAATCGAGCACTCCGCCCCCGGAGACGTGACGCTCTACAAGGATTTCCGCGTCACGGTGGAAGAGGTCTTCCGCTTCGACCCGGAAGATACCTTGGTCTTCAAACTCAAGTTGGAGAACGCGGGCGACACCGAGGTAATCTACCAGCCGCAGCGCCTTGCGGCCCGCATCGGGCAAAACGTTTATCACGCGTCCATCGCCGACGCGTCCGGTATCATCCCGCCGCAGGCGGCGGCGACGGGGTATTTCGCGATCACCGGCACGCCGCATGGCGGACGTGCCAACCTCAGCATTAAAAACCGAGTCAGCGTCATAGTCCCGCGCGTCGAGCGGGATGCCGAACTGGTGCGACCGGAGTGAGCGCGCCATGAAGCTGTGGACTTTCATCAAATCGCCCTCGGGCAATCTGGCCGTGTTCGCCGGGTTCATTCTGCTCGGTGGCTTCATGGTCTTCCGTTCCCATGCGCGCGACCAGGCACGCGCGGAGCAGATGACGCGGGTGGAAGAGACGACCCCGGATGTCGGGCGACAGTCCATCTTACGGGATGGATCACCGCTCAAGGTGCCCCCCACGTTCACGCCTGCGACTCGTCAGGAAACGACGGCCCCCGGCGAATCCCGCCCACGCGCCGCGCGCGAGCGCGCGGCGGAGCGAAAGGAACCAGCGGCGCTTCCCATCAGCTTGTTTACCAGCTCGGCCACGTCCGATGCCACGGAGCTATCCAAGACTTACGCCCCGTATGGGCGAATGATCCCGTGTGAAACGGTCGTCACCATCGAGTCGTCGCGCCTCGATACGCCGGTCATCGGCCTCGTGACGGAGGACGTTTGGCACGACGGGCGGCTGATTATCCCCGCCGGTGCTGAGGTGCATGGACGCGCGTCGCTCGACCGTTCGCGTGAGCGCGTCGCGGTCGCTGGCCGCTGGGTCGTCGTCTGGCGCGACGGCAGTTCACTCAACGGCACGGAACTTGTGCTGAGCGGCATCGCGCTGGACCGGCAGCGCGACGAGGTGACGGGAGAATTTGGAATGCGCGACGGCTCGGCCGGTCTGGTCGGGCAGTTGATCCGCTCCGACAACTTGCAGGAGATAAAACTTTTCGCATCCACCTTCCTCGCCGGCATGGCGAGCGGGTTGCAGGAAATGCGAAACCAGAGCACGGCTTTCGGCGATGTGCCGGTGCCGGTCGCATCCGGGAAAAACGCCGCCCTGCAAGGCACCTCTGACGTTCTCAATCTCTACGCGAAACAGATTCAGGACGTGATCGCTCGCGACGGCTTTTATGTCCGGGTGCCCGCCGGGAAACAGTTCTACCTCTACGTCACGGAGACGGTGGATCAGGCGAAGGGCGTGCGCGGCAACGTCCGGAACGAAGAAATTTGGAGGACACAAAATGAGACGACGAACTAAACTGATGCCCATCCTGGGCGCGCTCGTGCTGCTCTTCGGCGCGGGTTGCGCCACCAAGAAAAAACCTGCGGTCATGGCGGCTCCGCCGCCGGTGCCGGTAGCGGGAACCGATTTGGATCAGACCAACGTAGAAAAGGTGCGCGCGGGCGAAACGCTCAAGGCGTATCCAATCGGTCGTTACGTCGATCCGAACGACCCGAACGTCATGCACGAATCGCATGTCGTGTATCGCAAGGAAGCCGGGGCGAGTTGGAACCTCGCGCCAAATGCGCCTACCGTCGTCCCGCTCGGCCCGGTGCTCGCGGTGTCGGACGGCGCGACGCAGGGCAATCCGTTGCCGGCGGAGTTGGAGCAAAAGGTCGCCGAGCAAAATCAGCTCATGGCCGCGCTCATCGAGCAAAACGAGGCGCTGGCCGCCGAGCTGGCGAAGCTCGGCAAGGAACTCACCGACCTGCGCGCACGCGCCGCGTCCGGTGGCGTGAAAGGAGGCCAGTGATGGCCGATCAAACCGCCACTATTGAGGACGGCCAAGCCGTGGTCCTGCCGCCCCACCTTTGGGAAAATTTCGAGAAAGCAGACGCCGAGCTACGCGAGTTCTACGGGGTGAGTCCCGGCGCCCTCGCACTCATGCGGCTCTGGCTCGCCTGCGGTGCCTCGTGGCGCGTGCGGGCGGAGTTCGAGCGCTCGGTCCTCGACATCAAACACCGGGGTTTACACCCGAACGAACACGGAGACTTCGATGAAGACTGCCTTTAATCCCTTTGGGCGATCCTCGCCCAGACAAGGTCAAATGCTTATGGCGACCAGCCGCCTTGAATCAACAATGGCTGGGGAAACCAAGGAGGCACCATGCCACTAAAAGAACAAATAGCCGCCCGCAAGGCACAGCAGAAACCCGAGCTTCGGAGGAACCCCGAGATCGACGCCAAACTGGACGCGTTCATCGGGGAGAATCCCAAGCTCGCCGAGTATTACAACGCGCTCAGCAAAGAAGAGCTGATCCGCAAACTGATGCTCGGGAAGATGCAGCGGTCGGAATACACCAACCAACGGAATCAGGAAATCGTGACCTGGGTGGAGGAGAACCCCGACATCAAGGCCAAGGTGGAACAGCGCATCCGCAATGTGCCGCCGGAGAATCGCGAGCGGGCGTTCATCACGGCCGCCAAATCGCTCGCGTTGAATCAGACGGTGCAGAGTCGCGGTGTGACCCCGTGACCGTGGGTTTTGTTCGGCGGCGGTCGTTTCGGCGACCGCCGCTTTTTTGCGGTGTGGCCGCTCGCTTGCGTAGAGCGGTCGCCTGTCGTTACGAATGTCGAAGAAAACAGAATGGATCGTCACAAATTCAAGGCCGCGCGGTTGGCGCAAAACATGAGTCAAGGGGCGCTCGCCAAGGCGGTGCGGCTGAGCCCGTCGGAGATTTCACGCATCGAATGCGGATACCGGGACATCAGCCCGAAGGAAGCGCAGGCTATCGCCGCCGCGCTCGGCATGGTGCCGTCCGTGACTCCTGCGCCGGTCGCGGTGGCTGCGGTGGCCGTGCCTGCGGCGGCGCGTCCGGCTCCGCTTTCCGCGATTCCCGCGCCCTCTGCGCCGGTGGCCGTCTCGCCCGTGGTGTTGCCGCCGGTCATCGGCTCGGATTTGAGCGATCCGGTTAATTTCACCGAGTTGCCTGACCTCGGTCTATTGGAGTGCGGCACCCTGTTGCCGGCTGCGCACCGGGATCGGCTTGTTGCCGCTCTGGCTCGTGCTACGAAAGTTCTGCACACCTCGCGAGTGCGGGCGTCGGTCTGGCGCGAATGGCGGCAGTTTGAGAAGCAAATCCACGCGCTTTTGCACGCGGGTTGATCTGGTCTCCCGTTGCCGTGGCTGGTGAGCGGAATAAAGCCGGTGCATCCGGCAATCCGTCAGGAAAAGTCCATCATCTGCTGGCCGAGTGCCGCTTTGATTTGCTCGGTCTTCTCCTTGGATGGCGGCTGCCCTTGGCCTTCGGCTGCGGATACGATTACGGTTTTCGCGAGATTCGGCATGGTTGCCGCGTGATCGGCCTCCGGCGCGTCCACCGCCTCGGCGTTACTGCTACCGCTGTCGGCGAGTCCGGCGAGCAGGTGCAGGTTGCCCCTGAAAATCCAATGGATGTTTCGCCATGCTGCTCGGAACTCCATGCGCAGCGTGTCGCCGTGAATCACCTCGGTGGGGATACCCCAGAGGGTGGTGTTGATGAAACACATGTCGCAGGCGACCTTGCTGATGTCGATGGCGGTGACTCGCAGGCGACGGCGCGCGTCGGCCGGGAGGGCTTGGGCGTATGCCAGGATCATCGCCCCGGCGCCACATGCCGGTTCGCAGAGCGTGATGGGGCCTTCATCGGGTGGCGGTGTGTCGCCGGCAATCACGCGTGCCATGAGTTCGCAGATGGGCTGCGGGGTGTGGAATTCCCCGTTCCACTGCTGCCCCTTGTGGGACAAGGCCAAGTCCATGTAGTGGCCGCCGAGTAGATCAGTGAAGGGCTGCGCCTCCATTTCCATGACCAGTGCTCCAAGGGCGTGGCTGAATACCTCCAGTTCGTCCCGCTCCCATCGTTTGGCTTCGTCGAGGTATTCGGTTTCTCGGGTGCCGTGCGCGAGTGCGCAGGCCGTCAGGTGGGTGAATGCCGCAAACACCTTGTAGGCGTCGTGGCGGCGCACGAGTTGTTCGATCAACGACCTGAATGTCGGAGTGTCCTTCGTTGTTTTCATAGACTGCTGCGAATGCAGGCAGTCCCGTTCCCGAAACCGTTTCGGGATGTCGCAGTTCTGCCCGCGCTTCGGGCAGCGAAGTCAGGCGGCGAGTCGTGAAGCCCGCCGAGGAGCGCAGCGACGAGGGGGAAGGGCCGAACGAAAAGGTGGAGCGCAGGCGGCGCGCATCGCCGCCGAGAACACCTTGACCGCCGCCTTACCCTGAGAAAACCGGCGCGGAAAAATCAGGAAACGGCGTGTCCGGCGTCATAGCTCGCGGCGAATCCGCTTCCGATGGTCAGGCAAGCTCGGCGGGGACTGGTCGGCGCGTGATCTCGCGTGTCACCCCGCCGAATGGCGGCGAATTTTCTCAGCCTCGGGCAGGCACTTTGAGCTTGGTCTGAATGTGCAAGGCCACCTCGGTAGGGTCGAAATAAACGAAGTGGCCGACACGGTGGTAAGGGATGCGGCGGAGCTTGGTCCATTCGCGCAGGGTGCGAATCGACGGCTCCCGTCCCTTGGGGAAAAGCCCGCAGGTGCGGAGGCCGGTGATGTCGGTAAGGTGGGCGAGGGGCGATGCGGGTAGTTGCGTTTCCATACCCTTGCGTCGATGTAAACGCAGCGAGTGGCGGCGGGCCTTGGGCTGAAAAACGACACGATGCGTGTCGCACCGCCCGCCGTGGCGCGGCCTTCGCCGACCGCGCCCGGCGAGGTGGTCAGGCGGCGGCGGGCAGGGCCTTGGGTTCCTCCTTTCCTGCGGTCTTCTGCGGCATGATCCCGTAAAACTCCTCGGCCTCGGTCTGGCTCTTCATGTCGAGGTAATGCTTGCGAATGATCGCCTCGGAATTGCCCGCCTGAATCGCGGCCTCTCCGATGGAGCGGAATTTGGCGACAAACATGGAAATGAACGTGTGCCGCATGATGTCGTGAGAAAGCCCGTGGGCTTTCGCGATGCGCGCGCGGACGTGTTGCAGGTTCTTCGGGACGATGGGGCGTTCGTCGGTCGGCGGGTAAGCTTTCAGCCAAGCGACGAGATTGGGCTGGATGGTGACTTTGCGCGGCTCGCGGACCTTGGACACGTCGGCACTCACGAAGATAAATCCGGTTTCAAGGTTCACGTCCTCGGGCTTGAGGCGGAGAATTTCCCCCGTGCGCAGGCATGGGCGGATGCCGGCGAAAAGGCAGAGGGCGAAGAACGGAACGAACCGGCCACCGTCGAGCGCTTCAACTGCGGCCATCAGCTCGGCGGCTTTGGCGGTCGAGAGGGTCGCGACCGCCCCGCGCTTCCGGCGAATCCGGTGATGCGGCACCTTGGCAATCGGGTTCTCTTTGATCCAACCACGTTGAAACGAGAATTTCAGGAAGTTGGAAACGATGCCGCGCCGGTTGTTGTAGGTCTTGAGGGACGGTTTTTTCACCTTCCCGAAATTGAAATACGCAATGAGCCGCTCGGCCGTAAGGTCGGAGACGTTCACCTTGGGGAAGTGGCGCAGGAAGCGCTTAAGATCGCGCTTCATGAAAACCAGATGGGACTCGGAAATCTGGTCTTGCTCGCGCTCGTGATCCTTGGCGGCGGTGTATTCCTTTACGGCGTCGGCGAGCGTTTTCTGGCTCTCTGGCTCGCTGTAGTTGTTGACCGCATAATCGACGTAAAACGCGAGAGGGCGGGGCAGGCCGGCCACGCGGGCGAAAACCGTCTCGGCCTCGCCGATCTGTTCATCGGTCAGGCGGGTAATGGCCGTGCGGATACCCGTCTCGCCCTGGGCGCGCTGAACTTCGAGCACCTGACGCTCGGCCTCCGCCTCGGCGCGAGTGCGGAAGTTTTTGCGGACGCGTTGGCCGTCGAGCCAACCGGTGACGCGGAAAACGATTTCCCCAGAGGGATTCGTGAATGGAGTGATGACGAACGAGGCGGTTTGGTTCATGACCGATTTGCCACGTAAACCTGACAAATCCGCTTTGGGTCATCACTAAGTGCCTTATTTCTAAGGCTTAAAGTGGCGGAGAGGGAGGGATTCGAACCCTCGTTAGCCTTTCAGCTAAACCGCATTTCGAGTGCGGCGCGATCGACCACTCTGCCACCTCTCCGGATGTGAGCGGCAGACGCTAGGAAGCCCGACGACAAACGGAAGCAGAAAGTTTTGCCCGCCGCAGGAATCTCGTCCCGCGCCTCAACCACGCCTGCGGCCCCCGCCTTCGTCCCGGGCAAATCAGAGCAGGCTCTCGACCAGCTTCTGATACTCCTCGGCCTCCATCGCGCCGACTTTCTTGTGCCGGATATTTCCCTCCCGATCGATCAGGAAGGTCGTGGGAATGGCCTCCACCCCGCCGAAAAGATCGGCCGTCTCCGTTCCGGCCATCGCGAGGGGATAGTTCACCTGGCGCTTCTCGGCGAAGGTCCGGACCACCTCCGGGCCACGGTCCGAGGAAAGGCCGACGATGACGAGGCCCCTGTCCCGCAACCGCTCCTGCATCTTCACGTATCCGGGAATCTCATACACGCAGGGCGGGCACCAGGTCGCCCAGAAGTCCACCACCACCACCTTGCCCTTGAGTTGCTCGCGGCCGAGCTCCCGGCCGTCGAGCGTGGTCAATTTCCAATCGGGTGCGGGACCGACGACGGGCAAGGCCGTGGTTTCGGACTGCGGGGTGGTCTGGGCCGCTTCCGTCTTCTCGGCGGCGCAGGCTGAAAACGACAAAGCGACAAGCCCGAGGGCGACGATGCTGCAAACGGAACGAAGGGCGCGAGAATTCATGGCGAGAAAAGGACGAGTGAGACGGAAAAGAGACCGGCGGCGCCGGGCCCGTGACCCACACTCCCCCGCGGACGAGCTTTTGGCAAATCGTCCGCCACTCCAAATCTCCCGCGCGCCGGGCCCCGCCGCTCGTCGGCGGGGCCCGGTTCAGGGTCGGGTCAGCGCGACGTCGCTCCACTCGCCCATCTCGCGGTGCTCCAGCGCCCAGCCAACCGTGGCGGGCGCGAAGGCGGCGCGCACTTTTTCGTTTTCATGGGCGAGGATGCCGCTGAGCACGAGCAGGCCTCCCGGCGCGACCGCGCCGACCAGCTCGGGCACGAAACGCATGAGCACGTCCGCCTGGATGTTGGCCAAGACCACCTCGGCCTGCGTGCCGGCGGGCAGGCCGGTGACGAGGTCGGCGGTCTCGAAACGCAGCGCGCCGGCGAGGTCGTTGAGCGCGGCGTTTTCCTCGCTCACGCGGACCGCCTCGGGATCGTTGTCGAAACCGACGACGTCGGTCCAGCCGAGTCGCAGGGCCGAGAGCGCCAGGATGCCCGAACCGCAACCGGCGTCGATGACGCGGCCCCGCGTGCCGTGGCTCTCGGCGCGGGCGACGAGGCGCTCCACGCAGAGGCGGGTGGTCTCGTGGTTGCCGGTGCCGAAGGCCAAACCGGGATCGAGCCAGATGGCGGTCTCGCCCTCGCCCAGCACATGCGTGGCGCGTTCCCAGACCGGCACCCAATGGAGGCGACCGCAGCGCCAGGCCTTGAAGTGGGCCTTGTAACTGTCGCGCCAATCCTGATCGCCCAGGGCGCGCTCGACCGGCGCCGCGGGCGCCGCCTCGGGCGGGAGGAGGAGCACGAGCTCCGCCCACCGTTCGCGCGCTTCCTCGGCCGATGGGAAGATGCCCACGATCCACGCGCGGTTGATGATCACGTCTTGCAGCAGGCTCCAGCCCTCGACCCCGAGCTCGAGCAGCAGTTCGTCCACCGCGTCCACGGCGGCGGGGGCGATTTCAATTTTTATCTCGAAGAGATTCATGCGGTGAAAAGAAGTCAGGATTCAGGAGTCAGAATTCAGAAGGAGAAGTGCTGCGCAAAGGCGCGCCGCGGGAATCATGCTGACTCCTGACTTCTGGCTACTGGCTTCTTTTTCGATTTCAGGCCACCAGCCCGAGGCCCTCGTCGAGGCCGAGGTGGAGGTTCATGCACTGGATGGCGGCGCCCGAGGCGCCTTTGCCGAGGTTGTCGAGGCGGGCCATCACGACGGCCTGTTCGGCATGGCCGAAGACGGCGAGGTCGCAGCGGTTGGTGTCGTTGTTGGCCTGCACGTCGAAGAAGCCGCCATCGAGCACCGACTCGTCGCCGAAGGGGAGCACGCGGACAAATTTTTCGCCGGCGTAGGTCTCGGTGAGCGCGTGGTGCAGGGCCTGCGGCGTGGGCGCGGCGGGCAGGCTGCTCAGGGGCAAGGGCACGGTGACGGCGAGGCCCTTGTAAAAGGCGCCGACGACGGGGTTGAAGATGGGCGCACGGGAGAGGCCGGTGTGAACGCGCATCTCGGGCAGGTGTTTGTGCATGAGCGCGAGCGCGTAGGGGCGCGGGCTTTGCAGTTTGGCCGGCGGGTTTTGCTCGTAGTCGGCGATCATCTTCTTGCCCCCGCCGCTGTAGCCGGTGAGCGAGAAACAGGAGAGGGTGAAGTCGGCCGGCACGAGGCCGCGCTGCACCAGCGGGCGCACGGCGAGCGCGAAGGCGGTGGCGTGGCAACCGGGGTTGGCGATGCGTTTGCTCTCGCGGATCGCGGCGCGGTAGGCGGCGCCGAGCTCGGGCACGCCGTAGGTCCAGCCCTCGGCGACGCGGTGGGCGGTGGAGGCGTCGATGACGCAGGTGCGCGGGTTGGTGACGAGCGCGGTGGACTCCTTGGCGGCGGAGTCCGGCAGACAGAGAAACGCGATGTCGGCGGCGTTGAGACAGGCGGCGCGGGCGGCGGTGTCCTTGCGCAGGGCGGGGTCGATCTGGATCACCTCGATGTCCGCGCGCGCGGCGAGGCGTTCAAAAATCTGGAGGCCGGTGGTGCCTTCCTGTCCGTCAACAAAGACCTTGGTTTTCATGGCGATGATCGGCCGGGAGCGTCCTCGTCCCGGCCGGAGGGCTCAAGGCCCGAATCACGCCAGACTCAGCCGGGCGATCACCGCGGGCAGCAGGGCGTGCTCGGCGGCGTGGATCTTTTGCGCGAAGCTTTCCAGCGTATCCGTCTCCTCGATACGCACCGCCGCCTGGTCGAGGATCGGGCCGCCGTCCACCTCGGCGGTGACGCGGTGCACGGTGCAGCCGGAAATCTTCACGCCCCGGCGCCAGGCCTGGCCGATGCCGTCGAGCCCGGGAAAACTCGGGAGCAGGCTCGGGTGCAGGTTGATGATGCGGCCCTCGAAGGCGGCGAGGAAGCGCGGTTTGATCACGCGCATGAAGCCGGCCAGCACCACCAGGTCGGGCGCGCAGGCGGTGATGGCCGCGATGTAGTGCTCCTCGGCCTCGCCATCGAGCTTCGTCTTGAACGGGGCGGCGTCGAGAAAGGCGGCCTCGACCCCGAAGCGCGGGCCGAGCGCGAGGATGCCGGCGTCGGGTTTGTCGGCGAAGATCTGCACGACACGCGCGCGACCGAGCCGGCCGGCTTGCTGGGCTGAAAGAATGGCCTCGGCGTTGGAGCCGCGACCGGAACCTAGGATGACGACGCGCATGGGAGAAAGCCGCGCATCGTGAGAGTTCGCCTTCGCCTAATCGACGACATAGCGACGGACCGCGTTTATTTGTCGGACGGCCCAAGACGCGCCACGTGAGGTCGCTCGATATCTTCGCCCGAAACCGCGGAACCCGCCTCGATCCGACCAATCGTCGTCGATACGCGGGCCGGTATCGCGGGGTCCCGCGACCAACGAAGATCCAACAAATGCCGCTCCACCTCCACCAGCTCGGCCGGCGTCAGGCGGCGCAGCTCCGATTGGATTTCCGCAAGCGACATGGGCGAAAAGCTAACTTCCGGTCTCGACGGCGCAAGCCTCGCGCGGCCCGGCCGGCCCGCCCTCCGCCATCGCCTGCGCGCCTACGCCACGCCGCGCCGATGCCGCGTGGTCAGAGCCCGCACGCCCGTCGCCGCGAAGGTGGCCAACACGATCGGCGCGAACACCGCGCCGAAGGCCCAGCCCAGCGCGGTCTTGGCGGGGTTGCCCGTGGCCTCAAACACCAGCCAGGTCGTGTAGCCGACGTAGGCCACCATCAGCACCGCGCCCTCCCAGCGTCGAATAAGGTAGCCGGTGTAAAACATCGGCAGGCAGATCGCCGCCACCGCGACCATCACGGGGATGTCCACCCGCAGCAGCGCGTCCGCCACCGACAGGCCGCCGGGCGTGGCCACCGCAGACACGCCGAGAATGGCGAACACGTTGGCGATGTTGCTGCCCACCACGTTGCCGATGGCGATGTCGCGCTGGCCGCGAATGGTGGCGATGAGCGACGCGGCGACCTCCGGCAAAGACGTGCCGGCCGCCACGATGGTCAGACCGATGACCGTGTCGCTGACGCCGAGATTCTGCGCGAGCGTCACCGCGCCGCCCACCAGCCAACCCGCGCCTTTCACCAGGACGCCCAGGCCACCGAGGATAAAACCAATCTGGTGAACAATGTCGCCGGCACGCGTGGTGCCGCCCTTGCCGAAGACGCTGCCGGCAAGAAACACCAATCCGCCGGCGATCATCAGCGCCGCCTCGCCCACCTCGAACCAACCGAGCGCCCAGCCGGCGCCGCCGACCGCCGCGAGCGCGAGCATGGTCACGAGCCAGCCCGGGTGCTTGCCCGCGATCACCTCCGGCTCGCGCCCCTCGCCGGTCGCGCCCGCCGCGGCGGCGGTCTCGGCGCGCCCACCGATCACGGAATGGGCGGTGTAGGCCACGGCGCAGACGGCGAGCAACAACCCCTCCCAGAGCGCCACCCGACCGTCCCGGGCCACCAGCCAAGTGGCGACGCAGGCCGCGATCATCACCGGCACGTCGATGCGCACCAAACGCCGCTCCACCACCAAGGGCGCGGCCAACGCGCAGGCGCCGAGAATAAACAGGATGTTGAAGATATTGGAGCCAACCACGTTGGCCAGGGCGATGCCGTCGTTTCCGGCCAGCCCGGCCCGGATACTCACCGCCAGCTCGGGCGCGCTCGTGCCGTAGGCGACGACGGTCAGGCCGACCACCAAGGGCGACACGCCCAGCACCGTGGCGAGCCGCGAGGCGCCGCGCACGAGGAATTCGCCTCCGCCCACCAGGAGCACGAGACCGCCGATCAGAAGAAGCAGGATTTCAAGGGACATGGGAAAACGGGGGACGAGCTCGGCGATTCAGCCCACCGTGAGCAAGGCCGGGCGGATGCAAAACGGCGCCGCGTTTCCACGGCGCCGTTTTTGCCGGGAGGGGGCCGAACCCGGGTGCCCACGAAACACACCAACGGCCACGAAAAGCACATCGGTGGCGGGCAGGTCTCCGCGGGTGACACCGCAGGCCAACCAACGCGGGCAAACCAAGCGTGTTGGGGACAACACGCTCCACCCTCGTCGATCCAAGCCAAGCGCGTTGGGGACAACACGCTCCACCCTCGGGGCCGAGACAAGCGTGTTGAGGACAACACGCTCCACCCACGGGCGGACGGGCCGGGCTCAGAAGAACTTTTTCGCCTTCTCGAACCAGCTCTCACTGGTCGGGTGCTCGGCGTCGCCGCTCTCCTTCGCGAAGTCCTCCAGCAGCTTGCGCTGGGCGGAGCTCAGCTTGGTCGGCACCTCGACATGCACGCGCACGAGCTGGTCGCCCTGGTGGCCGCGCTGGCGCAGCGAGGGCATGCCCTTGCCGCGCAGACGGAAGGTCGTGCCGCTCTGCGTGCCGGGCGGCACCTTGACCGAGGCCTTGCCGAAGAGCGTGGGCACCTCGAGCGTGCCGCCGAGGGTCGCGAGCGTGAACTTGATCGGTATCTCGCAAAACAGATCGTCGTCCTGGCGCTCGAAGAGCTCGTGCTGCTTGACGTTGAGCACGATGTAGAGGTCGCCCGACTGGCCGCCGGCCACGCCGGCCTCGCCGTTGCCGCTGGAACGCAGCCGCGTGCCGGTATCGACGCCGGGGGGAATGCGCACGTTGACCTTGGCGGCCTTGGGCACGCGGCCCTCGCCGCGGCAGGCGGTGCAGGGTTTTTCCACCTTCTGGCCGGCGCCGCCGCAGGTCGGGCAGGTCTGGGCAAAGGTGATGATGCCGCCGCTGCGGCGGATCTGACCGGCGCCGCGACAGGTGGGGCACACGACTTTTTTCGAGCCGGGCTCGGCGCCGGAACCATCGCAACGCTCGCACTCGTGCAGGCGTCGGAAGGAAATCTCCTTTTCCACGCCGCGTGCGGCGTCCTCGAGCGTGATCTCGAGGTCGTAGCGAAGGTCGGAGCCGTCGCGGTCGGAACCGCCGCCGCCACCGCCGCCGCCGAACATCTGTTCAAAAATCCCGCCGCCTCCCCCGCCCTGCTGGCCGAAGACCTCGCGGAAGATGTCGAAGGGATCATGAAAACCGCCACCGCCCATGCCGCCCGGACCGCGCGGGCCGGCGCCGCCGCCCTGGGTGAAGGCGCGATGGCCCATCTGGTCGTAGGCGGCGCGCTTCTGCGGGTCCTTCAGAACTTCGTAGGCCTCGGAGACTTTTTTGAACATCTCCTCGGCCTCCTTGTTGCCCGGGTTTTTGTCCGGGTGATACTGGACGGCCTTTTTGCGGTAGGCTTTCTTGAGCTCCTCCTCGCTGGCGCCTTTTTCGACGCCAAGGAGGGTGTAGTAGTTGTCTTCGGCCATGGGCGATACGCGAAGGGGCGCGGGTGGTAGTTGTTAAATGGATACTCGGACCGGGTGGGACGGACTGGGCGGCGGCGCTGCTAAGGGCGAAGGGGCCGGGCGGGATCAGAGCACGACGCCCTCGACCGGGTCGGCGGGTTTGCCGAGGGAGACGACCACGCTGGCGGCGCGCACGAGGCGGCCGTTCAGGGTGTAGCCGGTGCGCACGACGGCGCAGACGTGATCGGCCGGGATCTCCGGGTGCGGCTGCTGCGAGATGGCCTCGTGCAGGTTCGGGTCGAAGGGTTGGCCGAGCGGCGCGACCTCGGCGAGGCCGTGGCCGGCGAGGGCGCTCTTCAGTTGCTGGCCGACCATCTCCACGCCGCCGACGAGGGTCTTCAAGTCGGCGTTGGGCGCCTTGGCGGCTTGGAGGCCGAGGGCGAGGTTGTCGAGGACGGGCATGAGGTCCTCGAGGATGCGGGTGGCGGCGCGGTGGGCGGCGTCCTCGCGGTCGCGCACGGCGCGCTTGCGGAAGTTTTCCAAGTCGGCGACGGAGCGGAGATAGCGATCGTAGTTATCCGACGCCTCCTTCTTCGCGGCGGCGAGTTTGGCCTCCAGCTCGGCGGTCGGCGCCGCTACGGTCTCGGCGGCGGCTTCCGGCGTGGCGGAGGCGGCGGGCGCGGGTTCCGGGGTGACGGGTGACGGGTTGGACGGTTCGGTCTGGCTCATTGGAAAAGGGTTGAGGTGAAAACAAGATACTCGCCGGCGCAAGGGCGTAGGCCGACGGAGCCGGGAAAGCGGATGAACGCGGCCGGGGCCTTGTGCTCAAACGCCGAGAGCCTCCGCCCAGATCGGTTCGGAAAACCCCACCAAGCCCAGCGTCGGCCCGCCGGCCGAAGCGCCCGCGTCCTCGCCACCGCCCACTCGCAACAGGAAGGGCCGCTTCACCAGGTTCCCGTTGGCCGCGAGCCGGGCGAGGAAGTCGGGCTCGGGCAGGGTGTCGATGATCTCGCCGAGCTTCGAGGCCCGGTAGTCGCCGCCGGAGGTGTTGCAGAGTTTGCGGCGCTCGCCGCCGAGCCGCCCGAGCATGAAACGCAGCTCGTCCGGCGAGGGCGGCGTGTCGCGGATGGGTTTCTCGACAAACGCGAGCCCCTTCGCGGCGAGCCACTTGGTGGCCTTGCGGCAGGTGTCGCAGGATTTGTAGGTGTAAACGGTGAGCATGCGCGGACGGAGCGCGCGGGCGGCGCCGGCGGCAACGCGGAAAACAAAATCCCGCGCGGCGGGCGCAGAGGCGCATTGCGGGGAGCGCGCCGCGGCCTAGGGTCGGCCGTTTTATGACCCAGTTTCGTCCGTGCATCGACCTCCATGGGGGCAAGGTGAAGCAGATCGTCGGCGGCAGCCTGCGCGACGACGGCGCCGGCCTGCGGGAAAATTTCGTCAGCGAGGAGAGCGCGGGCGCCTTCGCCGCGCGCTACCGGGCCGACGGGCTCGGCGGCGGACACGTCATCAAGCTCGGGCCGGGCAACGACGACGCCGCGCGCGAGGCGTTGGCCGCCTGGCCGGGCGGTCTGCACGTCGGCGGCGGCATCACCGGTGACAACGCCGAAACCTGGCTCGGCCATGGCGCGAGCCACGTGATCGTCACGTCCTGGCTTTTCGACGCCGCCGGGCGCTTCCAGCCGGACCGACTGGAAACGCTGCGCGCGCGCGTCGGCGCGGAGCGCATCGTCATCGACCTAAGCTGTCGGCGCGGCGTCGAGGGCTGGACGGTGGCGATGAACCGCTGGCAGACGCTCACCGATCTCGCCGTGACGCCCGCCACGCTCGACGCCCTGGCCGGCAGCTGCGCCGAGTTTCTGATCCACGCGGCCGACGTCGAGGGACTGTGCGGCGGCATCGACGAGGACCTCGTGCGCATGCTCGGCGCCTGGGGCGGCATCCCGATGACCTACGCCGGCGGCGTCGCGACGATGGACGACGTGCGGTTGGTGGACCGGCTGAGCGGCGGGCGGCTCGACCTCACCGTCGGCAGCGCGCTCGACATCTTCGGCGGCCGCGGCGTGCGCTACGCCGACCTGGTGGCGTGGAACCGCCGGGGCGACGCCGGAGGCGGGGCGCAGGCGTAGTCAGTTTCCCGATACAGAGCCCGCCGCGCCGGCGGCGGCCGCACCGCGCCGCAACGGCGCCAGGACGCCGCGGTGGAGCGTGGCGAGATAGACCCCGTAGTCGATGCGTTGCCCCTTCGCGAAACGCACCGCCAGCGCGCAGCGCTCGCCCACCAGGGGGCGGGCGCCGACCTCGAAATCCACCGCCCGCAGGCCGTCCACCGGCACGTCCGTCGTGGCCACCGGATAGAGCGTGGTCTCGGCGACGTCGTAGAGATACACGCCGCGAAAGCCTTTCCGCCCGCGCGCGACGAAGACCACCCGGCCGGCGTCGCACGCGGTCCAGAAATCGAAATCCACGAAGGTCTCCCCCTCGCGACCGGGGATGTAGGTCTCGGTGTCGGCGATGTTGATGACGACGTCCCCCTTCACCAGAAACACGCCCTCGTAACGCGTGGCGCCCCGATGCATCTCTCCGCCGTAACCACGCCGGGCGGGATCGGCGGCCTCGCCGGCGTTGAAGGCGATCCAGCCCCGGCTGGTCGAGGTGGTCTCGACATAGTTCAACGTCACGCCCTCCGGCACCGGCAGGCGCGCGAGGTCCAGACGGGAGGGTGCCGCGGGACGCTCGGGCAAGGCGGCGGCCCCCGCCGCTTCCTCCCACGGCATGAACCAGACGCCCTCGCGTCCCCGGCCGTCCAGTCCGCCGAAGGCGAGCGCCCCGTCGCGCTGCCACGGCTGAAACCAAAACAGCGAAAGTCCGCCCGCCGGGGCCGGCAGCACGCCTCCGCCGGCGTTGTCGATGAGACGGGCCAGCCCCGTGCCGTCCGCCGCCACGGCAAAAAGCCCGGAGCGCCCCCGGTCGTCCAGCGCCGCAAAGACCACCCTCCCGTCGTCGATGGCGCCATAGGCGAGCTTCTCAAAAACACCCCCGCCCGGCGCCGGATCGCCGGTGCGGGCGAGCGCCACCACCCCGCCGCGCTCGCTCCAAGAGTAGAGCCCGTCCACCACCCGCTCCGGATCGCCGACGCGGGTGCGGCCGTGGAAGACGAAATTCGGCCCGTCGCTCTGCAAGCCGCGCAGCCACGCGCCCGCCGTCGATCCCGGCATCGGCGTATCCGGTCCCACGATACACTCGATCTCGCCGTCCGCCGCGCGCGAGCGGTAGATGCCGTGGGTCTCGCTGGTGCGCGCCGCCGGCAGCAGGAAGGGATCGTCGGCGATGAAGGTCACATTCTCCGCCTCATCCACATGGGCGTAGCGGAACTGGGAAAACGGGATCCTCGCCCGCACCGGCGCGAGGGTGGCGGTGTCGGCCACGACCTCGTCCACCACCCCGCCGCCTTCGCCGAGGCGCACGTCGGCGCGGATGTCGGACGAAACGGCGGAGACGGCAAAGATCGCCAGCGCCCAGCCCCATGGCGCCGCGGCACAAGAGGGCCAGGAACACCGGAACGCGGGACGGAGAGGACGGGCGGTGGCAAACATAAGCGTTTCCCGGTAGCACATCCCGTTCCTCAGCCAAGCGGAGATGCGATCCGCCCGCGAAATGTCACGCGTGACGCACGGGGAAGTTGGGTGCGACAGGATGCGATGTCAGTCCACCGGGAGCGCCGGCATCTTGCCGGCTTTCCGGGCAAACAGCCGGCGGGACGCCGGCGCTCCCGGTGGCGAAGCCCGGACTTTGACATCGCTTCCCGTCACACCCCGGGGGAGTTCGCAAGTGCGGGTCGGGGCTCGCGGACCGCAGCCGCAAACGCCGCGACCGGGCCTCACTTGATCCACTCCGGGCCCCAGAGCACGAACTGCCAGCGCTTCTGGAACTGGCCCAGCTCGCCGTAAACGCGCACGGCGCTCTTTTTCTCGGCCAGCTCCTTGAGCTGGTCCCGCACCTTTCGGTTGTGGCTGTAGAGATCGAACTCGGTGTCGCCGAACTTGATCTTCACGTAACCGCGCTCGTTGAGGTAGGGCTCGCCCTCGACCAGGAAGACATTTCCGTTCCGCGTGCCGTCGAGCAGGGTGGAGATGTCGGCGACGTCCTTCACCCGTATGGCGTTGGCGAATACGCTGGGCGGCACCACGCCGGCCGGCACGAGCGCGGCGGGGCCGTTCTCCGTCTCGCTCGGGCGCTCCAGGGCGATCCACTTGTCCTTCGCGTTCTCGGTGGCGACGCGGAAGCGGGCGTAGAGCGGCAGGTGGTCCGAAAAACCATAGGGCGTCCTGCCGCGCGAAAAGGCGTTGGGCAGGCCGATTGCGTTCACGTTGAGCCCGGGGAACTTCATCACCGCGAAGCTGTTGTCCACGTATTGCACGCCGTTCTGATCGTAGAGCCCGCGCGAAACCAGGAGGTGCATGAGAGTGCCCCAGGAGCCGTCGAAGGCGTCGCTGGCACGCTGGTCGGAAGGCAGCTCGAACCAGAGATTGTAGAGATCGCGGGGCTGGCGGCGGGCGCGCAGGGCGAGCTCGTTGCCCTGGGAGCCGAGGATGTCGTTGATGGCGGAGGGGCCGCCGAGGTCGCGGTCGCGCTGCTTGTGGTTGTAGTGCGAATTCAGGTCGCCGCCGACGAGGATGTCGCGGTTCGGGTCCTCGCGCAGGAGCTCGTCGATGCGCATGCGCAGCACCCGGGCGTTTTGCCGGCGCACGTCCTCGGTGGTCTTGGGAGGCTCGCCGCGCATCGACTTCCAGTGGTTGACAAAAACGGTCAGCGGATGGCCCTCCACGTCCAGCGTCGCCTCAAGCACGGCGCGCGCGTCCTCGGCCGGGTGGCTGCGCGCTTCCTTGATCGGAAAACGGCTGAAGAGGACGTTGCGCACGGCGCGGTTTTCGCCCGGGCGCTCGTCCGTGACGGCGACGTGGTAACCGGTGAGGCCGGCGTCGGCGCAGGCCTTGAGCAACCACGCCTCGGCGGGCGCGCTGGCCAGGGTGGGCTCGACCTTTTCGCCCCCGAGCAGGGTGGCGAGGGGGCGGCCCTCCAGCTTGGCGAGCCAGGCGTCGTAGTCGGTGACGGTGTCGTCGGGCGTCTGGTCGAGCTCGATCTCGTTAAAAAGCACGACGGCGGGGCCGGCGCCCTTGTCCACCTTGGCCAGGATCGAGGCGATGTTGGTAGCCTTCACCCGCAGGTGCGCGGGCGTGTAGTCGTCGCCCTTGAAGTCGTCGTAGAGCGCGACGCCGTCGATGTCGTGGAGGTTTTCCACGTTGTAAACGACGACGGCAAAGGAGCCGTCCTCGGCCAGCGCGGGCACCGGCGCGGCCGGGACGCGCCACGCTCCCGCCAGAACCAACAAACCGAGCAAGGACCAACGACGGACGGCGGCGAAACGGGAGCTCATAAAAAAGTGCGGGAAAGGTCGGTGGAGAAGACGCGGAACGCAAAGCGGGGGTTGCACGTAGCAGGACGCGAAACGGTGACGGACATGAAACAAAGCGCATGAATGGGACGCCGGGAACTCCCCGCCGTGGTGTTTCGGTAAACAGCATCGAACGGAGAGCCGACTTCGCGCCCGGCGGCTCGGCGGGTGCTGAAACCGCGAGGGTGAGTGTTATCGATCATTCCTTTCGTCTCTCAGTCGCGGTCGCGGGTTCGCTCGCCCGCTCATCCACAAGGTGGGGCATCGCCCTGCTCCTCCCTCTGGGCCTGCCCTTGGTCGCCTGGGGCGCGAACGAACTCGCGCGGTGGACCTTCGAACAGTCCAAACCGATGGGCGCCGGTCCTCTGCGTCCGGAATCCGGATACGGCACGGCCACCGGCCAGACCGGCGGCATGTGGACGAACCCGGTGGGCAACGGCAGCGGTGAGTCCTGGAGCGGCAGCCAGTGGTCGGGCGGCGACTTTTTCCAGTTCACGGTGGAGGCGGAAGGGAACTCGTTTTTCGACCTCACCTGGAGCCACATCAGCAGCAGCACGGGCCCCCGGGATTTCGCCGTCTCCTACAGTCTCGACGGCGTGAATTTCGTCTGGCTGGCGGACTACGAGGCCATGGCCAACGTCACGCCCAACAACTGGAGCTACGGCGCGACCATCGACGGCAGTCGCTACGGCTGTGAGCTGCAATTCGATCACCCGGTCCGGGGGAGGATCCACTTCCGCATCACCTGCGTATCCTATGTCGCGGCAAACAGTGGAAGCCTCGCCCCGGGCGGCGCCAGCCGGCTGGACGATTTTTCCGTCTCCGCCGAAACCCGCTGAAACCACGGAAACGGACGGAGCACGTCCCCCCAGCGCGCACGTCGCGAACGTGCGACTCCGGGGTTGCGGCCCCGACGCGCTCGCGTTGCCTGCCCCGCATAAAAGCCACGATCCCTCCTCCCCCGCTCCTCGAGCTCGACTCCATCCGCGTCCTTCGCGACCGCGCGACCATCCTGCACGGCATCGATTGGCGGGTGGAGCCCGGCCAGCACTGGGTCGTGCTCGGGCCCAACGGCTGCGGCAAGACCTCGTTGCTCAAGGTCCTGCTCGGCTACCTGACGCCCTCCGCCGGCGAGATGCGGGTCCTCGGCCGGGAATACGGCGCCTTCGACTGGCGAGAGCTGCGTCTTCGCCTCGGGATCGTCTCCAGCGCCTTGCAGGCCTCCGTGCCGCCCGACGAGCCGGCGCTGGCCACCGCGGTCAGCGGCGCGCGCGCCCAGCTCGACCTCTGGGGGGAGCCCACGCCGGCCGAGCTCCGGGCCGCCCGGGCGCAGCTGCGTAGGGCGGGAGCGGATACGCTGGCCGACCGCGCCTGGGGCGTGCTTTCACAGGGGGAGCGCCAGCGGGTGCTGATCGCGCGCGCCCTCATGGCCCGGCCCCGGCTGCTCATCCTGGACGAGCCCTGCGCGGGCATGGATCCGGTGGCGCGGCAGGCCTTCCTCGCCCGCATGGAGGGCATCGCCCGCGAACCGCGCGGCCCGGGCCTCGTGCTGGTAACGCACCACGTCGAGGAGATCACCGCGAGCTTCACCCACGCCCTGCTGCTGCGCGAGGGGCGCGTGGTGGCGGCCGGCCCGCGGGAGCGGGTTTTGAACACGCGTCTTCTTTCCGAAACCTTTGGCGCGCCCGTAAAACTCCGTCGCGTCGGCGCGAGCTTGGAGTTGCGAGTGACGGCCTGAAGTCCGAGCCTCCCCCACCCCCATGACCACCACCCTCGTCCTCACTCTCATCGGGCACGACCGTCCCGGGCTCGTGCGCTCCGTCGCCACCGCCATCGCCGAAAACGGCGGCAACTGGCTCGAAAGCCGGCTCTGTCGGCTCGGGGGCGAGTTCGCCGGCATCGTGCGCCTGGAGATCGCGGGGGCGCGGGTGGAGGCGCTGCGCGGCGCCCTGCGCGGGCTGTCCGGGCTGCGGGTCGAGGTCGCCAGCGAGGGCGCGGCGGCCGTCGCCGACGCGCCGGGCGGCGTCGAGCGTCAACTGGCGAGCCTGGATCTGGTGGGCTCCGATCGCCCCGGCATCCTGCGCGAGGTGACGGCGGTGCTCGCCGGCCACGGGCTCAATGTCGAGGACCTCGCGAGCGAGCGCATGGAGGCGCCGATGGGCGGCGGAAAGATCTTCCAGATGCGCGCCCTGCTCAGCGTGCCCGCCGGCGTCGAGCTCGCACCGGTCCGCATCCACCTCGAGGAACTCGCGGCCGATCTGATGGTGGAGCTGAAGTTCGAGGCACGGCGCTGAGCGCCGACCGCCGACCGGCGCGTCCGGCAGGATCGGGCACGGAGCGTGGCCAGCCGTGACCGGATGGCGCCTCAACGCGACACCCGCAGACGCAGGAAACGCCGGGGGACCTCCGCGCTCCCGACGACGGCCTCGTCCACCACCGTGACGGGGCCGGGTGTATTTGCGGCGCCACTACTGGACCAGACGGCGAGCCAGGGTCCGCCGACGGCCTCGGCGGCCTCCACCGTGTAGGTGAGCGCGGGGTCCGCGATGCGGTGGAAAGTGAGGCTGAGACGGGAAGGAGGAAGGCTGAGGTCTGAAACTTGAAGGGCCGGCGGGGCGGTCGGGCTCGGGGCGAGCGGCTCGGCGCCGAGGGCGTATTCGAGCAGATTGGGCAAACCGTCGGCGTCCGGATCGGCTTCGTCGGCGGCGTCGCCCGTGGCGTCGCGCCGGCCGAAATGGGTCTCGCGCCAGCTCTCGAGCGCGGTCGGCGGCGGAGCGCCGAGGTCCACCACGGCGGAAAACGACTCCAGGCGCACCGTCTTGGCGACGGTGTTGAACGGAGTGATCGCGAACACGCCGACGGTCAGATCGGCGAAGGCGTCGAGAAAGGCCGGTTCGTTTTTCACCGAAGCGACCTGCGGGACGCGCTCCACGCCATCGACGACGTAACGCCAGACGCCGCCCTCGCGCGAGATGGTGACGCTCATCCCGTCGCCGGGCGTCAAGGCGCCTCCGAAATGGCCGGCAAGGTCGGTGGCGTTTTGTGTGTGAACGGCGTAGCCTTCAGGCGAAGCGCCGAAACGAATCGCACCCGCCCGGGTGAGCGTGCCGCCGCCGGCGCCCACGAAGAGGCCGATTTGATCCACCGTGCCGAAGGTCGGCAGGGCGCGGAAGGTGGCCGTCACGGCGAAATCCTGGCCGCCGTCGTAGCCGAGGGAGGAGAGCGCGAGCCCGATGCTGCGATTGATCGCGAGCCCGGCCCCGCCGTTGAAGTCGGCCTGCGAGGTGGTGAGCGCCAGCGCGCCGGCGCCCGCGGTTTCGAGGGCGAGCAAAGGATCGTTGAGTGGCACGCTCGCGCCGGTGCCGGGCAGGCGCGCGGTGAAACCGGTGAACACGCCCGCCCCGTCGCGCAGTCCGGCGACGCCGGGGGCGGTGAAGGAAAGGTCGGCGCGGCGCAGTTCGTTCACCGCGTTCACCGTCACCTGGAATGAGCGTTGGCTCGCGCCGGGGTCGGCGCCGTCGTCCACCACGCGCACCGTGAAATCATGGACCCGACCCACATCCGCCAGGCGGGGCGTCCAGCTCAGCTCGCCGGTCGCGGCGTTCATCGTCGCTCCCACGGGAGCGACGGCGAGCGAATAGCCGAGGGTCTGGCCAAAGTCGGGATCGGTGGCGACGACGGTGCGCCGGAAAGTTTCCCCCTGATTCACCGTCGCGTCGGCCAGCATGGGAATGGCCGGAGCGGTGTTGGGCGCGGCGACCTTGCTGCCCCAGACCGACACGCCGGAGTTCGCGAGGGCGGAGAAGGCCGGCACCCAGACCAGATTGTCGTCGTCCCACTGCCACGAGACGACGCCTTGGTGGATCGTGCCGCCGAGGGTCAGGGTGAGAAAGTTGCCGCCGGAGAGCGTCCAGGTCCCGCTCGTCGCGGCGCTCGTGCCCGACACACCGCCGTTCGCGAGGAACGTCACGAGTTCGGATTCATGCACCGTGGTTGAGATGTCCTTGCCGTGGTTGATGAGTTTAAAAACACCCGGAATCTGCGCGGTGGTAAACGAGGCCGGGGACTCGCCCGCGAAGCGGTGCGGCGCGACGACGGGCCAGCCGGCGGCGTTGAAATAGAGTTGGTGGACCCGCACCTCGTGCTGTTCGCCCCGTCCGACGAAGCGGGTGTGAAACACCAGAAAACTCCGCCCGCTGGCGGCGTCGTAGAAGGCCGAGTTGTGGCCGGGAGAGAGATAGCCGCTACTCGTGGTGCGCGGCTCGCCGTCCACATGCAGGAAGCGGTGGTTGCCGATCAACTTGGCCCCGTAGGGCGCGATGGCGGCGTCATCAAAAAAGGAGCCGCGCGGGCCGGACACGTTGGTCAAAACATTGCCCGCCGGATCGGTGTAGGGGCCGTCGGGATTTGCGGAACGCCCGACGCGAATCTGGTAAGCGCCGGTGGAATCGAGGCCGCCGAACGAGAGAAAAAGGTAATAGTAGCCGGTGCCCGGGTGATGCAGGATGTAGGGGGCCTCGATGCGGGAATGGTTCCCGCCGATGAGCTTCTTGCCATAACCTTGGCCGGCGAGCGGGCGCCCGGTGGCGGGGTCGAGGCGGACGATAAAAATGCCGCCCGAATAGGAGCCATAGACCATCCAGAGCCGACCGAGCGGATCGCCGAAAACGTGCGGATCGACGGCGTTGGGGTGACGGGTGGCGTCGTAGATCGTGCCGTCGGGGCTGACCTCGCCCCACATGCCGCTCTTCAGCAAAATCGTGTCGTGCGTGTAGGGTCCGGTGATCGCGTCGGAGACGGCGATGCCGAGCGCGCTGCGCGGCGAGTCGCCGACGGTGACGCAGTAGTAGTAATAGAAGCGCCCGTCGGCGAGCTGATGCACGTCGGGCGCCCAGAAGTTGGAGGCGCCCGCCCACTCGATGGCCTCGGCGAAGGTCGCGGCCGGATCGGGCGTGATGATGTTGCCGCCGGGAGGATTGGTCGGGAGCTGCGTCCACGACATCAGGTCGGCGGAACGCGCGGCCGCGAGGTGCGACCCAAAAACGTAGTGCTGCCCACCCACGCGCACGATGGAAGGATCGTGCACCCCGACGTTGCGGAAGGTGGGCATGCCCTGGGCGACCAGATCCGCGACGAGCAAACAGAAAAGCCCCCCGACGCGGAGCGCGAAGGAGGGCCGGAATCGATGAAACGCGGACACGTCGGACTGAAGAAAGAGCAAAGCTCCGCTCTGGACCGAGGTCGAATCAGGCGGCGCCGCGGCGACGGCGTCCGGCCGCGAACACGAGACCGAGCGCGCCGGCGAGGGCGGCGAAGGCGGAGGGCTCGGGGATCGGGCTGGCGTTGAGGAAATCGCCGGGCGAGAGAGCCACGTCGCTGATACGAACTTCGTCGATGAAGCCGTTCACGGTGTCGCCGGGGTTGCCGTTGAACTGGCCGCGGCCGATCGTCCAGCTGCTGGCGATGCTGGACAGCAGGCCGTCGAATCCGGTGGTGCTGCCGACGGAAACGCCGTCCACGTAGAGAGTGAGCGTGCCGGCGGTGGCGTCACCGACCGCGGCCACGTGATTCCAAACACCGATCGTGGGCACGAAGGTGCTGTTGACTTGGACATTCGTATTGGAGGCGGTGATGAGCTCCACCCGGAAGCCGTTGTCGGCACCGCTTTTGGCAAGATAGAGAAGCGACTGGGGACCCGTCCCGCTGCCGGGATTCCCAATATCGTCGCGGCCCACGAAAGTCTGCCAGCCCGACAGGTTGCTGAAGTTCACGTAGGCCTCGATCGTGATGTCGGTGAAGACCGTGTTGGAGAGGGTCGAGGCGGCGGGATTTTGTTGGTAAAGATCGTTCCCGCCGGCGAACGAGAGCGCGGTGGTGTTGGCGTAGGGGGTCGGCGCGACGGTCGTGGTGGTGAAGTTCGGCGAGGCGGCCAGGCTCCACGCGACCATGCCGTTGGTGCCGTCGCCGCCGCCATCGACGGTCATGCTGCCGGTGGCGCCGCTGCTGCCGGTGGGATTCACTTCCTGCCCGTCCACGCCATCGGAAAAATCGAAGTAGGCGATGGTGGTGGCTTGAGCGGACGCCAAGGCGAGCCCGAGGGCGGCGCCGGCAGTCGAGACCAAGGAGGGGATACGTTTCATGCGGATTATGGGGTGGGTTGGTGGTGAGCAAACCCGCCCCGTTCGACAGGGACCGTGGGCTTGCGACCAGAGACCCCTATTCACCCGCACGAGGGTTGATCAATCGACCGCCTCCGAAACAGGACGAAGGCCGCGAAAGACGAGAGCTTAAATCAAATCCCGGGCCCGCCGATCAGGAGGATCAGGCAAGCCCATCCGACGAATGATCAGGTGCGCCCAAACGAAGCGCGTGGAATTCGCCTCACAGCACCTTCGCCCCATCGCCCGTGCCCATCGGCAGGATGTCGGGGCGCGCGCCAAACTTGGCGGCGTAGGCGGCGGCGACCGCCTCGGCCTCGACCGAACCGAAAGCCTCCGACGCCAGGGCCATCACCGCGCCGCCGAAGCCGCCTCCGGTCAGGCGGGCGCCATACACGCCCGTCGAGGCCACGAGCGTGTCCACGAGAAAATCCAGCTCCGGCGTGCTGTTCTCGAACAGGTGCCGCGAGCTGCGATGCGAGGCGGTGAGCAGGCGCCCCACCTCGGCGAGGTCGCCCGCGCCGAGTGCCTTCACCGTCGCGTCCACCCGCGCGATCTCCTCGACCACGTGGCGGGCGCGCTTGAAGGCGACCGGCTCGACGGCCGACTCCGCCGCCTGTAGTTTATCCACGGATACATCGACCAGCAGCTTCGCGCCCAGCGCGGCGGCGGCGGCCATGCACTCGCGGTGACGCGCCGCGTAGAGCCCGTCCACCAGGGCGTGCTTGGTGTGGGTGTTGAAGATCCAGAAGCGCGCGCCGGCCGGCATCGGCACGGTGGAGAACTTCGGTCCGGCGCAGTCGATGAATACCAGGTGGCCGGCCTTGCCGAAGCCCGAGACGCCCTGGTCGAGGATGCCGCAGGGCACGCCGACGAAGTTGTTTTCGGCGTGCTTGCCCACCTTGACCACGGTCTCGCGGTCCGGCGATTGCCCGGTCACGCCCAGGAAGGCGAGGGCCGAGGCCAGCTCGATCGCCGCGCTGGAGGAAAGTCCGGCGCCGGAGGGCAGATCGCTGTCCGCAAAATAGTCGAACCCGCCGGGCGCGCTCAGCCCGAAATGCGGCAAGGCGGCCAGCACCCCCAAGGGATAGTTCGTCCAGGAAGCGTCGCCGCTTTGGCGCCCGGGCTCGCCCGCCGACAGCTCGATGGTCTTGCCGTTGTAGGTGCTGTGGAAACGCCGACGCCCGTCCTCGCGCCGCGCCAGCGCGACGGTGACACCGCGATCAATGGAGGCGCCCAACACGGTGCCTCCGTTGTAGTCGGTGTGGTTGCCGATAAACTCGATTCGACCCGGCGCGCGGGTGACGATCTCCGGCGCGCGGCCAAAGACTTTTTCGAACTGGGCGGTGATGACGGCTGTGCTCATGGCGGGGGGCGATCAGGGAAAACCCGCAGGCTCGCGCGCGCGTCGCGACGATGCGAGCGCTTTTGCGGCGCCCGTCGCGTCGGCCCGCCTCCGGTTCACTTTACCGTAAAGGCCACGCCCAAGACTACTCCGGCCCCGGCGGCGACGGTGGCGGCGCAGGCGACGGTGGCGGACGCCCGCCCTCGAAGCCCGGAACGACCTCCCCCGCGCGACTTTTCATCACCAGGGTTAACAGGTGCTCCATCGCCCGCTCACGCGGCCAGCCGCGCTCCCGCGCGAGCTGGTCGCAACGCTTGAGCAACTGATCCGCCATCGTCTCCGCCTGGGCGGGCGCCGCGCCGAGCCGCGCGCAGAGCGTCACCAGTTGTTCGCGCTCCCGACTCATGCCGATACCTCCGCCGGATTCACGAGCCGGACCAGGCCCGCCTCACCCGCCGCGACGGTCCCCGCCGTCCCCACCCCATCGCCGCTCGCCGCCAGCGCCAGCCGCAGCGGCTGCGCGGCGTCCAGGCCCAGCAGATTACAAATCGCGAGCCCCAGCCAGCCGCCCCGCCCGTCGTCCACCGCCGCGCGGAGCTCGCCCATTTTTCGATCCTCCGCGCTCTGCACCAGCACCGCGCCCGCCGCCGGCGCCATGCCCGTCCCACACACACGCAACAACTTCCGCCGCACACGCCCCATCGCATGCAGGCGCGCCATCACCTCCTGCCCCAAGTAACAACCCTTGGTGAACGACACCGCCACCGCCTCCAGCCCCGCCTCCTGCGGCAAATCCCCCGGACCAAATTCACCCGGGATCGCCGGCACCCCGGCGGCCAACCGCGCCCGCACCAAGTCCTCCGGCCTGAGCTCCGCCAAATCCGGCAACGACGCCTCGCCGGACGCCTCCGCCCCCGGCGGGAGAAGCCATTCCCAAATCCGCGCCTGCCCGCGCCGCCCCGCAAAAAGATACCCATCGCCCAAACGCACCCACCCCGCTCCCGCCGGAAGCTCCTGGGCCGAACTCGCGCTTCGCAACCAAGCCTCCGCCTCCGGTCCGGCCAGCGTCCACTGCGCCCAATCCTCACCCGGCTCCACCGTCACATCGTCCGCGATGATAAATTCCTCCAAGCGCGCGCGCAGCACCTCCCCCGGCGTATGGGGACTCCACAGCCACCACACCCCGTCGCCGGAGCCCTCGGGTTGATCACGCAGGACCAGACTCTCGCCGATCACCTTGCCCTTCAGGCTCAACCACAAGGCCCACGTCGTCCCGCCATGCCGCAGCGGCCGCAGATCCTGGGTGCATTGCCCTTGGAGAAAGGCCGCCGCGTCCGGCCCGGAAACCCGCAGCCAAGCGAAAGGCCGCGAACGGATCCGCCCGGATAATTGAAAAAAACCTTTCTCTAAAAAACTATCAGTCAAGGTGCTATTCATTCAGAAAAAGAAAAATAAAAGATTCTATTGACCCAGCCTGCTCGGCCGCACTTAGTCCGTCCATCACTTTTCCACTTCTCCTGTTGTTAACAGGAGTTTTTGGGGTAACTAAGAAAGCAAATGCCCGGTCGCTTAGGGGTAGGCGACCGGGCAACTTATTTTAGTCAATCGAAGAAACGGACGAGATCGACGTTTCCGATTTTGATTCATCCGACTACGGATTCGCCCGAATCAGCGGAGATGCGGGTGCCGGGCCTTTCGCTCGCCATCGACCTCAAGCCCAAATCGCAACGCGCTCCGTCGATTTACCCCACGCGGCACACGTTTCCCGCGCGCCCCTCGCAAAGGTCGGCTTGCCCCGAGCCGCGACCGACTGCCAAGCTGATCGTTTTCCCCTCATGCAAGCCACCTCGGACCTCAACATTCTGGAGACCCGCCCCCTGCCCACCCCCGCGGAGCTGCTGGCCGAGTTTCCGATCTCCGAGACCCAGGCCAACTTCGTCACCGCCAGCCGACGCGACATCCGCCAGATCATCTTCACCGACGAGCGTCGCCAGTTGTTGATCGTCGGCCCCTGCTCCATCCACGACGTGGACGCCGGTCGCGACTACGCCCGCCGCCTCGCCGCCCTCGCCCGCGAAGTCTCCGACCGCGTGATGATCGTCATGCGAGTCTATTTCGAGAAACCCCGCACCACCGTCGGCTGGAAGGGCCTCATCATGGACCCCCACCTGGACGGCTCCCACGACATCGCGGCCGGGCTGCGACTCGGACGCTCCTTCCTGCGCGAGATCCTCGATCTCGGCCTGCCCACCGCCACCGAATTCCTCGATCCGATCATGCCCCAATACATCGCGGACCTCGTCTGCTGGGGCGCCATCGGCGCGCGCACCACCGAGTCCCAGACCCACCGCCAGCTCGCCTCGGGCCTCTCCATGCCCATCGGCTTCAAAAACGGCACCGACGGCAGCCTCACCGCCGCCGTCAACGCCATCAAGGCCGCCGGCCAGTCCCACACCTTCCTCAGTATCCGGCGCGACGGCGTGCCCGCCGCCGTCCGCACCAAGGGCAACCGCGATTGCCACGTCGTCCTGCGCGGCGGCGCCCGCGGCCCCAACTACGCCGCCGCCCACATCGCCGAAACGGAAACCCTCCTCCAAAAGGCCGCCCTCCCCGCCTCCATCCTGGTGGACGCCTCCCACGACAACTCCCGCAAACAGCCGGAACGGCAGCCCGAGGTCGTGCGCGACCTCATCGGCCAGCTCGCCGCCGGCAACCGCTCCATCATGGGCATGATGATCGAGAGCAACCTCCACGCCGGCGCCCAGCCCTTCCCGCAACCGAAGGAAAACCTAAAATACGGCGTCAGCATCACCGACGGCTGTATCGATTGGGAAACCACCGAGAAACTCGTCCGCGAGCTGCACTCCGCCCTGGCCCCGCACTTCGCCTGACCCACCTCACCCGCCCCGCCGTCCACCGCCTTCAGCCCGATCTCATGCAACAGACCTCCGACATCCACGTCGTCGAGACGCGCCCGCTCCCCACGCCCGCCCAACTCCTCGCCGAGCTGCCCAAGACCGAAGCCCACGCCGATTTCATCACCGCGAGCCGGCGCGCCATCCAGCGCATCATCTTCACCGACGAGCGCCGCTTCCTCCTCATCATCGGACCCTGCTCCATCCACGACGTCGAGGCCGGCCGCGACTACGCCCGCCGCCTCGCCGCCCTCGCCCGGGAGGTCTCCGACCGCGTGATGGTCGTCATGCGCGTCTATTTCGAAAAGCCCCGCACCACCGTCGGCTGGAAGGGCCTCGTCATGGACCCCCACCTCGACGGCTCGCACGACATCGCCGCCGGCCTGCGCCTCGGACGCTCCTTCCTGCGCGAGGTCCTCGATCTCGGCCTGCCCACCGCCACCGAATTCCTCGATCCGATCATGCCCCAATACATCGCGGACCTCGTCTGCTGGGGCGCCATCGGCGCGCGCACCACCGAGTCCCAGACCCACCGTCAGCTCGCCTCGGGCCTCTCCATGCCCATCGGCTTCAAAAACGGCACCGACGGCGGACTCACCGTCGCCATCAACGCCATCAAGGCCGCCGCCCAGCCCCAGACCTTCCTCGGCATCGGCCTGGACGCCGCCGCCGCCGCCGTCCGCACCAGCGGCAACCCCCACTGCCACGTGGTCCTCCGCGGCGGCGCCAAAGGACCCAATTTCTCCGCCGCCCACATCTCCGAAACCGAGACCCTCCTCGCCAAGGCCGGCCTGCCCCTCTCCATCCTGGTGGACGCCTCGCACGACAACTCGGCCAAAAAACCGCAGCTCCAGCCCGACGTCCTCCAGGCCCTCGTGAACCAGATCCAGGCGGGCAACGCCTCCATCATGGGCGCCATGGTCGAGAGCAACCTCGGCGCCGGCAACCAGCCCTTCCCGCAGCCGAAGGAAAACCTCAAATACGGCGTCAGCATCACCGACGGCTGTATCGACTGGGCCACTACCGAAAAACTCGTCCGCGACCTCCACGCCGGCCTGGCCCACCGCTTCGCCTGAACCGTGCCCGCTCGCCGGCCGCATCGACGGCCGGCCTTCCCCCCGTCCCTCCTATTCGGACGCGGGCCAAAACGTCCGCGCCTCCGGCCGTTCTCGCGGCCTACTACGGGCGCCACCGGGCGCTACGCCCCGATCGGACGCCCCGGCTCCTTCGCCCGCGCCACCCACGCCACCGCCCCGGTGATGAGCTGACCCGCCGGCCCGTGCAGGTTGGCCTCGCCCGCGTGCGTCGCCCACGGCAGCCGCACAAACACGTGCGGCGCGCCCACCCGCCGCAGCGCCGAGGCGAGTTTCTCGCTGTGCCGGCACCACACCATCTCGTCCAAGGCCCCGTGCACGATCAGGGTCGGCGGCACCTCGGCGTGCACCAGCGCCTCGCCGCTGCCGCCGTGATACAGCGCCCGCCTCGCCCCCTCCGGCGGACCGCCCAGGTATTGGCGCATGAGTTTGTCCGAGTTGAGCGAATCGTGCTCCGACCGGATCGACCAAACAAACTCCAGGTCGTGCACGCCATAGAGCGCCACCACCGCGCGCACCCCCGGGAGTCGTTCACCATAGGCAGTCGCCACCGCGATCTGAGCCCCCGCGCTCCGCCCCACCAGCGTGATGCGCGCCGCATCCACGCCGAGCCGCGTCGCGTTTTCCCGCGCCCAGGCGAGCACCTCGCGCAGATCCTCCCGCTGCGCCGGCCACCGATGCTCCGGAGCCAGACGATAGTCGAAAGCCAGCACCGCCACCCCGCGCTCCGCCAACCAGTGGTCAAACGCCGCCAGCTCCCGCCGGTCGCCGCCATCCCAGCCGCCACCATGCACCAGCACCACGAGAGGAGCCCCATCGCCTTCCCGCGCCGCCCCCTCGGCCCGCCTCCGCGCCGGGTAAAAATCCACCCGGCGCCCCGCCGCCTCAAACTCCTGCACGACGCCGCGGCGCACCCCGACGGGCCAACGCCATAACCGCACCCAAGACCAAAGCGGCCGCCCCTCCCCCGCCCCGAACACCCGCCCGAGATCATGCGCCGCTCCCGCCGCCACCCGCGCCGCGCTCAAGGCCGGTCGCGCGAACAACCCGCCCGCCACCCCGGCCAAACCCGCCGCCAGCCCCGCCACCACGGCGCCGAAAAACTCCAGCTCCCCGCTCAAAATCAGCGCTACCGCCGCTGCGCCCGAGAGCACCGCCACGACCGCCCACGCATGCCCCAGCTCCGTCGCGAACAAGGCCACCCACCACGCGCGATAGGTCCGCGCCGGCCACACCGCGAAACGCGCGGCCGCCAGCAGCCCCGTTGCCCAGATCAGACAAGTCACAGCCAAACCCATCCCGCCACTCCACCGCATCGCCGCCCGGCTCCGCCAGATGCAAACGCGCCCGGTTTTCGCCACCTCGCCGCCGCGCCCTCCTCGCCCGTCGGCGCCGTCGCGCCCCGCCTCGCCCCGCCGCACACCGCTCCCCCGCGACTTGCGAGAACGCGGGGGCCTGCGCCAAGCTGCGCGACCTCCCGATGAACACCCAGAAACCCTACCCGTCCGGCCTCGGCACCAAATCCCTCCACGCCGGCCAGACCCCCGACCCCGTCACCGGCTCCCGCGCCGTCCCGCTCCACCAAACCACGAGCTACGTCTTTCGCGACACCGAGCACGCCGCCAACCTCTTCGCCCTGAAGGAACTCGGCAACATCTACACCCGCGTCAACAACCCGACGACGGATGTGCTCGAACAACGTATCGCCGCGCTCGAGGGCGGCACCGCCGCCGTCGCCCACAGCTCCGGCCAGGCCGCCATCACCGACGCCATCCTCAACCTCGCCGGCGCCGGAGATCACATCGTCTCCGTCTCCCAGCTCTACGGCGGCACCTACAACCTGTTCCACCACACCCTGCCGAAGCTCGGCCTGGAGATCAGCTTCGTGGACGCCGACGATCCCGACGCCTTCCGCCGCGCCCTCCGCCCCAACACCAAGGCCTTCTACGGCGAGGGCCTCGGCAACCCCGCGCTCAACATCTTCCCCGTCGAGGAGGTCGCCGCCGTCGCCCGCCAAGCCGGGGTTCCGCTCATCCTCGACAACACCTGCCTCAGCCCGATCCTTCACCGCTCCTTCGAGTGGGGCGCCAACATCGTCGTCCACTCCACCACCAAATACCTCGCCGGCCACGGCACCTCCATCGGCGGCATCGTGGTGGACGGCGGCAACTTCGACTGGGGCTCCGGCCGTTTCCCCGGCTTCACCACGCCCGATCCCTCCTACCACGGCCTCGTCCACTGGGACGCCTTTCGCGCATTCCCGCCCGCCGGCGGCGCCAACGTCGCCTTCGCCCTGAAGCTCCGCCTGCAACTCCTGCGCGACGTCGGCGCCTGCGCCTCGCCCTTCAACTCCTGGCAAACGCTCATCGGCCTCGAAACCCTGCACCTGCGCATGGAGCGCATCTGCCAAAACGCCCTCGCCGCCGCCCACTTCCTCGCCGAGCACCCCAAGGTCGCCTGGGTCAACTACCCCGGCCTGCCCGGCTCCAAACACCACGCCGCCGCCACCAAGTATCTGACCGGTGGATACGGCGGCCTGCTCGGTTTCGGCGTGAAGGCCGGCTACGAGGGCGCCAAGCGCACCATCAACGCGCTCCGCCTTTTCAGCCACCTGGCCAACATCGGCGACGCCAAGAGCCTCGCAATCCACCCCGCCAGCACCACCCACAGCCAGCTCACGCCCGAGGAGCAGGTCACCACCGGCGTGCAGCCGGACTACATCCGCCTGAGCCTCGGCTGCGAGGACTTCGCCGACCTCCGCGCCGACCTCGAACAGGCCCTCGCCCAGGCCTGAGCCGTGGCTGATATGATACCAATCACGTTTTGAGTTGGGACTTTCCGGAAAGGTAGCGCGCTCACTCCGTGAGCGCTGGTCCGGGAGCCGATCACCGTCCGGCCCACGCGGCGGTCCCGGCGGTCCCGCCCTTTTTATGATTTGGCCACAAAGAACGCAGAGAGCACAGAGAAGGGTCCGAGCCGGGTGGTTCTTTGCGCTCTATGCGTTCTTTGTGGCTATTGTGGTTTGGGTTAGGGTTAGGGTCGGGTCCGGAGGGGATGGCCGCGAGAGAACGCAAAGAGCGCAAAAACGGAGGCCGAGCGGAAGGGCAGTGTCGGGGGGCGAGGCTTTATTCGGGGATGTCCCCGCGCCCGCCGAGTCGTCTCCGCCCGCCCCTCGCTCGTCGGCTATTCACCGAGCGCGAGGCTCAACAGCACCGGACGGTGGTCGCTCGCCGCCCGCACCGCCTCCCACGGCTCGCCCACGATTCGCGCCCGCACCCCTTCCCCCGCCTCGCCCCACAGCGCGGGCGACACCAGCACGTGGTCGAAACGTGAATACACCGCCAGCCGCTCGTAGGCGTGCGTCCAGCGCTGCCCCCGCTCGTCCGCCGCGTCCACCCAGCGCGCGATCTCGGTTTTTCCCCGCGCCTGCACCGCGCGCAACGCCCGGCTGCCGGGACTGTCGTTAAAATCGCCTACGATCACGAAGCGCGCCCGCGCTCCCGGCCCCGAACCGCCCGCCGGCTCGGGAAACAGTTCCAGCACCCGATCACGCACCGCCTGCGCCTCCGCCACGCGTTGTTCCTCCGCCGCCGGGTCCGAGCTCGATTCGGCGATCCGGCTTTTCAGGTGAACGACAAACAGCGTCACCACCCCGTCCGGCGTCGGCACCTCCACCTGTAGCAGACCGCGTCGCACCGGCTCCACCGCGCCGCCGGCCGCACCCGATTCTCCCGCTGCACCCACCGCGCCCGCGCCGCCGTTCCCGCGCCGGCGCGCCACCAGATCGCGATGTAGAACCACCGACCCGAGCGGAACCCGGCTGAGCACCGCCAGCCCCCGCTCCGCATCCGCGCCCACCGGCGCCTCGCCATACGGGTAGTCCAGGCCCTCGCTCGCCAGATCCCGCCGCAGCTCGGCCAGAAAGGGCGCGCCGCCGATCTCCTGCAGCGCGATCACATCCGCGTCCATCGCCGCGATCACCCGCCGCAGCGCGGCCTTTTCCGCCTCCGGCTTCGGATAGTCCGGCCGAAACCCGTCCTCGATGCGACGGTCGGCGAGCGTGTAGTTGGCCAGATTGTAGGTCGCGATGCTCAGTTCCCCGGCGCGCATCCTTCCGCCGAGAAGCAGCAAATACAGAAGCCACGCGAGCCGGCGGAAAACATCCGCGCTCGCCCGCCGCCCGCCCGCGAGCCGCACCGTCTTCACGCTTCGCCACCGGCGCGGCCGACCGCGCCGCCCCCCAGCAAAGCCCGCTCCCGCTCGACCAGGGCCGGGTGCGAAAAATACACCGCGCTGAAGAGCGGATGCGGCGTCAGGTTGCTCAGGCTCTTCGAGGCCAGCTTGCGCAGCGCCGCCACCAGCGCGTGGGGCCCGCCCATCGCCTCGCGGGCGAAGGCGTCCGCCTCGAACTCGTGTTTGCGCGACACCCGGTTGCCCAGCGGCGCGAACCAGAAGGTCACCAGCCCGCTCGTCAGCCCGAAGAGCAGAAAAGCCGGCGCCAGCTCGCCCGCGGGAAACCCGAAACCGGGATTGAACCACTCGCTCCGCGCCAGCGCCGCTATCGCCCAGAAACCGCCGAACTGGAGCGCCGCCGACGTCGCGAGCATCTTGGGGATGTGCCCGCGCCGGTAGTGCCCGACCTCGTGCGCCAGCACCGCCTCGGTCTCCTCCTCGCTCAGCTGGTTGAGCAGCGTATCCAGCAACACGATACGCCGGAAACGCCCGAAGCCGGTGAAAAACGCGTTCGCGTGCCCGCTGCGTTTGCTGCCGTCCATCACCTCGATGGTCGAGGCCTTGAAGCCCGTGCGATCCGCCAGCCGGAAAAGCCGGTCCTTCAAGGGCCCCTCCGGCAGTGGCGTGAGTTTGTTGAAAAGAGGCAGGATGAGACGCGGATACAGCACCACCATCAGCAGTTGGAAACCGAAGAGCAGAGCGAAGCCCCAGATCCACCAGGCCGCCCCGACCAGCGCCACCAGCGAGAGCAGTCCCCACAGCAGCGGAAACCCGATGACCAGCGTGAGCGCCAGGCCCTTGATCCGGTCCGCCACCCACAGGCGCGGCGTGGTTTGGTTAAAGCCGAAACGCGCCTCCAGCCGAAAGGTTTCCCACCACTCGAAGGGCAGGGACGGCGCCCCCGCGAGCAACGCGGCGACGAGGATGAAGAGCGCGTCGTCCCACTTCGCCGCCGGAGCCCAGCCCGCCATGTGCGCGAAGAGCCGGGGCAACACGCCGCTGGCCAGCAGCAGGGCCAGCACGCCCGCGTCGAAGATCAGCGAGACGACCCCGAAGCGATTTTTCGCCAGCGTGTAGTCGGTGCTCTTGCGAAAAGTCTGCGCGTCCACCATCGCGGCCACCGCCGGCGGCGGATTGCCGGCGTGGCGCAGCACCTCGCGACGGTTCAGGACCGACAGCCCGAGCTGCGCCGCCAGCCGCGCGGCGATCAGGGCCCACGCCACCCACATCACGTTTTCCATAAACATATGCCGCCCACCCAAGCGCCCCGCCGCGCGCCGGCGAGCTCGGAAACGTTTCCCCGCCGCACGCCCGACCGGCGGTTCGCCCTCCGCCCCCGCCCCGCCCCGCCCTCTCCACCCCGCCCCGAAACCAGGGGATTATGAGTCCCTTGTGCCGACGCTTGCCGCGCCCGCGCGTCCACCGCCTACTCGGCGCTTTTCCGCTCTCGTCCGCGTCTCCGTCGCGCTCGCCGCCCACTTCCGCCTCCCCGCATGGCCCTCAAAAAGTCCGATCTCTACTCCTCCATCTGGTCCTCCTGCGACGCCCTCCGCGGGGGCATGGATCCGAGCCAATACAAGGACTACGTCCTGTTCATGCTCTTCATCAAATACGTCTCCGACAAATACGGGGACGCCGACGCCTTCGTCGCGCCGGTCGTCATCCCGAAGGGCGCCCACTTCCGCGACATGATCGCCCTCAAGGGCAAACCCGACATCGGCGACAAGATCAACACCCAGGTCATCCAGCCCCTCATCGACGCCAACAGCCGCCTCGCCCGCTCCGACTTCCCCGATTTCAACGACTCCAACAAACTCGGCGAGGGCCAGGACAAGGTGGACCGCCTCACCCACCTCGTCGGCATCTTCCAAAAGCCCGAGCTCGATTTCTCCGCCAACCGCGCCGACCACGACGACATCCTCGGCGACGCCTACGAATACCTCATGCGGCACTTCGCCCAGGACAGCGGCAAGTCCAAGGGCCAGTTCTACACCCCGTCCGAGGTCTCCCTCGTCATCGCCAAGGTCCTCGGCATCGGCCCGCACAACACCCGCGCCGCCACCTCCGTTTACGACCCCACCTGCGGCTCCGGCTCCCTCCTGCTCAAGGTCGCCGCCGAGGCCGGCAAACACATCACCCTCGAGGGCCAGGAGAAGGACGTCACCACCGCCGGTCTCGCGCGGATGAACATGATCCTGCACGACTTCCCCACCGCCAACATCCTCACCGGCAACACCCTCGCCACCCCCAAGTTTCGCGACTCCGCCGACCAGCTCCGCACCTACGACTACGTCGTCGCCAACCCGCCCTTCTCCGACAAGGCGTGGACCACCGGCCTCACCCTCGGCGACAGCGGCGACAAAGACCCGTTTCAACGCTTCGCGTGGGGCCTCCCGCCCGCCAAGCAGGGCGACTACGCCTATCTGCTCCACATCGTCCGCTCGATGAAGAGCACCGCCAAGGCCGCCTGCATCCTCCCCCACGGCGTCCTCTTCCGCGGCAACGCCGAGGCCGCCATCCGCCAAAACCTCGTCCGCTCCGGCATCCTGAAGGGCATCATCGGCCTGCCCGCCAATCTCTTCTACGGCACCGGCATCCCCGCCTGCATCCTCGTCCTCGACAAGGAAAACGCCTCCGCCCGCCGCGCCGTTTTCCTGATCGACGCCTCCCGCGGCTTCATCAAGGACGGCAACAAAAACCGCCTCCGCGAGCGCGACCTCCACCGCATCGTGGCCGTGTTCACCCACGCCGAGGAGCAGCCCGGCTACTCCCGCCTCGTCCCCCACGCCGAGATCGAGAAAAACGATTTCAACCTCAACCTCCCTCGCTACCTCGACGGCCAGGAGACCGAGGACGTGCAGGACATCGCCGCCCACCTGCGCGGCGGCCTCCCCGCCCGCGACCTCGACGCCCTCGGCGACTACTGGCGCGTCTGCCCCGCCCTCCGCGCCGCCCTCTTCACCGATCTGCGCCCCGGCTACTTCGCCCTCCGCGCCTCCTCCGAATCTTCAGGCCTCAAGTCTCAGCCCTCCGCCCTCTCCGGATCACCGTTCGCCATGCCGACGCGAAACCCGCGGTAAAACTCGACCACAAGCGCATCACTCTCACGGTGCGCCCCGGCAGCCCGAAAACCAAACGCGAACAGGTCATCCACGAGTGGCACAAGTCGCTCCTTCACGGCGTCATTCCCGGCCTGATCGCCAAATGGGAGCCGCGTCTCGGCGTGAAGGTTGCCGGCTATTTTCTGCAGCAGATGAAAACCAAGTGGGGCAGTTGCAACCACGCCGCCGGCCACATCCGCTTGAACACCGAGTTGGTGAAAAAGCCGAAGGACCTGCTCGAATACGTCATCGTCCACGAGATGGCGCATCTGCTGGCGCCGAACCATGGCGACCGCTTCGTCGCCCTCCTGGACGAACACTATCCGACGTGGCGGGAGGCGCGGGCCGAGCTCAACGAACTCCCCCTGTCCCACGCACATTGGCCGGCCTCGGGCACCGATCCCGGCCGCGCGCCCGGCTAGCCCGCCGCCCCCGCGTCGGAAATCGGCGGCTCGCCCGACTTCATCGCGAGCGGCACCTCCCCATTCGTAGGCCAACTGCAAACCATGAAAACAATGGGGCCGGCCCCACCCGCTCCGCCCAGGCCCGGGCACCGGGCCTGCTTTGGCATGGCTCGCCTCCCTCGCTTATGGCGGCCCCCGTCCCGGCTCATAGCCCCCGGAATGGGTTGCCCTGCGCGGAGCGCCGACAGCAGTTTCCTTTCTTTCCGCCATGCGCACCACTCTCCCGACCACCCTCGCCTGCCTCCTCGCCGCCCTGTCCCTCGCCGCCTGCCGCAAGGATGAGATCGTCACCTACCGGGTCGTGAAGGACCACGGCGCGGAGTCCTCCGGTTCCACCACCGGTCCCGCCGCGCCGGGCTCCGCGGGCTCCACCTCGCCCGCCCCCGCCGCCGGCGCGCCCGCCTCGAGCCCCGGCGCCGCGAACGATCCACAGGCCGCGATGGCCGCCATGGCCAACACCGCCGTCACCACCGCCAGCGGCCCCGGTCTCGCCTGGACCGCCCCCGCCGATTGGAGCGCCGGGCCCGACCGCCCCATGCGCAAGGCCACCCTCCTCATCCCCGGCGAGGCCGGCGGCCCCGGGGCCGAGCTCGCCATCACCGCCTTCCCCGGCGACGTCGGCGGCAACCTCGCCAACGTCAACCGCTGGCGCCAGCAGCTCTCGCTCCCCCCCATCGGCGAGGCCGAGCTTGGCGGCGCCCTCCAGCACATGGATGTCGGCGCGCTCCACCTCGACGTGGTCGAGCTGGTCGGAAGCAACGGCCAACGCGTGCTCGGCGCCATCGTGCCCCATGCCGGCGCCACCTGGTTCTTCAAGGTCACCGGCCCCGACGCCCTCGTCGCCGCCAACAAGGACGCCTTCCTCGCCTTCCTCCGCACCGTCCGCCCGCAGGGGTAAGCGCCCCTCGCGCGTATTAGCGCCCTCCCTCCCGGCTTCAGCCCTCAGCCCTCCGCCTTCATCCTTCAGCCTTCCGCCCTCAGCCTTCCTCCCTCCACCCTCCGCCTTTCCGTCCACCGTCCCGTCATGCGCGAACTTCTCCGCGAATTCATAAAATTCTTCATCTCGCTGAAGCTCACCGTCGCGCTGCTCGCCCTGTCGGCCGCCCTGGTGTTTTTCGCCACCATCGACCAGGTCCACCTCGGCATCTGGGCCGTGCAGGAGAAGTGGTTCAAAAGCTGGGTCGTGCTGCACTCGATCAAGGGTTTCCCCACCCCCATTTTCCCGGGCGGCTACTTCATCGGCGCGCTCCTCCTGATCAACCTCGTCGCCGCCCACTGGAAACGCTTCGCCTTCACCTGGAAAAAAACCGGCATCCAGCTGGTCCACTTCGGGCTTATCCTGCTCCTCCTCGGCGAGTTGTTCACCGGCCTCTTCCAGGAGGAATACCAGATGCGCCTCGATGAGGGTCAGACCAAAAACTACTCCGAGAGCTGGCGCTTCAACGAGCTCGCCGTGATCGACGTCACCGAGCCCGACACCGAGCTCGTCACCGCCATTCCCGAGAGCCACCTCGCCCGCGGCCGCGAGATCCAGACGGCCGCCCTGCCCTTCAAGGTCGTCCCCCTCGCCTACTACCCGAACGCCGCGCTCGCCATGAAGGAGGAAAACGCCCCCGCCCTCGCCGCCGGCCGGGTGGAAAACCTCTCCAACACCGGCCTCGGCCCGCGCCTCGCCCTCACGCCCCTGCCCGTCACCTACAAACAGGACGAACGCAACCTGCCCGCCGCCTTCGTCGAGCTGATCGGGCCCGAGGGCAGCCTGGGCGTCTTTTTGGTTTCCACGATGTTGATCGAGCCGGAGCGCTTCTCCTACGCGGGCCGGGAGTGGACCCTCGCGCTGCGTTTCGAACGCGCCTACAAGCCCTACTCGCTCACGCTGGTGGACTTCTCCCACGACCGCTACGCCGGCACCGACATCCCCAAAAACTTCTCCAGCCGCATCCGGCTCAACACTCCCGACGGCGTCGATGACCGCGAGGTGTTGATCTACATGAACAACCCGCTCCGCTACGCCGGACTCACCTTCTACCAGGCCGGCTTCGACAACAACGACAAGACCACCGTCCTCCAGGTCGTGCGCAACCCCTCCTGGCTGATCCCCTACATCAGCTGCCTGCTCATGACCCTCGGCCTGCTCTGGCAGTTCGGCTGGCACCTGCTCGCCTTTTTCCGCAAACGCGCCGCCGCCACGGCCTGATCCCGCGCCCGATGTCCATCCAACGCCTCGTCCCCCTCCTCGTCCTCCTCGCCGGGCTGCTCTACGTCGGGTCCACCCTGCGCCCGCCCGCGCCGCCGGCCGACGCCCCCGACCACGTCGCCTTCGGGCGCCTGCCGGTGCTCGTCGGCGGCCGTATCAAGCCGCTGGATACCGTCGCCCGCGCCTCGCTCCTCCAGTTCCAGGGACGCCAGACCGTGCGCACCCCCGACGGCCGACGCCTCCCGCCCTCCCTCTGGATCGCCGACGCCCTGCTCGGCGGCACCACCGCCGACGACTATCAGGTCTTCGAGATCCTCCATCCCGAGGTGCTCGCCCTGCTCAAACTTTCCGAAACCGACGGCGCCGGCAAAAAACGTTTCGCCTACAAACAAATCGAGCCGGCGCTCGAGGAACTCGAACGCCAGGCCGAGCTCGCCCAGCCGATCGAGGCCCAGCGGCGCACGCCTTTCCAGCGCGAGGTCATCCGCCTGCGCGACAACCTCGGGCTCTACGCCCGCATCAAGGCCTCGCTCGTCCCCCCCGGCCTCGACGCCCCGCTTCAGGAGCTGACCGATTTCCAGAACGATCTCCCCGTCGGCATCGCCGCCCTCCGTCTGCGCGAGCAGAAGCAACCGCACAACGAGCAGGCCGCCGAACGCCTGCTCGACCTCGCCGGCCGCTTCGAGTTCATGGCGCGCAACGCCTACCTGCTCCCCATCCCGCCCGACGACGAACAGCCCGACGACGCCTGGCAACGCACCGGCGAGGCCCTGCTCGACACCTTCCGCACCGGCCGGCTCGAGGCCCACGCCTACAGTTTCGCCGGCCTCGCCTTCGCCTGGCGCGCGCAAAACAAGGAGCAGTTCGACCCCCTCGTCGGCCTGCTCCGCGCCGAGATGGAGAAACGCCTCGAGGACCGTATCAAAAAAGTGGATGCGGAGACCCGCTTCAAGGCCGCCGCGCCCTTCTACTCCGGCATGGTGATCTTCGTGGCGGCCCTGCTGCTCGCCGTCGTCTCGTGGCTCAAGTGGCCCGTCGAGCTCGGTCTCTCCGCCTATTATCTCAACGTGCTCGGCTTCGTGCTCATGACCGCCGGCATCGCCACCCGCATGTGGCTGGAGGGCCGCCCGCCCGTGACCAACCTCTACTCCTCCGCCATCTTCGTCGCCTGGGGCTCGGTGGGTCTCTGCCTGGTCCTGGAAAAACTCTACCCGCGCGCGCTCGCCAGCGCCGCCGCCGGCATCATGGGCTTTTCCGGTCTCATCATCGCCCACCACCTCTCGCTCAGCGGCGACACCCTGGAGATGATGCGCGCCGTGCTGGACTCGAACTTCTGGTTGGCGACCCACGTGGTCGTCATCACCATCGGCTACAGCGCCACCTACCTCGCCGGTTTCCTCGCCGCGCTCTACATCATCCGCGGTTTCTTCACCGCCAGCCTGGATCGGGACACCGCGTCCGCCCTCGAGCGCATGGTCTATGGCATCATCTGCTTCGCCACCCTTTTCAGCCTCGTCGGCACGATCCTCGGCGGCATCTGGGCCGACCAATCGTGGGGACGCTTCTGGGGCTGGGATCCGAAGGAAAACGGCGCGCTCATCATCGTGATCTGGAACGCGATCATCCTGCACGCGCGCTGGGGCCGGCTCTGCGGCCCGCGCGGCCTGATGGCCCTCGCCGTGTTCGGAAACATCGTCACAAGCTGGAGCTGGTTCGGTACCAACCTGCTCGGCGTCGGGCTGCACAGCTACGGCTTCACCGACCGGGGATTCTGGGCGCTCGTCCTCTTCGCCGCCAGCCAGCTCGCCCTCATCGCCCTCGCCACCATTCCGGGGATTGGCTGGCACAGCTCCGACACCAAGCCGCCGGCCAAGGCCTGACCCCGCCCGCTCGGCCGGTCGCGCTTAGGCGGCCATCTCCGCGTGCGACACCGGCCGATCCCGCCTCGGGCGACAAGCGCCGGCGCCCGCCATCAAACCCGGGGCGTCCGCGGGGAGCGTCCCACGCCCCGAACTCCACGCCCGGGCCTCGCTCCGCCATGGACGCACCACGGCCTCGAAAGCCATGGCCGGCTGCGCTTGCCCCATTTACTCATCCCTTAACCTATCGTCCCACGACGGAACGAAATCTTGACCGAGACGCGCCTTCCGGCTCTGTTCGACCCCGCTTAACCCCACACCGTTTGATTCGCTCCGGCGACAAACAAGCAAGCGTCACCCCACCCCTCCCCCTTATCCGATCCGTTGATCGAACGGTTTTCCGCGCCCTGCTGCGCGGCGGCCGCCGCTCGTCGTGCCGAGTCAGTCAGACCAGCTACCCAAAACATGAAAGCCCCCGCATATCGTCCCCAAAATCGTCGCGTCCGCCCACGCAAGATCGTGCTCGGACTCGCCACCCTCGCCGCCGCCTCGTCCGTCCACGCCCAATCCACCTGGGTCGGTGACACCAGCCAAGACTGGAACGACCAGCTGAACTGGACGTCCGACCTCGCGCCCTCCGGCAACTTCACCATCAACACCTCCACCGGGAATTATCCCATCATCAGCGCGAATTCGGCCTTCACGCCGGTGGATGCCTTCCTCGCCGACGGCGGCAGCAACACCGCCCGTCTGGATCATCGCGCCGGCTCGCTTTCCCTCGCAAACATCACCGCCAGCGGCAACTGGTTCTTCGTCGCCCGCAACTCCGCCACCGCCACCGCGACCTACAATCTGGCGGACACCTCCAGCGCGGGCGGGGGCGTCTCCGGCTTCGCTCAAGGTTCCGGCACCCTCAACGTGGGCAAGTTTTTCGTCGGCGGCGCGTATTTCGGCGCCAATGGCAACGGCACGGTGAACATCAACACCAGCGGATCCCTCAACGCCAACTCCACCCAGAGCTTCACCGACGGCGCGGGCAACCAAAACGCATCCATCGTCATCGGACGCGGCGCGAGCGGCGTGGGCACGGTCAACTTCGAAAACGGCACGATCAACAGCGCCGGTCAGACCTGGGTCGGCAGTATCGGCACCGGCACCGTCAATCAGACCGGCGGCACCGCCAACATCACCGGAGCGCTGGTCCTCGCCCGCAACAACAACAACACCCAGGCCGGCTCGGGCACCTGGAATGTCTCCGGCACCGGCGTGGTGAACGTCGAAAACGATCTCATCGTGGCCTACGCCGGCAATGCCAGCGCCCAGGGCACGCTCAACATCGGCACCGGCGGCGTGGTGAACGTGGCGACCACGACCGAGCGCTGGATGATCGTGAACCAATGGGACTCCGCCGGCGGCAACGTGAACATCAACGGCGGTCAGCTCAACCTCAACGCCAACACCGATCTCCGCTTCAGCACCGGCAACGGCACCGGCGCCAGCGTGGTCACCCTCAACTCGGGCGCGATCACCTCCTACAGCGGCAACGGCACCGGCTCGTCCACCAGCGGCGTGCTCGACCTCAACCACGCCGGCGGCGCCGCGGCCAACAACACCGTCAACCTGAACGGCGGCACCCTCACCATCGCCCAGATCATCACCACGAACAACAACGGCACCGCCACCTTCAACTTCAACGGCGGCGTGCTCCGGGCCGCCAACAACAGCGCGAACTTCGTGGACCTCGGCGGCGCGAGCCAGACCGCGGTCGTCCAATCCGGCGGCGCGATCGTCGATAGCAACGGCTTCGACGTGACCATCGTCCAATCCCTGCTCGACGGCGGCGGCGCCGGCGGCTTCACCAAGCAGGGCAACGGCACCGTAAATCTCATCGGAGCCAACACCTTCACCGGCGACATCGTGATCGAGGCCGGCACGCTGAGCATCAGCAGCGCCTTCATCGACGACGCCGCGGACGTGTTCCTGACCACCGGCACGATCTTCGACCTCGATTTCGTGGGCGCGGACAGCATCGGTTTCCTCTACATCGACGGTCTTTCCCAGGCCCTCGGCACCTACGGCGCCATTGGCAGCGGAGCGGACCACGAGCTGTCGTTCTTCAGCGGCACCGGTTTCCTAAACGTCACCTCGGCCATTCCCGAACCCGCGAGCTTCGCGGTGTTGGGCGGCCTGGCCGCCCTGGGCTTGGGCGCCACGCGCCGCCGTCGTCGGTAAGAACGGGCGGCGGTGCCGATACGTTGGCCGGGGACGGCCAAGGCCACCCATAACGCGCCAAACCGTTCCGCCTCCGTATCAGCTCTCGGGCCGAGTCGGCGCCTCCGCGCCGACTCGGCCTTTTGCTTTTCGCTTCTCCACCGGAACCGTCCTCCGTCCCCCGCCGGAGTCGAGATCAGTGCTTAAAGTGGCGCAGTCCGGTGAACACCATGGCCATGCCGCGCGCGTCGGCGGCGGCGATGACCTCGTCGTCGCGCACCGAACCGCCCGGCTGGATCGCGGCCGTCGCGCCCGCCTCGGCCGCGGCGACGAGGCCGTCGGCGAAGGGGAACAAGGCCTCCGACACGACCACCGAGCCCTTCAGGTCGAGCTTCGCCTCGCCGGCCTTCCAGACCGCGATGCGCGAGCTATCGACGCGCGCCATCTGGCCGGCGCCGACGCCCAGCGTTTGTTCGCCCCGGCAATAGACGATGGCGTTGGACTTGACGTGTTTGCAGACGCGCCAGCCGAACATCATGGTCGCCCACTCCTCGGCCGTCGGCTGGCGTTTCGTCACCACCTTGAAGTCGGCGACGTTGCCCAAAATCTTGTTGCGATCCTGCACGAGCAGGCCGCCCACCACCGAGCGCACGTCGAGCAGCGAATCGGCGCCGACGCCCTCCTTGGCGATCATGAGGCGGAGGTTTTTCTTTTTGCCGAAAATCGCCAGCGCCTCGTCGCTGAAGCGCGGGGCGATGATGACCTCGGTGAAGATCTCCGCGATGGTCTTGGCCAGGGCGCCTTCCAGGGTGCGGTTGACGATGATGATGCCGCCAAACGGCGCCTGACGGTCGGTGGCGAAGGCCTTTTCCCACGCCTCCTCGAGCGTCTCGGCCGAGGCCACGCCGCAGGGGTTGGTGTGCTTGAGGATGGCGACCGTGGGCTTCTCGAACTCGCCGATCAGGTAGGTGGCCGACGTGATGTCCAAGATGTTGTTATACGAGAGCTCCTTGCCCTGGAGCTGCTGGAAGTGGTCGTGGAAACTGCCGTAGAGGGCGGCCTTTTGGTGGGGGTTCTCGCCGTAGCGCAGGCTCTGCGCCTTCGGCAGGGAGAGGCTGAACTGTTTCGGGTAACCGCTCAGCGCCTCGAGATCGGGCTCCTCGGCCTGGGTCTCGAGGTAGCGCGCGATGGCGGCGTCGTAGCTGGCGGTGCGTTGGAAGACCTTCAGCGCCAGCTTGCGGCGCAGGCCGGGCAACCGGGCGGGCTCGGCGAGGGCGTCGAGCACGGAGCCGTAGTCGTCCGGATCGCAGACCACGGAGACGGCGTCATGGTTTTTGGCCGCGCTGCGCAGCATGGAGGGGCCGCCGATGTCGATGTTCTCGATCGCCTCCTCGAAGTGCACGTCCTTCTTCGCGACCGTCTGCTCGAAGGGATACAGGTTCACCACCACCAGATCGATCAGCGCGATGCCGTGCTCCTTGGCGGCGGCGAGGTGCTCGGCCTTGTCGCGACGGCAAAGCAGACCTCCGTGGATCTTCGGATGCAGGGTCTTCACGCGACCCTCCATCATTTCCGGAAAGCCGGTGTGCTGGCTCACCTCGGTGACGGGCAGGCCCTTCTCGGCGAGCAACTTGGCGGTGCCGCCGGTGGAGAGCAGCGTGTAACCGTGCGTTTTGACCAGAGCGGTCGCGAAATCGACCAAACCGCGTTTGTCACTCACCGAGAGCAGAGCCAGCTTTTGCATAGGAAAACGGCAAGGTCTGCGTCCCGCCTCCGGCCCGGGCAAGCCGCTTTTCCACCCACGCCCGGCCCGGCGCGCCGCGAGGGCCGCCCGCCCCTACGGATGCGTGTGCCCCTCGTGCGTTCCGTGATCGCCGTGCCCCTCGTGCCCCGCCCCGCCGTCCACCGCCGCCGGCACCGTATGCCGATGGAACCAATGATGCACCGCGTCGGCGCCGCGAAAGATCGTCAACACCCCGAAAGCCGCCAGCAGCACCCCCGCCACCCGTAGCCCCCGGCCCCGCAGCCGCGCCGAAACCCGTTCCCCCGCCCACCCCACCAGCCAGAGCGCCGGCAGCGTGGCGAAACCGAAGAGGTAGGCCCCCGCCACCACCCCCTCCACCCGCCCGAAGCTGACGAGGTAAAACAGGGCCGCGAGCGACAGACCGCAGGGCAGGAAACCGTTGATCCAGCCCGTGAGCACCGCCCGCCAAAGTGACGGCGCGCTCCAGAGCACGCGCAGGGCGCCGCAGGCCCGCCCGGTCCAGCCGCCGCTCGCCGCCCATTTCGCCGACCAGCGCCAGGCGAGGGCGTAGCCGAGGCCGATCACCACCATCACCACCCCGGCCAGCGTGGCCAACCAGTCCTGCACGCGCCCGAGCGGCGTCTCGATGTCCACCCAGCCGGCGGCGAACAAAAGCAAGAGCCCCAAAAAAACGTAGGCCGTCGCCTTGCCCAGTTGGTAGGCGAGATGGCGGGCCAGCAGGAGCCCCGGCCGACCGCGCGCCCCGGCCGAGACCGCCAGCGCGAAGGGCGCGCACATACCGACGCAATGGGCGCCGCCGAGCAGCCCCATCAACACCACCGCGCCATAGTCCGACCATTCCATAGGCGCGGCACCTTTGACTCGGACCTCGCCGGCGCAAGCGCGGCGTCGCCCCGACCATGCATTCTCCCCCAAAGACCTCCCCCGGAGCCGAATCCGTCTTTTAAAAACCGATTACAAAAGAAGTTACCCACATTCATTTGCACAAAACCAAGCCGCCACCCACCAGCCACGGCGCGACCGTTCACAATTTTTTGAACATTCGCACAATCCAACACGTCCGCAAAAAACATGAAACAAGTTATTATCACCGCATTCGCCGTTCTGTCCTCCATCGCATCGGCAAACGCCGCTGCGGTTACGGATTTCTCCAGCGGACCGGAGGGGACCTTCACCGTCTCGTCCACCGATCTGGCCAACGACGGCCAGTCCACGTTCAGCGCCTTCAACCTCGATAGCGGCACCGCCGACTTCGGGTCGTCGCTCACGACCCTCACCGATGGCGACATCTACGGCGGAGGTTTCCCCGTTCAGAGCGATCAAAGCTTCCTGCCCAGCAACGGCGCCCAGGCCACTTTGATTTTCGACACGTCCATCAACACCCTGGGCTACGATCTCACCGATGTCATCGTGCTGACCGGCAGCGCCCAAGGCCGTAGCGGACAATCCTTCTCCGTCTCCTGGGCCGCGCCGGGTTCGGGCAGCTATACCTTGCTCTACTCGGTCACCGCCGGCGACGGCTCCGACATCGAGGGCAGGACCCATCATCACGACGCGGGCAACACCATCGCCACCGGAGTGGGCAGCCTGCGCTTCACCTTCTCCCATGCCAACGGCGAGGGCAGCATGTTCCGCGAAGTGGATGTCGTCGGCTCGGCGTCGGCCATTCCCGAACCGGCCTCGTTTTGCGCCATCGCCGGCCTCGCGGTCCTCGGACTCACCTCCACCCGCCGTCGCCAACGCGGCTGAAACGCCTCGCGGCAAACTCCGGCCGCCGCAGGCCGTCCGCGCTGACGGATAACAAGCCCCCATCCGCGCGTTAAACCAAGCGCCCGCCGCGCCCGCCGCTCGACCGATCAACGAGCGCTCCGGGGCGGCGAGGCGCCCGGCCACCACAAGGCCCGCGCGAGCGCATGCCGCCCGCCGGATTTCGTCATCCGTTCCCGTCGATTTTAACCCCCGGGTCCCGTAGCGCCCCGTTTCGCTGCCATCGAATCCTCCGTGATTTCCGCCTCGCCACTTCGATGCAACCGACCCGACTCTACGGCGTCTATTGCCCTCGATGCCTCGCCCATCCCGCCCCGCCCTCGCCCTTCTTTCCGCCCTCTCCGCCCTCGCAGCCGCGCCCCTCGGCGCCCAGGACGCCCCCCCTCCGCCCACGGCCACCAACCGTGCGAGCCGTCCCGAGGAAACCGTCGGCCCCATCACCCTTCGCAACGAGAACCGGGATCAGGTCCTCGACCTTTACGAGCGTTGGACCGGCAAGACCCTGCTCCGCCCCCAGTCCCTGCCCGAGGCCAGCATCACCCTCAGCCTTAACAACCCGCTGCCCAAGTCCGAGGCCCTGCGCGCGCTCGAGACCCTGCTCAACATGCAGGGCATCGGATTCAGCCCCCTCGGCGACCGCTTCATCAAGGTCACCGCGCTCAACCTGATCCGCACCGAGGCGCCCGATTTCATCGAAGGCTCCACCCTCGACATGGCGCCCACCGGGCATGTGGCGACCAAGCTGTTTACCCTGAATTTCCTGCGCGTCGGCGAGTTCGTGCCGCAGATCCAGCAACTGCTCAGCCCCAACATCGGCGCCGCCCCCGCGCTTTTCGAGAAGGCCAACGCCGTCCTCATCGTCGAGACCATCTCCAACCTCCAGCGCATCGAGATGCTGGTGAACCAGCTCGACCGCCCCATCGCCGCATCCACCGCGGTCAAGGCCTACACCATCATCAACGCCAAGGCCTCCGACGTCGCCAACAAGCTCCGCACCTTCCTCGGCGGCCCCCTCGCCACCCAGATCGCCACCACCACCACCTACCAGGCCGACGATCGCACCAACCAGATCATCCTCATCAGCGACGTCCGCGAACAGCCGCTCTTCGACGAGCTCATCGCCAAACTCGACACCGAGGCCTCGCCCAACACCCGCAGCGAGGTGATCTTCCTGAAGCACGCCAACGCCCCCGACGTCGAGGCCCTGCTGGCCAAACTCGTCACCGGCCAAAGCAGCGCCGCCCAACGCGAGGCCGGCTCCTCCGGTCGCCTGAGCAACACCCGCATCAACCCCACGCCGGCCAATCCCACCCCGACCCCCGGCGGCGCCCCCTCCGCGCCGGCCGTGGCCGCGGCCAACGCCGCCGTCAACGAGACCGCCGCCTCGGAAGAGTTCTCCAGCCTGCTCACCATCGTCGCCGACGAACGCTCCAACGGCATCGTCATCGCGGGCACGCCCAACGACATCAAACTGGTGAAATCCCTCGTCGAGCGCCTCGACGTGCTGCTGGCCCAGGTCCGCATCGAGGTGGTTGTCACCGAAGTCACCCTCAAAAACGACCGCTCTACCGGCATCAATCAGCTCGGCCTGAGTGTGGAAAACAACAAGCTCATCGGGTTTAACACCGCCTTCGCGGGGGGCGTCATTTCCGGCACGGGGCAGGATAGCAACGGCAACCCCTCCGGCTTCGCCGATATCATCAAAAACGCAAACGGCAGCTACGACCTTTCCGGAATCGTAAATCTCTCCGCTTCTGCAACAAAGACAAATTCATCCATTCTCCAAACGCCCTCGATCGTCACCACCCATAACAAGGAGGCCGAGATCTTCGTCGGCGAGACGCGTCCTGTCATTTCCGGCACCACCACCGGCGCCTCCGGCTCCACCACCGGCCTTACCTCCAGCTCGACCGTCACCCAGCAAGAAATAGGCGTGCGCCTTCGCGTTCTCCCCCTCATCGGCAGCAGCGGCGACGTTCAGCTGGAAGTTGAACAAGAAGTCGAGGATGTCGCCGGCGAAGTAGAAGTCGATGGAAACAAACAGTATGTAATCAGTCGCACCACCACCACGTCCTACATCGCTGCCCGCAACGGCGATGTCATCGTGCTCGGCGGGCTCCAACGCACCTCTCAATCTCGATCCCGCAACCGACTTGGTCCGATCCCAATTATCGGCGACCTGCTCGGCCTGCGTAGCCGCTCCACCGGACGTAAAGAGCTAATCTTCTTCCTCCGCCCCACCATTCTCACGCACTCCTATCTGGACAACGTCGAGGCGATGCGGCGCATCGACTCCACCCCGCAGGCCAAGGAAGTGCGCGAAATCATCGACCACCGGCCCGCCGCCGCGCCCTACATCCCGCCCGCGCCCGAGCAGCCCGCCTCCGCGACCCCCTGAGCCCCGCCGCTCCGGCTCGAGCCCGCCCCCGACCGCTGGCGATCCGAATCCCGTTCCCGGATTCAAACGCCCACCGACTCCCGAAATCTCCCGTCCGTTCGTCCGCCCGCCCGTCCGCCCCAGATGCCTTTCGCCCTCGACATCGTCACCTTCCCCGCCCTCTCGGCCGAGCAGCTCCAGACCGTCACGGAGACCCCGCGCGCGGAGCGGCTCGTCGCCCTCGCCGGAGCCCTCTCCGTCCCGCCCGACGCCGCCCTCGCCACCCTCGCCGACGCCTCCCGCCTGCCCATCGTCGCCGACCCCGCCATCGACGGCGCGAGCGTCCGCCTGTTTCCCGGCCGACTGATCCACGAATACCAGATCGTCCCCATCGCCTCCAAAGACCCGGGCGCCCCGGCCGACACCGCCGCCCCCGCCTCCGACGCCTCCGCCAACACCGGCGACGACGAGCCCTCCGAGCCCACCGGCCCCCTGCACCTCGCCACCGCCTGGCCGCCCTCCGGCGAGATCGAGGACTGGCTCGCCACCTTCACCTCCCGCCCCCTCGTCTGGCACCTCGCCGCCGCCGACCGCGTGCGCGAGCTCATCGTCGCCAACTACGGCGTCGGCGGCGGCTCGCTCGAGGACGAGCTCGAGGAGCTGGAGACCGTCGCCGCCGCCTCCGAAACCGAGGCCGACCAGGACGCCGCCGTCGTGCGTTTCGTCACCGACGTCATCGCCCAGGGCATCGCCGACCAGGGCACCGACATCCATTTCGAGCCCCAGGAGGAACAGCTCCGCATCCGCTACCGCATCGACGGCCTGCTCGTGCCCGTGCCCGTGCCCGACAACCTCCGCCGTTTCCAGGACGCCATCATCTCGCGCCTCAAGATCATGGCGCGGCTCAACATCTCCGAAAAACGCCTGCCGCAGGACGGACGCATCAACTTCAAGGCCGGCGCCACCGCCCTCGACATCCGCGTCTCCACCTTCCCCTGCATGTATGGCGAGTCCGTCTCGCTCCGCCTCCTCAACCAGAAGAAGGAGGCCTACACGATGGACAAACTCGGCATGTCCCCCGAGGAGCAGGCCCAGATCAACAAGGTCCTCGACTACCCGCACGGCATCATCCTCGTCACCGGCCCCACCGGCTCCGGCAAGTCCACCTCGCTCAACGCCTTTCTCCGCAAGATCAACTCGCCCGACCTCCGCATCATCACCATCGAGGACCCGGTCGAATACGAGGTGCCCGGCGCCAACCAGATGCAAACCCGCGCCGAGATCGGGCTCACCTTCGCCTCCGCCCTCCGCTCCGTGCTGCGTCAGGACCCCGACGTCATCATGGTCGGTGAAATCCGCGACCTCGAGACCGCCGAGATCGCCATCCGCGCCTCGCTCACCGGTCACCTGGTGTTCTCCACCCTGCACACCAACGACGCCCCCGGCGCCATCACCCGTCTCATCGACATGGGCGTCGAGCCCTTCCTCGTCGCCTCCGCCGTCGAGCTCGTCATCGCCCAGCGCCTCGTGCGCCGCCTCTGCCCCGCCTGCACCAAACCCGCCCCGGTGGACCACGACCGCGTGCAGGCCGACCTCGTCGCACTCGGCCTCCCGCCCGAGCTGGCCGACGGCGTGCACCAGCTCAACGCCCCCGTCGGCTGCCGCGCCTGCCGCGGCACCGGCTACCGCGGACGAGTGGGTGTTTTCGAAATCCTGCACCCCAAGCCGCTCCACGACCTCATCGTCAAACGCGAGTCCGGCCACGCCCTCACCGAGAAGGCCATCGCCAACGGCATGACCACCCTCTCCCAATCCGGCTGGGACCGCGTCCGCAAGGGCCAGACCACCTTCGACGAACTCCTCAAGGCCCTGAGCACCACCGATTGAGCGCGCCCCGCGCGCTCAATCGGAATGACCAATGCCCAATGACCAATGTCCAATGATGAGTAACTCGCCCCGCCCTTCCCCGTCCCCCATCCCCCATCGTCCGCCATTGGTCACCGGTCTTGGACCACTCGGCATTCGTCATTCGGCATTCGTCATTTGTCCCCGGTCATTCGTCCTTGGTCATTGGTCCTTGGTCATTCAGCGAGCCTAAGCGAGCGCGCCCATGCCCACCTTCCACTACAACGCCCGCGACAAGTCCGGCTCCGCCTCCTCCGGCACGCTCGACGCCCCCAGCCGGCGCGACGCGCTCCGCCGCCTGCAATCGCGCGGCCTGCAACCCACCGCCCTCACCGAGTCCGGCGGCGCCTCCGCGACCAAGGCCCCCCGCGGCAAAAAGCCCTCCGCCCGCCCGCTCGCCGAATCCTCCGCCGCCAAAGCCTCCGCCCCGCTCGGCGCCAGCGCCCAGAAGGCCGCCTCCGCCAAGTCCACCCCGACCCGCAAGGAACGCCTGCCCTTCCTCGAATCCCTCGCCGACCTCGTGCGCGGCGGCCTCTCCGCCGGCGAAGCCGTCCGCCTGCTCTCCGTGCGCGTCTCGCAGCCCCGCATGCGCGCCCTCGCCACCTCCCTCTGGTCCGGCCTCAGCGAAGGCCAGACCCTCTCCGCCGCCTTCGCCCAGCACCCGCAGGTCTTCGACGGCCAGACCATCAACCTCATCGCCGCCGGCGAGGCCACCGGCAACCTGCGCGACGTGCTCGAGCGCCTCATCACCCACTTCACCGAGCAAAAGGAACTGCGCGCCAAATTCGCGGCCGCCCTCGCCTACCCCGTCTTCGTCTGCTTCCTGGCCGCCGGCGTCATCCTGTTTTTCCTCTTCTTCCTGCTCCCCCGCCTGAAGGGCCTGCTCAGCTCGCTCGGCGGCGAGCTCCCCTGGGCGACCAAGCTCCTGGTCAACAGCTCCGAATTCCTGCTCCACTACGGCGCCTTCGGGCTCATCGCGCTCATCGTCGGCGGCATCGCCGTCGCCCAGTGGCGCCGCACCCCCGCCGGCCGCCTCGCCACCGACGAGCTCGCCCTGCGCCTGCCCGTCCTGAAGGGCTTCGCGATCCGCGGCACGGTGCTCAACTTCGCCCATACCCTCGCCGTGCTGCTGGAAAACGGCATCACCACCGCCGAGGCCCTTCGCCTCGCCGAAAAAACCATCGGCAACGAGGCCCTGCGCGCCCGCCTGCGCGAGGCCACCGATCGCGTGCTCGAGGGCGAGGCGCTCTCCGTCGCCCTCGGCCGCACCGACACCTTCGAGCCGCTCCTGCTCGACCGCCTCTCCGTCTCGGAACAAACCGGCAGCCTGGCGCCCGGACTGCGCGACATCGCCCGCACCTGCCGCGCCCAGCTGGACAAGTTTTTGAACACCTTCACCACCTCGATCAGCGCGGGCGTGCTGGTGGCGGCCTTCAGTTTCGTGGCCTTCATCGCCTACGCCATCGTCAGCGCCGTCTTCCAGGTCAGCAGCAGCTTCCGCTTCTGAGCGCCTGAGCCGGCACCGAGGTCGGACGGGGTTCGGCACCTCAAACCGGCGCGCCCGGCGGTCGCGCCCTACCTCAGGGGAACATCCCAACTCAAAACGTGGTTGGTATTCCACACTTGCCGAGGCCCTTGGCCGAGTCTTCGACACCGGTCTGTTTCGCCCCGCGAAACTCATGCTTCAAACGACGCTCATTGAGCCGTCGTATCAGCGGTTTCTTTACCATCACCCGCTGTAATTCTAAATTGCTTTAAGGTTTAGACTCATTGCTCCGAGTCGTTCTCGTTTTATTTCCGCTCTCTGTGTCTCCGTGTCTCTGTGGTTAAATAATTTACAGATGTTCACCACAGAGACACGGAGGCACAGAGAGTGACGCGTTAAGCTCATTTCGAAAGCGAATTGGAATAAGCGGCTTGGACCCCTGCGGGTGGATCCAATCCCCCACCCGCCCGACTTTTTAGCGCAAGTCAGCGGCTTTCAGTGGTTCATTTCCTCCATCTTCAGGATCACCTTCCCGGCGCCAGGCCCGCCACCCAGGCGACCAGCTCCGCCCGCTCCGCCTCGGTGAGCGACGAACTCTCGGCCGGCGGCATCAGCTCGTCGTCTTCCACCGTCAGCCCGATGCGCCGGATCAGCTCGCTCCCCTCCGCGTCGCCCGGCACCAGCGCGATTTCGCCGCTTTTGCCGGCGGCCCGCGCGGCGGCCAGACTGTCGAGCCGCAAACGCCCCTTCTGCTTCTCCGGCCCGTGACACTCCACGCAGTGCTTCACCAACAGGGGATGCACCGCCTCCGGCGCCGGCAACTCCGCCGCCGCCCGCTCCGCCGCCGAGGCCACGACGCCCCCGTGTGCTTCCGCTTCGCCGGCCGCGCTGGCCGGCCCCGTCGATTCCGCCGCCCCCGCCGATCCCGCCCCGGCCGGTGTGGCCCGGCTCCACGCCATCAAGGAATCCCCGTGCGTCAGCGTGGCCCCGAGATGCCCCGCCCAGGTGGTCGCGACGACCAGGGCCAGCAGACCCAGCCGCGCCACGATCACACCGCGCCGCGCGCGCAGCCACCACGCCAGCACCGCCACGCCCGCGCAGGTGACGCCGGCCCAGCGGTGGTCGGCCAGGGCGCCCGGCGGGTAGCCGCCCTGCTCCGCCAACAACCAACCCGCCGCAGCGGCGAGCACCGCGAACACCGCGTTGGCCGCGAGGGAGAGGGTCAGCAGGCGGCGTCCGTCCGGGTTTCGCCAGGTCCACAGCTCCAGCAACACCGCCGCCGCCAGCATCCCGATGGGCAGGTGCAACAACAACAGATGGGCGTTCCCAATCACCGGAGGCAGCGCGAGGCCGATCAACATGCGGGTCTGCATGCTGGATCCATGCCCCGGAGGCGAACCGGTTTTCCGTCCCGCCCGGCGCACGGTGCAACCGGTAGGGCGGAACCGCCGGGCCTGCCGCGCCTACCGGACCCGCCGGCTGTTTGCCCGGAAAGCCGGCAAGATGCCGGCGCTCCCGGTGGACTGACATCCCCTCCTGTTCCCCGCCCGGCGCGAACACCCCGGCCGGGCGGACGGCCGAGGTTCACGCGCGCAACTCAGGCGCGGCTCAGGCGCGTTTCACGTCGCGGATCGGATACTGCGTCACGGTCACGCCCTTGTTGCCGCGGGCGCCGACGCCGAGCTGGCTGAGGTCGAAGACAAACTCCTTCACCCGCGCGCTGCACCGGCCGCTGAGGTAAACCGTCACGGCCGAGGGCATCGACTCCTGGTTCTTCGTCTCGTCGAAGAACACCAGTTTCGAATCCTCCGACGCGGCCAGGTTGTAAACCTTGTCGCGCGTCATGCCGCCGAGCTGGAAGCGCTTGGCGAAGGCCTTTCCGCTCTCCTTGTCCTGATAGACGACGGTGTAGAAGCGGTCGTCGCCGCTCTTCGGCACGACGTGGAGGTGCTCGATGTTTTTGCCGACGAAAACCTTCTCGGCCACGCGCACGAGTTTGCAGGTGGCGTCGGCCATGAAGGCCACCACGTCGTCGAGCGGCGTGACGTCCTGCACGTAGTCGAAGCCGTCGCGGCGGGTGTTGAGCGCGATGAAGCCCTCCGCCTTTTGCACGTAGAGCTTCTGGTTGGCGGCGACGACGGAGGCGGCGCTGATCTGCTCGATCTCGTCGCTCTGGGTGCGGCGTTTGACGCCCTTGCCGAATTTTTCCTGGAGCCGCTCGAACCAGGCGACGGCGTAGTCGGTGAGGTGTTCGAGGTCGTGGCGCACCTGCTTCATCTCGGTCTCGAGCGCCTTGATCGCCTCGTCGGCCTTGAAGCGGTTGTAGGCGGAGATGCGTTTGATGCGGATCTCGGTGAGGCGCACGATGTCGTCGTGCGTGACCTCGCGGCGCAGGTTTTTCACGTGCGGCTTCAGGCCGGCGGAGATTTCGGCCAGCACGTCCTCCCAGGTCTTGGCGGCCTCGATGCGGCGGTAGATGCGCTCCTCGATGAAGATGCGCTCGAGCGAGTCGGCGTGCCACTGGTCGTCGAGCTCGCCGAGGCGGATCTCCAGCTCCCGGCGCAGGAGCTCGCGCGAGCGGTCCACCGAGCGTCGCAGGATTTCGGATACGCCGAGGAAGGCGGGCTTGTCGTCGATGATGACGCAGGCGGCGGGCGAGAGCGTGACCTCGCAGTCGGTGAAGACGTAGAGCTGGTCGATGAACTTGTCCGGATCGGCGCCGGAGCCCATCTCGACGAGGATCTCAACCGCCTCGGAGGTGAGGTCCTCGATGCGCTTGGCCTTGATCTTGCCCTTGGCGATGGCGCTCTCGATGGAGGCCTTGAGCGACTCGGTGGTGGTGCCGAAGGGCAGCTCGGTGATGGCGACCTGGTATTTGCTGCGCTGCTCGATCTTGGCGCGGACCTTCACCTTGGCGCCGCGTTCGCCGTCGTTGTAGTTGGAGAAGTCGGCGATGCCGCCGGAGGGAAAATCGGGCCGGATGCGGAAGGTTTTTCCCTGGAGGTGGTTGATCGCGGCGCGGCAGAGGTCGTTGAAGTTGTGCGGCAGGATCTTGGTGGTGAGACCGACCGCGATGCCCTCGGCGCCCTCGAGCAGGGTGATGGGGAACTTGGCCGGCAGCGTGATCGGCTCCTCGGCGCGGCCGTCGTAGGATTTTTGCCAGAGGGTGGTCTTGGGGTTGAACAACACCTCGCGGGCGAAGCGGGTGAGGCGGCACTCGATGTAGCGGGGCGCGGCGGCGTCGTCGCCGGTGAGGGTGTTGCCGTAGTTGCCCTGGGGCTCGATCAGCCAGCCGCGCTGGCCCATGGCGACGAGGGCGGCGCCGATGGAGGCGTCGCCGTGGGGGTGGAAGGCCATGGTGGCGCCGACGATGTTGGCGACCTTGTGGAAACGGCCGTCGTCCTTCTCGTAGAGGGTGTGGAGGATGCGGCGCTGGACGGGCTTCAGGCCGTCGTCGAGGTGGGGGACGGCGCGGTCGAGGATGACGTAGCTCGCGTAGTCGAGGAACCAGTTCCGGTAGGCGTGGGCGAGCGGGGCGTTGTCGTTGTTCTGCGGCGCCACGGGCTCGGCCGCCTCGGCGGGCGGCGGGGTGTCGTCGGCGGGCTGGGAGCCGAAGGCTGAAGGCTGAGGGGCGCCCGGAGCGGCGGGCGGCGGGACGGAGGCGGAAGGCGGAGAGGACTCGGGCGCGGGCTGGCCGGAGAGGGGAAGTTCGGGTTGGTCGGAGTCGGATGGATTTTTGCCTTTGGGCATCGCGGAGAAAGGGGCGGAAAGAGGTGAAGAAAAAGAAACGGTGTTAGGCAGGCGAAAGGCACCAAGACGCGGGCGGCGTCAACGCCAGTGTCCCGCCGGCGAGGCGAGGGGGAATGGGAAGTGATGTCACGGCATGGGTGGCAACAAGGGCGGGACCGCCGCGCCCGCCGCGCCCGTCGCGCGCTTCGTCACGCTCTCGGCGCGCCCGGCGGTCGCGCCCTCCAGAAGCGGGGCTTGCCCGCGCCCGGCCGATCCGCCGGCGCCTATTCCTACTCCTATTCCGGATGCAGCAGTCGCTGCACTTCGAGGAAAAGCGTGGCGAGGTCGAAGGGCTTGCCGAGGAAGCCCACGTTCTCGATCTCGTCGAGCTCGGCCGGCGCGACGCCGCGGGCGTAGCCGGAGAGCATGAGCACCGGCACCCGGTTGCCGGCGGCGCGGAGGGCCTTGATCAACTCCAGGCCGGTCATCTGCGGCATGGTCTGGTCGGTGATGACCAGACGAAAGGCGTCCGGCCGCTCGACCAGGCGGGCGAGACACTCGCGGGCTCGGTCAAAAACCACCGCGCGGTAGCCCTGGTGCTCGAGCGCCTGTTGGGCGAGGAGCGCGATGCTCTCCTCGTCGTCGATGACCGCCACCGATTCGCCCGCCCCCCGGGCGGCGGAGGGCGAGGCGCCCGGGGCGTCCTCGGTGCGCGGGCCCTGGCTGAGCGCGGGGAGGAAAATATCAAAACGCGCGCCCATCCCCGGCATGCTCTCCACCCGGATCGCGCCGCCGTGCGCGGTGACGATGCCCTGCGCCAGGGCCAGACCCAGCCCGGTGCCCTCGCCCAGGGGCTTGGTGGTGAAGAAGGGCTCGAAGATGTGGGCCGCCACCTCGGCCGGCATGCCGCAGCCGTTGTCCGCGATGCCGAGCCGCACGTAGGCGCCGGCGTGCAGGGTGCCGGCCTGCGCGGGCACGGGCGCCTGGAGGTCGAGGAGCTCCAGCGAGAGCCGGATGCGTCCGTCGCTGCGATCCCGGAGCGCGTGGGCGGAATTGGCGCAGCAGTTGAGCAAAATCTGCTGGAGCTGGGTGGAGTCGCCGAGCGCCACGGCGGGCGCGTCCGAGGGCTCGACCACGAGCTCGATGGTGGCGGGCAGGCTGGCGCGCAGCAGGGAGAAAGTTTCCTTCACCAACTGGTTCAGATCGACCGGCACGCGCGCGTGTTCGCTCGCACGGGAAAAGGCGAGGATGCGACGCACGAGCTCGGCGGCGCGTTTGCCGGCGGCGGTGACGTTGTCGAGCTTGTCGAGCGCGGGGTGCCCCGCCGGCAGCAAGCCGCCGGCGATCTCCGCGTAGCCGAGGATGGCGGCGAGGAGGTTGTTGAAATCATGCGCGATGCCGCCGGCCAGCGTGCCGAGGGTTTCCATCTTCTGGGACTGGGCGAGCTGATGCTCGATGCGCAGACGCTCCGCCTGCTCGTGGCGTCGCTGGGTGATGTCGCGCGCCACCGCCATCAGTCCGACCACCCGTCCGCGATCATCGCGCAAAGGATAGGCCTGCACGTCGGCCCAGACTTTCGAGCCGTCCCGTCGGTGGCACTCCAGCTCGGCGGCGAAGGTGCCCCCGGCCAGCACCTGACGCACGCTCGTCAGGTAGTCCTTCGCGACACTGGGCGGAAAACGCAGCCCGAAGGGTTTGCCCAACATGTCCTCGGCGGCCCAGCCGAAGAGCCGCTCCGCGCCCGCGTTCCAGTAGGAGTAGTTCAGCTCCGCATCGACGCAGTAAACGGCGTCCTGGATGTGGGTGAGCAGCGCCGAATCCCGCGCGAGCGCCTCCTCGCCGCGCTTGCGGGACTCGATGTCCTGGGTGGTCCCCACCATGCGCAGCGCGCGACGATCCGCGGCCGTCCGGTCCACCACACGCCCGTGATTCGCCACCCGGATCCAGCGCTTCGGGCCCACCTGCAGACGGTGTTCGCAATCCCAACGCGGGCTTACGCCGCGCAGGCAGGCGTCGAGGCTCTCGCGCACACGCGGCCGGTCGTCCGGATGCACCCGCTCCAGCCACATCGCCGCCTTGTCCGGAAGCGGCGCGCCGCTTTCGTCAAGCAGGCAGGGACCGACGGCGTGGATGGTGAAACGGTCGCTCGGGATATTCCATTCCCACCAGATCAGATGCGAGGTCTCCATCGCCAGATCCAGGGCGGCGTCGCGCTCGTCCGGCACCCGGTGATCGGAATCGTTTTCCAAAAAGCTATCCGACCGGGGCGAGGCGGGAAAAGGCTTCGACATGCATGAGGTAAAACAACTGTCAGCAACGGCGACAACATCAGCGGCTTGGGGATTGTGCCCTAGACACCACCGGTCAAAGTGGGCACCGACACCAACATGCGGGAACGCTTTCACCAGGCACTTTTCGGGAAAAAAGCCGGGGCGATGGCGGTGCTTTTGACGCTGATTTGCCTCCCCTCGCGGGCGGCCGAGACGGTGCTCACCGAGGCGGACCGGGGGTGGTTGTCGGTCCACCCGGTCATCGAGTTTTCCTACGATCCGGACTGGCCGCCGTTTTCCCACCACCGCGCCGAGGGTGAATTCGGCGGGCTCGACGCCGACGTGCTCGCTCTGCTCGGCCGGCGGCTCGGCGTGCGCTTCCAGCCGCGCCGCCACGCCGATTGGAGCACCGCCTACCAGGCCGCCGTCGCGGGCGAGGTCCCCATGCTCAGCAGCACCGCCTCCACCCCGGAACGCGAACGGCATTTTCGTTTCACCCGTCCCTACGTCTCGTTCCCGGCCGTCATTCTCACCCGCGCGAACGAGGCGGCCTTCGACGATCTCGCCCTGCTCTCCGGGCGTCGCGTCGCGGCCGTGCCCGACTACGCGCCCACCCTGGCCCTGCGGCGCGATTTTCCCGAGATCGAGATCGTGCCCGCCGCCACGGTCGCCGACTCGCTCGAGGCGGTGGCGGCCGGTCGCGCCGACGCCGCCATCACCAATCTCGTCAACGCCGCCCACGTCATGCGCGAACGCGGCATCGCCGGCCTCAAGGTCGCCGGCGTGGCGCCCTATGTTTTCCAACTCCGCTTCGCGGTCCGCCACCAGGAGCCCGAGCTCTATCGCGTGCTCGACGCCGCCGTCGCCTCGCTCGACGCCGACGACCGCCAGGCCCTGCTCGCGCCCTACGTGCGGCTGGACACGGGCGCCGTCGTCAGCCGCGCGCGCATCCTGCGCTGGACCCTCGGCATCGCCTGCGTCGCCGCGCTCGTGGCCGCCGCCGCCCTGTGGCATCACCGGCGGGTGAAACGCGAGCTGACGGAGCGCGCGCGCCTGCAAAACGAACTCTCCCTCTCGCTCGAACGCCTCGCCCGCCTCAACGACGAAAAAAGCGGCCTCATGCGCATGGCCGCGCACGACCTGCGCAGCCCGCTCACCGGCCTGCTCCTGAGCGTCGAGCTCCTGCGCATGGGCGACGAGACCACCCGGCGCCAGGGCATGGATCGCATGGTTCTCCTGATCCACCAGATGCTGCACATGGTGCGCAACCTGCTCGACGTGGAGGCGCTCGAGGCCGGCACGCGCACCATGCGCAGCGACCGCGTCGAGCTCGCCCACGCCGTCCGCGAGGCGCTGGACGCGGCGGAGCCGGTGGCCCATCGCAAACAGATCGAGCTGCGCCTCGCCGAGGCCGAGCCGGGCCTGGCGGTGCGGGCCGACCGCGCCGCGCTGCGGCAGGTCTGCGACAACCTGCTCTCCAACGCCCTCAAATACTCGCCCCCCGCCACCGTCGTGCGCATCGCCGCCGCGCGCGGCGCCTCGGCCACCGTGCGACTCTCCGTGCGCGACGAAGGCCCCGGCATACGCGCCGACGAGATGGACCGTCTCTTCCAACGTTACACCTGCCTGAGCGCCCGCCCCACCGCGGGGGAGCCCTCCACGGGCCTCGGCCTCTCCATCGTCAAGGAACTCGTCGAGCGCATGGGCGGCCGGGTCTGGTGCGAGAGCGAGGCCGGCCGCGGCGCCACCTTCATCGTCGAGCTCCCCGAGGTCGCGCCCGACCTGGCCGAATCGGTGGTCGGCTAGTTCGGTGATTCGTTTCCGGATCCCGGGCCTGGTCGGTTTTCATTCTGAATCCTGAATTCCGGATTCTGAATTCATCCCCCCGGCCCGACCCCAAGCGCGGCCGAAGGTTCAGCCCCGATCCGTCCCGCCCGCGACCACCCCGACACCGACGCCGGCGGCGAAACCCGTCGCGTGGGCCAGCACATCGACCCGCACCTCCCCCGCGCCGAAAAGCGCCAGCACCGTCAACCCGGCGGCCAAGGGCACCCAGGCGGCCCGCAGTCGTCCGCGTTGACCGCCTCCGCTCCGCACGGCCCCCGCGTCCGCGCCCTCCGCCGTTGAAGTCGCGCCCGCCCGACCCAGCACCCGCCGGAAGGCCCGACCGGTCAGCAAACCCAATCCGGCGAACACCGCCGTCGAGGCGCCGATCGAGCGATACTCGCCGGGGAAATGCAGCGCCGCCGCCGCCAGGTTGCCCGCCACCGCCGCCAGCGCCAGCGACACGACCCCGCGCAGGCGCCCGAAGAGCGCGAACACCGTCGCGAAAAGGAAAAGCCCGCTCGCCAGATTCGACACCAGATGCCCGGCGTCGGCGTGCAGGAACAGGGCCGTCGCCGCCCGCCACCACTCGCCCCCCGCGAACAGCGCCCGCGCGTCCATCGCGCCCAGCTCGACCAGCTCCGGCCGCCGCCCCTGCGCCGCGTAGGCGGCAAAAACCAGCAGCGCCCACCAGGAGGCCACGAACAAACCCGCCGCGAAGCGCCCCGCCGGTCCCGCCGGCTCCACCTCGCTCAAACGCGGCGGCGGCCATCCGACGTTCTCCCGGTCAAACAAGGCCAGCTGCCCCCGCACCACCTCGGCCGCCTCCGGCGCGACCAGCAGGCGAAAGCCCTCCGGCGTCTCTCGCAGCCAATACGGCAGACCCATGGCCAGCACCACCAGCCCGTGCTCGAAACCCGCCTCGCTCGTCGCGTAGCAGCCGGCGTCGATCCACTCTTCCGGCGGCGTGTCATCGGTCTCCGCGGCGGCGGAGGAGGGGCGGGCGAGAATCATCGGGAGGCACCGTAGCGGTTTTGCGCGACGACGCCACCGATTCATGACGCTTGGTCGCCGGCGCCGCCTCCCCGGATCGAAGCCGACGACATCGCCCGGCAGGAGGATGGCTCCGCGTTTTCTCCGCTTTCTCTTCCGCGCGCCTTCGTCACACTGACCGCATGATCAAAGGCCAGAAAGTCGTCTGCATAAACGACACCTTCCCCCCGCTCGTCCGCGCCATCTACAAGCAGCTGCCGGTGAAAGGCACCACCTACACCATCCGCGAGGTGTTTCTCGGCCGCGAGAAGGTCGTGAAAGGCGGCGACTCGGCGACCGTGGGTCTGCTGCTGGCCGAGCTCACGAACCCCCAGGACCCCTTTCATCAGGGCAAACAGGAACTCGGCTTCAGCTCCGAACGCTTCGCCCCGCTCGAGGAAAAATCCGACGAGGTCGCGGAGGGCGTGGAGGCCGAGGAGCTCGTCGGCGCCGGCACCGGCGAGGACAAGCCCAACTCCGGCTACTGGAACAACTGAGCCCGCACCGCGCCGCCGCGCCCGCCTCGCCTCGGGATAAAGCGGCGTGGACTCGCGCGCCCGGCGCCACACCGAGTCTTCCCGCGCCACACCGCGCATCCGCGCCCGTTCTCCAGCCGCCCGTTCTCAAGCCACCCGCTCCCGCACGCACGGCGGGCGCACCCATAAAAAAACCGCCGTCTCCGGGAGGAGACGGCGGCTCGGTGAGGACGGCGATCGGAGCGACCTCGCGCGAAGACTCACTTCGCGGCGGCGGCTTTTTTCGCGGCGGGCTTCTTGGCCGGAGCCTTCTTTGCGGCGGGCTTCTTGGCGGCCGGTTTTTCGGCGGCCGGCTTTTTGGCGGCGGCTTTGGGCGCGGCGGCCTTCGGGGCCGCGGCCTTCTTCACCGTCTTTTTGGCGGCGGGCTTTTTCGCGGCGGCCTTGGGGGCCGCGGCTTTTTTCACCGTCTTTTTGGCAGTAGCCATGATGTGTCTCCTGTTTGGTTTGGTTCTGGGTCTGACACCGGACGATAACCTGGGGAAAAAGGTCCGCCGGACACCGCGCACTTTGCGCTGCGTGAGCGGCAGCATTCATGCGCCCTTTCGGTTTGCAAGCACCAGATGAACACGCCACGCGATTTTCGCAAGACCACGCTTGTATCCTAAAAACGAATACGCCTTCGAGGCCGCCGGAGACGCCTTCCGCCCGCCCCGCGCCCCGCCCCCGCCCGCCCCCAAATCCGATTTGCGCCGCGCCGGGGCGGGCGCGATGTTCCGCCACACATCCATGCACACAGTCCTTCCGGAGCTCCTGCTCCTGTTCGCGCTTCTGATCGCAAACGGCTTCTTTTCCATGTCGGAGCTCGCGGTCGTCTCCGCCCGCAAGACCAGGCTCCGCGAGCTCGCCGAGGAGGGCGACCAAAGCGCCGCCCGCGCGCTCGCCATCGCCGAGGAGCCCACCCGATTCCTCTCCACCGTGCAGATCGGCATCACCCTCGTCGGCACCTTCGCCGGCGCCGTGGGCGGAGCCTCCCTGGCCGACGATCTTCAGCCGGTCCTCGCCGCCCTTCCCGTGATCGGCGACTACGCGCGTCCGATCGCGCTCGGCGTCGTCATCGTCGCCATCACCCTCGCGTCGGTCGTCCTCGGCGAGCTCGTGCCGAAACGCATCGCGCTCTCCGCGCCGGAGACCATCTCCGGCAAGGTCGCCCGTCCCATCGCCGGCCTCTCCGTCCTCGCCTACCCCGTCGTGGCGGCGCTGACCTGGATGACCGAGGGCACGCTGAAGCTCTTCGGCCTCGGCAAGGCGCGCGACGAGAGCGTCTCCGAGGGCGAGATCAACGAGCTCGTGCAACAGGGCCTGCGCACCGGCGCCTTCAACCCCACGGAGTCGGAGATGGTCGCGGGCGTGCTCGAGCTGGACCAGCTGCCCGTCACCGCGATCATGACGCCGCGACCGAAGATGGTTTTCCTCAACCTCGACGACCCCGACGAGGTGAACTGGCGAAAGATCGTCAGCAGCGGCCACTCGCGTTATCCGGTCTATACCAGCCACCGCGACCAGATCATAGGCGTGGTGTCCGTGAAGGCCATCTGGGCCAACTCCGCCTTCGGCGTTCCCGCCTCCCTGCGCAACGTCATGGCGCCTCCGCTGCTCGTGCCCGAGGCGATGACCGTGATCCACCTCATCGAGCAGTTCCGAAAAACCGGCCAACACCTCGCGCTCGTCACCGACGAGTTTGGCGCAATCCAGGGACTCGTCACCATGATCGACGTCATGGAGGCCATCGCCGGCGACCTCCCCGAACGCGGACGCCGCAACGCGCCCGAGGCCCGCAAACGCGACGACGGTTCCTGGCTGGTGGACGCCACCCTGCTCATCCCCGACTTCAAGGACATGCTCGAGCTCGACGAGCTCCCGCACGAGAGCACCGCGGAATACAAGACCGCCGGCGGTTTTGTGATGACCTACTTCGGCCGCATTCCCAAAACCGGCGACCACTTCGACCACGAGGGCTGGCGCATCGAGGTCGTGGACATGGACCGCCACCGCATCGACAAGCTGCTCGTCAGCCGCCTGCCCGAGCCCTCGAAGGACGACCCCGAAAGCGAGGAAACCCGCGGCTAGACCATCCCCCCGGCGCCGACCGCGACGACCCGCACGCCGGGCGCCTCCACCGGGTGGAACGCGTTGTCCCCAACGCGTTTTCCGCCGCCGACCGCGGCAACCCGCACTCCAACCGCCTCCACCGGGCCGAGCCCGATTCGACGGTGAGCAACTTGCGAACAAGTTCCAGCAACTTGACCTTGTCCGCCCGCCCCGTCGTTTCACCCTCCTCCGTGCCGTGACCGCCGATCCATGCAAGACCCCTTCACCGGAAGACCGACCCTCCTCCAAGGCGCCCGGCTCCCGTCCGACGAAGACCTCCGCCACCTTCAACACGATCACCGGCGAAGATTGGAAGCGCTCGCTCGCCTCGGCGCGGCGGCGGCGCGCGTCGGCATCGGAACGGATCCAGACGATGACCTCGTCCTCTGGGAAGCCGACGAAATAAGCCTGCTCTCCGAGGCCGGCGATCTCTGGCACGAACTCTCCGAGGCCGCGCGGGCCTTTCGCGAGCGGCTGCCGCTCGTCTCCCTCACCGATTTCGGTTTTCCCGAGGAGGTCGGCGACCTGCTCGCCGAGGCTCCGCCGGAGCTGCGCCCGGTCAGCAGCGGCGTCGAGGCGACGGCCTTCGAGAGCACCCTCGACCACTCCATCTACAAATTCTTCATGCCCCGGGATGACGGCCGCATCGGCGGCACCTTCTCGTTTCGCCGCGGCGAGGAGATCGCCCTGCTCGCCGACGCCGCCGACGGCAGCTACCGCGCGATGTTGGAAAAATTCGACGTCATCCTGCGACTCGACGGCATGCCCATCGAGGTGATGGGCGTCACCCGCGAGGAGGGCGTGCTCATCACCAAACAAACCCTGGGCGAACGCTTGGCCGAAAACGCCGACACCTCCGGCGTGCAACCGGCGCCGCTCATCCCGATCCCGTCCCGTTTGCTGCGCGCCCACCGCGACCATCCGCGCCTCGCCTTCTTCGACGAGAAGCCGTGGCTCGTGGCCGACCTGCACGCCAAAAACCTCGTCCGCGCCGGCGACGGCCGGCTCCGCGCCATCGACCTGCTCGCGGCGCCCCTGCCCGCGGCCCTGGTGGCGGCCGAGCCGCTGCTGCGCGACTGGATCGCCCGTGTCGCCGCCGATCCGCGCGCCGGCCTGCTGCGCGAGGTCCACGACGACGAACTCTGAGACCAGCTTGCATCCAAACGTATAAAAACTGCGGCTCCGATGTAGGCCCGACCGGTCAGGCCTACAGCTTGCGATCACCGGTTTTATTACGACAGAACGGGAATTGGCAGGATACCGCCCCGCCGGCTCCGCTCCGACACGGTGTGACAGGAAATGATGTCACGGCACGGGTAGGGCGGGACCGCCGGGCCCGCCGCGCCCGCCTGCTCGTTTCGCCACGCTCTCGGCGCGCCCGGCGGTCCGCGCCCTACCTTCCTGAATTGCGGAGAGCTGACGTCGCTTCCCGCCGCACCCGCTTCGACAACCATTCGGAGTGTCCACTTGCGCCAGCCGGGAAACGCGCCACATCTTGCGCAAAAAAATGAGCAAAATCGCCGAAGCTCTGGCCAAAGCCAAGGAACGCACCGGCACCACCACCGCCCCTTTCCTCACCGGCGCCCGTCCCCCCGGACCGCCCGGTCCCCCCGGAGTCACCGGCCCGGGCGGTCCCGTCGATCCGCCCCAGCCCGACAAACTCCGCCGCGCACGCAACAAGCAGCGCATGTGGCTCACGCTCCTGACCATCGCGGCCATCATCACCGGTTTTCTGCTCTGGAAACGACTGTCCGAGATGGGCTCCCCCTCCGACTCGCCGGGCACCACCTCGACGTCGGTCGCCGCTCCGGAGGCCACGCCTCCCGGCCACGCCGCACCGTCCGGCCCCGCCGCGTCGAATCCGCCGCCTCCCGCCCCGGGCGCGGTCGCCGTCCGACCGGCCACACAGCCCCCCCCGCCCGCCGCCAATCCCTCCGCCGTCCCGCGCGTGGACACCTACGATCTGGTCAACAACCTCTCGATCACCGCCGTGCTGCCCGGCGAGCGCGCCCGCCTCAGCTACAAGGGCCGCATCATCAATGTCGGCGAGGTCATCGACCACGACCTCGTCTTCGCCGGCATCCGCGACGGGCGCCTCGTCTTCCTCGACGCGCGCGGCGCGACCTACACCCGGCGGTATTGAGCGGCAGCCCGCTCGTATCGACGCTCCGGATACGGCGGGCGGGATCGGCCGTCCGGCCGCTCCCCGCGCTCAGCCTCCGGCGGCGGCGACCATGCGCTCGGTCTCGGCGACGATGGACTCCACATGGTCCGGATCGATCTCGAGCCGCATCAGGTGGCGCAGCGCCTCCCACATCGGGAACACGAAACTGCGGAAGGCGTTGTGCCCGCCGATCAGCGCCGCCTCGGCCGCGTAGATGCTCCGCGCGTCCATGGCCGCCAGCTCCAGGCGCGCCCGCAGCTCCACCAACGACTTCCTCACCGCCACCGCGTCCATGCGCGCCCACTGGGCCACCTGGGCGCCGAACTGATGATCGGGAGTGCGCCTGAGCGTCTCCGAACCCAGCTCGACCGAGCGCCGCTGGAGGTCGGCCACGCGGTTGAAGAAAAGAAACTCGTAGTCGAGAAGCACGCCCCACTGCCGCGCCAACATGAGCTGCTCGAAGGCGCCGGCGTGCGAGGCCAGCAGCATGTCGTTGGGCACGGTGCCGAGCACCGCCTGCACCTGCCCCAGCGCCGCGCGAAAGCCCGCCACGCGTTGATCAAATCTCAGAATCCCCCGTTGCCAGTCGTCGGGGAAACGATGGGTCGCCAGGCCCTGCATGTAGGCCGGCTGCGAATCCCGCACGAAGGTCTCCAGATCGTCCTCCACCCACGCGCGCACCCGCGGCTGGGCGGCGGCCACGTTTTGCAGGCCGGTGCTCAGCGCCACCAGCGACTCCGAGGCGCCCGCCTCGCGGGCCTGAAAGTCGGTGCGGGTCGGCTTGGCATGAAGAAACAAAAAGGGCGGACGCGTTTTCTTCAGCTCCTCCGCCTCCTGCTGCACCTGCGCCAAAGCCGCCTCGATGTGCGCGCGGCTGATCTCCAGGCACACCTCGCGCTTGAGCAAATCGCGCAGCCGCACGGGCAGCTGCGCCACGGTCGGCGCAGCGGCGGGGGAAATGGGAGGATGCGCGGGCTGCATACGGGTGACTAACGCAACGCAGGAGCAAAACCCCGCAGAAGGGGCAAGGTCCGTCGGGGCGTCAAGCTTGGTGACGAGCCTGCGACAGCAACACCCCACTCCAAGTGCTAAAAGACTGTTTAAGCATCTTTACTAAACACAAAAGACAACAACTTATGTAAATCCGGCCGCACGCCACGCCGCTCCAGCGCCTCCGGGAAAGGCTTGGCCGCAACAGCCAACCTCCTGCAAAAACCAGGCCAATCTCGAAGCAAACGAACCAATCCGCCCGCACCGTCGCTTGCCCGAAATCGGGACGAACAGCCGCACCCGCCCGAGGTTTCCGGAGCAAAAGCGCCGGACCGACCTCAATTGCCCGGCGGCCGGTCGCTGATCTCGCCGGTGGGACCGCTGACGCGACGGATACGCAGGGCGATGCCGCCCTTGCCGGGCAGCTTCACCACCCGGCCGCCCGCGTCGGCGAAGCTGTAGCTGTCCACCCGCTTCGCCACGAACTCACCCGCGACCGGCGTCACGGTCATCTCCCAGGTGTCCAGGATCTCGACCGTGAAACGCGTGCCGTCGGTGATGCCGTCGCGGTAGAGGCTGAAGGCCCACTCGGTCGGCTTTTCGTGGCCGAAATAGAGGAGGTAATACTCGCCGGGACGCCCGCCGATGTTGGGCTGCCACCACTTGTCGATCGGCTCGATGCCGGCCGCCGGGCTCTCCTCCAGCACCTGGCGAAAAAACTCCAGGCGCTTCGGGCTCTCGCCTTTCATCACCCCGCCCTGCCCCAGCCACACCGTCTCGCCCGGGTCGCCGGGCTCGGCCAGATACTCGCTGTGCCCGACGTAGGTGCCGGCGACAGCGCCCACCCAGAAACGATGCACCATCTCGCGCCCGGAGAGCCGAGCCCAGCGCAGGTTGTGGTTACCCTCGTATTCAACTTCGTCATACACGATGGGTTTCCGGTAAACATCGCGGTAGAGCTGGGCGCGGCCGGGCTCCACCACCGCGCCGCCGTTCTGCATGCTGACGTGCGTGACCCAGGGCTTGTTGTGGTCGTAGATGACCTTGCCGTTGTGGATCGAGCGCAGGTGGTCGAAGGGATCGGCCGCCCGCACGATCTGGAAATAACGATCCCAGTCGGCCTCGGTCTTGGTGCGCACGAAGTCGTATTCGTTGGCCATGGACCACCAGATGTTCCGGTAGGCGCCGAGCCGGGCCACGACGTGGCGCAGGTAGAGCGCCTCGGCCGCCGGGTCCATGTTGTCCAGCCCCCAGATGTGGTCGTCGTCGTAGGGGTGGAAGAGGATCAGGTCGCACTCGATGCCGAGCTCGCGCAGCTGCGCGACACGTTTGTCGAGGTGTTGGAAAAAGGCCGGGTTCAGCCGCGTGTAATCGGGCTTGGTGCCTTCGCCCGCGAAGGGGAACCGCGGCGGCGGCATGGTCTTGATGCCATGCGTCTGGGGGAAGACGCACATGCGCAGCTTGTTGAAGGGCGAGGCCGCGAGCGTCTTGAGCGTCTGCTCCTCGATCTCGTCGGTGCGGTGCGTCCAGGTGTAGCAGGTGGTGCCGACCTGCTTGAAGGGCGTGCCGTCGGCGTAGGCGAAGTGGTAGGTATTGGCCACGCGCACCGGGCCGCGATTGCCGGGGCCGGGCGGTGTGACGGTGAAGTTGCCCTTCTTGCTGGTGAGCGGCCAGCGGTTGCTGCGCGTCTCGTAGCGCCACTCGCCGACCGCGTCGGGCATGAAGCGCACCCGGTAAGTCCCGTCGCCGTCGTAGAAACCCGGGACCTTCACCTCTTTGTGTCCGTTGGTGAAGGTCGCGCTCAGCTCGACCTCGGTGAACGGATTGCCGTCGGCGGGACCGGACAGGGTGATTTCGTAGGTGCCCCACTGCTCGACTCCGCGCAGGGGCAGCGCGGCGAGCAAGAGGACGGGAAGGGCGAGAAGCAGGCGTAGGGGGTGCATGAAGAAAAGGGAGTCCGAGGGAACGGCGGGGACGGAATCGAGGACGCGAGCAACCAGTCAGTTCGGATCAACGCGGGGTCGGGCTCAGGGTTGGGCTCGGGATCGGGCTCAAGGCTGAAAATCGCCGGCCTGGTCGAGGCCGGAGACGACCGCTTTTTCGGGAAACTTTTGCCGATATTCGCGCGCCATCGCGGCGATGGATTCGGTGTTGGGCCGACCGCTCTTCCACTCGCGCTGGAACTGCCGGGGCGCGCGCGATTGCCCGCCGGGCGGCGCGAACTCCTTCCCGTCCGCGGTGCGGAACCAGTAGGTGAGATCGATCACGTCCACCGTCGCCGCGCGCGCCGGGTCGGCGAGGATGGCGTCCTGCACGTCCTTGGTCGCGCTCAGCGCGATGAGCGGACGCCGCCCGGTCTCGCGTTTCCACTCCGCGATCACGTCGAGCCAGAACTCCATAAAGTGCAGCGGCCCGGTGTTCTCGGCCGAGAGCGTGTGGAGGACGTTGGGCTCGTCGGCGAGGTTGGCCAGACACTGCCGGATGTAGGCGCGGTGCAGAGCGCGGCGCACCGGATGCGTCACGTCGTAAAACTCGTCCGCCATCTCGATCGTGTCGCCGGTGAAGGGCGGCGGCTCGGTGAAGCCGGTGCCGTTGATGTTGTTCACAGGGCGCCAAGGCGAGTCCACCCAGTGCGCGCCGGACTCGATGATGTTGTGCTGAAAATACATCTCGTTCACGAGCACCAGACCATGCTTGCGCGCCTCGCCCGCGAAAGCGCGCAGGCGGCCGAAATACCAGGGATTGTATTTGGTGAGATCGTAGCGGCTGAGTCCGTCCCACGCCGTGCCCTGGCCGCTGCGGGCGAAGGGCTGTTCGAAGAAGGGCGGCCACACCTCGGTGTCGGGCCGGCGGATCATCTGATGGTCGTCGCGGCGACGATCATACCAAAGCCCGTAGTGGTGACGCAGCGCGACGTGCCCGGCGCGCACCATCGCCTCGGCCACCGCGGGCGGCTCGTCGGTCAGGCCCGTGCCCATGCGGCCGGGCGCGAAACGCGTGAGCGAGGCGCCGACCTCCTTGGCCCGCGCGGGCAACATCCGCCCGCGCCACCAGGCGACCTCGGTCTGTTTGCCGCTCAGTCGCTCGTCGCCGACATACAAAACGCCGCCGGCGAGTCGCAGGGGTTTTCCGGCTTCGGCGGCGGACGCGGTCGCGGCCGCGTTCTTCGCCGCGAGCCGGGCGGACAGATCGGGCAAGGCCTGCTCCAGCGCGGGCACCCACCCAAGTCCGGTTCCGCCCATCAAAGGGTTATTCCTCGGCGCGAGCGCCTCCAGCGCCCCCTTACCGAGCCGCTCCGCGAGCTGCGCGCGATAAAGCGAGTCCGGGTTGGCGAATTCGCTCACCATGCTCCAGCGGCCGTCGCCGACAAACTGCGCCCACACCGCCACCGCCCAGTTCATCGCGGTCGGCGGCTGCCGGCACACGATCACGCCGGCGCTGCATTGCCAGAGCATCGAGTTCAGCGCCGCCCAGCCGACGCCTTGGTTGTAGGTCTCGAGGTTGTCGAGGCGCAGGCCGCCGCCGTCGATCTTCACGCCGTCGAAGAGCAAGCCCGAGGCGGCGCTGCCGACCGATCCGCTAAAACCGTTCGTCTCACGCGCCTCGCAGTCGAGAAACACATTCGGCCCCGAGGCCAGCCAGCCGGCGACGAAGTCGTTGCGTCCGTCCTCGGAAAAACAGCGGAGGAAAAGCATCTGCTGACCGCGGCCGTGAAAAGCCATGCGACGGTAGCCGCCCAGCTCGGAGACCGGCGCCAGCGAGCGGCAATCCTGCACCGTCACGCGCTCCACCTTCGCGCCGACCTGCACCGCCGAGCCGGCGAAGTGCAGCGCGCTCACGTCCACCACCCAGCCGTCGCGCAGGGCGTGCAGGTCGATGGCGTTCCACGCGTGTTGTTCGTCGCGGGGATTGGCCCGCTCATATTCGGACACGCAGCGCAGGTGCTCCACGCCGGACTCCATGACGTATCCTTCCTGCAAATACGGCTCCAGCTTCGCCCCGCCGAACCGCGACTCCAACGCCACGGTCAGCGGCGCGTCGAGCGTGAGCGTGTCGCCCTCGACCGAGGTGACCACGCGATCCCAGCTCAGGTTGAGCGTGTCGGCCTTCCATTGGTAACCCTGACGACCGGGCGAGTCGTCCATGCCCAGAGCCTTGATCCACTCGGCCGTGCTGGGTCGCTCGATCATCACCGCCATGCCGGGGCGAAAGACCGACGCGTCCGCGACCCGCAGGCGCGTCGCGCCGACCGGCACCGTCTCGTCGGCGAGCGCGATGGGCTCGCCGAGTTTTTTGCGCCGGTCGTTGCCCGCGATCTCGATCAGCGCGCGCCGCTCCGTGCCGGTGGCGACGAGCACGCTGCCATCCTCGCCCGAACCCGACCCGCGCAGCACGACGCCGCCGGCGGTGATCTTGAGCTGGCCGGCAACTTCGTAGCGTCCGGGCGCGAGCAGGACCGCGCCGCGGCGACCGTCCGCGTCGGGCGCCAGCGAGGCCACGTAATCGATGGCGGCCTGGATGCGCGCGCCGTCCTCGCCCTCGACCGGAGCCACACGGACTCGCGCCTCGAGCACCGGAAGGGACACACCACCCCCGCGATAACCGGCATGGGAAAAATCCGGCACGCGGTCGCCGTGTTCAAATTCCAGATACACCAGGCGCCCGTCCGCGCCGAGTTTCAACGGCGGCGGCTCCTGTTTCGCCCAGCCGGAGAGCGGCAGGAACAAACCAAGACAGGCCCCCAGGATCCTAAACACCCCGAGTCGAAAAACGTCCCACCCGCCACGGTCCGAAAGGTCCGGGGAGCGCACCCGTCCCGGGTGCCGTCTCGGGCGTCTCGCCCGAGACTCCGAAGTTGACGGCGGGACGCCGTCAACAGCACGCGAGACGCGTGCGCTCCCCGGACCAACGAGCCATTGCGTGTTCTTCATATCGCGGCGGTGAGTCGGGAGCTCAGGGCAGTTTTCCAAACACCGGTTCGAGGCGCGGCGACGAGGCGACCAGTTTGCCGTCGGCCCACACCCGCAGGCCGGCCGCGCCGCCCCAGCGGGCGCCGTCTCGGTCCCACTGCACCACGACTTCGCGGCCCTGGTAACGCACGCCCTCCAGGCGAAACCAGGCCCAGGTGTCGTCGGGCAAAAGTGGATACAGCTCCAGCGTGGTGTCGGCGCGCGGCACCAGACCGACCACGCCGCCGATCACGAGGTCGGCGAAGGTCGAGTGGTTGTAACACTCGCTGCGCGGGTCGCGACCCTTCAGCCAGGCCCCCGTGGTCTCGTCCTGATACTCGCCGATGTAGGGCTGGCCGTCGAAACGGTGGCTGCTCACGTAGGTGCGAAAAGCGTCGTAATAGTCGCGACGCGTGACGGTGTCCTGCGGGTAGTCGCGTAGCACATTGGCCAGCGCGCCGAGGGTCTGCGAGGTGGCGAAGGGCCACACCGCGCCGTCCCACTCGCAGGTGCCGGTGCCGCGCGAGCGGAAGGTCGGATCGCGACGCTCCGCGGTGGTCAGCCCAAACGGCGCCCTAAAACCGGCCTCGTCGCGAATCTGCGCCCAGGCGCGTTCGTAGCCGCGCCCGGGCTCGGGCAGATGAAAATACCACGGGATAAATCCGATCTCCTCGCGCACCGGGATCGGCTCGAGCTGCTCCGTCACCGAGCAGAAGAAACCGCGGTCCACGTTCCAGAGCGTGTGCTGCACGAGCTCGCGCAGGCCGGCGGCCTTGGCGGCAAACTCGTCCGCCAGCTCGGCCCGTCCCGCCTTGCGTGCGATGGCCGCGATCGCGTCCGCGTTGCCATACATGTAGGCGCTGATGGTGGGGCGGACGTTCTTCACCTTCCGCCCGCCGCTGATCGACTCCTCCATCGCGTCCCACACGTCATGTTGCCAGAAGAGCCCGTCGGGCCGCACCCGCTCCGCCTCCCAACGGCGATAGTCGGCGACGAGTTCGTCGAGCAGCGCCGCGAGCCCGGCCCGGTCGCCGGTCACGAGCGCGCGTTGCCGCAGGGCATGGGCGAACCATTGGGAATACTTGTGCAGATGCGGCTGCGGGCCGCCCTCATGCCCGCGCAGCCAGTAGAGCACGTAGTCGTCGTGCCAGGTCTGGTCACGCAACCAGCGCCCTTCCATGAGATGGTGCCCCAGCGCGCTGCTGACCGGACGCGGCCGCGTGACGAACTCGGTGAACACCCAGCGCCCGCTGCCTTCGTCGCGACGCAGGTGTTTGCGCAGCGCCCACCAGCGGAACCAGTAAATCTCCTCCACCTCCGCGTCCGGGCAGGTGAAGCGCGGCACGTTTTTCTCCAGCCAGGCAAGCGCCTCCGTGTCCGGCACCGCGAAGGCCGGCGCCTGCGGCACGAGGGCGTTGAACTTCTCCACGTAAGGCGCGAAAGCCGAGACGGGCAACGCGGCCGGCGGCGTCGCATCGTTCGCCGGCTCCGCCATCAGCGCGGACGAGACGATGCCCAGGCTCAGCAAAACGACACGAGAAAGCGGGTGCGAACAACGAGAGGCAAACACGGGGGCAAGGGGACTGGGGGTGGGGCAACGCCGGCCGAAGCCGACGACACTGAACCTGCTACGCTAACCAAACTCGGCGCGCAATTCTGCCCCGGTGGAAAATAGTTTCTGCGGGATACTAACATTTTTTCCCCGTGGCGTGGGCTTCATTCGGAGCCCGTTTTCCTGCGTCGCGAGCGCCGCCGCACCGGGTCCCCGCCGGCGGCGCGAAAAATCTTCGACCCGCCACCGCGTGTGTCGTCCGCGATTGCCAAACCCGAAGCGCGGGCTTTCAGCCTCAGCACCAGGCCCGCCCCACCCCGCTCCGCCTCGTTCGTCCGCCGCTTTTAGCCCCGCCTTGTCCCCATTTTTCGCATGAGCGTTTCGTCCCCGGTCACGCTGCTCCAGCCGCCGCGCATCCACTTCGGCGCCGGCTGCGCGCCCGCCGCCCTCGCCGCCTTCGCCCGCGAAGGCGAATACGAGCGCGTGTTGGTCGTCACGTCGCCCTCCGTCCGCGCCCAGGCCGAGACACTCGTCGCCACCCTCGGCAAAAGCGACGCGTCGTCCGATGCCGCCCGGGTCATCGAGTTTGTCACCGGTGTGCCGCCCGAGCCCAGCGCCGCCTGCTGCGAGATCCTGCGCGCCCGCGCCCGGGATTTTGCGCCGGACCTGGTCGTGGCCGTCGGCGGCGGCAGCGTGCTCGACGTGGCCAAACTCGTCGCCGCGCTGCACGACCGCGCCGAGCCGGTCTCGGATTTTTATGGGATCAACGTGCTCGCCGGCCGCCGCGCCGCGCTGGTTTGCGTGCCCACCACCTCCGGCACGGGCAGCGAGGTCTCGCCCAACGCCCTGCTTTTCGACGAGGCCGCCGTCGCCAAAAAAGCCGTCATCAGCCCGGCCCTCGTTCCCGACGTCGCGCTGGTCGATCCCGCGCTCACGCTCTCGCTCCCGCCCGCGCTCACCGCGAGCATCGGCATCGACGCTCTGGCCCACTGCCTCGAGACCTACGCCAGCCGCGTCGCGCATCCGCTGGTGGACCCGCGTTCGCTGGAGGGCGTGCGCCTCATCGGCGAAAACCTCGCCCGCTGCGTGGCCGACGGCGCCGACCTCGAAGCGCGCTCGGCCGTCGCGCTCGGCAGTCTTTTCGGCGGCCTCGGCCTCGGGCCGGTCAACACCAACGGCGTGCACGCCCTCGCCTACCCGCTCGGCGGCGAGTTCCACCTGGCGCACGGGCTGTCCATCGCCCTGCTGCTGCCGCACGTCGTGCGCTTTAATCTGCCCGCCCTGCCCGAGCGCCACGCCGCCCTGGCCGACGCCCTCGGCGCCGAGCGCGTGGAGGAGTTGCCCGACCGTCTGGAACAACTCATCGCGCGCTGCGGCATCGACCCCCGCCTCTCCGCCCACGGCATCCCGCGCGACGCCCTGCCGCGCCTCGCCGCCGCCAGCATGCAGGTCACCCGCCTGCTCAAGAACAACCCCCGCCCGGTCACCCCGGCCGACGCCCTCCGCATCTACGAGGCGGCCTATTAGAAACCAACTCGCGCCCTCCCCCCCTCCAGCGCCCCTCCGTTTCCAGCCTTTCCAGCTTTCCACATTCCCCATGAGCGCGTCCCCCATTCGCCACCACGGCGTCATCGTTCCCCTCGTCACACCCGTCACCGCCGCGGGCGAACTCGACGAAGCCGCCGCCGAGCGCCTGGTGGACCACCTCGCGAGCAACGGCTGCGGCATGCTCGTGCTCGGCACCACCGGCGAGGTCGCCTCTTTGCCCGCCGCCCTGCGCCGCCGCTACGTCGAGATCGCCGCGCGCGTGGCCGCCGGGCGCACTCCCGTCTTCGCCTGCAACGCCGCCAACTGCGCCGCCGACGCCATCGAGGCGGGCAACGCCTACCTCAAGGCCGGCGCCGACGCGGTCGTCGGTATTTTGCCCAGCTACTACAAACTCGAGGCGCCCGAGATGCTCGCCTGGTTCGAGCGGCTCGCCGACGGCATCCGTGGCTCCTTCCTGATCTACAACATGCCCGCGACCACCGGCATGTCGCTCCCGCTCGACATCATCGAGACGCTCTCCCTGCGCGGCAACGTCACCGGCCTCAAGGATTCCGAGGGCACCGCCGGCCGCCGCGAGGAGGTCGCGAAACGTTTCGGCGGCTCCGCGGATTTTTCTCTCTTCATGGGCATCGCCGCGCACTCCGTCGCCGCGCTGCGCCTCGGTTTCGACGGGCTCGTGCCGAGCTCGGGCAACCTCTACCCGGAACGCTGGTCGCGCCTCTACGCCGCCGCCCGCGCCGGCGATTGGGACACCGCCGAAAAACTTCAGGCCCAACTCGACGCGCTCAACGCCATCCTCCAGCGCAAACGCAGCCTCGGCCAGTCGCTCGGCGCGCTCAAATCCGCCCTCGCCCTGCGCGGCCTCTGCGGCGCCGAGATGATGCCGCCGCTCCTGCCCCTCTCCCCCGAGGAACAGGAAGCCGTGCGCGCCGAAGTGGCCCAGCTCGGCTGAAACCGGCCGCCGCCCGCGCCCCCCCCCCGTCCGCAAAGCTCCCGCCCCGCCCCGTCGTCCGCCCATGTCACCGCGTCCCATAATCGTGCTCGCGGACGACCTCACCGGCGCGGCCGAGATCGCCGCCGCCGCCCACGCGGCTGGCTGGCGGGCCGTGGTGGACACCGCAGCGCCGAGCCCAACCGCAGCCGACGCCACGAAGGACTCGGCCGAAGTCATCGTGCACAATCTCGACACCCGCCTCGCCCGTCCCGCCGTCGCCGCCCGCCGCGCGGCGGCCTGGACCACGCGGCTCGGCGCCCTCGCTTCCGACCGCCGGCACCACGCGAACCTGTTTCTAAAATTCGACTCCGTGCTGCGCGGCCCGGTGCTCGGCCAGCTCGCCGCCGTGCTCCGCGCCCTGCCCCGCCCGCGCGCCCTCCTCGTGCCCGCCAACCCCTCGATCGGCCGTGTCCTGCACCACGGCCGCTACACCATCGCCGGCCGCCCCCTGCACGAAACCGCCTTTGCCCGGGATCCGCACCACCCGCGTAACAGCTCCGATCCGCTCGAGTTGCTCGGCCGCTCGCGTCGCGCCCACGTGACCCTGCTCGCCCCCGACGCGTCCGACTTGCCCACCTGTGGTGTGTTGGTCGGAGAAACCGCCACCCCGGCCGACGTCGCCCACTGGGTGGAACGCCTGCCCTCGGACACCTTGCCGGCGGGCGGCGCGGAGTTTTTTAACGCTTGGCTGGAAAAAAAACGTTCCGCGTCACGGCCCTCCCGCCCCGCCTCGTCGCGTGCGTCTACCGACCTTCGCGCGACCCCTTCCCTGCTCCTGCACGGCAGCACCGCGACGCCCGCCCCGTCCGAAGCCGTGGTCCTCGATGCCACCCGGCCACCGGACAGCGCCCGCCTCGCCGACCGCCTTCGCGCCGAGCACGCCGCCACGCTTGCCGTGCCCGGCGCCCGCCTGAGTTCGCCCGACGCACCCGCCGCGCTTGCCCGCGCCTTCGCTCGCGCGGTGCTCGATCTGCGGCGACGCGACGCCTTTCGCCATCTGCTCATCGTCGGCGGCGCTACCGCCTCGGCGGTCCTGCCCGCGCTCGGCTGGCGGCGGCTCGACGTCGCCCACGTTTGGGCGCCGGGCGTGGTCACGCTGCACCCACGCGAGGCGCCAGGCTTCGCGCTCACTCTGAAACCCGGCAGCTACCCCTGGCCCGATTCTCTCGGCCGCGCCCTGCCCGCGTCGCTGTTTGCCTGAAAAATTCTCCCGCCATGTCCGACCTGCCCCTGCTTGCCATCACGCTCGGCGACCCCGCCGGCACCGGCCCCGAGCTGCTCACCAAGGCCCTTTCCCTGCCCGAGGTCCGCGCTCTCTGCCGCCCGCTCGTGATCGGTGACGCGGCCGTGCTCGACGCCGCCCGCGCCCACACCGGCGCCACCGCACGCATGCGCGCCTTCGCCACGCCGGAAGCCGCCGAGTTTGCCGAGGACGAACTCGCCGTGCTCGACCTCAAGAACGTCGATCTCGCCAAACTCCGCCTCGGTCGCGCCGACCCGATGTGCGGTCACGCCGCCTACGAATACGTCAAGACCGCCGCCGAGCTCGCCCTCGCCGGCCGCGTCGGCGCCATCGTCACCTCCGCCATCAACAAGGCCGCGCTCAACGCCGCCGGCCACCACTTCGACGGCCACACCGGCCTGCTCGCCGAGGTCTGCCGCGCACCCGGCGCCACCATGATGCTCGTCGCCGACAAGCTCCGCGTCAGCCACGTCTCCACCCACGTCTCGTTGCGCCAGGCCATCGACCGCGTGCGCCCCGAGCGCATCATCAAGGTGCTCCAGCTCACCCACGCCGCCGTGCAGCGCCTCGGCGTCGCCCAACCCAAACTCGCCGTGGCCGGTCTCAACCCCCACGCCGGCGAGGGCGGACTCTTTGGCGACGAGGAGGAAAAATTCATCGCGCCCGCCATCGCCCAGGCCCGCGAGCTGGGCATGGACGTCAGCGGGCCCTGGCCGGGCGACACGGTGTTTTTTCGCGCCTCGCAGGGAGAGTTCGACGGCACCGTCGCGATGTATCACGACCAGGGCCACGTCGCCGCCAAGATGCTCGGTATCTGGCGCGGGGTGAACGTCACGCTCGGCCTGCCCATCATCCGCACCTCGGTCGAGCACGGCACGGATTTCGCCAACGCCGGCACCGGCCGCGGCGACCCGCGCAGCCTCGTCGAGGCGATCAAGCTGGCGGCGAAGCTCGCCGGCGGAGCCGGCGAGCTTCGGGAGAGGCCAGAGGCCAGAGACCAGAAGTCAGAGTAGAAAACCCCATCCCAATGTCGCACCTCCGACTTCTACCTTCTCGCTCCTCGCTCCTAACCTCCGGCCTCTGGCTTCTGGCCTCTCTTTCCGCCTCCGCATCCTCCCCCGCGCCGCTCACCTACACCGGGCCGACCGAGGTCGCCCCGACCGCCGACGGCGGGCTGCCGCCGGTCGTCGGCGTGCACAATATCCAGGTCTATCGCGCCAACCGTTCCGCGCCCCTCCACGCCGACGGACTCACCCACACCTACCTGCACGCGCCGATGCTCTGCCACTGGCGCGGACGTTTTTACCTCCAATACCTCAGCGGGCCGGTCAACGAACACGACCACCCCACCGTCACCTCGCTCACCAGCTCGGCCGACGGCCTGACCTGGGACGCGCCACGCCTGCTTTTCCCCGCGGTGAAACTGCCCGACGGCACCGAGACGGTCGCGCACCAGCGCATGGGCTTCTACGTCGCGCCCGACGGACGCCTCCTCACCATCAGCTTTTACGGCAAAGCCCCCTCGCCCAACGACGGCAGCGGACCCGGCCGCGTGGTGCGCGAGATCCTGCCCGACGGCGCCCTCGGCCCGATCCACGTGCTGCGCGCAAACGCGCGGAGCGCTTTTCCCGGATTCAAGCTGCCGTATCCGGATTTCCGTCACGCCGCCGACGCCGGCTTCGTCGCCGCCTGCGAGGCCCTGCTCGCCGACAAACTCATGACCGCCCAGTGGTGGGAGGAGGAACAGCTCGACGAGACCGGCTTTTACCGCGTGCGCGGCAAGGCCCTCTCCACCGTCACCCGGCCCGACGGCTCCGTGCTCGGCATCTGGAAAAACCGCCTCGTCGCCACCACCACCGACCGCGGCGAGAGCTGGACCGAAAAAGTCTTCGCTGACGGCCTGCCCAACAACGCCTCCAAATACTGGCTGCAGCGCGGCGGCGACGGCCGCTACGCCCTCGTCTTCAACCCCACCAACCGCAACCGCTACCCGCTCGCGCTCGCGACAAGCGAGGACAGCGCGACCTTCTCGAATCTCTGGACCGTTCACGCCGAGCTGCCCGACCAGCGTTTCGGCGGTTACCTCAAGAACATGGGCCCGCAATACGTGCGCGGCATCGTCGAGGGCAACGGCAGCCCGCCCGACGCCAACGACGCCTTCTGGCTCACCTACTCGGTCAACAAGGAGGACATCTGGGTCGCCCGCGTGCCCGTGCCGGTCACCGCCACCGCCGAGCCCGGCCCGATCACCGAAAGTTTCGACCGGCTGCCGGCCGACACGCTTCCGCCCGGCTGGAACATCTACTCGCCGCTCTGGGCTCCGGTGCGCGTGGTGCAGACTCCGAGCGCCGGCGCCGCTCCCGGCCACGCGCTCGAACTGCGCGACGAGGACCCTTACGACTACGCCCGCGCCGAGCGTGTGTTCCCCGCCACCCACGGGGTCAAAATCACCTTCAAAATCCTCGCCCAACAAGCCGGCGGTCGCCTGGAGATCGACCTGCTCGACGGCACCGGGCTGCGTCCGGTGCGCATCGCCTTCGAGGAAACCGGACGCCTCCGCATCTGCCACGAGGCCCAGTGGCTCGACGCCGGCCCCTACAAGGCCGGCCGCTGGCACGAGTTTTCCCTGGAGATTCCCGCCGACCCCGCCGCCGACCGCTGCGCCATTCTGGTGGACGGCGAGCCGCGCCTGCGCCGCCCGGCCTTTTTCACCGATCCGGTCGCCACCGTCGAACGGCTTTCCTTCCGCACAGGAGAGTATCGACAACGTGGATACGGCGGCCGCGACCTGCCCGACGCCGACCGGCGCGCCCCCGCCGCCATCTTCCTGCTCGACGACGTGAGCATCACCCCACTCCCGCCGACGCCCTGAACGGCCTCCTTTCATACTTCATACCTCCGCCTCATCCTTCCCTTACCCCGCCAGCCATGTCCCATCTCCACTGGCCGGATCTCGCCGTCCTGCTTCTCTACCTCGCCGGCATCGCCGCGCTGACCTTCAAGGCCACCAAACGCACCCGCACTTCCGACGACTACTTCGTTGCGGGTCGCTCCATGCCGGCCTGGGCCGTCGCCATGGCCATGATGGCCGCGCTCATCAGCAGCAACACCCTCGTCGGCCACCCCGCCACCGCCTACCAGAAGGGCCTCATCCTCTTTCTCGGCAGCCTCACGCTGCCGCTCGTGTTGATCTTCGTGGCCCGGGTGATCGTGCCCTTCTACCGCAACGTCGTCGGCATGAGCGCCTACGAATACCTCGGCGCCCGCTTCGGTCTCGGCGGGCGGCTTTACGCATCGGGCTGCTTCATCGGTGACCGCCTGTTCGATGTCGGCGTCACCATGCTCACCAGCGCCGTCCCGGTCAGCGTGATGACGGGTTGGGAACTGCAATCGGTGGTCGTCTGGATGGCGCTCTTCACCGTCGCCTACACCCTGGTCGGCGGCATGGAGGCGGTGGTGTGGACCAGCGTGGTGCAGGGCGTGGTGTTTGTCGCGGCGGCCTTCATCATCATCGCGCGGCTGGTCTTCGCGCCCGAGTGCGGACCGGTGGGCGCGGTGGTCGGCGCGGCCTGGGACGCGGGCAAGTTTTCCCTCGGCGACTTCTCCTTCTCGTGGGCCTCGCTTTTCGACGCCGGCCTCACCACGCAGTGGCTGCTCCTCGTCGCCTACACCGCCAACTGGGCGCGTCGCTACATCGCCGACCAGCACATGGTGCAGCGCTACCTCATCGCCAAGTCCGACGCCGAGGCCAGCCGCGGCGTGGTGTGGAACGGCCTGCTCTGCGTGCCGGTCTGGGGCATCTTCATGCTCATCGGCGCCCTGCTCTACGGTTACTACACGCTCAGCGGCGCCACCGCGCCGGCCGCGAGCGACGAGATCGTGCCGCATTTCATCCTCAACCAACTCCCCACCGGCCTCATCGGCCTGATGCTCGCCGCCATCCTCGCCGCGTCGATGTCGTCGATCAGCCCCGACCTCAACAGCATCTCGACCGCCTTCACCGCCGACCTCGTCGGCCATTTCCGGCCCGATCTCTCCGACCGTGCCCGCCTGCGCAGCGGTCGCCTCGGCGTGGCGCTCTTCGGCGTGCTCGCCATCGGCGTCGCGCTGGTCATGGCGCCGAAGGGCGGCGCGGCCACGATTATGGAACGCGCGGTCACGGTGGCGGCCATCCTCTCCGGCGGCATGCTCGGGCTCTTCTTTCTCGGCTTCTTCACCCGTCGCGCCACGCGCCAAGGTTGCTACGCCGGCTTGGCCGCCTGCGCGCTTTTTACCACCTGGGGCACGCTCACCTCGGGCAAGGCGCCGCTGCTCGATCTCGGCTTCAATTTCCCGCTCAACCCGATCTTCATCGGCATCCTCGGCCACCTCGTCGTCTTCGGCGTGGGTTACGCCTGGAGCCTCGCCTTCGGCGGCCACGTGCCGGCCGACATCGACCGCCTCACCTACCGAAAAACCTCCGCGCCCGCCTCCCGCGTCCAGCCCCTCCCCGCCCGCTCGTGAACGCTCCCCACGCCACGCCCATCGCCCTTTGCCGCTCGCCCCTCGCCCGGAGCCTCGGCGTCCTGACCCTCGCCCTGCTCGCCGCCGGCCCGGCCTTCGCCGCCGTGCGCGCGCCGGCCGACGCCTCCTCGCGCGTGCGCTACGCGGTCGAGCGACTGGAAAAAACCCTGCCCGCCGACGCGCCCGACATCACGCTCACGCTCGATCCCGCCCTCGGCGCGCCCGAGTCCTTCGCGATCAAACGCGCCGCCGACGGCACCATCACGGTGCGCGGCGCCGACGCGTCCGGACTGCTCTACGGCAGCCTCGAGCTCGCCCGCCTCGCCGCCGGCCCGGACGGATTGCCCGCCACGCTCGATCTGCACGACTCGCCCGTCATGGTGCTGCGCGGCCCCTGCATCGGCATGCAGAAGACCTATTACCTGCCCGGCCGAAAGGTTTACGAATACCCCTACACGCCGGAGGAGTTTCCCTTCTTCTACGACAAGGCCTACTGGTCCGCCTACCTCGACCACCTCGCCGACCTGCGTTTCAACACGCTCTACCTCTGGAACGGACACCCCTTCGCCTCGCTCGTGCGCCTGCCCGAGTATCCCGACGCGGTCGAGGTTTCCGACGAAGTCTTCGCGCGCAACGTCGAGATGTTTCGCTGGCTGACCGCCGAGTGCGAGCGCCGCGGCATCTGGCTCGTCCAGCAGTTCTACAGCATCCTCATCTCCAAACCGCTCGCGGAGAAACGCGGCCTCGACTCGCAACTGCACGCGTGGAACGACCTCGCCGCCGACTACACGCGCAAATCCATCGCCGCCTTCGTGCGCGAGTTTCCCCACGTCGGCCTGATGCCCTGCCTCGGCGAGGCGCTCCAAGAACAGTCCGCGCAAACCCGCTGGATGACCGAGGTCATCCTGCCCGGCGTGAAGGACGGCATGGCCGCCGCCGGCCTCACCGAGGAGCCGCCCGTCGTGCTGCGCACCCACGCGACCGACGCCACCAAGGTCATGCCCGAGGCGCTCAAGGTTTACCGCAACCTCTACACCGAGGCGAAATTCAACGGCGAGTCGCTCACCACCTGGGAGCCGCGCGGCGTGCGCCAGGCGCTGCATCTGGAAATGAGCCGCGTCGGCTCCAGCCACATCGCCAACGTCCACATCCTCGCGAACCTCGAGCCCTTCCGCTACGGCGCGACCGAGTTTATCCAAAAATCCGTGCTCGCCATGCGCGACCGGCTCGGCGCCCGCGGCCTGCACCTCTACCCGCTCTTCTACTGGGACTGGCCGGTCTCGCCCGACATCGCCGAACCCAAGCTCAAACAATGGGAACGCGACTGGCTCTGGTTCGAGGCCTGGGCGCGCTACGCGTGGAACCCCGACCGCGACGCCGCCGGCGAACGCGCCCACTGGACCGGCCGCCTCGCCGAACAATTCGGCCCCGCCGCCGCCGCCAAGGTGCTCGAAGCCTACAACGCCGCCGGCGAGTGCGCGCCGCGTATCCTGCGCCGCTACGGCATCACCGAGGGCAACCGCCAGACCATGGCGCTCGGCATGACCCTCGACCAACTGGTTCGCCCCGAAAAATACCGTGAGTTCCCCGAGCTCTGGGAATCCCAGTCGCCCCCCGGCGAACGCCTGAAGGAGTTTGCCGAGCGTGCGTGGAAACAACTGCCGCACGAGGGCGAGACGCCCGTCTCGATCAACGCCGAGGTGCGCGATTTTTCCGCCCGCGCCGTCGCGGCCATCGACGCCGCCGTGCCGCTGGTCACGCAAAACCGCGCCGAGTTCGCCCGCCTGCGCAACGACATCCTCGCCATCCGCGCGATGTCGCTCAACTACGTCGCCAAGTCGGAGGCGGCCCTGGCCGTATTGCGTTTCGGATACAGCGGGGATCTCGCCGACATGGACGTCGCCGAGCGCGCCCTGGCCGAGAGTTTGGAACACTTCCGCACCCTCACCGCGCTGACCCGCGACACCTACACCGCCGCCAACTCCATGCAGACCGCGCAGCGCCGCGTGCCCTTCCCCGGCGGCAAAAACGGCCGGGCGGCCAACTACCACTGGACGCAGGTCCTGCCGCTCTACGAGCAGGAGCTGGTGGACTTCCGCGCGCAGGTCGCCGCGCTCAAGGATCCCGCCTCCGCCGGCGGCCGCACCCACGCGCCGCTCACGCCGGCCAAATGGAAACTGCTCACGCCCGGCCTCGGCACTTACACGGTGCAGGTGGGCAACACGGTTTTCCCCGGCGAGCCGATGACATTCACCGCCGTCGCGCCGGAGCTGGAGGGCTTGCAGGGCATCGGCATCCCACGCGACGCGTCCAACGCGCCGGTGGAGATCGTCTGCGAGGAGCCGGTCCGCGTGCTGGTCGGCTATTTCAACGAGCCTGGCGCCGAGTGGCGCCAACCGCCCACGCTCGAGACCGACGCCAGCGCCGGCGAGCGCGGCGGCGCGGAGCCGTTTATCCTCGACGCGGTGAAGTTCGACGGCCTGCCCGCGGCCAACGTGCACGCCTTCGAGTATCCCGCCGGCCGCCACGTGATCGAGGTCCGCGGGACCGGCACCTACCTGATCCTCGGCGTGGTGTGCCCGTAGTCGCTATGGAGTGCGGCGGCATGACGCCGCCTTGGACGGGGCGGCACGACGCCCCGCCCCCGCCCTTGTCCCCGGTCCTCGCCCCGCGACCGATGCGAGCCGACGCGTCGGCTCGTCAAAAGCGGCGACGTGTCGCCGCACTCCAGAGCTAAAAGTCGTCCAACACCTCGACTCGATCGATCGGCATCGCCGCCACGGTGCGCTGCAACGACAAGGGCGCATCCGCCTCGAATCGAGCCGCCGAGCACCAGGGATAGTCGGTCGCGCTGCTCACCACGCCATGATGCACCGGGTTGTGGTGCACATAATGCAAGCGGGCCAGATACGAACGCTCATAACTGAGTCGCGTGTCCCAAAACTGAAACCACACCTTTCGACCCTGGCACTCGTCCAGGACATTGACCGCTTTGGCCGTCCGCATGTGGAGCTTGCCGAGAAACCGACGCAAAGTGGTCGGATCCTCGGGCGACTGGGCCACAAAGTGGTAGTGGTTGGGAAACAGCGCCCACGCATGCAGGCACCAGCCAAACTCCTCCGCGCAGGCCAGTAGCTCGTCCCGCAGGACGGACAATCGTTCCTTACCTCGAAAATGGGGCGCCTTGGCGAGGGTTCCGGCCGTCACCATGTAGAGCCCACGTTCGACCAGAACATGCAATGGGGCATGGTGCCAGGGGCCGGTAAGCTTCATAAGCCAATCGGCTGGAGACGCTCGTGAGTTTACGCAACAAAACAACACCTATGGAGTGCGGCGACATGTCGCCGCTTTGGACGGGGCGGCACGACGCCCCGCCCCCGCCCTGGTCCCCGGTCCTCGCCCGGCGAGCGATGCGAGCCGACACGTCGGCTCGTCAAAGCGGTGACGTGTCGCCGCACTCCATAACTTCTGCGCACTCCGTAACCCTACTGGAACACCCGCTTCAGATACGCGGCGTTGGCGCTGAAGTTATACTTCACGTCGGTCGCGCGGCTCGCATCGCGGCTGCGCTCGATCACCAGCCACCCGCTCCAGCCCATCTCGTCGAGCGTGGCTTTGATTTTGGGCAGATCGACCTGCGGGTCGTTTTGCAGCCACACGCCGTCAGTATTCGAGGCGTGGATCTGCACGATGCGGTCCTTGCCCAGGGTCCGCAGCTCGGCCAGCACGTCGCGTCCGTTCTGATACGCGTTGGCCAGGTTGAAATAGCTCTTCACCGCCGGCGAACCGATCTCGTCGAGCAGCGCGGCCTCGCCCGCCGCGTCGAGCGCCGTTTCCACGCCGATCACCACGCCCGCCGCCTCCGCCTGCTTGCCGGCCGCGCGCAAGCGCTCCACCACCGCCGGGCGCAGCTCCGGACGCTTCACCAGATCGCCCTGCACGCCAAGCGGCAGAAAAAGCACTTTCACGCCCATCGCCTTGGCGGTGTCCACCGCGTCCTGCACCATACGCTCCACCCCTTCGCGTTCGGCGAAGGACTGCGCGTAAAAGCCCGACATCGCTATGGAACAGATCTCGACGTCGAGCTCGCGCGCCTTGGCGAGGAACTGCTCCCGCGCCGCCGGATCGCCGAGTTTGCTGTCAAAGGTCGGCCGGTTGCCGAGCCCGCCCATATCGAGCTCCAGACCGTCGGCGCCGATGTCCTTGGTGAGTTGAAAGGCGCCCAGTTTCTGGCGCTTGAGGATCATCCAGTCACACACGCCGACACGGTAACGCGGCGCCTCGACCACGGAGGCGGACACGGGCGTCGGAACCGCCTCGGCGCGGGCCGGAACGGACGCGCAGGACAAACCGAAAAGGGCAACGGCAAGGGCAACGACGAAGGGGCGAGCGGGGACGGGGGCGGGGCGTTTCATTTTACGATGAGGGATTGGATGTCGGGGCTGCCTTTTTCGGGGAGTTCGAGCACGACGGTGTAATCGCCGGCGTTCATGCCCAGGTCGGCGAGGGTGGCGACCGCGCCCGCGCTCAGCTCAAGCGCGAAGCGGCCCGAACCCATCGGCGTGCCGTCGGCGGCGGTGACCGTGAGCGCGGCTTCCAGCGGCTCGGGGCCGGGGTTGGCGTAGCGGACGGAGAAATCGTGCGCGCCACCGAGGCCGAGCGACACCGTCCAGACCAGGCGGCGGCCCTCGCGGCGCGCGGCGGAGAGCGGATAGGCGGTGGCGCCACCCACCGCGTCGCCCGAAGCGGCGGCGAGGGGTATCGACTTTTCCGCGACACGCAGCGCCTTGGGATCCTCCGCCGGCACACGCGCCGCCGGATCCGCCGACGCGACGGCGATGGCCGAGATCACCGCCTGATACGAGGCGACACGCGGGTAGGAAATTTCCAGCCAGCCGCCGCGCACGCTCGCGTTGACCACCTTCTTGATCGCGGTGGCGAAACCCGCCTCGCGCCACAGGTCCACGTCGCGCAACACGGTGGTGCCGTTGATGGCCACGTCGAAGAGACGCCAGCCGGCGCAGTCGCCGCCGCCCGCTCCATACCACGGTTCCATGAAATGGAGTTCCACCCGGTAGTCGCCGTCGGGCACGGCGAAACGATGGCTCAGCTTGTTGCGACCGTATCGGTAGGTTTGATACAGGACTTGTTCGTCGGTGCCGCGCACGACCTCAAAACTCTCGCGCTGGCTGCCGAGACGGGCGGGCAGCTCGGGATAATCCATCGCCCAGCTGAGCGTGCCGTGATTGAGGCCGGGAGCGAAGTCACGGTCCGCCTGCCAGAGCGCGCCATGGGCGTCGGTATGGTCGGGCCCGCCACAGTTGACACGGTAGAGGTAGTTCCAGCCAGGCGCGGGCGCGGTGAGGTCGCGCACTTCGCCGCGCAGCTCGGCAACGTGCGGCGCGGGCGGGAGGTTTTTCAGGACGATGCTGTCGCGCGCCACCACGCGACCGCCCACGCGGCCCTCGCCGTGGAGCACGTTGTGGCGAATCTCCACGCCGTCCCAACGAAAAGGCACACCGGGGCCACCCTTCCGACGCACGCCGAGCGAGACGCGCCCGCCGGCGTCGTTGAACAACTCGACCTCCTCGCAGTTGGAATAAACGAGCAGACCGTCCTTGAGGCCCGGCTCGCGCCAACGGTCCGGCCAGGTGTGCGAGACGATATGGACCATCGGCTCGCGCGCGACGGGCACGTAGCTGGCGCGGTAGAGGTAAAACGCGTCGGTCGGCTCGCCCCAGAGGGTGAGCAGGCCCTTGTTGTTGGCCGGGCCGATGCGGTCGAGCTCGGCCCAGCCGTCGGTGCCCTGCTGGCCCTTCGAAGCGATGCTGCGGCCGGGGTTTTCGTGGGTGGCGAGCAGCCAGTGGAAGTGTCCCGGCACCTGATCGCGGACGGACTCGGCGAGGCGGATTTTCGTCGCGTAGATGGCGTCGGCCCGGTCCTCGCTGCGCACGCCGTCGGCGATGTAGCCGCCCTCGCTGTGCAGGCCGAGGCTGCGCCAGGCGCCGTATTCGCCGATGAGCTGCTGGCGTTTTAAATCCTCCGCGTAAGTGGCAGGGTCGCCGCCGTAGGTGCCGGTCCAGTTTTGCGGCACGTTCCAGTCGGTGCCGGTGCCGGCGTTGCAGGTGGTGACGAGCCGCTGGGTGGACGCGGTGGGGTCGAGCTCCCGGATGATCTCCACGCACTCGCGGGCGAAGTCCTCCGGCAGTTTGCTCTCGTTGGCCAGGCCCCAGAGGATGTTGGAGGGATTGTTGCGCCGCTCGCGCACCCACTCGCGCAGGAGTTGTTTAAAATTGGCCCGAAACTCCGGCGTATCGAACCAGATCTGGGCCGCCATCTGGGGCCACCAGAGAATGCCCTCGCGGTCCCAGTGATCCTGGTAGCGCAGGTTGTGCGGCTGGTGGGCGTCGCGAAAGGCGTTGTAGCCGGTGGCTTTCACCTGCGCCACGCGCGCGGCGATCTGTTCGGGTCCGAAGGCGTGGCTGCCGCCAAGGAGGTGCTCGTATTCGCAGGTGCCGTTGATGAAGAGCGGCTCGCCGTTGAGGTAAAAGGGGCCGCCCTCGGGGTCGCCCGGCGTGGGCCAGCGCAGGGTTCGAACGCCGAAGGTGGTGGCGACCCGGTCGAGCACGCGGCCGTCGGTCCAAGATGCCCGGCCATCCGCATCCACCGCCTCGCGCAAAATCGTTTCCATGCGATATAGGTAGGGCGACTCCACGGACCAAAGTTTCGCATCGAGCAGGGAAACGGAATCGCTCACCCGGGAAACGCCTCCGGGTCGCTCACCGAACGAGGCCTGCATCGACACCATCAAGCCCCGGGCGTCGAAGATTTTCGTTTCCACCACGAGCGGCCGGGGCGCGCCGTGGTTTTTCAGCTCAACCGTGAAGCGGATCGTCGCCTCGGTGGCCGTGGCGTCGGCTTCGTTCCACACATGCACCCCAAAGGGCTCGACGTGTATCTGCTCCGTGGTGACAAGCGTGACCGGCCGGAAAATGCCCATCGGCTGGCTGCCTTCGGAAAAGCCCGGCATGGGGTGGCAGCCGCCGCAGACCCAGGGCAGGTCGCTGATGCCGGCCGGATGATCGGCGCGCACGGCGAGCAGGTTGTCGCCGCCGACCTCGACGAGGTCCGTGACGTCGAGGGTGAAGGTCGTGCGTCCGCCCGCGTGGGTGCCGGCGAGTTTGCCGTTCACCCAGACCGTGGCGTAGGAGCCGACGCCCTCGAAAAACAGCGTCACACGTCGGCCGCTTTCGGAGGCCGGCACGGTAAACCCTCGCCGATACCAGGCGCTGCCGTGGCGGTTGCCGTGCAGGACTCGGGTGAGGCCGCCGTAGTCGTCCCAGTTGTGCGGCACATCGACACGCGTCCACGCGGAGTCGTCGAAACCGGGCTGCTCGAAGCCGACCGGGCCGGCTTCAACCGTGTCGGCGGCGAGGCTGCGCCAGCCATGGTTGAGCGAAGTTTCGCGGCGGGTGTCGGAGAGCTTTTCGGGCGCGGAGCGGATGTTGAGAGCGGCTGGAGCGGGGGCCGGGGAAGAGTTGTTCGGTCCGGCGGAATCGTTCGGAATCTGGGCGCGGGCGGAGAGCGTGAACAGACCGGCCAAGGCGGCGAAGACGCGTAGGGCCCGGGCGGGTGGTCGCTTTTTTTGACACGGAGGGCACGGAGCGCCGACACGGAGGTCACGGAGGGCCGTCCGTTCGCGAATGGCTGCGGGGGATGTCGTGCCGTTGTTCATTTTAAAACTTATTGAGAGGTAGTTTGCCTATTGAGCCTCGGCAGTCGTTTGGACCTCCGTGCCCTTCGTGTCCGCGCTCGGTGAACTCTGTGTCGAAAAATTCAGGGCGCATCCTCAGGGATGGTCCAACAGGCGGATGATCAGCGAGCCGCGCACCTCGCCGGTGATGGTTTTCGGGCGTCCCTGCGGGCCGAGGTTGGAGGGCTCGGACTGTTTGGTGCCGATGGCGGGGATGACCTGATACACGCCCAGCCCGAGGCGAGGCACCACGAGCACCGGGTTCATCAGGCCGTCGCGCGGGGAATACACCCCGAAATACGGCTGCTCGGCGGTGTCGTTGAGAAAGGCAAACGCGCCTTCCGTGGTCGTGAAGGCCATCCACTCCCAGCGCGAGAACCAGCCCTTGAACTCGGGGAAGGTCCAGGTGTGGCCGGGTATCTGGTCGTTGTAGTCGTTTTGCCAACGCGAGAGGGACACGCCGCGCTGGCGGTTGCCCCACACCCGGTAGGGCCCGGCGCCGAGCCAGTCCTTCGACTTCACCTTTTCCTCCGGGTAGTCGAAATCGATGCCGAGCAGGTCCACCTCACCCGGTCCGTCAAAGGCGTAGTCGAGCCGCAGGTCGCCGTCCGGCGTGAGCGTCCAGCGGATCTCGCGCACTCCGGCATCGTGGCGCGCGACCACCACGGCGGTCTCGCCCTCCATGCGCGCGGAAAATTCGAGGAGCCGACCTTTGCTCTCCGCCACCGGCTGGAGCACGCGCGCGTTGCGACGGTAGGCGGCAAGGCGGGGTCCGTCGCCGAGCGACATCGGACGTCCGTCGCGCAAAAGGCCGGCCAGACGCCCGGTGGCTCGGTCGAAACGAACGGCATTGCGGCCGGCGCGCAGAACGGTGTCGCCTCCCTCCTCGGCAAGCGCCACCGGCGCCGTTTCGGTCTGGGCGCGCCCGACGGCGGCGGCGCCTTTTTTCCAACGCCAGGACCAGGTCCAGAGCTCGCGCGCGGCGGAGTCGATCGCGCTCAGGGTAAGCACGTCCGCGTCGCGCCAATCTTCGGGCAGGGGCAGCCGCAACTCGCCGCTCTCGCCGGGCTCCAGGTCCGGACCCGGCACGCGGCCGTGCGAGCGCAGCTGGCGTTGATAAAGCAGGGTGCCGGGCGCGGTGTGGCGCATGAGCCGCCACTCGAAGGTGAGGCCGGAGAGGTTGAGAAAATCGTAACGGTTGCGCAGCGGCACGCGCCCGTCGAAGTCCTCCGCGACCTCGAAGTCCGGCACCTGGACGGGGCACCAGATTTCGCGAACGGCGAAGAAACTGCCCTCCTTCTCATGGCGGGGTCCGAGCATGCCATCCGGGCCCATGTCAAAGTTGGCGTCGAGTCGTCCACCCCGGTCGGTTCGGGCGATGGCCTCGTCCATCCACACCCAGAGGAAACCGCCGGCGGCGTGCGGCCCTTCGCTCATGAGTTTCCAATAGTCATCCAGCCCGGCGCCGTGGCCGCCGTCGTAGAGGCCGTGCAGGAACTCGGTGGGCATGAAGATGTCGGGGCCGGACGAATACGTCGCGGTGTCCGCGTATTCGCGATAATGATACGTGTTGAGCCCGCGAAAGGAGAGGGCCCACGGGTGCAGGACCGGGCGGCCCTGCGGGTCGTGTTTGGCGAACTCGTCGTCGTTGTCGGTGTTTTCGCCGCCCTCGTTGCCGTTGGCCCAGAAGAGCACGCTCGGGTGGTTCACATCGCGCGCCACCATCTGGGCGATCAGGCGGCGGCCGGTCGGCGTGTCGTAGCACTGCTGCCAGCCGGCGAGCTCGTTGAGCACGTAGAGGCCGAGCTCGTCGCAGAGATCGAGAAACTCGGCGTCGGGCGGGTAGTGCGACATGCGCACGGCGTTCATGTTGGCCTCCTTCATCAGACGCACGTCCTCGCGTTGGTGTTCGGGCGAGAGAGTGCGGCCGGTGTCGGCCCGGAAACTGTGGCGGTTGACGCCCTTGAGCACGATCCTGCGCCCGTTGAGAAAGAGGCCTTCGCCCGGGCGCAGCTCGAAGGTGCGGAAACCAAAACGCTCGGTGACCACGTGCTCGTCGTCGGACGATTCGCCGGTTCCGCGGGAGCCGTCGCCCAAGGTGAATTCCGCGCGGTAGAGGTGGGGGGTCTCCGCTGTCCAGGTGGCCGGGACGGCGACCCGCGCGGAGATGCGGACTCGCTCCGCGCCGACGGCGACGGGGATGCTCGTAGGCTCGCCCACGACGCGGCCATCGGCGTCGAACAGACGCAGCGCGAGCGTGCCGCGACGGGTGGGTTGTCCACCCAGAAAAACATCGGCCTCTAAGGTGCCGTCGGCGCGGGCGTCGATGGCGACGCGATCGATGAAACGGGCGGGAAGCGCCTCCAACCAAACCGGCCGGAAGATGCCGCCGAAGTTCCAGTAGTCGGCCTGACGTTCGGCGCGGTTGACGCTCTCGTTGGCCGAGCGTTTGTCCACCGCGACCTCGAGCAGATTGGGCGCGTCGAAACGGAGCTTGTCGGTGATGTCGTGCCGGAAGCGGTAAAAGCCGCCCTGGTGAACGGGGCCGGCGGGCCGGCCGTTGATCTTCACCTCCGCGTCGGTCATCACGCCCTCGAACACGATGCGCACCACGCGGTCGCGCCACTCGGCGGGCACGGTGAATTCGCGGCGATAGAGGCCGCGCTCCGCGGGAGGCGGCGGGCGCACCGGCATGCGGGTGGAGCCGCGCGACTCGACCCCGTATTCATAGGCGCCGAAGCCCTCCTGCTCCCAGCAGGACGGCACGGGGATCGTGGTCCATACGCCGCTGTTGCGGCCGGCCGTGCAGTAAAAATCCCACGGCACCGCGTCGTCGGCGCCGCGGCCGGAGAGGTGGATCGACTCGGTGGTGGCCGCCCGTGCGAGGAACGAAAACGCGACGAACCAGATCGGGAACAAAAAGCGCATGATGGAGCAAAACAGGGTGAGCGGGGCTCGGTGGGGTGCGCGGATCAAGGCGCCAAAAACGCCCGCGAAGCCAGACCCAATTGGTGAAAGCGTATTCAGTGTTAGGATACCGTCGTTTCGCTCGCGGCGGCCGGAGATCCGGCGGGTTCAACGGACATCAGCATAACATACATCCCATTGCACAACTGACACTAAAACATAAATTCATCCGACCGAACCTTGCGGACACCCCATCCCCGCTCTGAAAGACACGACTTTCTCCGCACGCCTCCGCGTTTTGATAAAACTTATGCGGGATAGTAAGCGCCTCTCCTCTGAAAACACCGCGTCGGGGACGGTCGCTCCGGGCCCGCGCCGTTGACCATTCGGCGAACTAATCTAGCCCTTCAAATCACATAGCCATCCCCCTCCGTCGGCTATTCCCCCGCTTTTCCCCGCCAAACTCCAACCCCACTTGGACCGTAGAGGTTCAGTCAGTGCTATGCGTTCCCATACCCAAGGCCCCCGCTCCCGGACCCGCGCCGGTTTCACCCTCATCGAGCTCCTCACCGTCATCGCGATCATCGGGATTTTGGCGGCCATCATCATCCCCACCGTGGGCCGTGCGAGAAACATGGCGAAGAAGGCACAGTGCGTGGCCCGGCTGCGGCAATGGGGCACGGTCGTAAATACCTGCTCGAACGACTATAAGGGAAACATCCCGCTCTTCTTCAAACAGGATCCATTCAGCTACGATCCCTATATCACGAAGGCGAAAGGAATGCTTCCCGAGCAGGAGAAGGACGGTGTTGTGAATGCGAAAAGACCTTACGAAGCGTTCTCGGTGTGCCCTACTGGAATCAACGGAAGCGGGAATTCCACGGGCGGGAAGCGTCAGTATAATTTCGTCATACCCATTGGCCTAAACCTGAAAAGTGGTAGGGTTTTTGGCTTCTACGAAACTGCCTACTACTACCAAGTCAGCGATGCATCCGCACCGGCTCACCTCCTCCTGATGATAGAGATGAACGACAACGCGGCTTTAAAGCCCGGAACCGTATCGGGAATTAAAGCTGAACTGGAGAAAAATCAATCGGTTCGCTGGATTCAGAAGCAGCCCACTTACGTCCGGCACTCAGGCGTCGCCAATGCGCTCTTCCTCGATGGCCATGTCTCCGGCTTGAGCCTCTCGGACACCGACTATTCACAGTCCAAGGAGAAGTTGGAGCGTTGGTTCACCCTCAAGTGAGCTCTGTTTTAGTCATTGTCCTAATATCCCAAACTTCAGTCAGAAAGGAGGCCGACCGGCCAAAGCCGGTCGGCCTCCTCGCTTGATAACCCGTCGTCCCAATCCGCCCGTGATGAAAAAACTCGGCCTCGGTGCCCTCGGTCTCGGCGAGGGCCGTAGCATCATTTCCGCCGGCATCAGCAGCCCACGCTTCCGCGTGGTGTCGATCTGCGACGTAAACGAACAACTCGGGAGAAAACGCCTCGCCGAGTTCGGCCTGCCGGATCCGGGCCAGCAGTTGAAGATCAACGCCCTGCTTCGCGCTCCACAAACTCGAGCACCTCTTCCCTGGCTGAGCTGTGTGGTGCCACGACGCGACTTTCGACGGGCCGACACGGCAGCTCGTCCGGGTGTTTCCCCCAGCGCGCCCCGTCCTCGCCCTTCTGTCTTCTTTCTGGTCGCTTTGCCTCACTGGCCGCCGAGTTTTCGCCTTAGCGAAGGCGCAGAAACAGCATGTGCGATTGAGTATGACGCCACCGCTCCGGGCTAAAGCAACCCACTCACCTTCAAATACTTGGAATATTTTCACGCATTGGGCCCCCAATGTAAAAAATAAGAACCTTCAAGCCCCATTGAAATACCCATTGACACGATTCGCCCATACATGAAAACACTATGACTCGAAGCCTCCATATACCCAGTGAAAACAACCTCGACCATCCCCCTCCTACTCGTCTTTTCAATTGCCGCAACACCCCTTATTGCGGGCTATACAGGCCCAGACGGCCGAATCTACAATTACATGTCTGTCAATTGGATTCAGCAGCAAGGCAGGGAATCCATGTATGACTCTCAGCTATGGGATTTTCAAGTATACCAAAAACAAGAGCAACTCCTCAGTGGTATAGCGTTTTTCGGCCCGGACGGAACGATTTTTTTTGATGAGACAGCCAAGCAGCACGAAAGGGAATACACGTATGAAAGCGATGTCCGAACTTTTTATCGGCATCACGACACCAAAGCGGAATTCTCATCCCTAGGGGACAAATATACCGAATATCTATACCAAAACCTCTACTACCCAGCCACGGGAGACAGATCCGTGGAAGGCCCTTGGATCGAATCAGACACATTCCCACCTAGCAGTTACAGTCCCAACACGTTGGTAACTCCGCCCCCAGGCAGCACTGTCATCACCCCCGACAGCATTACCGTCATATCGCCGCACCCCGGCGCATACATTCCTTTAAACTGGGAGGATGTTCACGACACTTCCGCCGAGAGTCACTACAAACTCGTTTGGGGAATGGTAACATACTCGGATGTTCAGCCGGATATCTCCGCCTACACGTCGGGGGGCGGCGGCTCCGGCGGTGGTGGTAGTTCTGGCGGAGGCAGCGGTAGCGGCGGTGGTAGTTCCGGCGGAGGCAGCGGTAGCGGCGGTGGTAGTTCCGGCGGAGGCGGCGGTAGCGGCGGTGGTAGTTCCGGTAGCAGCGGTGACGACATCGACCTCCGCGTTCAGGATCCTATCGCTCAGCAACCGGCAATAGTCTCCGGCCTCGCCATCGGCGACTACGTTATTCCCCAAGGCAGCTCCTACGGAACCTGTAATTCCAGCGTAAACATCCGGTTGCTCGCCTCCGAAGGTGCCGGCCCACTGCTGAGCATTTGGCGCTGCAAGAGCGCCTACTCGAACGAAACGGGGCTGCCACTCCCCGCCACGAGCTATAGCTTCACGGTCACCGGCTCCGGCGCCACTTTCACCAGCAGCACCGAGCAGGGAGTCTACGAAATCGAGGCCCGAACAATGTTCGGCACCCACAGTTTCTATTTGGCCACGAATGCGCCGGAGCTTACCGCCCTTCAGCTCGGAGTAGCTGGTTTTGATTCGTCATGGCAATGGTTTGAGATCAACTTTCCATACGGCTACGGAGGGGGCTACGGCTACTTGGCACTGGAGCCCGGTGTATATAGATTTGAAGCGTGGCAAGAGGATCCCTCAGTCGCAGACTACCGTTTCGTAACGAAAAACCACTGGCAGATTCTTTCATTGGGGACGCCCGCTACCAGCCGAATGGTCAATTATTCGGGCCAACCCGACCCCGACGGTGAATTGTTCGAAGTGACCATCTCGGGCAACGGCCTTTACGGAGTTTCGGTCTTCGCAACCTGCCCCGAGCTTCCGAATGCCGACAACGCTCCGGTGATGTTCGACATTAACGTCGGGCAGGAGTAATTCCCAGCCCCAAGCTCCAATTAAAACTCCAACCCCTGCCCCCCCAGCATCCGGGAGGCAGGGGCCTCGTTTTTCCGTTTTCCTCACCGACGGCAACCTTGTGCTGAAGGGACCGTGAAGAGCGCATCCATGGTGCGATGGATGCAAATTGATCGACATTCGCCTTTCGCGGGGCCGCGTGCCCCCTCCTCCTCCACCCAGCTCCAACCGCCGCTCAAAACAAGATTGCCCCCGAATCGGCCGGGGCCGGCAAACGCTACACAAACAATCCAGTCGCACCGGCCAATTCGGCTTCTCTCGAACCCACAGCGGCACAAGCCCTCGAATTTTGGCTAACGCATCTCCGCCACGAAACGGTAACGGCCGGGCTGCACGCGATAGACCGCTCGGCCCGCTTCCCGGCCGAGGAAAACGAACGCGCGGCCGTTTTCCTCGTGCGCCAGCGTCGCCTGGCTCTCGTCGCCGCCGGTCGCCGTGTCCTTGGGGAAATACGGCACATAGACCGTCGCGGTGGTGTTGGACGGCACCCGCACGGAGAGGATGAATTTCCCGTCGCCCTGCTCCCAGCGCACCGCCACCCGGCCGTGGGGGGTCTCGTGCTCCGCCTCCACCCACTCCAGCCCGGGCACCGGCTGCGGGCGGATGATCGTGTGCTTGAATCCCGGATACGTCTCGACCGGCGCGATGCCGGCGAGATCCCGGTAAAACCACTCCACCACCTGCCCGAGGAAAAAGTGGTTCTGCGACGCGCCCGTCCATGCCGTCCAGGACTCGGGCAAGGCCGTCGCGCCCTGCTTCACCTGCCACCCGTAGCCGGGCACGTCGTCCTTGATGATCGTCCGGTAGATCAGGTCCGCCCGGCCGGCGTCGGTGAGCGCGCGGAAGAGGTAACGCGTGCCGACGGCGCCGGTGCTGAAATGCCCGCGCGTGGTGATGTCGCGCACCAGCGCGTCCAGGACCGCGTCGCGGTCGGCCGGCGCGGCCAGGCCCATCGCCAGGGGCAGGGCGAGGGAGGCCTGCGAGCCCGAACCGTAGAGCTCGGGCGTGCCGGGCTTGTGGAGCTCGCGGTTGAAGACCGAGCGGATCGCGTCGGCCTTGGCGCTGAACGCGGTCGATTCCTCGGCCCGCCCGAGCACCCCGGCGATCTTGGAGAGCGCCTCGGCGACCCGGAAGTGGTGCGCCGTGGCGGTGACGGCGGGCGGGGTGAGGTTGGCGCGTCCGGGCTTCTCGGTCGTGACGTCATACCAGTCGCCGAGCCCCTCCTCCAGCAGGCCGCCGTTGGCGCGGCCCTCGAGGTAGGCGAAGTAGCGTTTCATGGCGTCGTAGTGCTCGCGCAGGAGCGAGTCGTCTCCGGAAAACAAATACTGCTGCCACGGCACGAGGATGAACGCCGCCCCCCACTCGGCCGCGGCCCGGTAGGTGTTTTTAAACACGGTGTATTCCGGCGCGATGTTCGGGATCAGCCCCTCGGGCGTCTGCGCCTCGGCCATGTCGCGAACGTTCTTGGCCGCGAGGCGGTCGATGTCCCACTCGTAGCGCAGGGCCGGGCCGTTGAGATGGTTCTGCTCCAGCCAGCCGAGTTTTTCCCGGTGCGGGCAGTCGGTGAGGATCGACACCATGTTGGAGCGTTGCGCGGCGCGCACCAGGTCGCGGATGCGGTTGAGCCTCGGATCCGAGCTCGCGAAATGACCGGCCGCCTCGGCGGTGGAGTGCACCACCACCTGCTCGACCGACTCGACCCGTGGCCGGGCCCCGCTGCCGGGCGCGGGCAACTGCTCCACGTAGAGGTAGCGCGAGCCGAGGTAATAGAACTGCGGAAACCAGGTCTCCTCGCGGTCGGTGGCCTTGGTGTAGCTCCACCAGGCGCCGCCGCGGTGCGCGCCGCCCATGGTGGAGCGGTTGATGGTGCCGTCCTCGTTCACCACTTCGCCGGCGGTGAGCTTGACCGTCGAGCCGGCGGGTCCGCTGACGCGAAGGCGCGGCATGAAGGACAGGTTTTGCCCAAAATCATAGAGGACCACGCCGCCGCCGAGTTCGCGCCGGGCGACCACGGGATTCACCTCGATGGGGCCGACCGGCTCGGCCGCGTGGCTCTGCCCGCGCAGCACGCCAAGCCCGCGCGTGGTCGTGGCGGCGGCGGCGGGCGGGTCGCCGGCCGGGGCGATCGCGAGGGGAGCGTCGCCCGCCGGAGTCGCGTCGCCGCCGGATGCCGGTGCGACGGCGGTGAAACGGCGCGCGGGCGTCCAGCCGCGCCCCTGAAAGCCGGCGCGTTTCCAGCCGGTCGGCTCCAGACGGGCGTCGAAGTCCTCGCCGCCGTAGATGCTGGAAAAGGTGATCGGGCCGGCGCACGTTTTCCAGGTTTCGTCGCTGCCGAGGGTCTCGACCGTCCCGTCGCCGTATTCAAGCCGCAGATACACGATGGCGCGCTGGGGCCCGAAGGAGCCCCGGAACTTGGCGAAGCGGCCCTCGGGCCGGACGACGTGGGCCATGCCGTTGCCGAGGGCGACGCCGACGGCGTTGGCGCCGGGGCGGAGCAGCGAGGTGATGTCGCGCGTGTCGTAGAGGATGGTGTCGTCGTAGTCGGTCCAGCCGGGCGAGAGCAGGTCGGCGCCGGCCTTGGCGCCGTTGAGGAAGAGCTCGTAGTGGCCCAGGCCGGACACGTGGGCGAGGGCGCGACGCAGCCCGGGGCGCACGGTGAACTCGCGCCGCAGGAGCGTGTTTTCCAGCCGCTCGTCCCCGGCGGCGGTGATCCAGTGGGCGCCGGCCCAGTCGGCCGGAGTCAGGAGGCCCATGGTCCAGCTGGCGGGGGTGCTCCAGGCGGAGACGCGGCCCTCGCGGTCCCAGCTGCGAACCTTCCAGAACACGCGCTGCGAGGAGGCCAGCGGCCCGCCGGCGTAGGCGACGAGGTGGGTGCGGTCGTCCTCCACCCGGCCGCTGTCCCACAGGTCGCCGCGGTCGGCGGCGAGCGCCTCGGGGCTGGCGGCGACGAGGATCTGCCAGGCGGTCTGGCGCTGGCCGCGTTCGTCGGAGGCGATGCGCCAGGAGAGAAGCGGACGGGCGGCGTCCACGCCGAGCGGGGCGGCGGCGTGTTCACAGCGCAGGCGCTCGACCGCGTAGGCGGCGTCCAGCCGGGGCGCCGCGGCCAGGCTCGCCAAGAGGGCGGCGAGGGCGACGGCGGCGACTCCGCGCGGCCTCCATCCGGAGCGGTGGCTCGAAACGATGGGAGGGAGGAGGCGGCGACGCGGGATGTTCATAGTTTGGCGGGATCGAGGACCACGTGTTTGATGGCCTCTCGATTCACCGTGTAAGTGATATGCACGAATCCGTCCATCGCTTGAATCACCGCGGGATACGCATAGCCGCTTTTGTTGGGTTCGGTCTCCAGGGTGACGACGGGGCGCCAGTCGAGGCCGTCGTCGGAGATGGCGACGTTCAGCGGCCAACGATCGCCCTTGGCCTCGTCGATGCGGTGGGCGGAGTGGTTGTAAACGATGAGCTGGCGACCGTCGGCGAGGGTGACGGCGTCGGTGCCGGAGCTCGGGTTGGGCAGGATCGTGGCGGTGGTGGCGCTCCAGGTGGCGCCGCCGTCCGACGACCATGTCTGCGAGACGACGCCCTGCTTGGTGCGGCTGAGCGCCTGGAGGCGTCCGTCGCGGTGGAAGAGCACGCTCGGCTGGATCGAGTCGAGCGAGGGTCCCTTTTTCACCGGGCCGATTTTTTCCCAGGTGACGCCCCGGTCGCGGGAGCGTTCGAAGTGGAGCAACCAGCCCTCGGCGTCGCGGTCGCCGTCCGCGCTCTTGTTGCCCTCGGTGCTGCTCGGGCAGAGCCAGGAGCCGTCGGGCAGGACGACCGGTTTGTTTTTGATCGGCCCGAGAAATCCCTCAGGCAGGCGGCGCGGCCCGCTCCAGACGCGGCCGCCGTCCGCGGAGGTGATGAGCATGCCCCACCATTCGCGCGGGTTGGGCCCGACCTTGTAGAACAACTGCAGCGGCGCGTCGGGCGGGGCGAAGAGCACCGGGTTCCAGGTCGGCAGGCGGGGCCGGCCCTCGGGCTGGATGCCGTCCGCGACCTGGACGGCGGGCGACCAGCGACCGTCCTCGTGGTGCGCCACATAGATGCAGACGTCGGGGTTGCGCTCCTTGGTGCCGCCGAACCAGGCGGCGACGAGGTGGCCGGGCGCGAGCTCCACGATGGTGGAGGCGTGGCTCTCCGGGTAGGGCGCGTCGGGGTTGATCCATCCGGCGCGCACCACCGCCGGATGCGCGGGCGGCGGCTCGGCGGAGGCGGGGAGCTCAAGGACGCAAGCCAGCAGGGCGGCCGGCAGGAGGTGGACGAGTTTGTTCATGGTTGGAGAGAGGCGGGTTCGGCGGCGGCCGGGGCCATGCGGAAACGGGAGCCGCCGAGCAGGGAGGCTAGTCCGCCCACGAGCAGGACCGTGAGCGTGCCGAAAACGATCACCAACAGGCCGTGGAAGGGGCTGCGCAGGGCCTCAGGCCACCACGCGAGCTTGGGCGAGAGGGTCATCCACAGGATCACCACGACCCCCGCGGAGACGCCGGCCAGGCCGGCCCCGCCTCCGGCGCGGGGAAAGAGGCGGCCGAGCAGGAAAAGCCCGAGCATGCCGCCGCCGAAGATCCCCGCCAGTTCCCACCAGACATCGAGGGCGCTCTTGATCTCGATCATCGCGAGCGACGCGCCGACGCAAACGAGCCCGAAGGCGACGGTGCCGCCGTGGAGCACGCGCATCGATTCGCGCTCCCCGGCGCGCGGGCGAAGGTAGCGGGTGTAGAGATCGCGCAGGAAGAGCGTGGTCATGCAGTTGAGATTCGAATCCATCGCCGCCGCGCAGAGCGCCGCCACCACCAGCCCCGCCAGCCCGGCCGGCAGCCGCGTGCTGATGTAGGCGGGGAAAACGGAATCCGGTTTGCCCACCGCGTCTACCGCGGCCGGCAGGAGCTCGGGCTGCACGCGGTAAAACGCGAAGAGCGCGGTGCCGATGAAGAAGAACAACGCCGCGAAGGGGATGTAGAGCAGGGCGCCCATCCACACGCTGTTGTTGGCCGCGCGACCGGACTTCGCCGTGATGTAGCGCTGCACGTAGCTCTGATCGATGCCGAAGTTCTGGAGGTTGATGACCAGGCCATACACCAGCACCACCCAGAAGGTCGGCCGCGCGAGCGTGCCGGCGAAGCTGCCGAGGCCGAACTTCCCCTCGGCCGCGCCGATCTCGAAAATCTGCCCCGCGCCCTCCGGCATGCCGAGGAGCAGGGTGACGACGCAGGACAAGGCGCCGGCGACCAGCACCAGCGCCTGCACGACACCGGTCCAGATCACCGCCTCGGTGCCCCCAACCAGCGGGTAGATGATCACGACCACCCCCACGCCCACGATGATCGCGCGGATGTCCCAGCCGGTCAGCGGCACCAGCGCGAGCGCGAGCAGGTAGAGGATGGTGCCGAGCCGCGCCACCTGGGTGAGCAGGTAGCACACGACCGCGTAGCTGCGCGCCCAGGCGCCGAAGCGCGCCTCGAGGTGGTGGTAGGCGGAGACCTCGCCCGAGCCGCGGAAAAAGGGGACGAACCAGCGCACCGCCACGAACGCGGCGATGGGTAGTGAAAGCGCGAATACAAACCCGCTCCAGTCGCCGGCGTAGGATTTGCCGGGATTGGCGAGGAAACTGATGCTGCTCACGTAGGAGCCGAAGATCGACAACCCCACCGCCCAGCCCGGCAGGGAGCGTCCGGCCGACATGAAGCGCTCGCTCTCGCGATTGCGGCGGTAGAACCAGAAGCCCAGGCCGGTGACACCTCCGAGATAGGCGAACAGCACGAGGAGATCCAACGGGGAGAGAGCGGCGGGCATCGGGGGGTGGGACGAAAACGTGGGCGACCAAACCGAACGCGGCGGGCCGCGGGACCGGGCAGCGGGACGGAAGGTCGGCCGGGGGATGGGGAGGTGGGGAAAAACCGCCGGACGCGGTGCGGAGGGGGGACGGGGAAAAGCGGGACGCAGTGAGGCCCGTGCCGCCGGGCCCGCGCAACCGCCGCGGATGTGTCATCTTTTTCAGACCCGGCCCGCGTGGGTGCCGGGGGCGGCGCGCGCTCCCCGCCCCATCCCGCCCCGGCCCGCCCGGCCACCCGCGCCCGCGTCCATCCGGGCGCGAACCCGCACGCGGCGGGCCCGGCGCGTATGCCGCCGGACGAAACCGCTCCCGCTGGCTGGGTAAAACCGCGGGCCGGCGCGGACCTTGCTTTTGCGCGCGCTCCGCGGCCATTTTTCGCGCCCCGCCCCCGCCATGCGTTTTCGCATAAATCACCGCACCACCTATCGCTACGCCGGCGAGGCCAGCGAGTCGTTCATGGAGGCGCGGCTGACCCCGGTGAACGACGAACGGCAACGGCTCGTCACCCGCGAGTTTCTCACCAATCCGGCGGGCAAGGTCCACACCTACACCGACTACCACGGCAACACGGTGGAATCCTTCGCCATCGCGCACCGCCACTCCGCGCTCGTGATGGAGAGCCGCTGCATCGTGGAGACGCACCCGTGGGAGCCGCCCCGCGCGGCGCTGGACATCAGCGTGTCCGAAGCGCGCCAGCTCTATCGCGGCAACCGGCTGGACTTGTTTGAATTTCTCATGCCCTCGCCGGCCATTCCGATGACGGCGCCGATCAACCGTCTGGCGAATCAGTTTTTCAAGCCGGCCAGCCCGCTCGGCGAGGCGCTGCTACGGCTCAACCACTGGATTAAAAGCGAGTTCCGCTACGCCACCGGCAGCACGCGCATCGACACACCGGTCACCCAGGTGCTCGCCCAAAAGGCCGGCGTCTGCCAGGATTTCGCGCAAGTGATGATCGCGATCCTGCGCTCGGCCGAGCTGCCGGCGCGCTACGTCACCGGCTACATCGAGACCGAGACGCAGCGCCTCGCCGCCGAGGCCAGGCCCGGTCGCGGCGGCCCGGCCCGGCTGGTCGGTTCGGCCGAGAGCCACGCCTGGGTGGAGGTCTGCCTGCCGGGCGGTTTCTGGTGGGCGCTCGACCCGACCAACGACTGCGCCGCCGGCGAACGCCATGTGAAGGTGGCCATCGGCCGCGACTACCTCGACTGCACGCCCACGCGCGGCGTCTTCAAGGGCACGCGCACGGAAAAACTCTCCGTAGCCGTGACCATGCTGCGGCAGGCGCCCGTGACGCCCGCGGCGGCGTAGGACGGAAAGGGGGCCGCCCGGAGCGGTGGCTCCAGGGCGGAGACCGGGATCCGAAGCGGGAGGCGGCGGGCAAATCCCCCGTCGCCCTGCCTCCGCCGCCCGCGCCCCCGCGCCCCTCCCGTCGCCCCCCCTCCGCCGCCCTACTCCACCGCCGCGGCGGCCGCCGCTTCCACCGAGTGGTTCTCCGTCACCTCGCCGTTCTCGCCGATGAGCGCGAGCTGCACCGAATAGATGTAGGGGCGTCGAAACGCCGCGGCCGACGTCAGCGTTCCCTCCGAACTCGGAAGCATGACGATAAAACGCGCGCCGCCGTCTCGCCACCGCGCGCTGATGCTCTTCGCGTCGGCGGCGGTGGGCTTTTTGTCCTTGTCGTAAAAAGTCACGTGCAGCGCCGCCCCGCGCAGCTCCACCCCCAGAAAGCCGCCACCCGGGCGGGCCAGCTCCACGCCGGGGATCTTCGGTTTCTCGGCCTCGGTCGCGGCGGCGGCGGGCACCGCGGGCGTGGCGGCCGCCGGCGTTTTCTCCTGCGTGCCGGCCGGGGTCTGCGCCCGGGCAAAAGTCGAGGTGAGCGAGATCGACAGGCCTAAAAGCAAAATCGTGGTCGGGCGCATGGCCATAGCGTGCGCCGACCCGGCGGGCGGGCAAGCGATCAACCGACGATCCCCGGAATCGGGTGGGCCACGTCCTCGGCGCCGCAAGGTCCGACACACCGGCTCGCCCGCCGGTCCGAGACCGGAGGCATGCGGGGATTTTCCACCAAGCCGGGCGTGGCACCGCGCCCGATTCTGTCGCCGACCGCGCCGGAGCATACTCGCCGCCATGCCCACCAAGACCGAAGAGCCCCAACCGCAACGGCCGGCCCAGCACCAATCCCGCCAACCCGGCCTCGAATCCGAAATGACGCCCCGCCCGCGGAGCGAACGCCCCGAGCGGCCCGGCGCGGACCGCCTGCGCGGCAAGGTGGCTCTCATCACCGGCGGCGACAGCGGCATCGGCCGCGCGGTCGCCCTGGCCTTTGCCAAGGAAGGCGCCGACGTGGCCGTCGCCTACCTCGACGAAACGGACGACGCCCGCGAAACCGAAGCCGGCGTGACCGCCCTCGGCGCGCGTTGCCTGCTCCTGCCCGGCGACGTGGGCGATACCACCACCTGTCTGCGCCACGTCGCCGCCGTCGTCGAAAAGCTCGGACGCCTCGACGTGCTCGTGAACAACGCCGCCGAGCAGCATCCGCAAAAATCGCTGACCGACATCGACGACGAACAACTCGAACGGACCTTCCGCACCAACATCTTTTCCTATTTCCGCCTCACCCGCGCCGCCCTGCCCCACCTCGAGTCCGGCGCCGCCATCATCAACACCACCTCGGTGACCGCCTACCGCGGCAGCCCCGGCCTCATCGACTACTCCGCCACCAAGGGCACCATCGTCGCCTTCACGCGTTCGCTCGCCCTCTCGCTCGCGAAGCAGGGCGTGCGGGTAAACGCGGTCGCGCCGGGGCCGGTCTGGACGCCCCTCATACCGTCCACCTTCCCGGCGGAGGATGTGGCGGAGTTCGGCTCCTCCGTTCCGCTCAAACGCGCCGGCGAGCCGGCCGAGATCGCCCCGGCCTTCGTCTTCCTCGCCTCCGAGGACGCGAGCTACATCACCGGTCAGGTCATCCATCCCAACGGCGGCGAAATCATCAACGGCTGAGGCCGGATTCACGCGGATGAATCCGAAATTCAGAATCCAGGATTCCGAATGAAAACCGACCAAACGCGGTATCCGGAAACCAAGCACCGAACGGTGCCCGTTCCGACTCCTCACTCCTGACTCCTGAATTTTCGCCCGCGGTCTCCGGCCCCTCCTTTTCCCATGAAAATCCTCCTGCTCGGCGACGAGTCGCGGATGCGTCGCCTGCTCTCCTTCGGCCTCGCCTCGCCGACCGACGAACCCGCCTGCGTGGGATCGACGGCGGAGCTCGCCCGCGTGCCCGGGCTGCGCGACCACGAGGTGGCCTTGATCGATTGGGAAATGCGCGGCGCCGACTCCGCCGCCCTCCTGGCCCGGCTCCGCCGCCTCGCGCCCGCCGTGCCGGTGCTCGCCTTGGCCGGCGGACCGGAACGCGCCGCCGAGGCCCGCGCCGCCGGGGCGGGCGAGGTGTTGATGAAGCCGATCGACATCGACGAGGCGCGCGCCGCGCTCGAACGCGCCGTGCTGCGTCCCCCGGCGCCGCCCCCCGAGCCCGCGCCACCGATCCCGGCCCCCTTGCCACCCGATCCGGCACCGGAGCCCCTGCCCGCCCCGCGTCCGCCGCTCGTGGCCGCGGCGGGCCCCGAAACAGACGACGAGGCAAACACGTCGGTCCGCGTCACGCGCGGTTCCGGCCACGGCTCCGCCGCCCCCTTTGTTCCCACCCGCAGCCCGCTCCTGCGTCGTCAGATGGCCATCGCCGCCAAGGTCGCGCCCACGGAGGTCAACGTGCTCCTGCTCGGCGAAAACGGCACCGGAAAAACCCGCCTCGCCCGCGAGATCCACGAGCTCAGCGCGCGCCGCGACCGCCCCTTCGTCACGGTCAACTGTCCCTGCCTGCAGGCGCAGCTCCTGGAGAGCGAGCTCTTCGGCCACGTGCGCGACGCCTTCACCGGCGCGGTCTCCGACACGCACGGTCTCGTCGCGGCGGCCGAGGGCGGAACCCTTTTTCTCGACGAGGTGGGCGAGCTGCCGCCCGCCCTTCAGCCCAAACTCCTGCGCCTGCTTCAGGAGCGCCGTTACGAACGCGTGGGCGAGGCCCGCACCCGCGCGGCGGACATCCGGATCATCACCGCGACCAACCGCGATCTGCGCGCCGAGGTGGCGGCGGGGCGTTTCCGCGAGGACCTGTTTTACCGGCTCAACGTGATCGCCATCGAGATGCCTCCGCTGCGCCACCGCCCCGAGGACATCCTGCCCACGGCGGAGCATCTGTTGGCGGAGTTTGGCCGCGACCTGGGACGCGTTTTCCGCGGTTTCAGCGCCGAGGCGCGCACCGCGCTGCAACGCCACCCCTGGCCGGGCAACCTGCGCGAACTGCGCAACTGCGTGGAGCGGGCCGCCATCCTCTGCGAACGCGAGGTGGTCGGGCTGGACGATCTGCCCGAGCTCGATTCCGCCGCCGGCGCGCCGACGCCGCAGGTGGGCGACTTCGTGACGCTCGCCGCGCTGGAGGAGGCGCACATCCGCCGCGTGGTCGAGCGCACGGGCAGCTTCATGCAGGCCGCGCGTCTGCTCGGCATCAACAAGACCACGCTCTACCGGCGACGCCGCCGCGCGGACGACGGCACCCTGCCCTTCGATCCGGAACTTCGCACCGCGCTGACCGGTTGAGCGGCCGCCGAAAAAAGCCTTTCCCACCAACCCACCCCATGAGCACATCCACCATCCTTCTGATTATTCTACTGCTGCTGGTCATCGGCGCCGTTCCCGCCTGGCCCTACAGCAGTGGCTGGGGCTACGGCCCGAGCGGTGTGCTGGGGCTGATCCTCATCATCCTCGTGGTGCTCGCGATCATGGGCCGCCTGTAGGCCGCGGCGGGAGCCTTAGAGTGGCGGGAGCTTCCAGCTCCCGTTTTTGATCGAACCACGCGTAGCGGGAGCTTCCAGCTCCCGGCTTGGTCGGACCACGCGTGGCTCCCGGATTGCTCGAATCACGGGAGCTGGAAGCTCCCGCTACTTTGGCGACGGTGCTACCCGGCGGCGAGCAGGCGGCGCAGGGTCTCGTCCACCAGCTTGGGGTTGGCCTTGCCCTTGGCGGCTTTCATGACCGGGCCCTTGAGGCCGTTGATGGCGCTGTCCTTGCCGGCGCGAAACTCCTCGGCCGCCTTGGCGTTGGCGGCGATGGCGTCGCGGCACCACTGCTCGAGCTCGCCGCTGTCGGTCGGCGCGGCGGCGAGGCCCTTGCGTTTGACGATGGCGGCGGGCGGCTCGCCGGTGGCGAAGGCGTCGGCGAAGACCTCCTTGGCGGTGTTTTGCAACAGCGTGCCGGCGTCGATGAGTTTCACCAGCTCGGCGAGGTGGGCGGGGGGGAGTTTGGCGTCGGCGAGTTTGGCGCCGGAGGCGGAGAGCTCGCGCAGCAGGTCGTTGACGATCCAGTTGCCCACGGGCTGGGCGAGGGCGGGGCCGGCGAGCTTGACCGCGGCCTCGAACCAGTCGGCGAGCTCGCGGTCGAGGATGAGCACGCTGGTGAGGGTGTAGGGCAGGCCGTAGCCCTCGGGCGCGGGCGCCTGGAAACGGCGTTGTTTGTCGAAGGGGCGCTCGGGCAGCTCGGCGGCGAGGCGGTTTTTCCACTCTGCGTCCACCTTGACCGGCATGAGGTCGGGGTCGGGGAAATAGCGGTAGTCGTGGGCCATTTCCTTGGAGCGGAGCGACTGGCTGGTGCCGGTGAGGCCGTCGTAGTCGCGCGTCTCCTGCACGATGGCGCCGCCGGCCTTCACCACCGCGATCTGGCGGGCGATCTCGTGGGCGATGCCGTCGCGCACGAAGGAGATGGAGTTGAGGTTCTTCAGCTCGACCTTGGTGCCGAGCTTGGTCTCGCCGACGGGGCGGATGGAGATGTTGGCGTCGCAGCGGAGCTGGCCCTTCTCCATGTCGCAGTCGGAGATGCCGGCGTAGACGATGCTGTTGCGCAGGGATTGGAGGTAGGCGTAGGCCTCGTCGGCGGAGCGTATCGCCGGATCGGATACGATCTCCATGAGCGGGGTGCCGGCGCGGTTGTAGTCGATGAGCGAGCCGCCGGCGCCGTGGTTGAGCTTGCCGACGTCCTCCTCGAGGTGGATGCGGGTGAGCGGGATGGTCTTGTGCTCGCCCATGATGTTGCGCGCCGCGCCGGGCAGCTCGATCTCCACGCCGCCGCCGAGGCAGATGGGCTGGTCGTATTGGGAGATTTGGTAGTTCTTGGGGCTGTCGGGGTAGAAGTAGTTTTTGCGGTCCCACTTGCAGACCGGCGCGATCTCGCAGCCGAGCATGAGGCCGGCCTTGATGATGGCGTCCACGGCGGCCTTGTTCATGACCGGCAGGGCGCCGGGCAGGGCGAGCACGGTGGGATCGGTGAGGGAGTTCTCCGGCAGGCCGTAGCCGGCCGGCACGCGGGTGAACATCTTGGACTGGGTCTTGATCTGGACGTGGACTTCAAGACCGATGACGGCTTCGTAGGTCATTTGGGCGAAAGGGAGGGGTTTTTATTTAACCACGGAGGACACGGAGGGCCACGGAGGTTCAGACAATACGACGGATGAGACCGTCCTTTAGGCGCGGAACGTTGAAATTGATGAGCAGGCCCACGCGGCGACCGGACAAACGCAGGTAGGTGATGAGCTGGGCCTCGTAGATGGGATGCATCTCCGAGACCGCCTTGAGCTCGACGATCACCTGGTCCGCCACGAGCAGATCCAGACGATAGCCCACCTCGATGAGGAATCCCTTGTAGCGCACCGGCATCTCTTTTTGCCGCTCGAAGGGTATCTCACGCAGAAAGAGTTCGTGCGCCAAAGCGGCCTCGTAGGCCGACTCCAACAATCCCGGCCCGAGCTCCCGATGCACCTCGATGGCGGCACCGATTATCTGCTCCGTCAGTTTCTCCTGCTCCATCTCCGTGCTCTCCGTGTTCTCCGTGGTTAAAAAAATCAGAGCGCGGGCGCACGGCGGCGGCCCCAGGCGTGCGGGCCGTCATAGGCGTGGGCGGCGGCGAGGAGCTCGGCCTCGGCGAAGGGCTTGCCGATGAGCTGCACGCCGATCGGCAAGCCCTCCGCGGTGAAACCACAGGGCACGCTGATCGCGGGCAGGCCGGCGAGGTTCACGCCGATGGTGTAGATGTCGGCCAGATACATGGAGAGCGGATCGCTCTTGGCGCCGCGCTTCCAGGCCGGCACGGGCGAGGTCGGGGTGAGGATCACGTCCACCTCGGCGTAGGCCTTGATAAAATCCTCGCGGATCAGGGTGCGGACCTTCTGCGCGCGGCCGTAGTAGGCGTCGTAGTAGCCCGAGCTGAGCACGTAGGTGCCGAGGATGATGCGGCGCTTCACCTCGGAGCCGAAGCCCTCGGCGCGCGACTTGAAGTAGAGGTCGAGCAGCGTATCCGCGTTTTCGCTACGGTGGCCGTAGCGCACGCCGTCGTAGCGGGCGAGGTTCGAGGAGGCCTCGGCGGTGGCGATGATGTAGTAGGAGGCCAGCGCGTAGGGCGTGTGCGGCAGCGAAACCTCGCGGATCTCCGCCCCGAGCGAACGGTAGTGCTCGATGGCGGCCTGCACCGCGGCGGCGACCTCGGGGTCGAGCCCCTCGCCGAAATACTCCTTCGGGATGCCGATGCGCCAGGGACGCTCGCGCGGCGCGGCGAGGGCGGCGCGGTAGTCGGGGATCGGGGTGTTGAAGGAGGTCGAGTCGCGCTCGTCGTGCCCGGCGATGACCTGGAGCAGCATCGCGCAGTCCTCGACCGTGCGCCCCATCGGGCCGATCTGGTCGAGCGAGGAGGCGTAGGCGATGAGTCCGTAACGCGAGACGAGGCCGTAGGTGGGCTTGAGCCCGACCACGCCGCAAAAGGCGGCCGGCTGGCGGATGGAGCCGCCCGTGTCGGAGCCGAGCGTGGCGGGGGCCTGGCCGGCGGCGAGGGCGGCCGCGCTGCCGCCGGAGGAGCCGCCGGGCACGCGGTCGAGCGCGTGGGGATTGGCGGTGGGCTTGGTGGCGGAGTTCTCGGTGGAGGAGCCCATCGCAAACTCGTCCATGTTGAGCCGCCCCCAGAGCACGACGCCGGCGGCGCGGAGCCGGGCCGTCACGGTGGCGTCGTAGGGGCTGACGAAGTTGGCCAACATCTTCGACGAGGCGGTGAGCGGCTGGTCCTTGACCGCGATCACGTCCTTCAGGCCGACGGGGATGCCGTCGAGCGGGCCGAGCGCCTGGCCGGCGGCGCGGCGGGCGTCGGAGGCGCGGGCCTGGGCGAGGGCGTCCTCGGCGTCGAAGGAGTTGAAGGCCTGCACCCGGTCCTCGACCGCGCGGGCGCGGGCGATGACCGCCTCGGTGAGCGCGAGGGACGTGAGCGACCCGTCGGCGAGCGCGGCGGAGAGTTGGGCGACGGTTTGGTGGTGGAGCGGGGTGTCGGACACGGGCGAAAAGGGACGTTAAACCGGCCTTTATGCGACCCCGGTCGCGCCGGGGACAACAACGATGTGCACCGGCCGCCCGCCGCGCCCGTTCGCCGCGCCGCAGGTTTCCAAAACGGACATTCTTCACGCCAAAACGGCCATGCCCGCATCCACGATTGCGGATCGGGCACCCGCGCCAAACGCAAGTCGGCGACATCGCGCCCCCGGCCACGCGTTTCTTTGCGGGGGGCGCGGTGTCGGTCCGGGTCCTCCTCCTCCGCCTCACCAACCACTGCCATCCGCCATGTCCTCGCTCCACCGCCGTCGCCACCTCGCCCTCGCCCTGCTCGTGGCCATGCAGGCCCTGCCCGCCTCCTCCGGCCTCGCCCAAACGCTCTATTGGGACATCAACGGTTCCGCCCCCGGCGCCGGCGACGCTCCCGACGCCTCCGGCGTTTGGGATGCCACCCTCGCGCACTGGTCCCTCGATCCCGACGGCCTCGGCGAAACCGGCGCTTGGAGCCCGGGCGCCACGGCGGAGTTTTCCGCCGGCGACACGTCCGCCGACCACACGATCACGCTCGCCGACGCGGCCCCGCTCTCCGCCGCCGCTCTAAACTTCCGGGTGGGCTCGGCCACGGTCGAGTTGACCGGCGGCAGCCTGACCGACGTGGCCGAAATCTTCGTCGCCAAGCGGTCCTCCGCCATTCTCCACACCCTGCTCGCCGATTCCGACACGCCGGTCGCGCTCGCCAAAACCGGTGGCGGCACCCTGACGCTCGCCGGGGCCAACACCTTCTCCGGCGGCCTCGACGTGCAGGCGGGGGAACTCGTCCTCGCCGCCGGCGGCCTGCTCGGCACGGGAGACATCTCCGTCTCCAAAAACGCCACCCTGACCAGCCAGGCCGAGCTCACGCTCGTGCAAGACCTCCGGGTCGGCGGCGCGGGCGGCGCATTCGTCGCCGAGGAATCCGTCACCATCTCGGGGGCGGAAGAACTCGTCGTGCGCTTCGCCAACCAGGCCTCGGGCTCTTTCCTCGGAGATTTCAGCTCCGACGCGACCCCCGGCCAATTTGTCCTCTTCCGCGTGCGGGACGCGGGCACCGTGGTGAACGTCGCGGGTGACATGCGCCTGGGCGGTGGCGCCGTGGAAGTGCTCGACGGCGGATTTCTCGCCGTGGCCGGCAACCTCGAGGTAAACGACGCGCCCGGGGTGCCCGACCCCTTCAGCTTCGGCGAGGTTCTGGTCTCGGGCGAGGCCGCCACGCTCTTCGTGGGCGCGGACCTGCGCCTGGGTGATGGAGAGCTGACCGACAGTCACCTCATCCTCGACGCGGGCGGCTACGCCGTGGTCAACGGCGGGCTCGCCCTCGGCGCGGGCGAGACCACGCAAAGCAGCCTCAGCGCCGACGGGATGAACACCGCGCTGACCATCACCGCGAACGCCGACCTCGCTTCGGGCGACGACGCCGAGGCCTTGGTCGAGGTTTCTGACGGAGCCATCGTGGGCATCGGCGGTGCGCTCTCCGCCGCGAGCGGCACGGAGTCCGTCGGCAACATCGAGGTCAGCGGCACCGACGCCTTTCTTTCGGTCGGCACGGACCTCATCGCGGCCCTCGGGCACACGTCCGAAGCCACCCTTTATACGCTCCTCGGCGGCACCACCACGATAGGCGAAACCCTCGACGCCGCCTCCGGTGACGCAGCCTCGGCCGACATCTGGATTGCGGACGTCTCAAGCAGCCTGGACGTGGGCGGCGACATCACCCTCGGCGCAGGCGAGAGCAGCGAGGTGTTTTTGACCGTCGAAAGCGGAGCCGCCCTCACCGCCGGAGCCGCGCTCCACGTCTTCGGCGGCGACTTGAGCACCGGCGTGGTGGAAGTTCTGGGCGAAGGCTCCTCGCTGACCACGGTCGGCGACATCAGGCTGAGCCACGGCGAGGAAAGCTCCGGCGAACTGACCGCGGGCGGCGGAGCCTCGATCCTGGTCGGCGGCGACCTGCTCGCCTCGGACGGACCGGCCAGCGTGAGCCTGGTAAGGGTGCGCGGCACGGGCACCGCGTTGGACGTGGGCGGCAACCTCGAGCTCGCCCGCGGTGATTTCAGCCTGGGTGAGCTGGTCGTCCGCAACGGCGCCTCGCTGTCCGTGGGCCACAACCTCTACGCCTCCGACGGTTTCGGGAGCGCGAGCTCCATGACCGTGCGCGGGCCGGAGACCACCGTCACGGTGACGGACAACCTCGACCTGGGCTACGGCGACGAAAGCTTGTCCGAACTCACCCTCCGGGAAGGCGCGCGACTGGATGTCGGCGGCGAGTTCAGGGCCGGTTATGGGGAGTCCAGCGTGAGCTCCGTGAGCGTGGCGTCGGGCGGCGTGCTCACCGCCACCGACCTCAACATCGGCGGAGGCGACGACGGCACGAGCGGGCTTACGATCACGGACGGGGGCCTCGTCGTGGCCGGCAACTCCCTCACCGTCGGCGAAGGCGCCGGCGCCTACGCGGGGAACCCGCTCGGCATCGATCCGGAGGCGATCGACCCGAATGAACTGGAGGCGATCCTGTCCGAGCAGCTCCTCCAATTTGAGGAGCCCCAATTTTTCGTGAGGGTCGCCGGCGCCGACGCGGGCCTGTTCGCGAGCGGCGACCTCACCTTCAGCACGGGTGTCGGCTCCCTCTCCATGCTGGAAATCGCGCCGGAGGCCACCGTGCACGGCGGGGGAGATCTCGTCGCCGCCGCCGGGCTCAGAAGCGCCGCCGCCATCGTCGTCGGCCCCGACTCCGAACTCTCCATCGGGGGCGACGTGCATCTCGCCGACGGGCAAAACTCCCTCGCCATCCTCGGCGCGGCGCTGGGCGGCCAGGTTGACATCGACGGTCATTTTCGCGCCGCGAGCGGGCTCGGGAGCGCGGCCTTCGTGGTGCTCGGCGACGCGGAGACCCACCTGGGAATCGGCGGATCGCTCCGCCTCGGCGAGGGCGCGTTCTCCCTGAGCGGGCTGACTGTCGGCGCAGGGGCGGAAGTGTTTGTCGAAGGCCCGGTCTTCGTCGGCGCGGGAGCCTCGTCCATCGCGGCCATGGGCGCGTCCGGCCCCGGCGCCAACATCAGCATCCTGTCCGACATGATCGTGGCCGGGGGCTTCCGCTCCGTGGGCACAATCGGCGTCGAGCAGGGCGGCTCCATCCTGACCCAGGGCAAGGTCCACCTGGGCGCGGGCGACGCCAGCGAAGGCAACGCCCTGGTCATGCACTCCGACAGTCGCTGGGACATCCTGGGCAGCCTGCACCTGGGCGAGGGCGTCAACTCCGACAGCACGATCCATGTGCTCGATGGCGGCACCCTTTCGGTGCTGGATCACCTCGAGCTCGCCGCCGGCGCCTCCAGCACGACCACGGTCGAGATCGGCGAGTTCGGCGTCCTCCAGGTCGGCGGCGCCGACGCCATTCGCTCCGGCCCCGGCGACTACTCGTTCACCCTCTCCGACGGCACTCTGCGCACCGTGGGCGCGGAGACCACCTCGGCCATCGACATCACCCTCGCCGCCACCGACGCGGCCTTCGGCTCCGCCATCGAGACGGCGGACGAGTTCAACACCACCACCCTCTCCGGCGTGATCGACGGCGACGGCGCCCTCGTGAAGCTCGGCGACGGTCGCCTGGTCCTCACCGCCGCAAACACCTACACCGGCGGCACCGAGATTTTCGAGGGTTCGGTGCGGGTCGCCGCCGGCGCCGAGGGCAGCGCGCTTGGCTCCAACCACGTCTTCGTCCACTCCGACACGCTCCTCTTCGGCCAGGGCGTCATCGACGGCCCGGTGAACGTGTTCGCCGGCGGCACGCTTCTGCCCGGCGAACTCCCCGGCGACGCCGACTTCGGCACGCTCACCATCGGCAACGAATCCTACATCGAGGGCGTGCTGGAGTTTTTCCTCGCCGGCACCGAGCGCGGCGTCACCTACGCCACGCTCATCCTCTCGGGCGAGGGGTTCCTGACGCTCGACGGCGCCACGCTGCTGGTTTCGCTGCACGACCTCTTCGCCCCCGAACTCGGCGACGCCTTCGATCTCATCGACTTTGATTTCATCGACGGCTCCTTCGCGACCATCGACCTGCCCGAGCTCGCCCCCGGTCTGGCGTGGGACACCTCCGCGCTCCACACCGACGGCGTGATCTCCGTCGTGCTCGCCTCCGCCATCCCCGAGCCGGCCGGCTTCGCCACCCTCGCCGCGCTGGGCGCCCTCGCCCACGTGACCCTCCGCCGGCGCCGCCGCGCTTGAGGCGGCGCCGCTCGTAAGCCGGGCGTGGCGCTCCCCGAATGACGGGGCAAAATCCCCGCGACGAAAGGTCCGGGACGGTCCGGAGAGGTCCGGGGAGCGCACCCGTCCCGGGTGCTCCGGCGGGCGTCCCGCCCGCCGCTTCGGAGGTGAGAGCGGGACGCTCTCACCGGCACGCGGGACGCGTGCGCTCCCCGGACCGGTTCGGAACTTGCGGACCAATGACCGGACCTTTCGAGCACACCGCTCCACCGCGGCGCGCCCGGCGGTCGCGCCCTACCTTTCGGCTACGCCTTGTCGCCGAAGGCCTGGCGATAGCGCCGCGAGAAATACCCGGGGGACAACCCCACCGCGTGCGCCACCTGCGCCATCGTCTCGTAGCGGCCCGCCTCGATCAGCTCCTTCGCCCGGCCGAGACGCCGCGCGAGCAGCAGCGCCGCCGGCGACACCCCGTGCCGCTCGACCACGCGGCGCCGCAGTTGCCTCGGACTGTAGCCGACCGCGCGCGCCCACGCCTCCACGTCGAAACTCGCCTCGCCCATGCGCTCCGCGACGCAGGCCTCCAGCCGCTCCGCCCACGTCGCCTCCGTCGGCTCCGCGGCCGCCGCCCCGTCCGCCGTCGCCGCCGTCGCGGGGCGCGCCGGCAATCGCGCGCGCAGCCGGTGCAGCAGCTCCGGCACCGAAAAAGGCTTGGCCAGATAGTCGTCCGCCCCCGCCTTCAGCCCCTCCAGACGTTGATCGACCGCCCCCTTCGCCGAAAGCAGGAGCACCGGGATCCTCGCCCAGCGCGGGTCCTCCCGCATGCGACGGCACAACTCCAGCCCGTTCAGGCGCGGCATCATCACGTCGGAGAGCACGATGTCCGGCGTCGCCTCCTCCAGCGCCGCGAGCGCGGCCTCGCCGTTCTCCGCCTCTCGCACCCGGTAGTGCAGGTCGAGGTGCAGGCGCAGAAAGGCGCGCATGTCGAGGTTGTCCTCCACCAGCAGGAGCACGGGCCGCTCCGGATCGTTCTCGCCGCCCGCCGCCCCGTCGTCCGCCGCGCCGTCGTAGTTGCCGCCCGGATACGCCGGCAGGACCACGCCCGCGCCTATGCTGTGCGGCCGGGCCTCCGCCTCGCCGACCAGGTCGATGTCGTCCGGGTCGAGATGCTCGCAACCCAGCGGCAGGGTGAAGGTGAACGTCGTGCCCAGCCCGGGCTCGCTCTCCACCGTCAGCGCGCCGCCGTGCAGCTCCACCATCTCGCGCGCGATCGCCAGGCCTATGCCCATGCCCTCGTGGCCGCGGGCCAGGCCGGCGTCGCCCTGGTAAAAACGTTCAAACACGCGCGCCCGCGTGGCCTCGTCCATGCCCGGCCCCTCGTCCGACACCGCCACCTCCACCTGCCCCGCCCCGTCCGCGCGGCCGCGCACGTGGAGGCCCACCCGCACGGTCGTGCCCGAGGGGGAGAACTTCAGCGCGTTGCCCAGCAGGTTCGCCATCACCTTCTCCATCTTCGGCGCGTCGAAAAACACCTCGCGCTCCTCCGCCGGCTCCAGCCGCAGCGCGATGCCCTTCGCCCGCGCCAGCTCCTCGAAGGGCGGGGTCTGCGCGCGCAGAAACGCCGCGATGCCGTGGCGCTTCACCTTCAGGGCGAAGGCCCCCGCCTCCAGCCGGGCCAGATCGACCAGCTCGGTGATCAGCGCGTCCAGCCGCCGGACGTTGCGCTCCATCACCCCCAGCGCCTCCCGGCCGCGCCCGGACACGCCGGCGTCCGCCATCAACACCTCCAGCGGCCCGCGGATGAGGGTGAGCGGGGTTTTGAACTCGTGGGAGAGGTTGGTGAGGAAGTGCTGCTGGAGACGCTGCGCCTCCTCCGCCGCCGTCTTCGCGCGCCGCAGCTCGCGCTCCGCCTCCAGCCGGCCCGTCACCTCGCGAAAATTGTTCACCATCGCGCCGATGCGCGGATCGTCGGTGGCGTTGAGCACCGTGCCCTCGAGGTAGATGTAGTGCCCCTGCTTGTGCCGGAAGCGCACGATCTCCGTCTCCACCACGCCGGGCGCCTCGGCGAGGTGTTTGAAGCGCAGCGCGATGCGCGCCGTGTCGTCCGGGTGGCAGAAACTCATCAAGGTGCGCCCCTCCATCTCCTCGGGATCGTAGCCGTGGATGCGTTTGTTCGAGGGGCTTTCGTAGAGGATTTTCGAGGTCTTATCGAACATCGAGATGCCCTCCGACGAACGCTCGATCAGCGCGTGGAAATGCTCCGCCTCCAGCCGCGCCCGCTCGTGCGCCTCGCGCTCCGCCGTGACGTCCTCCGCGCCCAGGATCCATTTTTCCCCCACCGGTTCGCCTTTCGCCAGCAGCCGCAGCCAGCGCGTCCGGCCCCCGGCCCGCGCGTAGTGCGCCGCCCTCGCGCCGCCGCCCGCCGCATGCCAGGTCCGCGCCGCCGCGGGATCGTCGAGCGCCAGCGCCTCCCACCAGGTCCGCCCCGCCCGGGCCTCCTCGCCGAGCCCGCGCGCCAACCCGTCGCTCACCCAGTCCACCCGCTCGCCGACGACGACCAGAAACCAGAATTCGGACAGAAGTTTTGCGGGGATCATGGGCGGGAAAACAAAGGAACCAGGACGCGGACAGGGCCCCGCCGACCGGACGTTTTGGCATCACACCAAAGGAGTCGCCGACGGGAGAGACGCCCCACCCAAACGAAGCTTCCGCCGCTTGTAAACCCCCGCGCCCGCTCCGGCGAACCACCCAAAACGGACATTCTTGCGCCCAAAACGGCCATTCCCGCCCCGGGGGTTGTCCCCGCCGCTCCGGCCACCCTTAAGAATTATCGCCCGATATTTGCGCCAAATTCTGCGCGATCCGGCCGCCGCCCCACCGCCCCATGGGCTCCGGCGCCCACGTCCCCACGCTTCCAACTTCGTCATGCACCTCGCCGCCCGCCGCCTCGCCCTCGCGTTTCGCGCCCGTCTCCGCCGCATCCGCCGCGCCGCCCGACGCGCCACCCGCCGCCGTCCCGCGCTCGAGTTGCTCGCCGCCTTCCTCGCCCTGCCCGCGGCACCGCTCCCCGCCCTCACGCTTTATTGGGACAACAACGGCGCCACCCCGGGCTCCAGCAACATCCGCGACACCTGGTGGCCCGACGCCGGCAGCCGCCTCTGGTGGTCCACCTCCGCCGCCGGCGACGTCGCCACCCAGGGCTGGACGCCCGGCTCCACCGCCGTGTTCTCCGCCGGCACCAACGCCACCGGCTACAGCCTGGTCGATATCGGCCAGGGCGTGAACGTCGCCGCGATTTATGTGGAGGAGGGCAGCATCGAGCTTTGGGGCGCCTTTTTCAGCGGCTACTTTTACGACCTGTCCGCCTTCGACGTCGCCTCCGGAGCCGACGCCATCCTCGACGCCACCCTGCGCGAGACGAGCGGCCCGATCAGTTTCACCAAGACCGGCGCCGGCGTCCTCACCATCAGGGCGCCCAACCAGACCACGGGCGCGTTCACCGTCTCGGGCGGCACGGTCAACATCAGCCACGTCGGCAACCTCAGCTCGGGCGACCTCACCGTGAACAACGGCGCCACCCTCGCCAACTCCGGCATCCTCGAGCTCAACGACCGCACCGTCACCGTGACCGGCGCCGGCTCCACCCTGAGCTCGGTCAACTACATCGAGTTCGCCGACGTCGGCGACGTCACCGTCCACATCGCCGCCGGCGGCCTGGTGAGTTCGCAGAGCTCCGTCGCCTTCGGCATCCAGGCCGGCATCACCGGCACGGCCACCGTCACCGGCTCCGGTTCCCACCTCACCTCCGGTTCGCAGATCCACGTCGGCTACCACGGCATCGGCAACCTCACCGTCGAGTCCGGCGGACGCGTGACACCCGGCACGATCCTTGAACTCGCCACCTACGCAGGCTCCACCGGCACCTTCAACCTCAACGCCGGCGGCACCCTCGCGATAGGCGGCGCCGACGGCATCGTGAAGGGCGCCGGCACCGCCCACCTCAACCTCGGCGGCGGCACCCTCGAGGTCACCGGCTCCTCCTTCACCACCAGCCTGCCCGCCACGCTCGCCGCCGGGACCGTCTCGACCATCGATACCAACGGCTTCGACGCCACCTTGTCGGGCCTGCTGTCGGGAGCCGGCGGGCTCGCCAAATCCGGCACGGGCACGCTCGCCCTGCCCGGGCCCAACAACTACACGGGCGGCACCACCGTCAACGCCGGCACGCTCCATCTCGGGAGCGCCACCAGTCTGGGCCCCTCGGGCAACCTCACCCTCAACGGCGGCACCCTGAATCTCGGCGGTTTTCATCCGACCTTCGACACCGTCACCTTCAACGGCGGCACATTCAGCAACGGCACCCTCGGCCTCGCCGGCGCCTTTGAAGTCCTGACCGGCTCCCTGTCCGCACCGCTGGGCGGTGCCGCCGCTCTCACCAAAAACGGCTCCGGCACCTTCACCCTCTCCGGCGCCAACAGCCACGCCGGCCGCACGACCATCAACGGCGGCACCCTCCGCATCGCCGCCGATACCAACCTGGGCACGGCCCCCGCCGGCCCGACCCCCGGCCACCTCACCCTCGACGGAGGCGCCCTCGAAAACACCGCCACGTTCCAGCTCGCGTCCAACCGCGGCCTCCTCGTCGGCGCTTCCGGCGGTCGGATCAACACCCTCGCCGGCGCCACCCTCGCCTACGACGGCGTCATCGCCGGTTCCGGCCCCCTCGAAAAATCGGGCGCCGGCACGCTCCGGCTCGGAGGCGCGAACACCTTCGGCGGCACCCTCACCGTGACCGACGGCACCCTCTCCCTCGACCATGCCGACGCCCTGGCCGCCGCCGGCGTCGCGGTCCACGGCACCCTCGACTTCGGCCCCCTCCCCGGCGCGACGCTCGGCGACCTCTCCGGCAACGGCCTCGTGCAACTCGGCTCCACCACCCTCTCGGTCGGCGCGCTCGGCGGCTCCGGCGCCTTCGACGGCGTTTTCACCGGCGCCGGCGGCGTCGTCAAAACCGGCTCGGGCACCTTCACGCTCACCGGCGAAAACCTCCACACCGGCGGCACCACCGTCTCCGCGGGCACCCTCGTCGTCTCGTCCGTCGGCAAACTCGGCGGAGGCATGGTCACCGTGTCCGGTGGCACCCTGGCCGGATCGGGCAACTTGAGCTTCGACCGCGAGGTGTCGCTGAGCGGTGCCGATTCGGCCCTCACCAGCACCGGCTACCTGGAATTCGGCTCCGTCGGCTCCGGCTCGCTCACCGTTTCCTCAGGCGCCGACGTCATCTCCGGCAGCTCGATCGCCTTCGGCGTGCTCGGCTCGTCCGTCGGTTCCGGCCTCGTCACCGGAGCCGGCTCGCTGCTTCAGGCCGCCGGCCCGCTCTACCTCGGCTACCTGGGACAAGGCACGCTCACCGTCGAAGACGGGGGCACGGTCGGCGCCGCTTCGCTCCAACTCGGCACCGGAGGCGGCTCGGGCATCTTTCACCTCAATACCGGCGGCACCCTGCAAGTGGGCGGCGCCTCCGGCATCACCGGCAGCGGAAGCGGCGCCCAGCTCAACCTCGCCGGCGGCACCTTGCGCGTGACCGGCTCCGCCCTGAGCACCGGCACGGCCGCCACCCTCGTCTCCGGGACCACCTCCACCATCGATACCAACGGCCTCGGCGCCACCCTCGCCGGCATCCTCTCCGGCTCGGGCTCCCTCACCAAAACCGGCGCGGGCAACCTCACTCTCTCCGGCGCCAACTCCTATTCCGGCGGCACGACCGTCTCCGCCGGCTCCCTCACCGGCGACAGCACCAGCCTCCAGGGCGACATCACCAACCACGCCGCCCTCGTCTTCGACCAGGCCTCCGCCGGCACCTACGCCGGCAACCTCTCCGGCACCGGCTCCCTAACAAAAACCGGCGCCGGCACCCTCACCCTCACCGGCACCAATTCCCACTCCGGCGGCACCACCCTTTCCGCCGGCATCCTCACCGGCGACTCCACCAGCCTCCAGGGCGACATCGCCAACCACGCCGCCCTCGTCTTCGACCAGGCCGCCACCGGCACCTACGCCGGCAATCTCTCCGGCACCGGCTCCCTCGCCAAAATCGGCGCCGGCAACCTCACCCTCTCCGGCTCCAACACCCACTCCGGCGGCACCACCGTCTCCGCCGGCACCCTCACCGGCGACACCGCCTCCATCCAAGGCGACATCGCCAACCACGCCGCCCTCGTCTTCGCCCAAGCCGCGACCGGCACCTACTCCGGCAATCTCTCCGGCTCCGGCTCCCTCACCAAGACCGGCCCCGGCTCGCTCACCCTCTCCGGAGCCAACTCCTACTCCGGCGGCACCACCATCTCGGGCGGCGCCCTCGTCGTCGCCTCCGACGCCCGCCTCGGAGCCGCCTCCGCCCCCCTCGCCGTCACCTCCGGCGCCACCCTGGCCACCGGCGGCGACTTCCGCTCCAACCGCGCCATCACCGTGGATGGCGTCGGCTCCCACCTCGCCAACAACGGCGAACTCATCATCGGCAACGCCGGCACCGGCTCGCTCGTCCTCACCAACCACGCCTCCGCCTCCACCTACAACCTCACCCTCGGCTTCGACGGCGGCATCGGCGCCCTCGACATCTCCTCCGGCTCCACCGTCACCGTCGGCAACGTCACCGATCTCGGACACCCCTCCGGTGTCCTGAATCTGAATACAACCGGCACCCTCGCCACCGCCGGCCTTGCCGGCAACGGCACCTTCAACCTCGCCGGCGGCACCCTCCGCTCCACCGGCGCGTTCACCTCCGACGTCCCCGCCACCCTCACGCACGCCTCCACCGTCGATACCAACGGCTTCGCCACCACCCTCTCCGGCCACCTCTCCGGCTCCGGTTCCCTGACCAAAATCGGCGCGGGCAACCTCACCCTCACCGACGCCAACTCCTACTCCGGCGGCACCACCGTCTCGGGCGGCGCCCTTGTCGTCGCCTCCGACGCCCGCCTCGGAGCCGCCTCCGCCCCCCTCGCCGTCACCTCCGGCGCCACCCTGGCCACCGGCGGCGACTTCCGCTCCAACCGCGCCATCACCGTGGATGGCGTCGGCTCCCACCTCGCCAACAACGGCGAACTCATCATCGGCAACGCCGGCACCGGCTCGCTCGTCCTCACCAACCACGCCTCCGCCTCCACCTACAATCTCACCCTCGGATACAACGGCGGCGCCGGCGCCATCGACATCGCCTCCGGCTCCACCGTCACCGTCGGCAACATCACCGCGCTCGGCTCCGGTATCCTAAATATCCATACGGGCGGCACCCTCGCCACCGCCGGCCTTGCCGGCAACGGCGCCTTCAACCTCGCCGGCGGCACCCTCCGCTCCACCGGCGCGTTCACCTCCGACGTCCCCGCCACCCTCACGCACGCCTCCACCGTCGATACCAACGGCTTCGCCACCACCCTCTCCGGCCACCTCTCCGGCTCCGGTTCCCTCGCCAAAATCGGCGCGGGCAACCTCACCCTCACCGGAGCCAACTCCTACTCCGGCGGCACCACCGTCTCGGGCGGCACCCTCGTCCTCGCAAGCGCCGCCCCCCTCGGCTCGGGCGGCCTCTCCGTGTCCGGCGGCACCGTCGCCGGTTCGGCCAACCTGACGCTGGACAAATCCGTCGGCGTCTCCGGCCCCGGCTCCGCCCTCGCCACCGTCGGCTACGCCGAGTTTGGCTCCGCGGGCGCCGGCTCGCTCACCGTCTCCGACGGCGGCACCGTCACCACCGGCACGAGCACGGCCTTCGGCGTCCTCGCCGGCAGCCAGGGCGTCGGCTCGGTCACCGGCGCGGGCTCGTCGCTGGACGCAGACGGCTTTCTCTACCTCGGTTTCTATGGAACGGGCACCTTGTCCGTCGGCGATGGCGGCACCGTGAGCGCCGCAGGTATCGAGATGGGCAGCGTCGGCGGCGGCTCCGGCACCATCCACCTCGACCAAGGCGGCACCCTGCGCGTCGGTGCCAGCGGCATCTATCCGGGCTCCGGGAGCGCGAGCCTCCAGCTCCGGGGCGGCACCCTCCGCGCCACCACCGCCCAGCTCACCGTGTCCACTCCGATCACGCTCGGGGCCGACACGACCTCCACCCTCGATACCGACGGCTTCGAAGCCAGCCTCGGCGCCGCCGTGTCCGGCTCCGGCTCCCTCGCCAAATCCGGCGCGGGCCGCCTCACCCTCTCGGGCTCCAACACCTACACCGGCGCCACCGCCGTCTCCGCCGGCACGCTCACCTTCGCCGCCACATCCGCCTTCTACGGCGGCGCGATCACCCCCGCCAACGCCGGGAAAATCACCGTGGCGAACGATGCCGTGCTCGGCCTCGCCGTCGGCGCCGCCAACGGATTTACCCCCGCCGACTTCACCGTCATCGCCACCCACGCCCTCCTCGGCGACCACGCCATGATCGGGATCGATACATCCAACGCCATCGGGGGCGTCGCCACGTGGAACAACGCCGACTTCGTCACCAGCTCGCTCCACAAGGTGGGCGCCGGCACCCTCCGGCTCTCCGGCACCACCACCCTTTCCCAAAACACCCACGTGCTCGGCGGCGCCCTCGGCCTTGCCAACCGCACCGCCTTCTACGGCGGCGAGATCAATGCCGCCAACGCCGGGAAAGTCACCTTGGCCGACGGCACCCGGCTCGCCCTCGAAATCGGCGGCGCCGACGATTTCACCGTCGCCGATCTCACCATTATCTCCACGAACGCCCAAGTCGGTGCCGGAGCCTTCATCGGGCTCGACACATCCAACGCCGTCGGGGGAACCGTCACCTGGAACGACACCGATTTCGCGGGCACCTCGCTCAACAAGCTCGGCGCCGGCACCCTCCGGCTCACCGGCACCACCACCCTTTCCCAAAACATCCACGTGCTCGGCGGCACCCTCGGCTTTGCCAACCGCACCGCCTTCTACGGCGGCGAGATCAATGCCGCCAACGCCGGCAAAGTCACCTTGGCCGATGGCACCCGGCTCGGCCTCGAAATCGGCGGCGCCGACGATTTCACCGTCGCCGATCTCGCCGTTGTCTCCACGAACGCCCAAGTCGGTGCCGGAGCCTTCATCGGCTTCGACACATCCAACGCCATCGGGGGAACCGTCACCTGGAACGACACCGATTTCGCGGGCACCTCGCTCAACAAGCTCGGCTCCGGCACCCTCCGGCTCACCGGCACCACCACCCTTTCCCAAAACACCCACGTGCTCGGCGGCACCCTCGACTTTGCCGATCACGACGCCTTCTACGGCGGCGCGATCGATGCCGCCAACGCCTCCCACCTCATTGTCCACGCCGGCGCCACCGCGAGGTTCTCCGCCGGAGCGCCCGACGCGTTCTCCGCCTCCGCGCTCACCACCATCGCGAGCCACGCTGTGTTTGCCCCCGGCGCTTTTCTCAGTCTGGACACCACCGGCGCCCCCGGCGGCACCTTCAGCTGGACCGTCCCCAACCTGAGCGGCGTCGGAGTTGAAAAACACGGCGAGGGCACGCTCATCCTCTCCGGCTCCCACAACTACGCCGGCGGCATCCGCGTCACCGGCGGCACCCTTCAGCTCGGCGAAGGAGACGCGATAGCCCTCGGCAGTGCCAGCATCACCAATTCGAGCAGCCTGATCTTAAACCACAGTAACAACCTCGAGCACTTCGGCCCCATCTCCGGCTCCGGCAACCTGGTCAAAACCGGCTCGGGCACCCTCTTCCTCAGGGTCAACAACACCTACTCCGGTGGCACGACCGTCTCGGACGGCAGACTCTCCTTTTTCGGGATAAACCGCCTCGGCTCCGGCCCCGTCCTGGTCAATGGCACCGGCTGGCTCGAGTCCGACCACGATTTTCTCGTGGATCGACCGATCACGATCGACGGTCCGTCCGCCCGCTTCACCTCCGCGGGCTATTTGGACATCGGCAACACCAGCTTCGTGGTGAGCGGAGGCGCCCGCGCCGACCTCTTCAGCACCACCTACGCGGATCTGGGCCTTTCCTCCGGCCAGACCGGGCAGCTCACCATCTCCGGCCCGGGCTCGGTCCTGGCCACAAACGCCTACATCCAGATCGGTCTCGACCACGGCAGCACCGGCATCATCAATCTGGTCGATGGAGGCACCCTGAGCATCGGAGCCGCCGACGGCCTGCGCAAAGGCCTCGGGTCCGCGATCATCAACCTCGCCGGCGGCACGCTCCAGGTCGCGGGCAGCGACTTCAGCACCGTCCTGCCCGCCACCCTCGCCGCGGGCACCACCTCCGGCATCGATACCAACGGCCTCGCCGCCACCTGGTCCGGCGTCCTCTCCGGCTCCGGTTCCCTCGCCAAAACCGGCGCCGGCACCCTCACCCTCGCGAACAACAACACCTACGCCGGCGGCACCACCGTCTCCGCCGGCACCCTCACGCTCGGCCATACCAACGCCCTCGGCTCGCCCCTGGCCGACCTCACCCTCTCCGGCGGGACGCTCGACCTCGGCTCCTTCGCTCCCACCGTCGGCACCGCCATCTTCGACGGCGGCACCTTCACCAATGGCAATCTGAACAACGCCTCCGCATTCGAGGTCCGCACCGGCTCCCTCGCCGCCTCCCTCGGTGGAGCCGCCTCCCTCGCCAAGACCGGTCCGGGAGACTTCACCCTCTCGGGGACCAACACCTACACCGGCGGCACCACCATCTCCGCCGGCACCCTCGTAACCACGGCGGTCGATCAGCTCGGCACCGGAGACATCACGATCAACGGCGGCACCCTCACCACCGCCAATGCGAGTTTTGATCGCAACGTCACCGTCACCGGCGCGGACGCCACCCTCGCCGTCTCCGGCTACACGGAGGTCGGAGGCATTGCCCCCCGTTCGCTCACCCTCGCCGACGGCGGCGCCACCAGCACCACCACCACCCTTGCCGTCGGCCTGCAACCCTTCGCCACCGGCACGGTTGATGTCTTCGGCGCCGGCTCCCGCCTCGATGTCGGCACCACCCTCTTCCTTGGCTACATCGGCCACGGCACCCTCACCATCGCCGATGGCGGCACCGTCGCTGCGGGCTCGCAGGTCATGCTGGGGTTCGAGAGCAGCGGCACCGGCACGCTCAACCTCAACACCGGCGGCACCCTGGAGGTCGGCGGCGCCAACGGCATCGCCGTCCGCTCCGGCACCGCCCACTTCAACCTAAACGGCGGCACCCTCAAGGTCTCCGACTCCGACCTTACCACCTCGATCCCGATCACCCTCACCCATACCTCCACCCTCGATACCAACGGCCACGACGCCGTCCTGTCCGGCGTCATCAACGGCCTCGGTTCCCTCGAAAAAATCGGCGCCGGCACCCTCACCCTCGCGAACGACAACACCTACGCCGGCTCCACCACGATCCGCGCCGGCACCGTCCGCATCGCCACCGACTCCGCCCTCGGCGTCGCCCCCGGGTTTGATGCCTTCGGCCACCTCACCCTCGACGGCGGCACCCTCGCCACCACCGCCGACCTCACCCTCGACTCCCATCGCCGCCTCACCGTCGGCCCTTCCGGCGGCACCCTCGACGTCGCCGCCGGCACCACCCTCTCCTACGGCGCCCCCATGGCCTCCGCCACCCCCGTCACCAAGGCCGGCGCAGGCACCCTGCGCCTGACCGCCCCCGACGCGCTCGGCGGCTCGGTGGACATCGCGGCCGGCACCCTGGCCTTGGTTTACGACACCGGAACGGGTTTTCATCCCGGCTCGTCCGGCATCATCTCCGGAACCGGCGACCTGTTCATCGACCTGGGCGCCAACGACAGCGTCACGCTGTCCCCCTTCAACACCTACACCGGCTCCACCACCCTCGCCGGCGGCACCCTCCTCCTCCTCGCCGACACCTCCCTCGGCACCGCTCCCGCCACCCCCACCGCCGGTCACCTCGTGTTCGACGGCGGCGGCCTGCGGGCCGAGGGCTCCCTCGCCCTCGACGCCCATCGCGGCATCCACCTCTCCGCCGGCGGCGGCACGCTCGACACCCAACACCACGCCCTGACCTACGGCGGCGTCATCGCCGGCCCCGGCGCGCTGACAAAAATCGGCTCCGGCCACCTCACCCTCACCGGTGCCAACACCCACTCCGGCGGCACCACCATCGCCGCCGGCACCCTCACCGCCACCGCCTCCGCCCTCCCGGGCGACGTCGCCAACCAGTCCGCCCTCGTCTTTGAACAATTCGCCGACGCCACCTTCGCCGGCATCCTTTCCGGCGCCGGCTCCGTCACCAAATTCGGCCCGGGCAACCTCACCCTCACCGGCGACAACACCCACACCGGCGTCACCACGATCTTCTCCGGCACGCTAAGCATCGGCGCGGGCGGCACCACCGGCAAACTCGGGGGCGACATCACCAACCACGCCGCCCTGGTCTTTAACCGCTCCGACGACCTCACCTTCACCGGCGTCATCGACGGCCCCGGTTCGCTCACCAAGTCCGGCGCCGGAAACCTCACCCTCTCGAACGGTTCGGCGACCACTGGCACGATCACCGTGGCCGAAGGCACGCTGACCATCGGCTCCGGCTCCACCACCGCCCTCGCCGCCTCCACCCTCACCAACAATTCCAATCTCACCTTCAACAGTTCCAGCGACCTCACGCTCGCGACCCTCTCCGGCACCGGCGGCTTCACCAAGACCGGCTCCGGCACCCTCACCATCACCCATATCGACTCGACCGGCGACTTCACGGTGTCGGACGGCGAACTCGTCAGCAACAGCCCCATCGACAACCGGACCGTCACCGTCACGGGGAGCACGTCCACCTACACCACCGGCGCCAGCGACACCCGGATCGGCTACTTCGGCACGGGCTCGCTCACCATCAGCAACGGCGCCACCTACGCCCTCACTCAGGCAACGAATATTTTGGCCATTGGTTATGACACCTCCGGCTCACGCGGCACGGTCACCGTCACCGGCATCGGGTCCAACCTCACCTCGGACGGGGTGCTCGGGATGGGCGGCGGCACCCTCAATGTCGAGGAGGGTGCCACCGTCACGTTTAACTCTCCCAATCTAGCCTATGTCGGAGGTGCCACCGCCACCGTAAACATCGGCTCCGGCGGCACCCTCACCCTCAACAGCATTCTTCTGGGCGCCAATTTAGGCACCACGGACACGCTCAACCTCAACGACGGCGGCACCCTGGTCCTCGGCGGCGCCAATGGCCCCGCGCTCATGACCAGCGGCAACAACGCCCTCGTCAACTTCGCCGGCGGCACCCTCAAGTCCCAAGGCACCCACAGCCTCACCGTCAGCGCCAACGTCCACCTCGCCGACGGCACCGCCTCCGCCATCGATACCAACGGCCAGACCGGCACCGTCTCCGGCGTCCTCTCCGGCTCCGGCTCGCTCGCCAAGGCCGGCGCGGGCACGCTCACCCTCACCGGCGCCAACACCTTCACGGGCGGCCTCTCCATCTCCGCCGGCACCCTCGCCCTCGGCGCGGACGGCTCCATCGCCACCAGCTCCGGCGTGAACCTCGGCACCACCGCCTCCCCCGGCACGTTCGACCTCACGGCCAAAACCGGCGGTTTCGGTTTCGGCGCGAGCCAGACGCTCACCGGCGTCGGCACCGTGCGGCTCGCCCCCGGCCAGGCCCTCACCGTCGCGGGCACCCTCGCCCCGGGCAACAGCCCCGGCCTGCTCACCGTGGACGGCGACCTCGTGCTCACCGGCACCAGCACCACCACGATGGAGCTGGGCGGCCTCGCCCGCGGCACCGATTACGATGCCATCAACGTCGGCGGCGGACTCACCTTCGGCGGCACGCTCGAAGTCACGCTCCTGAACGGCTTCACGCCCGGCGCGGGAAACAGTTTCCAACTTTTCAACGCCTCCAGCTTCGGCGGCGGCTTCGCCCAGCTCGACCTGCCCGACCTCGCCCCGGGCCTGAGCTGGGACCTCGATCTGCTGCTCGGCGCCGGCACCCTGCAGGTCGTCGGCGGCGCCATCCCCGAACCGGCGTCCTTCGCCGGCCTGCTGGGCGCGGCGGGCTTGCTCCGCTCGCTCACCCGGCGCCGCCGCCGGGCCTGAGCCAGGCGGCCCGCATCACTCCACCACGCGCGGCACCACGACCATGTTGTCGCGCTGCTGCGGGGCGTTGCGCAGGGCGTCCTCGACCGGCAGGCCGGGACGCGCCACGTCGGGTTGAAGCACGTTGAAAATCGGCGTGGCGTGGGCGGTCGGTTCGACGCCGTCCACGTTCACCTGCTTGAGCTGCTCGATGTAGCCGAGCACGTCGCCGAGCTGGGCGGAGAACTTGGCCTTCTCCTCGGCCGTGAGCGCGAGGCGCGAAAGCGTGGCGAGGTGGTCGATGTCGATCTGGGGAGCGGTGGCGGAGGACATGGGGACGAACGAGGCAACAAGGCGGGCCGGCGAACCACACGCAAGCCCCGCATGCCCCGGCCGGCTCGTCTTGACCGACCAGACGGGGACGAACACCGTGCCGACATGCTCACGGTCACTCATCGCCCGCTTACCGTGCATGACTACCGGCAGACTCCGGAGCCCGGCCCGCGTTACCAACTCATCGAAGGCGAGCTCCACATGGCGCCCACGCCGAATCGGTATCACCAGAAGATTCTTCTCAATCTGGCCTTCCTTATCGAAGCCCATCTGCGAGCCAACCCCCTCGGGCAGGTTTTCATCGCGCCGTTCGACGTCTATCTCACCGACATCAACGTCTATCAGCCCGACCTCAGCTATTTCGCCAAACAACGTTATTCCTACCTGACGGACGAAGGCGCCGAGGGGGCACCCGACTTGGTGGCGGAAATTTTGTCTCCCAAAACGGCCAAGTTCGACCTCGGCACCAAAAAGGAGATCTACGCCCGCACCGGCGTGCGCGAATACTGGATCATCGATCCCGAGCCCCGCCTGCTAAAACGGTATCGACTGGCGGAGAACGCCGAGACCCCCGTGGCGACGCTCGACGAACAAGCCGTGCTCACCACCGACCTGCTGCCCGGCTTCGAATTGCCGCTGGCCCAGGTTTTCGCCCGGTAGCAGGTAGGCGGCCCCCCGCTCCGGCGCCAAACGGCGAAGCACGTCGGGACGCCGACCGCTCGATGGAGGTTGCTCACCAAGAACCCCGGAAACCGAAGAGGCCGGCGCGCCCCTTCCGGAAGAGCCCGGCGAGATGATCAACGACGCCGTGCCGTTCTAGAGATCGGCACGGCGGCGGGAAAGATTCAGCCCACCGTCACCGGAACCAGCGTCATCGTGTCGTTGCCGAAGATGTCGATGACCTTCACCGCGACGGTATAGCGGCCGGGCTTGGCGTAGGTGTGCTTCGCGCTTTGCAGCTCCAGCTCGCGGTCCTGGCGGGTGCGGAAGCTCTGCCACTCGTTCTCGAAGATGTAGCCGCCGGTCCAGCGTTCCTCGAAATCATCGGGGCGTAGATCGAGGCCGTCTTTCGTTCCGCCGATACCGGTGCCGCGCTCGACCTTGATGATTTCCTTGCGGCTCTCGTAGTCGAAATCGACCGCCCAATAGTCCACCCAGTCGGTCCATTCTTTCGTGAGCACGTCACGACGGATGACGCCCTCCTTGTCCTTGCTGAGTTTGATCAATTTGCCCGCTTCGCACACCACCTCGCTCTTGCCTGCCTTCAGTTCGGCGGCGGTGGCATCGACGAAACCTTGGCTGTAATAGACCGAGAAATCCACCAGCTCAATGCTCACGCTGAGCTTGTCCTTTTTGTCGTAGCGCGGCGTGGCTTCGATGTAGCTGACATCGGCGAAGCGCACCTGGCCCTTGTCCACCGCGCGCTTGTCGAAGACCTCGGGCGGGATCGTTTTTGGCGCGAGGTCGATGCCTTTGCGTTTGGCCTCGTCGAGCACCGCCGGGAACAGCCCCATCTCGAATTCGAAGGCGAGCACGTCGGCCCGGCTGGCTCCGCGTTTGCGACACTCGACGATGACCTCCTCGACGAAAAGACGTCCCACCGGCTGGTTGATCGGACCGACGACCACGAGACGACCCGCGTGCTGGCCGTGGAAGAACGGTTCGTTTTCCAGCGGCGCGGAGCGATAGGCGCGGAGAATGAGGTCGCGGAACTCGCGCTCCTTGCGGGCGAGCGCATCGGCCTTCTTTTTGGTCGAGAGATCGCCGCCGATATTCAGGTAAGCTTGGCGCTCGTAGCGCCCGAGGTTCAGCACCTCGAAGGCACGGAAGGGCTTGCCGGCTGACTTCAACTCACGCTGCACACCGATGAGGCGCTTCCGTGTGGTGTGAATCGCAAATTTGCCGAGATCAGTGGCGATCCACTTGCGACCGAGCTTTTCGGCGACGGCGGCGGTGGTGCCGCTGCCGCAGAAGAAGTCGGCGACGAGATCGCCCTCGTTGCTGCTGGCTTTCAAGATGCGCTCCAGAAGAGCCTCCGATTTTTGAGTCGGATATTTAGTGTCCTCTTTTGCCTGCGAATTGACGGGGAAAATATCTGTCCAGACGTCGTCAACTGGAGTCCCGGGCTGCTCATCTAGATACAGCCTCTTTTCGAGAGTTCCGTCCGGGCGTTTTACCACGCGTCCCGATTCGAGAAATTTCTCGATCGTTTCCTTGGTCGTTGTTCCCAGCCAATGAGGGCGATAGCGGCGTCCCTTCTCGTCCACCTGATTATAGTGACTCTTAATGTAAGATTCGTCGTAAGGAAGAAACAGGGGATTGAACGTGAAAGAGTCACTCCGTGAGAACCACAGGATCGAGTCGTGAGCTCGCCCGTATTTTTTGATACCCTTGTAGCCGGATGAGGTCTGCCGCTGCCACCTCATGCAACCTTGATAGCAAAATGAGCCAAATATCTCGTCCAAGACTACGCGAAGGTGATCGGTTAGACGCCAATCCATGTGGACGTAGATACTGCCTTCGCTGTGCATCAAATCTCTCATTAGCCACAGTCGCTCATAAATCATCGCGATGAACGAATCCGCCCCGCGCCCCCAGGTGTCGCGGTAGGCGATTTGTTCGAGGAGGTTGGGCTCCTTGTGGAAGGTCTCGCCGCCGATCTCGATATCCATCGAAAAGTCGGCGCCGACGTCGAAAGGCGGGTCGATGTAGATGAGTTTGAGGCCGCCCGCGTCCTCGATTTGGCGGCGGAGCGCGCCGGCCTTGAGCGATGACAGGATCAGCTTGTTGTCGCCCCAGATGAGCTTGTTGGCCCAGCCCTTGATCTGGCGTCCGCCGGTATCGAGGCCGAGTTCCTCGGTGTCGCGTTTCTCTTTCCGCGGTTCGTCGATGTGTTCGAGCGTCTGAAACGGGAGAACCGTGGTGCAGACGTCGCGGGTCTTGCCGTTCCAGACGAGCTCGACCTCGCGTTTGTCGGCGAAGAGCAGGAAGCGGTATTTTTCGGGCAGCGGTTTGCCGGCCTCGATGAGCTTGATGAGGTCGCGTTTCTCCGTCTCGGAAAGTTCGTGGCGGTCGGCGTCGGCGGGGCGGGACATGGCGGTCAGTTCTGGTAGGCGGTGAAGCTGGCGGTGAGCGCCGCGAAGGTGGCGGGCGGGTGTTTGGCGAAACCGTCCTCGTCCACGTAAACGAAGCCGTAGGTGACGCCCGGATCGGCGGCGGTGGCGTCGGCGCACCACTGGCGGAGGCGGACCATCTTTTGCGGGAGATCGAGCTCCTCGCGGCCCTTGGTCTCGACGATCCACACCGCGCCGCCGGTCGTGCGCACAAGGAAGTCGGGCGTGTAGGTGGAGAGGTCGCCGTCGGCGCGCACGTAATCGAGGCGAAAACCCACGGCCAAATAGTTCTTGGCGAAGGCGGCGACATCGGGCGCGGCTTCGAGGAAGGCGGCGAAGGAAAGCTCCAGCCCGCCGGCCGCGGCCTCGCCGACGATGCGGTTGAAGAGAGATTTTTTGGCCGCGAGGTAGGGCCGATGCTCGGTGCGGAAGGGCCGGGTGTCGCGCAGGCGCAGGCGGTCCTCGACGCGCACGCTTCCCGCTTCTGTGATGGTCAGGGCGTTGAGCGCGGTCTTGAACGCGTCGTGAAGCGTCTTGCCGACCTCGGGCTCGGAGAGATTGCGCAGGACGACCGGGTCTTCGAGGTCCACCGGCGCGGTGAAAAGGTGGTCGCGGATGAAGTCGCGAACGCGCGGGTAAAGCAGGTCGTAGCCGCCGACGAGACGCAGATCGTGGAGAAGCTGGCGGGCGAAAAACCCGACGACGGAGCGGTAGTCGGCCGGACCGGCGCCATCCAGCAACACGGTGTGATGCACCGCGGCGTCGAGCATGGTTTTGAAAACGATCTCGCGCGTCTCCTCCGGCGTGAAGGGCTTGAGCGGAAGCTTGCGATTGCCGAGCGCGGCGGGATCGAGCGCGGAGAGGTCCTTGAACTCGCGTTGGTAGCGGCGGGACAGGCGCGGGAGCGAGATGTCGAGGGCGTCGGTGTTTTTGGCGGGATTGGCCGTTTCGACCTCGATGATCAGCGAATCCTGCCGCGTCGCGCCGCCGCCCATGGCGACCCGCTCGAAGGTGACGCCTTCGCTCTGGATCGACTCGACGAAATCCATGAACGCGGGCGTGCCCATGACCGACACGGTCTCGCGCTGATCGGAGCCGAAATACATGCGGCGCAAACCACGCCCAAGAGTCTGTTCGGGGAGGATGTTGGACTTGGCGGCGTAGGCGCGCAGGCCGACGATGGTCGTGACGTTGCGCACGTCCCAGCCCTCCTTGAGCATGAGGACGGAGACGATGGCCTTGAAGGGCGACTTCCAGGAGTCGATCTCGTTGGACTGGCGGCGGAGTTTTTCGAGCTCCTCCTTGTCCTTGCCGGAGGAGGCTTCGGAGATGTCGCCATTTTTCTTGGTGTGGATGACGAGAACGCCGCCGGCGAGTTCGGGGCAGATTTTCTCCAGGTAGGCGCCGACCTCGTCGCAGTTCTTGGTGTCGTCCACCATGACGAAGAGGACGGCTTTTTTCCCGAGCGGCTCGTGCTCGGCGTAGCTCTTTTTCCACTCCTCGACGCCGAGGCGCAGGAAGTCGTCGTATTTTTCGGTGAAGATGGAGCTCTTCTTTTCGTGGAGCTTCGAGCGGCTGGCCTCGTCGGGCAGGACGGGGTGCTTGACGACGTTCTGGTGGATGGCCTCGACCAGCGGGTAGTCGCTGACGGTCTGGACGAAGATGGCTCCGTTGTCGTGGCGCGGCGTGGCGGTGACGTCGATCTGGAGCGCGAGCCGGTGGTCGCGCTGGAGCATGCGGTGGTGGATGTCCTGGATCGACTGAAACCACGCCATGCGGCTGTCGTGGATGTGGTGCGCCTCGTCGTTGAAGACGGCGAGTTCGTCGATCTCGCGGATGATTTCGCCGAGATCGATCTGGCTGGCGTTGGTCTTGCCGACGGGCTTGTCGCCGAAGGGCTCGAGGAAGTAGTTGCGAAGGTCGTCGTCCTCCAACGAGGGCGGCGGAGGAATGCCGGGGTCGTAAACCCGATGAATGTTGGTGAGGAAAATATTCCCCGTTGGACGAAGCAGGCGCACGTCGTCCTGCACGTGCAGCGTGAGCTGGAAGTCGTCGCGCCAGTCGCGCCCGGCGTCGCCGTTGTCGGGAAGGACGGGGTCGTTGAAGAAGATCTTCAGCCCGTCGAAATCGGTGCGAAGGCGATCAAGGACGATGATGTTGGGCGCGATGAGGAGGACGTTGCGCGCCAGCGTGGAACCGGGCTCGTAAAGCCGGTGGAAGAAGCTCCACGCGATCAGGAGGGAGAGGACCTTGGTCTTGCCCGCGCCGGTCGCGAGTTTGAGCACGTAGCGCGGCCAGTCCTCGTCAAACATGCCGGTGGAAACGGAGCCGGAACTGTCGAAGCGGAGCAGGTCGAACTTGTCGCGCGCGCCTCGAACTTCGTGCAGCCAGATCACGGTCTCCACCGCTTCGCGCTGCGCGAAATAGTAGCGAAACGGCGAAAGCGTGCCGGAGGAGGTTTCGAGCAGATGCTCCGTCTCAAACCACCAGGTCAACAGGGCGCGAGACGTGGCCGAGGCGCCGGCGTAACCCGAGGCGCGCCAAGCGAACACCTCGCGACGGACGCTGGTGACAAGCGGCGGGAGAAGTTTTTCGTAAGCCGTGGCACGAAGGGTTTCGTCCGCAGGAAACCAACGGTGCTCCGGCACAAGCGGCGCGTAAGGCGAAACGGGAAACTCGGGGTGCAATGCCACGGCCGCGAATTCGCACTATCATTAGTCGGGTGTAAAGTCGGCGCTATCAATGCTCGGGTGTTTTGCGACGCATGGTCCCGCTACCTTGCGCGGTGGCAAATGACACGGCGACAAGACTGCTGGCGCGGGTGAAGGAGTTCCGGGAAGCGCGTGGACTCAGCCAGGAGGCGTTCGCCGAAAAAGCCGGGCTCGGCTACAAATACTACCAGCACGTCGAGGCCGGCCGGAGACGCGACATTCGTCTGTCCACCCTGGAAAAGCTCGCCAAAGCCTGCGGCCTGAAGCTCCGGGACCTGCTCGATTTCGACAACGCGCCCATGGCGCTGGCCGAGGAGCAGGCGGAATACGGCGGCAAATCGTCTCCCGCCAAGAGCGAGCCCAAGTCCGCCAAGCGCCGGTCCGGTGCCAGAGGAACTTAAAAACAAGTCCCGGAGAGCACGGAAGACGCAGAGAAAACCAAGAGGCCGGGCCGGAGTGAGCATGCGCTCCTCCAGCCCGGCCTCTTGGTTTTTCTCCTCCGTGTTCTCCGTGTCCGCCGTGGTTAAATAATCGGGATCACTTGCGGATTTGGTAACCGGCGGCGGCGAGGTCGGCCTGCACCTTGTTGAAGGCGGCGTTGACCTCGTCGTCCGTCAGCGTGCGGTCGGCGGCGCGGAAACTCAGCGCGTAGGCCAGGCTCTTGTGGCCCTCGGGCACGCCCTTGCCGGTGTAAACGTCAAACACCTCCACGCCCTCCAGCGCGAAGGCGTTGCCGGCGGCGGCGCGGGCGTGTTTGGCGATGGTCTTCTGCACGTCGATCGCGGGCGTGGTGGCGGGCACCACGACGGCGAGGTCGCGCAACGCGGCGGGTTGCAGGCCGAAGGGCTTGTAACCGCGACGTTCGCCGGCGGCGGCGATCTTCTCCGACACCATGGCGAAGAACCCGGCGTAAACCTTGCCGTTGATGCCGAGCGCCTTGAGGTGCGCGAGGCTCACCAGACCAAAGGTGCTGGTCCAACCATGCTTGATGTCGCCGGCACTCGCGGCGTGGCCGGCCTGCCAGGCGCGGGCGGCGTCGGCGCCCTCCGCGACCAGCGCGGTGGGCTGGCGCTCCAGCTCGATGCCGGCGAGCGCGGCGACGGTGGCGGCGTGACGCTTGGCGGTGTAAAAATCCGCCGCCTCGCGCGGGCGCCAGCCGCGTTCGCCGGTCTCCTCGGCGATCACGAAAGCGGCCGCGACGCACTCGGAGAGCTGGCCGTTGCGTTCGAGGAACACGCGGCCCGTCTCGAAAAGATGCGAGGCGGCGACGCCGCGCGATTGGTTGAGCGCGAGCGATTCGAGCAGACCGCCGACGAGAGTGGAGCGCAGGTGCGACTGGTCCTCGACGAAGGGATTGGCCAGCGCGAGCGCGTCCACCTGGGCGGCGGCGCTCCAGGCGGCCACCTCCTTGGCCGGGCGCAGGGTGTAGTTGACGCACTCGTTGAAACCGGCGCCGACGAGGGCGGCCGTGACCTGGCGGTTGAAGAGCACGATGGCGTCGTCGTTGCCCACCAGTCCGGGCGCGGAAACGACCGACGAGGGGATCTTGTCCGAGCCGTAAAGGCGCACGACCTCCTCGACCAGGTCGATGGGACGGTCGAGGTCGTCGCGCCAGCTCGGGATGGCGAAAGTCCAGGCCGGGCCGCGGCTCTCGGTCGGCTCCTCGTGGGTGACGACGAGTTCGAGGCGCTCGAGGGCGGCGCGCATCTCGTCGGCGGGAATCTCGAAGCCGAGCTTCTCGTTGATGTAGGCCGGGGTGACGGTGATCTCGCGTTCCCAGGGCAGGTCGGCGCCGACGCGGTGTATCGGCCCGGACACCACGCCGCCGGCGTGGGCGAGGATGAGGTCGATGAAGCGGTGGGCGGCCTCGTCGAGCGAGTGCGGATCGACGCCGCGCTCGTAGCGGTAGGAGGAATCGGAGGCGAGGCCGAGGCGCTTGGAGGTCGGGCGCACGGACTGGCGCTTGAAGAAGGCGACCTCGAGCACGAGGTCGGTGGTGTCGGCGGAGACGCCGGAATCGGCCGAGCCCATGATGCCGGCGATGACGACCGGTTTTTGCGCGTCGGCGATCACCAGCATACCGGCGGCGAGGGTGCGCTCCTTGCCGTCGAGCGTGGTGATTTTTTCACCCTCGGTCGCGTGGCGGACGACGATCTCGGCGCCGGCGAGTTTTTTGGCGTCGAAGGCGTGCACCGGCTGGCCGTATTCGAGCATCACGTAGTTGCCGATATCGACGACGTTGTTGATCGGGCGCAGGCCCACGGCGGCGAGGCGGCGCTGGATGAAATCGGGCGAGGGGCCGATCTTCACGCCGCTGACCACGGTGGCGGTGTAGAGCGGGCAATCGATGTCGGCGCTCACGCGCACGGACTTGAGCAAATCGGCGCGCGGGTCGGCCGAGATGGCGGCCGGGGTGAAGCTGACCGCCGGGTAGCGCAGGTCTTTTTTGAACCAGGCGGCGAGTTCGCGGGCGACGCCGAGGTGGCTGAGGGCGTCGGGGCGGTTGGGCGTGATCTCGATGTCGAAAACCACGTCGCCGGGCGGGAGCACGTCGTTGATCGGCGTGCCGATCTCGGGCGAGCCGGCGAGGAGCAGGAGGCCCTGGGCGTCCTCGGCGATGGTGAGCTCATTGGCCGAGCACATCATGCCGAGCGAGAGCTGACCGCGGACCTTGGATTCCTTGATGACGAAGTTGCCCGGCAGCACGGCGCCGGGGAGGGCGACCGGCACGCGGTTGCCGGCGTCGCAGTTGGGCGCGCCGCAGACGATGGTGCGCACGCCGCCATGGGCGGGGCCGACGTCCACGGTGCAGACGGAGAGCTTGTCGGCGTTGGGGTGTTTGTCGCGGGTGAGGATTTGCCCGACCACCACGTTTTCGAGCGCGGGCGCGCCGGTGCGGATGACCTGCTCGACCTCGAAGCCGAGGAAGGTGATGGCGCGGGAGATGTCGTCGTCGGAGACGCCGACGAGGTCCACGTAGTCTTGGAGCCAAGAGCGGGAGAGTTTCATTTTTCCTAGAAGTAGCGAGTAGTGGGTAGCGGGTAGCGAGTAGGTCGGGAGACGGCGGCAGGAGCGTGGATCGAAGTCTCGATATGCTCGCTACTCGCTACCCGCTACTCGCTGCTGTTTCTCACGCAAACTGCCTGAGAAACCGCACGTCGTTTTGGTAGAAGTAGCGGATGTCATCGATGCCGTAGAGGAGCATGGCGAGGCGCTCCAGGCCCATGCCGAAGGCGTAGCCGCTCCAGACATCGGGATCGTAGCCGACGTCCTTGAACACGATGGGATCCACCATGCCGCAGCCGCCGATCTCGATCCACTCCTTGTTCACCTTGGGCAGATGCTTGGCGGAGAGGTCCACCTCGAAGCTGGGCTCGGTGTAGCCGAAGTAGTGCGGACGGAAACGGGTCTTGGTCTCTTTGCCGAGCAGCGAGGCGAAGATGTAGTCGAGCAGGGCCTTCAGGTCGCGCACGGTGACGTTTTTGTCCACGTAGAGACACTCGAGCTGGTGAAAGTTGGCCGAGTGGGTGGCGTCGGTGGTGTCACGGCGATAGACGCGGCCGGGCGAGACGATGCGGATGGGCGGCTGGCCCTTCAACATGGTGCGGATCTGCACCGAGCTGGTGTGGGTGCGGAGCAGATATTTCTCGTGTGCCGACTTTTTGGATACGTTGCCGAAACGCGCCGACTCGGGCAGGTAAAAGGTGTCCTGCGCGTCGCGCGCCGGATGGTCGGAGGGGGTGTTGAGCGCGTCGAAGCAGTAATACTCGGTCTCGACCTCGGGGCCCTCAACGACGGTGAAGCCGACCTTGCGCAGGATGCGGGTCATCTCCTCGCGCACGAGGGTGAGCGGATGCTGGGTGCCGGGACCGCGGTCGGTGCTGGGCAGCGTGGGATCCACGGCCGGCCCGAGCTTGGCGGCGAGTTCGGCGGACTCGATGCGGGCGAGGGCGGCGTCGAGCCGGGCCTGCACCGCGAGCTTGGTCTCGTTGATGAGTTTGCCGAGGGCGGGGCGCTGCTCCTTTGGCACGGAGCCCATCTGCTTCATGCAGGCGGTGAGCTCTCCGTTCGGCCCGACGAGGCGGGCCTTGGCGGCCTCGAATTCGGGACGGGTGGCGAGCACGGCGAGATCGGTCTCGGCTTTGGCGAGAAGGGCGGCGAGTTGGTCTTGCATCGGAGGGCGGGGAAAGGGGAGCGGGAAACAGGAAACCGGAAGAGGCCCACGGAACACACGGACGACACGGAAGAAAAGGCGGGAACGAACCGAAAAAGTTAGCCCACGAAACACACGAAAAGACACAAAAGTCGGAGAATCCGGTTTTCGTGTTATTTCGTGTGTTTCGTGGGCCCCTTCCGGAAAGCTTTCCGGGTCGTCCGGGTGGTCCGTGGGCGAAAATTTCGCGGGCAAAAAAAAGAGGACGGCGCCTCGTGGTGCGAGGCCCGTCCTCCGGGACTGAAAAGGAGGCGAGCCGTCCGGGCTCGCGTTTGATCGGGCTGCTTAGGCGGCCTTGGCGGCGGCCTTGGCCTTCAACGCGTCCTGGGCTTTGGCGACCAGGGCGGTAAAGGCGACCTCATCGCGGATGGCGATGTCGGAGAGCACCTTGCGGTCGAGGCCGATGTTGGCGGCCTTGAGGCCCTCGATGAGGCGGCTGTAGCTGATGCCGTTGGCGCGCGCGGCGGCGTTGAGACGCACGATCCAGATGGAGCGGAAGTCGCCCTTCTTCTTGCGGCGGGCACGGAAGGCGTAGAGCCAGGCGTGATGAACGGCCTCTTTCGCGTAGCGGAAGAGCTTCGATTTGTTGCCAAAGTAGCCTTTGGCGTAGTTCAGGACTTTCTTCCGGCGACGGCGGGAAGCGGCGGCATTGGTTGCACGAGGCATGTTGGATTATTCCTTGTTGGGTTTGGGCCGGCGGGTCGTCTCGTTGGGATTCACCCGGCCTGGCGGTTTCGGTTTCCGATGCGGTCTGCGGATGATTACAGACCGTGCGGGAGGCAGCGCTTCAGGGGCTTCGCATGACCTTCGGCGACCTGCTTGTCCTGGGAGGCACGGCGTTTGGACTTCGTGCTCTTCGCGGCAAGCAAGTGACGGAAGCCGGGCGTGCGACGCATGAGCTTGCCTTTGGCGGAAAGCTTGAAGCGCTTGGCGACGGATTTCTTGGTCTTTTGCATGGGAGAGAAGGGAGAAGGCAGAGGTCGTGAAGGAGCGTGGCAAGGGCAAAGTCCGGAATTTTCTCTTTTTGAAGAAAAGGGCATTGACAGAGGCGCGTGAAAACGAACCTTCCTCCCTCCCGTTCGTTTTTGGTTTCCTAGCTCAATGGTAGAGCAGTTGACTCTTAATCAATTGGTTCAGGGTTCGAGTCCCTGGGGAACCACCACTTTCCGGCCCGCGACAGTTCGCGGGCCAAGTTCTTTCAAGTCTTCCGCGAAAGCAGCGGCTTCAGTCGCCGGCGTAGCTCAACGGTAGAGCACCTGTTTTGTAAACAGGCGGTTGCGGGTTCGAATCCCATCGCCGGCTCCAGTCGCCGCGATGCCGGCATCGGCGCCGCCTATCCCGAATCGTGAGGCCTCGCCGCCAAGTTTCAGTCTTTCGCCAGACCGATTTTCCCACTGCCCGATGGTGTAATGGTAGCACAGCAGATTCTGACTCTGCTTGTTAAGGTTCGAGTCCTTATCGGGCAGCCACTTTCGAAAGCGCCCCTGTTTCTCCAAAACAGGGGCGCTTTTGTTTTTACGGCGTCGATCAATCGTCCGGCTCCGGCCCCCGCCGGGGGGCGTCCCCGTCCCAGCCTTCCGCCCGTCACACCGCCGCCAACAGGTCGGCCGCCTCGGCGTGCGACGGATCGGCGGCCAGCACCGCGCGCAGGCGCTCGGCGGCCCCTTCCTTGTCGCCGAGGCCGACCAAGGCCTGCGCCTCCATGAACCACGCCGTGTTTCGCTGCCGTGCCGTCAGGTCGTCCTCGAAGAGCAACATCGTCGGCAGCGAGGTCGCGAAGTAGTCGATCTTCGCCTCGATCCCGGCGAGCTCGCGCGCGTGCCCGAGCAGATCCTTCAACAAACGCTTCGCCTCGGCCTCCCGCCCGAGCCGCCGCAGCGCCAGCGCCGAGTGGTAGGTCTGGCCCGAAAAACTCCGCACGCTCATCCCCTCGAAATCTCCCCGCGCCTCGGCCGCGCGCGTCCAGCTCTCGAGCGCATCCTCCGGCCGCCCGGCGGCGGCCTGCGCGTCTCCGAGCAGGAGATGGACGTCGCTCGCGTTGGCCAGGGGGTGCCGGGCCTCGCCGAGATTTTCCGGCGCCCGCAGCGCCGCCCGCGCCAGCTCCACCGCGGAGCCCGCGTCGCCATCCGCCAGCGCCCGCCGCGCCAACAACAGGTGGGTGCGCACATGCTGGCCGAGCGCCTGCCCCTCGCCGCCTTCCCAGGGCTGGAAACGCCGCCCGCGAAGCACCGTCAGCGCACGCTCGGGCGCGCCGGTCTGGTTGAGCAGCGCGCAAAACTCCACGCTCAGATCATCGCGTGCGGCCACCAGCGCGGGATATTTCTTCAGCTCGGTCAGCCGACGCTCCGGCGCCACGCCGAGCCGCTTCCACAACTGGTCCCGCTCGTGCAACAAACGCGCGTCCCCCGGCGCCAAACGCAGCGCGCGATCATAGGCCGAGCGAGCGAGGGACGGCTGTCCGAGAATGTTATACGCGCCCAGGCCCACGCAGCGCCACGCCACCGCGTCGTCCGGATCAAGCCGCGTCGCCGCCCGCCAACAGGCGATCGCCTCGCGGTGACGCCGCCGATCATAGAGCAGATGCCCGAGCAACAAGGCCGCCCGCGCGTCTCCGGGATCCGCCGCGCGCGCCGCCTCCAGCACGTGAATTTCCTCCGGGCGCGCCGGAAAACAGTGATCCGCCGAACCCGCCCGGGCCCGGGCGAGGTGCCGCTTCCGGCCGGCCTTGTCGCCTAGCCGGTGACAAATCCAGGCGGCGGTGTAGGCGAGCAGCGGCGCGACCCCGAGCTCCACCGGCCGCCGCGCCGCGTCGGACCTCGCCTCCTCGATCAGGCGCAGGGCCTCGGCGAGAAACCCCGCGCGGGCGAGATCGTGCGCGAGGTCGAGCCTCACCTGCGCGTCGAAAGGAAATTCCTCGCCCGCCTCGCCGCCCAGATACGCGCCCCAGGCGTCGAGCGGGTCGAGCGCGCGATTCGCCGCCAGCCGCGTATCCGCTTCCTGGTGACGCCCGAGCCGCCGAAGCACGAGCACGCGCAGGCCGCGCGCGCCGAGGTGGTCGGCCGCGTGCCGCAGCGCGCGCTCGACGTGCGCGAGCGCGTCGGGCCAGTCGCCGCGCGCGCAGGCCAGCTCGGCCAGGGCGTGGTGGGCGGCGCCCGCCCATGCCTGGTTCCAGGTCGCTTTTTGAAACGCCGCGCCGGCCTCGCGTTCGAGTTTACCGGCATCCGTGTCGGCGCCGGCGAGCGCGCGTTGGCGCAGCACGACACCGAGCTGATAGTGCGCCTCGCCGTCGGCGGGGTTGGGATTGCGCAAGGTCAGCCGGGCGATGGCCGCGCGGAGGTGACGCTCCGCCGCATCCCACTCGCCGCGCCCCAGGTGCCATTTGCCCAGGGCCAGATTGCAGCGGGCGTCGCCCGGATCGCGACGCAACGCCTCGCGCCAATACTCCTCCGGCGCGCGGGTCGCGTGCCGGTATTGGTCGAGGTGCAGCCCGGTGATGAACAACTCGTCCGCGCTCGCGATCCGCTCCGGCGGCGGCGGCTCGGTGGCGGGCGGCGGCACCGCGCCGGGCGCGATCTTCCTCGGAGCGTGGACGATCAGTTCCCGTCCGTCCGCGTCCGCGACGCGCAACACGAGCTCCGTCTCGCGCGCTACGCGAGGCAGGCGCACCGACTCGAGCAACGGGGCGCCCGGGCCCAGATCGCGCACGAAGCGCGCCAGCTCGCGCCCGCCGCGGGAGAGCGTCACCACCGCGCCCGGGATCGGCCGCGCCGGCGAGACCCCGATCCGCGCCCCGCCCTTCGCCACGCGCAGACTCAGGGCGGCGTGCAAGTTGGCCGCGTGGGCCGGACCGATTTTTTGCAAAGGATACCAGAACTGGCTCCAGGTCCGGGTCTCTCCCGGCTGCAGAAAGGAGAAGTCGGGCTGGTTGTCGGTGAAGACGCCCGCCATGAGCTCGATGTAGGGGGCGTGCTCGCCGGCCGCGTCGGCGTCGGTGAGGTTGCGATCCCAAGCGTAGCCGAAGTCGTGGTTGCCCCAGGTCCACTGCTTTTTGCCCGGAGCGATATGGTGGTCGGCCACGTGCACCACGCCCGCCTCGGCCGCGTGGTCGTAACCGCCAAAAAAATCCTCCTCCGAGCCCATCGCCATGTAGGAGGTCGGCACCGGGATGTTCGCATACCAGGAGAGATCGTTGGGCGCGTAGTCCCCGGTCGGCCGATACTTCGCCGGCCGCTCGCCCACCGGCACGCCCATCCGCTCGCGCGCGCCGTAGTCCACGCCGTAGTAACGCTCGGTGCAGAGCGGGAAACGGCTCATCGCCCGCTTCGCATGGTCGGCGACATAGGTGACGTCACGCGGGAAAAACGATTGGTAACGCTCATGCACGCGCGTGGCGGCGTTGGCCCACCAAAGGAAGGTGCGGGGCTGACCGGTGCGGTTGTGCATCCGCACGCGCAGCTCGATGTAGGCCTTGTCCGGATACAGCGTCACGCCGTGCATGCCCTTCATGCGCGTGAGCGGATCGTGGTCGGAGAGCCACACCGTCGCCGCGCCGTCGGCGTGGCGCTCCACATGCACCGCGGCGGGCAGGTAGGTCGCGGGCCGGTGGTGTTGCGGCCAGTTGAACTCCACCCCGCCGCTGATCCAGGGACCGGCGAGGCCGACCAGGGCCGGCTTGATCACGTCCTGGCGATAGAAGAGCTCGTAGCCGTTGGTTTTGTCCAGGGCCGCATGGATGCGTCCGCCCAGTTCGGGCAAAAGCGTCACGCGCAGGAACGCGTTTTCCACGATCACCGCCCGCCAGGCCCGCGACACCGGACGCTCCGCGATGCGGTCGATGAAAGGCAGCGGATAAATCGTGCCGCGACTGCCCTGATACACCCGCTTTTCGAGAAACATCGGGTTACGGTCGGGCATCGCCGGCTCGTAGGTCGGCAGGATCAAATCTTCGTGGGAAACGCGAACGGGATCGTGGGGCATGGGCGGTCGGGGGAGACGCGCCCAGAATAACCGGTTGCGGGCTTTCGTTAAATGGACCGGCGGACGGAGCACATGGCGGATCGGACGCCCCCAACGTCACCCGCCCTCAACGCCGCCCGCCCCAACCCTCGCCTACCTACCCGGCCCCTCCCGCGTCCCCCCGCCCCCGCTCGCAGGCAAGCGGTCCTCAGCCCTTCGCGCGTCGGCGATACTCGCTCGGCGGCACGCCGGCGATGGCCTTGAAGGCCTTGGAAAACCACAGCGGGTCCGGATAACCGACGCGCGCCGCGACGCTTTTGATGTCGAGCGCCGTGGTATCGAGCAACTGGCAGGCGGCGTGAACCCGCAAGCGGATGAGGTAGTCGATGCAGCCGTAGCCGGTGTGGGCGCGGAAGCGCGCCTTGAAGTGCGAGGGCGACCAGTGCGTGAGCGCCGCGAGCTCGGCCAGCCGCAGCGGGCGGTCCAGATGCAGTCGCATGTGCTCGATGCAGCGCCCGATCCGCCGGCCGGCGTCGGGCGCGGGTTCGGGTGCCCGTCGCGCCAGCCAGGCCGCCCGGGCGAGGAAGTGCCCCATCGCGCGGCTGGCGCGCAGCAACTGGGGCCGGGCGTAACCGCGCTCCAACGCGTCGAGCGCCTCCTCGAAAACCAGCGCCAGCGCCGAATCGTCCCCGGGCCGACACACCGGCGCGGCGGCGTCCGCCCCCAGCTCCGCGAGCAGATCCGGCAAATCGCGGCCGGCGAGATGACACCAGCGCAGGGTCCACGGTCGCCCGTCGTCGGCGCCATAGGCGTGCGGCTCGCCCGGCGGCACCACCGCCAGCTCGCCCGCCCGCACGGCGTGGCGCACCCCGCGCAGCTCCACCCACCCCGCCCCATCCACACAGTGCAGCAAGATGGCCTCGGCCAGCCCCGCACCTCGCTCGCGCCGGTGCCCGCGCGCCGCCGGGAACCACCCGAGGTCGGTCGGCAACAACCCCGAAAAAAGCGGCTCACCCAGAGCCCGCGTCACCACCGAGCGCGGCAAAACCACGATGCGCTGGCCGGAGAAGCCGTCGGCTTTTCCGGATACCGCCGCAGGCGGACGGGCATCGTCGCTGGCGGATGAATCGCGTGACGGCATCCGATCCGCCATGCCACACACCCCGGCCGGACACCAGCCGGGAACGGGGGACGCCCTACCCTACCCTACCCTACCCTACCCCGCCGCCGTCCGCCCGCATGCGACAAACGCCGAGTCGGCATTGCCAGGCCCGACCCGCCCGGGCATGCTCGACGAACCATGCGCCCCCGTATCGCCCCCCGCGTTGTTCTCCTCATCGCCAGCCTCGGGCTGGCCCGGACCCTGCCCGCCGCCGAGTCGGGCGCCGCCGCCGCGACCGCCGACCTGCCGGTTTTCCGCAGCGTCCTGATCGACGGCCAATCACCGATGTTTTCCCTTTCCGACGCCACCGGCTCCGGCCGTTGGGTTCAGCTCGGCGAGAGTTTCGAGGGCTGGAAACTCGAGGGCTTCGACGCCACCAAACAGCTCCTCACCATCAGCCGCGACGGCGCCACCCGCGAGCTGGGCCTCGAGGCCGCCCGCTTGGGCGACAGCGATGCAGCCGGCAGCGCGGCCTCCCTCGCCGAGGCCGACGCCCTCCTCCAAAAAATGCGCTTCGAGGAGATGATCGAAAAGACCATCGAGGCCCAGCGGTCCGCCATGGCCAAATCCATGTCGCAGATGCCCGGCATGAGCGGCATGGACGAGGCGCAGCGCGAGCGCTTCACCGAATTCCAGCGCAAGATGATGCAGACCATGTTCTCCGAAATGGACCTGCCCGGCATGCGCTCCGATCTGGCCAAGGTTTACGCGGACACCTTCAGCGCCTCCGAGATCAAGGCCCAGTCCGACTTCTACTCCACCGCCGCCGGCCAGGCCATGCTCGACAAGCAGCCCGAGATCCAGCGCCGCCTCACCGAGCTCATGATGCCCCGCATGATGAAGGCCATGCCCAAGGTGCAGGCCATGAGCCGCGAGTTCGCCGAGCAGGAAGCCGCCCTGCGCGAAAACACCACCCCGGCCGCCCCCACGCAGCCCTGAACAACCCAGCTCGCCGCCACGCCCGATCCACGCCGCCGCCCGCCCGCGCGCCCCGGCTTTGGGATTTGAGCCCGAAGGCCGGGACGCTTTGTTTGCCCCCGTCGTGCATCGTCCCCCGCCAAATCCCGTCGTTTTCGCGCGCGCGTCCCTTGACGCCCCTGTTAACCTCGCCTCGTGAGTCCGACGCGCCGGAGCTTCCTTCGCCATGCCGCGCTCGCCTTGGGCGGGCTCGCGCTGCTTCCGTCGCCCCTCGCCCTCGCCGCCCCGTCCGAACGCGTCCACGTCGTCAAACGCGGTGACACGCTCTCCGCCATCGCCCGCCGCTACGGCGTATCCATCGACGCCCTACGCAGTCGCAACGACCTCAGCTCCTCGCTCATCCGCGTCGGACAGAAACTCGCCATCCCGTCCGCCGGTTCCGGATCCTCGTCGCCCTCGGTCTCCGGCGGAGCCCCCGCCGTCCTCGCGCCGGTCATCGCCGCGTCCCGCGGCCTGCGCATCACTCCCGGACGCTGGACCCATATCGTAATCCACCACAGCGGCATCGAAGCGGGCAACGCCGCCGCCTACGACGGCGCCCACCGCCGCCGCGGCATGGAAAACGGCCTCGCCTACCACTTCGTGATCGGCAACGGCCGCGACTCCGGCGACGGCCTGGTCGAGATCGGCCCGCGCTGGCCGAAACAGCTCTACGGCGGCCACGTGCGCTCGCAGGCGATGAACGACCACGGCATCGGCATCTGCCTGGTCGGCAACTTCGAGAACCGCAAACCCGGTCGCAAACAGCTCGCCTCGCTCTACGCCTTGGTGAACTGGCTGCGCGGCGACGGGCTCCCCGGCAACGTCCCGCCAAAGGTCACCGTGCATCGCTGGGTGGACCGCAACCACACCGTTTGTCCGGGAAAAAACTTCCCCTACTCCGAGCTGAAGCGCCGCTACGGCGCCACCGGCTAAGCACCGAGCGTCTCCCTACGCAAAAACGCTTGCCGGCAACGAAATGAACGCCGGACATCGGCGGGCCATGTCCCGCTTCTCCAGCATCTTCTTCGTCGCGATCGCCGCCATTTTCCTCGGTGGCTGCGGCACCTTGAAATTCGAGCGCTCGCGCCTCCAGGGCGACCGCCTGCAGAACCCGACGCTCGGCTGCGGTATGTATTACCGGATCCCCGACGGTTACGCGTATCTCAATCCGCAGTCGCCCGTGCCGCCCAAACCCGAGAACGCAAAGTTTGAGGGCTACCTTCGAGCAATCACCGCGAAAAACGATGAGCTCACCTTCAAGGACGGATTTCGCGAAGCCCTGCTCTTCCGCAACGGAGACCGTTACATTATCGTGCAGCACATCTCGGGGAACATGCGCGTAACCTTCCGCCGAATGGACTACCGCCAGCTGGCCTCCGTCTTCGCAAAAGCGACCACCGATATGAGCCGATACTTCGGTGTTCCAGGCGAAGATTTTGACTATAGCATCTCCCAGGTAAGCGACCAGATTGCGATTTTCTTTTCCCCCTTCCGCCCCACCGCCGCCGGCCCGGCAGGCGAGGACTGGCGCGGCATCGGCTACATCCTGCTCGGAGATGTGAAAGACACCTCTGAAGTTATTGTCTTTGCCCGCGCGACCGAGCTCGACCTCGCCCGCGCCGATTTGAACGCGATCGTCGCCGGATTCCGCTACGGCTCCCCACCATCCGATTGATCCCGGCGTGGAAGCGGCCACGCTCCCTTCCGCGGCACCCAGTGCCCCCGCCGCCTCCGCATGTCCGCTCCGCCCGCTTCCGCTTCCTCCGCCAGCCCCCGCTCCAGCTCCCCCGGCGCCCACGCCGGCACCGAGCGTGATCGCCTCTTCGAGCACTCCCTCGACCTGCTCTGCATCGCGGGGCTGGACGGCTACTTTCGCCAGGTAAACCCGTCCTGGACCCGCGTGCTGGGCTGGACCGAGACCGAGCTGCTTTCCCGCCCGGTGCACGATTTTATGCACCCCGACGACCGCGAGCGCACCCTCCAGGCGCGCGCCGCCCTCGCCAAAGGCGTGCCCGTCCGGGGTCTCGAAAACCGCTACCTCTGCAGGGATGGCTCCTACCGCTGGCTTTCCTGGCAATCCTCCATCGAACCCGGCGGCGACACCGTCTTCGCCATCGCCCGCGACGTCACCGAACGCCGCCACGCCGACCACGAACGCCTGCTGCTCTCGCGACTCGAAAGCTCCGGCCTGCTCGCCGGCGGCCTGGCCCACGATTTCAACAACCTCCTCACCGGGCTTCTCCTCAACCTCGAGATGCTGGGCCTCTCCGGCCCGCTTGCCGGCGCGCAGCTCCGACAACTCGCCGCCGCCAAGGAATCCCTCCGCACCGCCCGCGCCCTCACCCAACAACTCGTCACGCTCGCCCAGCCCGACGGTCTGCCCGTGAGCCGCCGCGCCTTCGACCTGCGCCCCATGCTCGAACGCGCCCTGGCCCAGGCCTTCGCCGGCTCGTCCGTGCGGGCGGAGACCTACGTCGCGCCCGACCTGTGGCCGATCACGGGCGACGAGGACCGGCTCGAACAGGTGATCCGCAGCCTCGCCTTCAACGCCCGCGAAGCCATGCCCGACGGCGGCCTCGTCACCCTGCACGCCGAAAACATCACCGCCCTCGCCGCGCCTTCCGCCGATCCCGCGTCACCGGCCCTCGTCGCGCCTTCCGCGCCCCGCCACATCGCGCTCCGTCTCGTCGATCAGGGCGGAGGCATGACCGCCGACGTGCTTGACCGGATTTTCGACCCCTACTTCAGCACGAAGCAGCGCAGCGCGCAAAAGGGCATGGGCCTCAGCCTGTCCATCTGCCGCGCCGTGCTGCGACGCCATGGCGGCACCATCGACATCGAGTCCACGCCCGGCCACGGCACGGTCGTCACCTGCCGCCTGCCCGCCGCCTGACCCCGCGTCCCCGCCCGCGTTTGCGCCCCGGCCCCGCGGGGGCAACTTGCCCGATGAGAACCGAACGCGATTCCATGGGCGAGATGCCCGTCCCCGACGACGCGCTCTACGGCGCCTCCACCCAGCGGGCCGTCCTCAACTTTCCCATCAGCGGCCACCGCCTGCCGCCCGAGTTCATCCACGGCCTCGGCCTCGTGAAACTCGCCTGCGCCCGCGCCAACGAGGAGCTCGGCCTGCTCCCGCCCGAAAAGAGCTCCCTCATCCAACAGGCCGCCCGCGAGATCGCCCGGGGCCGCCACGACGCCCAGTTCCCGGTGGACGTTTTTCAGACCGGCTCCGGCACCTCGACCAACATGAACGCCAACGAGGTCATCGCCAACCGCGTCAGCCTGCTCGCCGGCCGCCCCGTCGGCTCGCGCACGCCCGTCCACCCCAACGACGACGTCAACCTCGGCCAGTCCTCCAACGACATCATCCCCACCGCGCTCCACGTCGGCGTCGCCCTCGCCCTCGCGCGCATGCTCCGGCCCGCGCTCGAACACCTCTTCGCCGCCATCGACGCCAAAGCGCGCGCCTTCGAATCCGTCGTGAAAATCGGCCGCACCCACCTGATGGACGCCACCCCGCTCACCCTCGGGCAGGAGTTCTCCGGCTACGCCGCCCAGGTCGCCAAATCCCTCGCCCGCGTCGATCTCGCCGTCGCCGCCCTGCGCGAGCTCGCCGTCGGCGGCACCGCCGTCGGCACCGGCATAAACAGCCACCCGCGCTTCGGCGCCGCCGTCGCCCGTATCCTGTCCGCCGATACGGGCCTGGCCTTCGCCGAGGCGCGAAACCACTTCGAGGCCCAGGCCGCGCGCGACGACGCCGTCGAGGTCGCCGGCCACCTCGCCACCATCGCCGCCGGCCTCGCCAAGATCGCCAACGACATCCGCCTGCTCGGCTCCGGCCCGCGCTCCGGCCTCGGCGAGCTCCGCCTGCCCGCCACCCAGCCGGGCTCCTCCATCATGCCGGGCAAGGTCAACCCGGTCATGAGCGAGATGCTCGTGCAGGCCTGCATCTACGCCCAGGGCCAGTCCTCCATCGTCGTCGCCTGCGGCAACGCCGGCCACTTCGAGCTCAACGTCACCCTGCCGCTCATCGCCTTCTCGCTGCACGAGTCGGTGCGCGTGCTCGCCGCCGCCGCCCGCCGGTTCGCCGACGCCTGCGTCGCCGGACTCGAGGCCGACGCCGACCGCTGCCGCGAACTCGTCGATCGGTCCCTCATGCTCGTCACCGCGCTCAACCCCCACCTCGGTTACGACACCGCCGCGTCCATCGCCAAGGAGGCCCACGGCACCGGCAAAACCCTGCGCGAGATCGTCCTCGCCCGCGGCCTCCTCGACCAGGCCACCCTCGACGCCGCCCTCGACCCCGTGCGCATGACGCGTCCGTAACGTCCGTGGCGTCCCACCCTCGGCCGCGTTTCGCGCTGCGCCGAAAGCCTTCCCCCGCGCCCGATTCGCACTGTCTGACCGGCAAACCCCGCGCGCCGGCTTTCAATGCCCCGCCCCGGCTTTTTCATCGTCCCCTTATGCCCCGCCCCCGTCTGCCCCTGCTGTTGCTCGCCTCCGCCCTCACCCTTTCCGCGCAAACCAGCCCCCGACCCGCCGCCTCCGGCGCCATCCGCGGTCCCGAGCTCGCCCGCGAGCTCGAACGCCCGCTCCGCTACACCCCCGAGGGCGGCGACTTCGTGATCAAAAACGGCGACGAATTTTTCAACCGCCCCCTCTACGGCACCAACACCGCCTTCCGCGTGGACGGCGGCGACAAGCCCGAATGGTCGCTCTACCTGCCCGGCCGCGGCGGCAACCTCCGCCTCGGCCTCGTCGCCGACGACGGCTCCGTGCGCTGGCTGCACGAGGCCGCCGACATCGTCACCCGCTACCGCCCCGGCGCCCTGCGCCACGAGATCGCCGACCCCGCCCTCGGCGCCGGCGTCTCCCTCCTCGTGGACTCCATCCCCTGCGCGGCCTCCGAGGGCCTGCTCGTCCGCGTCGAGGCCCGCGGCCTGTCCGCCCCCCTCACGCTCGGCTGGGCCTACGGCGGCGCCAGCGGCAAACGCGGCCGCCGCGACGGCGACATCGGCACCGAACGCGTGCCCATCGGCGAGTTCTTCCAATTCAGCCCCGCCAACGCCGAGGGCAACGTCTTCACCCTCGCCGCCGACGGCTCCTTCACCCTCTCCGCCACACCCGGCACCCTCGCCGGCGCCACCCTGCCCCGCTCCGAACTCGCCGTGGTGAACGGCGAAAACTGGAACGCCCCCTTCGCCGCCATCGCCACCCGAACCGGCTCCGCGCCCGCCACGCCCATCCTCGCCGGCCGCCTCACGCTCGCCGGCGCCGCCCCCGCCTTCATCGGCATCGACCGTATCCGCGACTCCGATACGCCCGCCGTCGCCGCCGCGCTTCCGGAGCGTTTCGCCGCCGCCGAGGCGAAACGCCTGCGCCTGCAAAACCAGGTGCGCGTCTCGACGCCCGACCCCTTCCTCGACGCCTCCGTCGGCGCGCTCAACCTCGCCGCCGACGCCGTCTGGGACGAGGAGCAGGGCGCGGTCATGCACGGCGCCGTCGCCTGGCGCTCCAAACTGCTCGGCTGGCGCGGCCCCTACGCCAACGACGCCCTCGGCTGGCACGAACGCGCCCGCCGCCACTTCACCTACTGGGCCGGCCAGCAAAAGGTCGGCGAGATCCCCGCCGAGCTCCCCCCGCCCGAGGAGGCCACCCACCTCGCCCGCCGCCGCGCCGCCCTGCATTCGCCCGGCGCCATGTCGTTCAACCACTACGACATGAACCTGGTCTATATCGACGCCCTCTTCCGGCATCTCATGTGGACCGGCGACCTCGCCTTCGCCCGCGAAGTCTGGCCCGTGATCGAGCGCCACCTCGCCTGGGAACGCGCCCTCTTCCGCCGCGAATTCGGGCCGGAGAAGCTTCCCCTCTACGAGGCCTACGCCGCCATCTGGGCCAGCGACGACATGCAATACCACGGCGGCGGCGTCGCCTACGCCTCCGCCTACAACCACTGGCACAACCACATGGCCGCCCGCCTAGCCCGCCTCGTCGGCGCCGACCCGGCGCCCTACGAAAAGGAGGCCGCCCTCGTCGCCCGCGCCATGCGCGAATACCTCTGGGTCCCCGAGCGCGGCGCCTTCGCCGAGTTCAAGGACCTGCTCGGCCTCCAACTCGTCCACCCCAGCGCCGGCCTCTGGTCGGTCTATCACCCCCTCGACGCCGAGCTGGTCACGCCCTCCGAGGCCTGGAACATGACCCGCTACGTCGAACGCGAGATCCCCCGCCTCGCCGTGCGCGGCCCCGGCGTGCCCGAGGGCCTGGCCATGCACTCCAGCTCGAACTGGATGCCCTACTCCTGGTCGATCAACAACGTCGTCATGGGCGAGAACCTGCACACCGCCCTCGGCTTCTGGCAGGCCGGCCGACCCGACGCCGCCTACCACCTCGCCCGTTCCTCCCTCATCGCCTCGCTCTTCATGGGCATCTGCCCGGGCAACATCGGCTCGATGAACTACCTCGACGCCTACCGCGGCGAATCCCAGCGCGACTTCGCCGACGGCTCGGGAGTCTTCTCCCGCACCCTGATCGAGGGGCTCTTCGGCCTCGTCCCCGACCTGCTCGCCGGCGAACTGCGCCTCACCCCCGGGCTGCCATCGAGCTGGGACCACGCCTCGCTCCAGCATCCCGACATCGACCTGGAGTTTTCGCGTAATGGAAACGTCGATACCTACCGGCTCGCCACCCGCCTCGGCCGCCCCGTCGCGCTGCGCCTCGCCCTGCCGCGTCGCCACGAACGCGCCCAGCTCCGCGTCAACGGCATCCCCGTGCCCGTCGCCTCCCTACCCGAGTGGCGCGACGCCCCCCGCCTCGCCGCCCTCGCCACACCCGTGGGCGAACGCTTCGAGATCGTCGTCCGCTGGTCCGGCCCCGCCGTCGCCGGCACGCCCGCGCCCGCCTTTGCCCGCCCCGCCCCGGAGGACGTCGCCGCCTTCGTCGCCCCACCCCCGCCCGCCGCCGACGCACGCCTGGAGCCGCTCGACCTCGCGCCGATCTTCAACGACCGCGTGACCGCGATCTTCGCCCCCGGCAAATACCGCTCGCCCCGCTCCCCGCACGTGTCGCTCGCGATCCCCGCGCAGGGCATCGGCGCCTGGGCCGGCCACGTCAACGCCAGCGCCGAGATCGACGACAGCGGCCTGCGCGCCGCCGCGGCCGCGAACAACGGACGATTTGCCCTCCCCTCCGGCGTTTCCTTCGCCACGCCCGGACCGGGCGAGGCTTCCAACATCGCCTTCACCTCCCGATGGGACAACTACCCCGCCGAGCTCACCGTGCCGCTCTCCGGCCGCGCCCGCCGCGTCCACCTGCTCATGGCCGGCTCGACCAACTGGATGCAGAGCCGCCTCGACAACGGCGAGCTCGTCGCCACCTACGCCGACGGCACCAGCTCACGCCTGCCCCTGCGCAACCCGACCACCTGGTGGCCCATCGACCAGGACTACTTCATCGACGGCCTCGCGTTTCACCGGCCCGAAGCGGTGCCCCTCCGCATCGATCTGAAGACCGGCGAAATCCGCGCCGGCATACCGACCGATTTTACCAGGACCCAGGCCGACATCCCCGGCGGCGCCGCCACCGTGCTCGCCCTCCCGCTCGACCCCGCCCGGGAGCTGCGCGGCCTCACCCTGCGCACCCTGGCCAACGAGGTCGTCATCGGCCTCATGGCCGCCACGCTCGAACGCTGACCCCCGCCCGCCTCGTTCACCTGTCCGACCAACCTGCCCCACCGCTCCGTCTCCCCGCCGATGTTCCCCCTCGCCCCCGTTACCGCTCCCACGCCAGCCTCCGCGCGAAGCTCCCGCCCGCGCCGCCGCCTCGCCCTCGGCCTCGCCGCCCTTCTCGCCTCCGCCTCCGGCGTCTTCGCCCAGATCCCCGCTTTCCCCGGCGCGCAGGGTTTCGGCGCCTACGCCACCGGCGGCCGCGGCGGCGACGTGTATTACGTCACCAACCTCAACAGCTCCGGCGCCGGCTCGCTCAACCACGGTATCCAAAACGCCCCTACAAGCGGCCGCACCATCGTCTTCGCGGTCAGCGGTTACATCCCCATCGCCAACAACTCCGACACCGGCAACAAGACCCTCCGCCTCGTCCAAAACAAGATCACCATCGCCGGCCAGACCGCGCCCGGCGACGGCATCGGCCTGAAGGACGGCCGCGTGCTCCTCACCGGCAACAACCAGGTGCTCCGCCACCTCCGCATCCGCCACGGCAAATACGGCTCCGCCGGCGATTGCCTCAACCTCGATAGCAGCGCCACCAACAGCATCATCGACCACGTCTCGCTGATGTTCAGCACCGACGAGAACATCTCCTTTTTCAACAGCGCCCTCGACAACTTCACCATGCAATACTCCACCAGCGCGTGGGGCATGGAACGTCACAACGCCGGCGGCCTCTGGGATTTGCAGGACGGCACCTGCCACCACTCCCTCTGGGCCCATCACCGCACCCGCAACCCCAAGGCCCGCCCCTACGGCCTGCTCGAGTGGATCAACAACGTCACCTTCCACTGGCGCAACGAGGGCTTCATCATGGGCGACTCGCAGAGCAACGTGAGCTGGCGGGCCAACGTCCGCGGCAACTACTTCCTCTCCATTCCCGACCATCAGGTCGGGGTGGACAACACCGCCCTGTCGAAGGCCCGCATCGCCAGCAACGGCCAGCCCAACTTCGCCCTCTTCCTCGACAACTGCCTGCACGATTCCAACAACAACGGCCTGCTCGACGGCACCGACAAGGGATACTCCATCGTCTCCGGCCAGCCCTTCCCCAACGCCGGAACCACCCCCGGCACGGTCAGCTACGCCAAGTCCGCCACCCCCTTCGCCGGCGCCTCCGGCACCGCCACCGTCGTCATCGACGATCCGCTCACCGCCTACAAAAAGGTTCTGTCCAACGCCGGCCCGCTCCGCCTCGACGCCACCTATTCCGGGGCGCTTCGCGACGAGCTCGACTCGCTTCTCATCTCCAGCGTCGAGAACCAGCAGAGCATCCTCGTCGCCAAGGACTCCCCGCTCGACGCCAACGACACCCCGTCCTCCGGCGAGGCCCTCCTCGCCCAGCCTCCGTATAACGTTTCCAACAACGGCTTCGGCACCCTCAACACCGCGGCCGCCCCCTCCGACGCCGACCTCGACGGCATGCCCAACTACTGGGAAAGCGCCCTCGGCTGGAACCTCACCGGCCAGGACCACAACACCGCCCTCGCCTCGTCCGGTGGTATCCTCTCCGGCACTACGTTCATGCCCGTCGGCACGCCCGCCGGCTACACCCGCCTCGAGGAGTATCTCCACTTCAAGGCCATCCCCCACGCCGCCATCAACCGCAACACCGCCGGCACCCCGTCCTCCCTCGCCGTGGATCTCCGCCGCTACGTGCGCGGCTTCCTGAAGGCGCCCTTCGGCTTTACCTTCGCCAACGTGAGCGGCGGCGCCGTCGCCCTCCAGCCCGACGGCTACACCGCCGTCTTCACCCCCACCCTCGATTACTCCGGCCGCGCCCGCTTCGACTTCACCGTCACCGACGGCGACGGCTCCTCCTGGACCCAGACCTTCGGCGTCCTGGTCAAGGCCGCCGCCACCCCGCCCGCCGTGCCCGCCGGTCTCGCCGCCACCGCCGGCAACGCCCAGATCTCCCTCACCTGGACCACCGCGTCCGGCGCCACCGGCTACAAGGTCAAACGCGCCACCAGCGCCGGCGGCCTCTACTCCACCGTCGGCTCCCCCTCGGTCGCCTCCTTCACCAACACCGGCCTGACCAACGGCACCACCTATCACTACGTCGTCTCCGCCACCAACGAGGACGGCGAAAGCGCCAACTCCGCCTCCGTCTCCGCCACGCCCGACGCCGGCCAGCCCTACACCCTCCAGGCCGAGGCCGGCACCATCACCGGCGGCACCTTCGACAGCAACAACGCCGGCTTCAACGGCACCGGCTTCGCCAACCTCCCCACCACCGGCGGCTCGCTCCAGTTCAACAACCTCAACGGCGGCTCCGGCGGCGCGGCCACCCTCGTCATCCGCTTCGCCCTGGGCAACACCGCCCGCACCGGCAACCTCGTGGTCAACGGCGTCACCCAGTCGATCACCTTCCCCAGCACCAGCACCTGGACCACCTGGACCACGATGAGCCTCTCCATCCCGCTCAACGCGGGATCGACCAACACCCTGCGCTTCGAAACCACGGGAAACGATCTCGCCAACCTCGACGAGATCACCATCACGCCCGCCTCGCCGCCCGTCGTCACCCTCGCCGCCACCGACGCCTCCGCCGGCGAAACCGGCGATGATCGACAGCTGCGTTTCGCCGCCACCCGCACCGGCTCCACCACCGCCTCGCTCGCCGTGCCGCTCACCGCCTCCGGCACCGCCACGCCCGACGCCGACTACGCGGGCTTCTCCGGCTCGCTCACCATCCCCGCCGGCCAGGCCTCCGGCGAACTCCTGCTCCACACCGTGACCGACGACGAGGCCGAGGGCGCCGAGACCGTCACGCTCACGCTCGGCGCCGGCGCGGGTTTCACCATCGGCACGCCCGACTCCGCCACCGCCACCATCGCCGACGCGCCCGCCCAGGCCTATTTCCACGAGGCCATCCCCGACGCCGGCCAACGTGGCCCGACCGACGACCCCGACGGCGACGGCGTGCCCAACCTGCTCGAATACTTCATCGGTTCCGACCCCGTCGCCGGTTCCACCACCACGCCCGCCGTGCTCGAGCTGCCGCCCGCCGAGCCGGGCGAGTTCAAAGTCCGTTATCCCCGAGCCCAGAATCGTCCCGACGTGCTCGGCGCCCTCCAGTGGTCCACCGACCTCGCCACCTGGCGCGCCGGCGGCGAGAACGACGGCGCCCGCACCGTGAACTTCGCCGAGGCGGTGATCAGCGCCCCCGGCGCCGACCCCGAGACGATCGAGGTCACCACCACCGTGACCGGCCCCGCCGCCCAAAGCCTCTTCGTCCGCCTGCGCGTCGAGTAACGCAGCCGGGCCTTTGGTCCCTCGGAGTGCGGCAGCCCGCCGCCATTCCCGCCGGACGTGTTCACGCGTCGCCCGCCACGGCGGCACTCAGCGCCGATTCTTCAAAAACGCCCGAACCTCGTCGTGCGTGCCGCAGAGGTGGAAAACCAACGCGTCGCCCTCGCGCTGAAACACCAGCCGCAGATCCAGCCCGCAACGACACTCCACGAACGGCGGAATACGGCGCAGGCCCAAACCCGCGTGCAGGTGCGGCGTGCCAAAGGCCAGCGCCGCCGCCCGCATCGCCTCGAACACCTCCGCACGCCGATCGGCCGGCACGCTCTTTTTGAACCGCGGCGTCGCGAGCAGCCTCATGCGCCCAGATCTTCGGCGCTTGTGATCTCCGCCAACGTGCCGGCGGCACGGGCTCGCGCCGCCTCCCGCTTCATGCGCCGACCCGCCCGCGCGGCGCCCGCCGCGTCCAATCCGTATTCGGATTCGAAATACGCCTCGTCCGGCTCGGTGACCGCAAAGGGAAGGCCGCGCCGATGGACGAGCTGCGCCAACGACATCGAGACAAACGCCGAGGTGTCCAAACCCAGCGACTTCAGCACCGCGTCGCTTTTGCGCTTCAGTTCCCCGTCGATGCGGGCGCGTATTTGCACGTTTGCCATGCCTCAAAAGTGCCCAAACGGGCTCAAAGCGTCAAGACTCTCGCCTCACCCGCTTCCACCCCATCCCGTCACTCCCACCCTCCGGGTCGCGAATCCTCCGTCCGAGTTTACGGAGGCGATTTCCCGGGGGGACGACATGCGGGGAAGCATTGCTGGTCCGGAGCTCCCCAAATGTCCGATCATAGTTCAGCCGATTCCGGCCAGGTTCGGGGAGCGCGCGCGTCCCGCGCGCCGGTGAGAGCGTCTCGCTCTCACCTCCGAAACAGCGGGCGAGACGCCCGCCGAAGCACCCGGGACGGGTGCGATCCCCGGACCGGGCCGCACAGGGATTTTGTTCAGTCGCTTGGCAATCACCCCGCCAAGCAGCGCCGCCAGCACCTCGCCGAGGTAGTCGCTCCGCGGCTCGCGCGTCCACCTCGCCCGCCGACCGTGAATCACCGGGGACCCCGAACCGGGGGCGAGGGGTTTGCCCTCCGGCCAAGCCTCGTCCATTCAGAGTCGGGGCTCCCCCCGCCCGCCTCCCGCATGACCACCGACCAGCTCAGCATTTTCGCCATCCTCGTCGCCACCGTCGTCATGTTTGTCTGGGGCCGCTGGCGACACGACATGGTGGCCCTCGGCTCCCTGCTCGCCTGCGTGCTGGCCGGCCTCGTGCCCTCGGCCGACGCCTTCGCCGGCTTCGGCCACCCCGCCGTCATCACCGTGGCCGGCGTGCTCGTTCTCAGCCGGGGCCTGCAAAGCTCGGGCGCGATCGACGCGCTGACCCGGCGCATGCTGCCCGCCAACGCCGGCCCCACCCTCACCATCGCCGCCCTCACCGGCGGCGCCGCGCTGCTCTCCGCCTTCATGAACAACGTGGGCGCGCTCGCCCTCCTCATGCCGGCCGCCATCCAGATCGCGCGCAAACTCGACCTGCCGCCGGGACGCGTGCTCATGCCCCTCTCCTTCGGCTCCATCCTCGGCGGCATGACCACGCTCATCGGCACGCCGCCCAACCTCATCGTATCCGGTTTCCGGAGACAGAGCGGCCTCGACTCCTTCGCCATGTTCGACTTCGCGCCGGTGGGCGTCGCGGTCGCGGTCGCCGGCGTGCTCTTCGTCGCCCTCGCCGGCTGGCGTCTCGTCCCCGCCCGCAGCCGGGCCGGCGCCGAGGAGTTCGACACCGGGGCCTACCTCACCGAGGTCAGCGTGCCGGAGGACGGCAAGGCCGTGGGCAAAACCCTCGGCGAGATCGGCCGTTCGCTGGAGGAGGGCGACGCCCAGGTCGTCGGGCTGGTGCGACATTCCTTTCGCGTCTCCGCGCCCAATCCCCGCCATACCCTGCGCGCGGGCGACATCCTCGTGATCGAGGCCGAGCCGCAGTCCCTCGCCGGCGCCATCTCCGGCCTCGGCCTGAAACTCGCGGAGGCCGTGCCCGCGACCAAACCGGGCAAGGACGCGCCCGCCGATCCCGCCACCGGCAAACCCTCGCCCCCGCGCAGCGAGGGCGAGGCCAAGGCCCGCCAGGCCGACAGCGGCGAACAGGCCCTCGTCGAGCTCGCCGTGCGCCCCGACGCGCAGCTCATCGGCCGCTCCGCCACCGACATCCTTCTGCGCACCCGCTACGGCATCAACCTGCTCGCCCTCTCGCGCCAGGGCCGGCGCACCGTGCGGCGCCTGCGTTCGGACTTGTTCAAGGCCGGCGACGTGCTGCTGCTCCAGGGCGAACCGGAGGCCGTCGCCGCCTTCGCCGCCGAGTTTGGCTGCGTGCCGCTGGCGGAACGCTCCATCCGCGTGCCCGCCACCGGCCGGTCGCTCCTCGCGAGCGGCATCATGGCCCTCTCCGTCGCGGGCGCGGCGCTCGGCCTCCTGCCCGCCGCCATCGCCTTCGCCGCCGGCGGCCTCGCCTGCATGGCGTTCAAGATCGTGCCGCCGCGCACCGTTTACCAGGCCATCGACTGGTCGGTCATCGTGCTGCTCGGCGCGCTCATCCCGGTGGCAGGCGCGATGGAGACCACCGGCGCGGCGGATCTGCTCGCCCAAAACCTGCTCGCCCACGTCGCGCAGGGTCATGCCGTGGTGGCCCTGGTCGTGTTGCTCGTGGTCACCATGACCTTGTCCGACTTCATGAACAACGCCGCCACGGCCGCCGTCATGTGTCCGCTGGCGCTCAGCGCGGCGAACCAGCTCCAGGTCAACCCGAGCTGCTTCCTCATGGCCGTCGCCATCGGCGCCTCCTGCGCCTTCCTCACCCCCATCGGGCATCAGAACAACACCCTCATCCTCGGCCCCGGCGGCCTGCGTTTCGGCGACTACTGGCGACTCGGACTGCCGCTGGAGTTGTTGGTCGTCGCGGTGAGCGTGCCGGCGCTGCTGCATTTTTGGCCTTTGTAAAATCACCGCGCGCGCGGCGTGGCGGGTAAAAAACCGCCTGCCTTCGCGCCCTTTTTTTGCAGTCTCCCCGCGTGCCTCACGCGTTTTTCCCCACCCCCGGCCGCGCTCCCGCCGCCACCGCCCGCGTTTCTCCCCGCTTTCGAGCCCGCGCCATCGGGCTCGGGCTCGCCGCCCTCCTCGCCGCCCCCTTCGTCGCCCGGGCTTGGACCCCCGGCACCGGCGCCCCCGACGCCGTCTCGGGTTTTTCGGTCAACACCACCGACCGCCGCGACGTGCTCGCCTACTACCAGACCGTCTATCGCGCCTCCGAAGGCTACGCCGAGCGCATCGACTGGACCGGCGACGTCGCCGCCGGCATCCCCGGCACCACCTCCGCGATCTTCAAGGAAGACGTGCGCCGCCGCATCAATTTTTACCGCGCCCTCGTCGGCCTCCCCGCCGACATCGTTTTCGACGCCACCAAAAGCGCCAAGGACCAGGAGGCCGCGCTGATGTTCGCCGCCAACGACGACATCGACCACACGCCCCCCACCACCTGGACGCACTACACCGCCAACGGCGCCGAGGCGGCCGTCGCCTCCAACATCGCCATCGGCGTCTACGGCCCCGGTTCGGTGGACGCCTACATCCGCGACAACGGCGCCAACAACACCGTGGTCGGCCACCGCCGCTGGCTCCACTACTCGCGCGCCCAGATCATGGGCACCGGCGACGTGCCCTTCGGCCCGGATCACAACGCGACCAACGCCATCTGGGTCATCGGCAACTTCAAGTCCGCGCCTTCCCCGGCCCCCTTCATCGCCTGGCCCAACCCCGGCTACTCGCCCATCGACCTCACGCCCGCCCGCTGGTCGCTCTCCTATCCCGGCGCCAACTTCGCCTCCGCCACCGTCACCATGAGCCAGGGCGGCACCCCCGTCTCCGTGACCATCATATCGGCCACCACCACCGGGGTCGGCGACAACAGCATCGTCTGGGAACCGCAGGGCCTGCCCGCCCCGGGCACGCTCTCCGCAGACCGCCCCTACTCCATCACCGTCAGCGGCATCGGCGGCGCCGGCGTGCCCGCCAGCCATACCTACAGCGTCACGCTCTTCGATCCCGATGTCCTGGGCGAGAGCATCGCGGTCCAGGGCCCCGCCGAACCTCCCACCTCCGGCGCCGCCTACACCTTCAACACCATCGACCAGGCCGACGCCTACGAACTGGAGGTCGCCACCTTCGATCCCTCCGCCTGGATCGAGGGCGCGGAGGACGTCTCGGCCGGCCTCGTCATCGACGACACCGCCGCCGGCTACTCGCTCCGCCAGAGCGCGGTCGTGCGCGGCGGCGCCAAGGCATTCCAGCTCACCTTCCCCGATTTCACCGAGCCGAGCCAATCGTTCGAACTCGACCGCGACATCGTGGTGAGCGCCACGAGCGAACTGCGTTTTTACGACCGTTTCCGCTTCGTCACCACCGCCAGTCGCCTGAGCGCCGAGCTCTCCGCCGACGGCGGGCTCAACTGGACCGAGCTCTGGGGCCGCAACGGCAACGGCAACACCTCCAGCGCGGGCTGGGACACCGCCTTCAATGCCCGCACCATCGACCTCGCCGCCTACGCCGGCCAGATCGTGCGGGTGCGTTTCGTTTTTCGGCACAACAACTCCGCCTTCCTCGGCACCGGCCCCAACACCGGCGTCTTCATCGACGACATCGACGTGAAAGGCGCCGGCGCCGGCCGCCTGCTCAACTCCACCCGCACCCCGCTCGGCGCCGCGGCCACCGGCTTCACGCTCGACGCCACCACCGCGGGCGCGCCGCTCGCCGACGGCACCACCTATTACCTGCGCGTCCGCCCCGAGGTGGGCACACGCTGGTTTGATTTTGGCGACAGCACGATCATCACCGCGCGGGCCCTGAGCGGCTTCGCCCTCTACGTGGCGACGCAATACCCCGAGCTCTCCGGCGTGCCTGCCGACGACCACGATGCCGATGGACTCGCCGACCTCGTCGAATACGCCTTCGGCACCGATCCCACCGCGCCCACGCCCGGCACCGCCCTGCCCGCCGTGCAGCTCGCCGGCGGAGAATTTTTCTTCGCCTACTCCGCGCCCGCCGGCGTCACCGGCCTGAGCTACGGCGCGCAGGTCTCGTATGACCTCGTGACCTGGAGCGACCTGCCCGACACCGGCACCGCCGGCGCGCATCGTTTCGCGACCCTCCTGGCCGGGCACGACCGGGTCTTCCTGCGCCACCGCATCACCCTCGCGCCATGAACGCCGCCTCCGCCCGCCCTCGCCAGCGATCGTATCATTTCGCCCTCTCGCGCGCGGCCCTGCTCGCGGCCTGCGCCCTGGTCGGCGCGTGCTCCCGCCCGCCGGAGACGGAGGCTTCGACGGCGAACGCCTCGCCCGCCGCCTCGCCCGCCACCGCCGCGCCGACGCCCGCGACCGCCGAACCGCTTCAGACCGCCACGCCCAGCCGCGCCCCGGCCACCGAGCCGGGCGGAAAAATCGAGCTCGGCGAGCCGCCCCGCCTCCCGCCGGAGAGCGAATAGCCGGCGCGGGCCGTCCATCCATGCGCTCCGCGCGGTGGAGCGTGTTGTCCCGAACACGCTCGGTTCGGGCTTCACTCCGAAGCCGGGCGCTGGTCGGGGCGCGGCGCGGCCGCGTCAACGCGTTGGGGACAACGCGTTCCACCCACGCATGGGCCGTGGTCAC
>CBINNW010000002.1:0-165879 GCA_966252115.1 uncultured Akkermansia sp.
CGTGAGGCCGAGCTTGCCGAGTCCGGAGGCGCTCGCCGCCGCTGAGGCCGCTTCGCTGTAGGCCCGACCGCCGGTCGGGCACCCCGACCAGCGGTCGGGGCTACAACCGGGGCGGCAAGTTGTGATCACCGGCTTTATTACGACGGAACGCGAATCGGCATGAAACGCCGGGGCTCGGGCGACGGGCGACGGGGGGCGGGCCGAAAATCCCGCCGCGCGCGGCCGGGCCTTTTCCGCGCGTGATCCGGCGCGCGCCCGGGGGTTCCCTCGCTGATCGCGAGCCCTTTGCCTTTTTGACGAGGCGGCCCCGGTCGGCCGGATGAACGGCTGGGGAAATCCCCGATGGGGGCCGGAGCTGACAAAAGCCCGTGAAAAAGGCTCAATCCCGCGTCACCCCGGCAATGCCCTCGCTTTTTAACCTATTGTCCCTCCCGCAGGAGCGCCCGCTCTGGCTGCGCGTGGGGGTGGTGATCGGCTGCGTGTCGGCGGCGATCGCGCTGCGTTTTCATCTGCACCCGTGGATGGGCACCAAGTCCCCCTACGCCCTGCTCCTGCCGGCGGTCATGATCAGCGCGTGGGGCGGCGGCGTGCGCGCGGGCCTCGCGGCGGGCGTCGCCGGCATGGGCCTGGCCGCCTGGTTTTTCCTCGAACGAACCCCGCTCGGCACCCCCGCCGACGCGGTGGTGACGAGCCTGATGACCGTGCAGGTGGTCATGGTCAGCCTGCTCTGCGGCGCCTTGCACCGGGTGTTCGCGGGGTGGCGGGCGGCGCGGCGGCAGGCGGCCCTGGAGTTTGAAAACATGGCCGACCACGCGCCGGGTTTTGTGTGGGCGACGGGGCCCGACAGCGCGCGCGGTTTCGTCAATCAGTGTTGGTTGACCTTCACCGGCGCCGAGCCCGGGAGGAGCCATGTGGATCGGCTCGATTTTGTGCATCCGGGCGACGTGGAGCGCGTGCGCACGGCGGTGGAGCGGGCGCGGGTGAACCGCTCGCCCTACCATATCGAATACCGTCTGCGCCGCGCGGACGGCGTTTACCGCTGGATCCTCGAGCACGCGGTGCCGCGCTTCGATCCCGATGGCGGTTTCCACGGGTTCATCGGCTCGGGCACCGACATCACCTCCTCGCATCAGGAGCGCGAGGACCTGCTTTTCCTGAGCGGCCTGCAGCGCGTGCTCGCCTCGTCGCTCGACCTCGACAAGACGGCGGAGGCGGTGTCCCGGGCGATCGTGCCGGCGGTGGCCGACTGGTGCTGCATCCAGATGCTCGACGAGACCGAGGGCGGTCTGCGGCCGGTGCGCGTGCATCACCGCGACGAGGCCAAGGCCCGCCGGGCGCGCGAGCTGGAGGAATCCGCGGCCCCGTTTGGCGCGCAGTCCGAGGGCATCGGTCGCATCTTCACCGAGGGCGAGGCGCGGCTGGTGAGCGCGGTGGACGACGCGTTTCTGCGCGCGACCGCCCTGAGCGAGGAGCACCTCGTCTATCTGCGTTCGCTGGGGCTGGTGTCCTTCCTCGGCGTGCCCCTGCGGGTGCGCGGGCGCATCGTCGGCGTGCTGTCGATCGCCACGGCGGAGTCGCTGCGCACGCTCGGCCACGACACCCTGCAACTCGCGCTCAAGGTCGGCGGCATCGCGGCCTTCGCGCTCGACAACGCCCGGCTGCACCAGAGCGTGCGCCGCGCCCTCGCCGCCGAGAGCGAGGCCCGGAAGGCCCGCGAACAGAGCGAGCGCCGTTTCCGCGCGGCCTGGGACGCGGACCTTTTTGGCATTTGTTTCCTCTCGCCCGACGGCCGGGTGGAGGCGGGCAACGACGCGTTTCTCCGGCTCTGCGGCGGCAACGCGGCCGATCTCGCCGCCGGGCGTCTGGAGCTGCGTTCGCGCATCGGGGACCGCCAGGTGCGCTTCGGCACCTTCATCTGGGAGTGCATCGGCAAGACCGGCCGGTGCGATCCCTTCGAGAAAAACTGCGTGCTGCCCGACGGGCGGGTGGTGCCCGTGCTCGTGGGCGGCAGCCTGCAGCCCGACCGCGAGAGCTGCATCGTCTTCGTCCTCGACCTCAGCGCCCGCAAGTCCGCCGAACACGAGCTCGAGCGCCAGCGCGCCCTGCTCAAGACCATCATCGACGCCGTGCCCGCCATGGTCGGTTACCTCGACCCGCGCGAGCGCTTCATCCTGCACAACCGCCAATACGAGCGCTGGCTGGGCCTCGGTCACGACGACATCCACGGCAAAACGCTGCTCCAGCTCGTGGGCGGTGAACGCTACGCCGAGGTCGAGCCGCATCTTCGCGCTGCGCTCGCGGGCAAAAGCGTGCGGTTTGAAAAAACCATTCTCGCTCCGGGCCGGAGGAACCGCGACGCGATGATCACCTACCACCCCGACATCGCCGCCGACGGCCGGGTGGTGGGCGTCGTGGTCCACGCCTTCGACATCACGGAATCGCGCCAGATGGCGCAGGCCGTCGAGCGCAGCGAAAAGCGTTACCGCACCCTCATCACCGCGAGCGCGGCCATCGTCTGGACGGCGACGCCGGACGGACGCATACGCGAGACCAACGGCTGGGAAGACTTCACCGGCGACCCCATCGGCGGCGACGCCCACGCGAGCTGGATCGCTCGCATCCATCCCGAGGATCGCCGGCGGGTGGAGGAGCTCTGGACCACGACCTGCCGCGAGGCGCGCGATTGGGACTGCACCTACCGGCTGCTCGCCGCCGACGGGCGCTACCACCACGTGCAGTCGCGCGCCGCCGCCGTGGCCGGGGCCGACGGCGAGGTGGAGGAATGGGTCGGCACCGTCTCCGACATCAGCCTGCGCGTGGAGGCCGAGCAGTCGCTTCGGAAAAAGGAGGCCGAGCTCAAGCTCATCGTGGACACGGTGCCCGCGCTCGTCGCCTACGTGGACAACCGCCAGCGCTACCTTCTCGTGAACCAGGCCTACCAAAAATGGTTCGGCGTGGATCCCGAGAAGATGCGCGGCCGCTCCGTCGCCGACGTGGTCGGGCCGCGCGCCTACGAGATGCTGCGGGACAAAATCGAGCGCGTGCTCGCCGGCGAGGAGGTGCGCTACGAGGGCCTGGTGCCGTATCGCGGGGTCGCCCGGTGGGTGAACATCACCCTCTGCCCGCATCGCGGGGAGGGCGGGAGCGTGCTGGGCTACTTCGGGCTCATCCTCGACATTTCCGAGCGCAAACAAACCGAACAACGCATCGCCGACCTGCTGGAGCGCTACCGATTCCTCGCGGACGCCATGCCGCAGAACGTCTGGACCGCCAACGCCGCCGGCGAGCAGGACTACGTCAACCGCCGCTGGGTCGAATACACCGGGCTCAGCGCCGACGCCGGCTCGCGCAACCGCTGGGCCGACATCGTGCATCCCGAGGACCTGGAGCTCACCCGCCGGCGCTGGTCGCACTCGGTGGCGACCGGACAGCCCTACGAGATGGAGCATCGCCTGCGCGACTCCGCGGGCAACTACCAGTGGTTCCTCAGCCTCGCCATGGCGCGCCGGGACGAGCACGGACGCGTCGTCCAGTGGGTGGGCTCCGCGACCTGCATCGAGAACATCCGCCGCGCCTACGCCGAGCTCGCCGACGCGCGCGCCGCCCTCCGCCGCCACGCCGACAACCTGGAAAACGAGGTGCGCCTGCGCACCGCGCGACTCGAGGAGGTGAACGCCGAGCTCGAGGCCTTCACCTACTCCGCGTCGCATGACCTGCGGGTGCCGCTGCACCACATCCACGGCTTCTCGGAGGCGATTCTCGAGGACCCCGCGACCAGGCTTTCGCCGGACAGCCAGGCCAACATGCGCCTGATCGTCGCGGCGACCGCGCGCATGGACACCCTGGTCATCGACCTGCTCGCCTACAGCCGCATGTCGCGCGGCGAGTTCTCCATCGCGCCGACCAGCATCGACGAGGTGTTGATGGAGGTGTTGCTCCACCTGCGGGCCTCGATCCAGTCGCGCGACGCCGAGGTCCGGGTCGAGCGACCCCTGCCCGTCGTGCCGGCGGACCGCGTGGGGCTGCATCAGGTCCTGGCCAACCTGGTGGCCAACGCGCTGAAGTTCGTGGCGCCCGGCCAGAAACCGCTGGTCACCATCCGGGCGGAACAGCGCGGCGCACGCGTGCGGCTGTGGGTGGAGGATCGTGGCATCGGCATCGATCCGCGGCATCACGCGGCGATCTTCAAGATGTTTCACCGGCTGCACGGCAACCGGGACTACGAAGGGACGGGCATCGGTCTCTCCCTGGTCAAAAAAGCCATGGCGCGCATGGGCGGCGAGTGTGGCGTCGAGTCGTCGCCGGGGCAGGGCAGCCGTTTCTGGCTCGAGTTCCAGCCCTCGCCGAAGGTCGAGGTGGCGCGCCCGCCGGAGGCGGCCGTGGCCGTCGGCGCCTGATGTGATGATCGCCAAGTGACTGAACGAAATCCTTGCGAGGAAAGGTTCGGGGCGGTCCGGGGAGCGCACCCGTCCCGGGTGCTTCAGCGGGCGTCTCGCCCGCTGTTTCGGAGGTGAGAGCGGGACGCTCTCACCGGCACGCGAGACGCGTGCGCTCCCCGGACCGGGCCGGAGTCGGCCGAATGATCACCGGATATTGCGGGCACACCAGACCAGGCGGGTCCGCGTGCGTCGGCTTGGCGGGGACGGGCATCTTCGCCGGATCCCGCGTCGCCAAGCCCGCGCGGCGCTGTGGGCGGCCGACGCGGGCGAGTCCCCACGGTTCCGCCCCCGGCGTTGCGCGGCCGGGAGGGCCCGATGCTCGACGGGCGGGGGCGGGCGTATCTTCGGGCGCCATGAAAACCCCCTTGTTCTCGTTCGGTACCTCGTCCCGTGAACGCGTTTCCCGCGGCGCGGGGCTTTTCCTTGTCGCGACCTCCTTCGCGCTCGCCCAGGCCGGTCTCACCGAGCCCATGCCGCCCGACGCCTCGCCGCGCGGCGAAAGCATGAACTCCGAGTTGCGCGAGGACGAGCTCTCGCGCGGCGACGAACGTTTTTTCCGCAAGGCCGCCCGGCTCGGGGAAAAGGAGGTGCTGATCTCCCGCATCGCCGCCGAGCGCGCGACCGATCCGCGGGTGCGCGAATTCGCCGCCGAGATGGTGCGCGCCCACACCCAGGCCAACGAGGAGCTCACCGTGCTGGCCCGCCGCAAGGGGGCGAAACTCGCCGCGCTCGACGCCGACGAGCGCAGGGAGGCGCATGAAAAATGGCGCGACGCGAAGGGCTCGGATTTCGACGAGGACTATTTGGAAGCCGCCATCGAGTGCCATCAGGACACGGTGGACACGCTCGAGAACGGGGCCGAGTCGAAGGACGTGGACATCATGGGCTATGCCGCCCGCATGCTCCCGGTGGTGAAAGCCCATCTGGCCCGCGCGGAACAGCTCGAGGAGTCGATCGACGACTGAGGCCGGCGTGCGCGCCGGATGCCTCTTGGAACGGTAGGGCGGGACCGCCGGGCGCGCCGCGGTGCCTCTCGGCGTTCGCCCTTCCACCGCGGCGGGCCCGGCGGTCCCGCTCTACCATGGGTCTCAATCCGCCCCGTAGCCGCTCGGGCACGCCCGAATGCGAAATGGCGGGAGGCCTTTTGGCGTTCGCATTTAGCGGGTCCCCGGCGGGGGCCAGCTCTCTCCGAGGCGTGGCCGCCCCGTGATGTCGCGCAGGTAGAGATAGGTCCGCACCCGGGCCAGGGCGGCGGCATCCGTCGCCACGTGTTCCGGCGCCTCGACGAGCTCGACCCCGACGCGGGCGTAGAGGCCCTCGGCCACGCCCTCGAGTTCGTCGAGCCCGGCCAGTCCTGCCTCGTCCACCGCCCAGAGTTCGCCGCGCACCCGCTCCGTCGCGCCGGGTTCCGCCACGAGTCCCGGGTATTCGCCCAGCGAATACAGGGCGTGGCCCGGCGCCAGCCGCGCGTCGCCGAGGAAACGTTGCCCGGTCATCCAGTGGTGGTTGGAGCCGCCCCGCTTCAGGGTGCCATACACGAACACGAGGTGCGGGTGGGACGCCGGAAGGCCGGCGGCGTCCGCACCCGCAACCGCGTCCGCGCGGGCGACGGGGGCGGCCCCGGAGGCGCGGGTGTTTTCCAAATCGTCGGCGGGCATCGCGGGGCGCGTGGAGCGGGGCTCAGCCCGAGGCGGCATCGACCGACGCCTGCACCTGCAGGCCGCCGGCGGGGGGCGGGGCCGGCGCGGCGACCTCGACGACGAGCGCGGTGAGGTTGTCGCGGCCGGAGTTTTCCAGCGCTTCCTCGACCAGGCGAAGCGCCGCCGGTTGATGCAGGCGGGCCGCCACCGGGTGGCGCACGAGGTCCTCGATGGCGTGATCCCAGAGCCCGTCGATGACGCCGTCGGAGCAGAGCACGAAGCGGTCGCCGGGGCGGTGGGCGATGGCGCCGACCTGCGGATCGACGAACTGGTGGCCGGCGCCGAGCGCCTGTTGCAGCGAGTTTTTCTGCGGGTGGTTGCGCGCCTCGCGTTCGTTGATGCGGCCCTCGCGGCGCAACCAGCCGACGTAGCTGTGGTCGTGGCTGAGCTGCCGGATGCCGCCCTCGCGCGGCAGGTAGTAGAGCCGGCTGTCGCCGATGTGGCCGAAGTAGAGCCACTGCGGGGTCAGCCAGGCGAGCGTGAGCGTGGCGCCCATGCCGGAGCATTCGGAGTAACTTTGCCCCAGCCGGATGAGCTCCCGGTGGATCGAGAGGAAAAGCTCCTCCAGCACGTCGGTGAAACCCGCGTTCATGCCGGCGGCGGAGAGGCGGTAGGCGCGGGGCAGGAGCTTGGTGATCTTGTCGATGGCGATGCGGCTGGCGAATTCGCCCGAACGCGCCCCGCCCATGCCGTCGCTCACGGCGAAGACGAAGTCGCCCTGGGCGAGCGTGGACTCGCCCGTCTTGCCCAGATAACGGACCTCGTGGCCGTCGAAATTCAGGGCGAGAAACGTGTCCTCGTTGTTGGTGCGGACTTTTCCGCGATGGGTCAGGCCGGACCAGTGCAGATCGGCGGCGGGAGCGGTTTCAGACATGGATGGGAGAGGGGGTTGGGCCTACGGACGCCGACGAGGGCCTGCGTGGCGGCGTCGGCCGGGCGGCGGGGGAAAACGGGCGGCGTGCCGGTGCCGTGCTCAGTCGCCGCGCGGCGCGTCCGGCATCGGTAGATCGAGGGCGGGGCCGGGCGGGGCCTTGGGGTCGAGGATCGTCGCGAATTCGAAATCGATGATACAGAAGCAGCCGGCTCGCTGCGAATAGGTGATGTTCCGCGCGTAGGCGTCCTCGTGCCGCACGGAGAAATCTTTCTCCAAATCGTGGAACAGCTCGCGCACCCGCGGCTCGGCGATGTGTTCCACGCGCTGGCCGCAACTGGTGGTCACGAGGCGCAGTTCGTCCGGGAAGGTCTCGAGCACGCGCGGCACGTAGGTGCAGCCTCGCCCTTCGAGATAACGCAGCACGCGGATCTCGTTTTCAAAGCGTTCCCGCGCCTGGTGCCCGCGAAAGGTTTTGTGCACCCGGCCGTCATAGCCGATGCGCACCAGAGCGCGTCGCGTGTCCTTCATCTGCTCCATGGTCGAAAATGGTCAGCATCGACGCTCCCGGACGGGCCGCAAGCCGTCCGAGGTGAATCTTGCTGGTCGTTTTTGACCAAATGGTGACGTCATCGGGTGCTGTGCTGGCATGAAAAGCGTGCATGGATGGCCACGCAGCAATTTTTTTCATTGCTGGCATGCAGGGTGCTGAAAATTTCGGCATCGGGTTTCACCCGATCCGCCGGCTCGCATCGCGCCGGCCGGTTCGGCCCCAAGCCCACTTTCTCCAACCTCCACATCCATGGCTAAATACAAACTCGAATACATCTGGCTCGACGGCTACAAGCCCGTGCAATACCTGCGCGGCAAGACCCAGATCAAGGAATTCGCCAGCTTCCCGACGCTCGAGGAGCTCCCCCTCTGGGGCTTTGACGGTAGCTCGACCCAGCAGGCCCCCGGTGGCAGCTCGGACTGCGTGCTGAAGCCCGTGGCCGTGTATCCGGACACCACCCGCAAGAACGGCGTGCTCGTGATGTGCGAGGTTTACAACGCGGACGGCACCCCGCACGTGTCCAACACCCGCGCCACGATCCTCGACGACGCCGACACCTGGTTCGGCTTCGAGCAGGAGTATTTCCTGTATCAGGACGGTCGTCCGCTCGGCTTCCCCGAGGGTGGCTTCCCCGCTCCCCAGGGTCCCTACTACTGCGGCGCCGGCTACAAGAACGTCGGCGACGTCGCCCGCCAGATCGTCGAGGAGCACCTCGATCTCTGCTTGGACGCCGGCATCAACCACGAAGGCATCAACGCCGAGGTGGCTTCCGGTCAGTGGGAGTTCCAGATCTTCGGTAAGGGCTCCAAGAAGGCCGCTGACGACGTCTGGATGGCCCGCTACCTCCTGATCCGTCTTTGCGAAAAATACGGCGTGGACGTCGAGTTCCACTGCAAGCCGATCCGCGGCGCCTACAACACTCCCCTCGACTGGAACGGCTCCGGCATGCACTCCAACTTCTCGACCAAGTATATGCGCGAAGTCGGTGGCAAAGCCTACTTCGAGGCCCTCATGGCCGCCTTCGCGAAGAACATGTCCGAGCACGTGGCCGTCTATGGCCCGGACAACCACTTCCGCCTCACCGGTCTCCACGAGACCCAGTCCATCGACAAGTTCACCTACGGCATCGCCGACCGCGGTTCCTCGATCCGCGTGCCGCACGCCTTCGTCAAGGCCGGCTACAAGGGCTACCTCGAGGATCGCCGTCCGAACTCCGCCGCGAATCCCTACGACGTCGCGTCGCGCATCCTCAAGACGATCGCCTCCGTCCCGACCGAGTAACCGGTTTCCGGATACAGAGCGCGCCCGCCGCGTCCGCGTCCCTCGCGGACCGGCCCGGGCCAAACAAGACCGCCGCCCTTCGCCGGGCGGCGGTTTTTCTTTTCCGGTCTCCGGCGGGTCCAATCCCTTGGCCGGTCCTGATTTCGATGTAGGCCCGACCGTTGGTCGGGCAGCCTGACCAGCGGTCAGGCCTACAGCTTGCGATCACCGGCTTTATACCAGTTACGGGATGGATTGACTCTCAAGGGTAGGGCGGGACCGCCGGGCCCGCCGCCGAGGACGGACGGAGATCGTCACCCAAACCGGCGCGCCCGGCGGTCGCGCCCTACCTTCCCCGAAAGTCCCAACTCAACACGTAACTGGTATTATTACGACGGACCGGGAAGGGGCTTCAGCCGACCAGCCGCAGGGTGAGCGGGTAACGGTAGATGCCGCCATCGGACGCCTTCACCGCCGCGAGGATCGCCAGGATGAACGAGGCGATGCCGATGCCGATCAGCAGGAAGATGCCGACCACCACGAAGACCAGCGGCACGCAGAGCAGGGCGTAGAGAAAAAGCGAGATGTGGAAGTTCAACGCCTCGCGGGCGTGTTCCCTCACGTAGGGCGATTCGTCGCGCATCACCAGATACACGATCAGGGGCAGGAGAAAACCCACCCCGAGGAAGCTGGAAAGGTGGCAAAGCACTGCCCAGAGCTTGTCGTTGCGGTCGGTGCGGGGGACGGGAACCGGAGGCGGAACCTGAGGCGGAACAGGGGGCGGAGGCGCGGGCGGGATGAAGTCGTTCATGATGGAGTGGAGTTGAGGGAAAACGGAGAGACTGGGCGAAGGGAGCGCGGTCGGTTTTTTGGCGAAGGAGGAGCGGACGGACCGCCGGGCCGGCTGCCATGCGCCGCGATGGACGCGTGGTCCCTGCCCGGCTGAAATTTGATGCGAGACGAATGCAAGGCGGTGTCAGCGGGCGAGATCGTTCATGAGCTGGTCGCGTCGTTGGATGTCGGAGATAGACCGGGCGAGCTCGACGGCCGATTCGCGTTTGCCGGCCTCGAGCAAGGCGCGGGCGGCGGCTTCGAGCGTGTGATCCCGCAGATCGATGCGCGCGATTTTCCGGGCGGCCGCGTCCGCCACCCCGGCATCGCCGACCCGGGCGGCATCGACCGCGAGGACCTTCATCGACTCGTCGCGCAGATCGACGCGGGCGATGGTGGACGCGGCCTTGAACCGGGTGGCGAAGTCCGTCGGTGCCGCGTCCGCTCCCGTCCCCGCATCCGCTCCCGTTTCCACTCCGGTCGGCGTGCCGGGCTCGGCTCCGGCACCGGCCTCGACCGGCATGTCCGACGGCATCGGGGTGGGGAGGGGGATTGACGCGGTCGAGGGCGCGGGAGACTGCGCCGAGGGAGGCTGCGCGGCGGGGGCGGGCGGCGGCGCGAAGGGGGCGGACTCGTTTGTCGTCCACATCGCGCGCCGGGCCTGTTGGCGCGACACGACGGCCCCCGCGATCACCGTGACCACCGCGATCACCGCGACCAAGGCGAGCAAAAAGGCCAGCGTGCCCGCCGCGGCCAGAGCCATGCCGCTCGCGCGGGAGCGCGGCGCGCCGTCGTCGAAGCTCGCATGCACGTCCCGGCGGAGCAGCACGACCAGGGACCAGAGGCCGAACACCACGCCCAGCCCCATGCCTTGGAAACCGCAGACCGCCAGCGTGGCGCCCCAGAGGGCGAAGCCGTGGGATCGCCGCGCCCGCATCGCCCGCGCCGCCAGCAAGGTGAGGGTGGACGACACGATGCCGAGGCCGAGCACCCAGGGTGCGAACGCATACCAGAGGGGCGCGCCGGGGCTGGGCGTCGTGCTTTCGCTGTAGTGCAGCGTCGGTTTCACGCCCAGTTCGAGCGTGCCGGTGTTGCCGTGCATGTGGAAGCGGACGAAGAGCAGGAAGAGCAAAAGCAGGAGCCCGAGCAGAGCGATGTTGAGGCTGGCGCCGATGGTCAGGCCGAGGGCGGGGGCCTTGAGCGGATCGCGGGGCGTCTCGTGAACCCCCGCCGCTTGGCCGGCGGCGGTGCTTGGCGGGGACGCGGGCATGGTCTCGGCGAACCCTTCCGCGCTGTTTCGTTCGAGCTGGCGCAGCATCACCAGCGCCCAGATGCCGGCTCCCAACTGCAGGAACGCCCCGAGCGCCGTCATCAGTTGCATGGGCGATGTCACGCTGCCCAGGAGCCCGAGCGAGCCGAGGATGATGGCCATGATCGCGCCGCGCCGGGCGGCGGGAAATTCGCGGCCCATGAGCATGTGGCGGGCGCCGGCGATGACGTAGAGGTTGCCCGCGACGTGGATCGCCAGCCACGCGACGACCATGAAGACCATGACCATCGTGAACGCGCCGACCCAGTGCAGCGGATGCTCGAAGAGCGGGACCTGTCCGTTGAACCCGCCCAGCGCCCCCGCGCCGATGCCCAGCAGCGGCAGCACGAACAGCACGCCCAGCCCGATGAACAATCCCACCGCGAGGCCGAAGAGGTTGAGCGCCGAGGTGACGATGAGCGTGATGGCGGAGGCCTTGAGTTGGTCGCGCAGGGGATCGTCGGCCCCTCGCGGAGCGCCGGCCGGCGGGGGCGCGACCGGCGGCAGCGGCGGCGGAGCGGGCGGTCCCGCCGGCGGTGTCGCGGCCGGTTGCGAAGGCGGGAGCGGCGGATGCGGTAGCGGCGAGTCTGGCGGTGGCGGCTGGAGCGGCGGCGGCGTCTCGCCGACGGTTGCGAGGGTGGTTTTGAACTCGGTGGCGCTGGCGTAGCGCCGGTCCGGGTTTTGCTCCAAAGCGCGAAGCACGATCTCGTCGAGCCGCACGTCGAGCCGCACGTGCCGCGAGGGCGGGTGGAGTTGTTTCTCGTCGGGCAGCTCGCCGGTCAGCATCTGGTAGAGCACGACGCCCAGCGCGTAGATGTCGGCCCGGTGGTCCACCTCGGTGGGGCGTTCCCTCTGCTCGGGCGCCATGTAGCGCGGCGTGCCCATGATCCCGCTTTCGGCGGGATGACCGAGGTCCACGGACCGATGATCCATGGTTGGAGCGGTCGTCCCGGCGGCGGAGCCGGGGGCGGCGAGTTTGGCCAGGCCGAAGTCGGCGACCTTCACCCGACCGAGGCGGTCGAGCAGGATGTTCTCCGGTTTGATGTCGCGATGCACCACGCCCTGATCGTGCGCGTATTGGAGGGCGTCGCAGATCTGGGGCACGATGCCGAGCGCCTCGCGCGGAGAGATGCGGCCCTCGTGCATGAGCTGCCGCAGCGTGACGCCGTCCACGAACTCCATGAGCAGGTAACAAAAACCGCCCGCCTCGCCGAAATCGTGGATCGTGACGATGTGCGGGTGGTGCAGGCGGGCGAGGGTCTGCGCCTCCCGCCTGAACCGTTCCACGAAGGCCGCCGAGGCGCCGCGCTCGGGCGCCAGCAGCTTGAGCGCGACGAGGCGGTCCAGGGATTTTTGGCGCGCCCGGTAAACCACGCCCATGCCGCCGCGACCGAGCGGCGCGAGGATCTCGAGCTGGGGGAAATGCGGCGCCAGGTCCTCGGGCGCGGGGGCCGGCCCCGGCGCGGCCTCGGCCGGGACGCTGGGTTCGGCGGCCGTGCCGAAGTGCGCGGAGACGAGGCACGCCGGGCAGAGCCCGCCGGGGGTGTCGGCCGGCAGCACGGCGTCGCAGCGGGGACAACGCGCGGGGCCGGAGGCGCCGGGGGGCGCGGGCGGCGGGGTGTCGGGGGGCGGAGTGCTCATGCCTGTGTAATTACCGGCGGCGGCGCGGATGTTACGCGCGGGCGGAAAGGATTTTCACCAAATGGGTCAGCTCCTCCGCCTGTTCCGCGGGCGCGGCGACGGTCTCCGCGATCTCGGCGCGCACGCACTCGCGGAAACGTTTTCGCAGGCGATGCACGGCCACCCGCGCCGCGCCGGAAGCGAGACCGAGGGCGGCCGCCGTCTCCTCGTAGTCGATCTCGCCGCGCGGCGCGTCGAGGTGGACGCGCAAAACGGCAAACTCGTCCGCGCGCCCCGCCGCCGCGTAGTCGGCGGCGAGGGCGGCGAGCGCGCGGTCGATCAAGGTGAGCGCCCAGCGGCGTTCGAAGACCTCGTCGGGCCCCAGGGCCGGCTCCACGGCGTAGCGCGATTCGGCTCCGGCGATGTCGAGCGGCACGATGGCGAGGCCGCCGCCGCGTTTGCGCGCCTGCTCGCGGCGCCACTCCTTGGCCAGGAAACGCTTCATCGCCATGAGCAGAAAACCGCGAAAGCGCCCGAGCCCGGGCCGCGCGTCGCGCAACCAGGATTTCTCCAACAGCCGGGCGAAAAACGCCTGCGTGAGGTCCTGCGCGTCCGCCGCCGGGTGACCCGCCCGGCGCGCGTAGGCGTAGAGCGGATACCAATAGGCGCGACAAAGCGCCTCGAGCGCGGCGTCCGCCTCGGCCGAGGGCGCCTCGCACGCCGCCGCGATCATCGACCAGCGCGTGGTGGCGAAGCGCAGGGGATTCGCCGCTTCGGGCGGCCGGGGAGGGGACGGGTGGGGCGGTTCCGGAAGCATGGCGGCTACGGAAGAAATTACCGCGGCGCCGCCCTTTGTTACAACGTCGGGCCTGTTCGCCGACCACGTCGCCGCTGCCGCTCGGCAGGCGGCGGTCCCCGGGGGCGGGCGCCCGTTCGTGTGGTGGCGGGAATCGGTGTGATTTACTGATAAACTTTTGTAGTAAAGTAGCCTACATAAACTATGCGTGTATCTGTGGCCGGGTTTTGACACGCGCGGCCGACCGGTTTGTTTCGGCTCGCCATGAAACTTTCCCCAACCCTCTTCGCTTGTTCCGCCTTCGCCATCGCGTGCGTCGCCGCCCGCGCCGACGTGCCTTTCCAATTCGGCTTTTGGGCGCCCGACCTCCAGACCGCCCCCGTCACCGAGGACGTGCGCGGTCTGCGCATCGACGTTCTCTACGGTGAAAACCGCAACGTCAGCGGCGTCGATCTCGGCCTGGTGAACTCCACCACCGGAGACTTCGTCGGTTTCGGCTGGGCGCCCGGCGCCAACCTCGTGGACGGCTCGGCGGCGGGCGTGCAGTGGTCCTGGATCTATTCGCACACCGCGGGCGAATTCACCGGCTGGCAGACCGCGATCGTCTCGCGCATCGGCGGCCACGGATCCAGCGGTCTGCAGACCGGCTGGGTGACGCTCAACGAAAGCGACTTCACCGGCGCGCAGATCGGTCTCTTCAACAAGGCCGAGACGCTGAAGGGCCTGCAACTGGGCCTGGTCAACTGGGCCGAGCGGCTCGACGGCGGTCTGCAGATCGGCCTGGTGAACTACGCCGCCAACTCCGACCTCTGCCAGGTGCTGCCGATCGTGAACTGGCAGTTCTGACGCCGATCCCGTCCCGCGCGGGACCTCCCGCAAAGGTAGCGACAAAAGCGCGACCGCCGGGCGCGCCGTAGTGAAGTGGCGAACGCTGAGAGGCAACGCGGCGGGCCCGGCGGTCCCGCCCTACCGTGGGCCCGTCCGTCCCGTGGCCGGGATCGCGGGAGCGAACGAGTCGGCCCCATGCCGATTCGCATTCAAAGGGATAAAAACACCGCTCCGATGTAGGCCCGACCGCGGTCAGGCAGCCTGACCGGCGAAGCCTGGCCAGCGGTCAGGCCTACAGTCGGGCATGCAGGTCGCGACCGCCGATTTTATCACGACGGAACGCGAATCGCTCTCAGGGGCGCGAGCCGACGAGCTCGGTGATCTTGATGCCGAAGCTGTCCTCGACGACCACCACCTCGCCGTAGGCGATGAGCTTGTCGTTCACGTAGAGGCCCACCGGGTCGCTGGCGTGTTGGTTGAGCTGGATGATCGCGCCGGGCGCGAGCGCGAGCACCTCGCGCATGGGCAGCTGGCAGGAGCCGAGCTGCACGGTGACCTTGACCTTCACGTCCAAGACGAGGTCGAGGGTGGAATTGTCGTCCATGAGAGAGGGCATGTCAGGTTTCCTCGGATTTGAGTTTTTCGGAGAGTTTCACGACCACGCGTTCGCGATCGAGGCCGACGGTGCCGGTGAACTTGGGGCAACCGGCGAGGCAGATGCGGGTCTGCTCCACGATCTCGTGCGGGAGCTCGAGCACGTCGCCCACCCGCAGGTTCGAGATTTCGCGCAGGGAGATGTCGAAGGCCTCCCACTCGGCGCGCGCGGGCAGGGAGATGTGCTCGTAGATTTCCTTCCACTCGGCGGGCGCGTGCGCGTGCGCCGGGGTGGCGTCGCGGTTTCGCTGGGCCTGGATGGCCTTCACCATCGGCTCGATGGTGTAGTAGGGCACGCCGATCTGGATGGGCTCGGCGCAGTCGCCGAAATCCACCTCGATGGTGAGCGCCAGCATGATGGCGTCCTTGGGCGAGGTTTGCAGGAAACGGCCGTTGTTCTCGTGGCCGATGATCTCCGGGTGGAGCTCGGTTTCCTGTTTCCACTGCGCGCACCACTCCTCGAGCACGATGCGCACGATGTCCTCGAGCAGGGCGATCTCGATCTCGGTGAGGTAGCGGTCCACCTTCACCGAGTGGCCGCGGCCGCCGAGGAGGCGGTCCACGAGGGTGAGGGCGAGGCGCGGGTTGACGTCGAGGATGCCGACCCCGGAGAGCGGCTCGGCCTTGAAGAGGCAGAGGTGGGTCGGGTTGGGCAGGCCCTCGGTGAACTTGCCGTAGGTGAGCGTGGTGAGCTTCGCCATCTTCAGCGTGCACTCCATACGGAGAAACAAGGACAGGCGCGCGGCGAGGTAGCGGATGAAGTCCTCGTGCAGCAGGCGGAGGCGGCGCAGGTCCACCTCGGTGAGGAAGACGGGATTGCGGAAATCGTAGGCCTCGACCTTGGGCGCGGACTCGCCGACATCGCGCCGGCCGTCGGCGCGGTAGATGCTCGGCTTGGCCGGCTCGGCGGCCTGCGAGAGCAGCTTGTCGATCTCGCTCTGGTCGAGAATCGAGCCGAAGTCGGAAAGGTTGTCGGAGTCGTCGGCCATGGAGGTGGCGGGGCGGGGCGGCGGAGAGGCGGAGGCGGCGGGCGGGAAACGCGCGGCGCGGACGAGTTTTACTGCACCACGAAGTCCGAGAAAAAGACCTGCTCGGCGATCTTGCGGCCGAAGACCTGGTTGTAGGACTGGATCAGCTTTTCGCGGATGAGATTCTTGGCGCCCGCCTCCTCGAGGTCGGCGAGCGAGAGGGAGGAGAGCACGTTGAGGGTGACGTCCACCAGCTGGGGTTTGCGCGACTCGAAGGCGGCGGCGAGGCCGGCGTCGGCGCCGGTGACGAGGAAGGTGGTCTTGAGGTAACGCGTGCCCATGGTGCCGGCGAGGTTCACGACGACGTCCTCGAAGGTGTATCCATTCGATGGAGACGCGGCGGCGGCCTTGCCGTGGCCGCCCCCGCCGTGACCGCCCGATTCTCCGCCGTGGCCGCCCTCGGCCGGCGCGGCGTGCGCGGCCTCGGCGGCGTGGGGATCGGCCGCGGCGGCGAGCTCGCTGCGGAGCTTCGGGATGAGCACGAACTGCGCGACGGCGAAGGTGAGCGCGGGCGCCACGACGATGGCGAGGATGGCGGGGAGCATCGCGCCCGCGCCGCCCTTTTTCGCGGCGGCCGGCGCGGCGGCGTCGGCCGGGGCCGGGGTGTCGGATTTCGCGGACATGGGCGGGGCCTCAGCGCTTCAGGTTGACGATGTCCTCGAGCACGGAGTCGGAGACGGTGACGAGGCGGGAGCTGGCCTGGAAGGAGCGCTGCGTGGTGATCATGTTGGCGAACTGCTCGGTGAGATCGACGTTGGAGAGCTCGAGCGCGCCGGCCTCGATGACGCCGAGCCCGTTCTCGCCGGGGCCGTTGGACGCGGCGTTCAGGGCGAGACCGCCGACCGGGCCGGCGGCGTCCATGCCGACGTAGCGGTTGTTGCCGATCTTCTGGAGGGCCGAGGGATCGGTGAAGTTTTGCAGCAGCACGCGGTTGGTCGTGAAGGAGGTGCCGTCGGAGTAGAACTCCACCATGTTGCCCTGGCGGTCGAAGGTGAAGGACTGGAGCTGGGCGCCGGCGGGCGGGTTTTGGTTGAGCCGCACGTCGCCGACCGTGCCGGGCGCGCCGCCCGCGGTGCCGCCGGTGAGGCCCTGCACGCGGTCGCCGTCGGGGGTGACGAGGTAGCCGTTGTCGTCGAAGCGGAAGTTGCCGGCGCGGGTGGCGTATTCGGTGCCGTCCACCGGACTCTGCACGCGGAAAAAGCCGTTGCCCGAGATGCCGAGGTCGGTGGCGACGCCGGTGGTGCTGATCGAGCCCTGGCCGTAGTTGGCGGAGATGCCGGAGATGCGCACGCCGGTGCCGACCTGGCTGGCGGAGAGATTGGGGAAGTTGCCGCTGGAGGGGGCGGAGCCGCGCAGGGTGTTGCTGAAGCTGTCGGCGAAGTTGGCCTGGGAGCTCTTGTAGCCCACGGTGTTCACGTTGGCGATGTTGTTGCCGATGACTTCGAGGCCGGTGGTGAAGCCGCGCAGGGCGCTGACGCCGGAGGTGAGGGTGCCGATGAGAGACATGGGAGTGCGGGGGGGACGGAGGTTCGGGGGGGAGCGGAGCTTGCGGACGGGTGTTTGGGAAAAACTTCAGGCGGCGTCGCCGTCGCCGGCGGGCGTGGTCGGGGGCTGCGGAGCGGGCGCCGGGGAGACGCGGGTGACGAGGGCGTAGTCGTAGGTCTGGCCCCCGATGCTGAGGCGCGGGCCGGCGTCGGTGCGCGCGACGGAGTCCACCACGCCGGTGACGAGGGTGCCGTCGTCGTGGGTGAGCGTGACCTCGCGGCCGATGAGGCTCTCGGCGGCGCTGAGCTGCGTGTCCTGCCGCAGGGCGGCGAGGCCGCCGTTGAGCGCGGTCATCTGCTGGAGCGAGGTGAACTGCGCCATCTGCGCGATGAAGGCGGTGTCGTCCATGGGCTTCATGGGGTCCTGCTGCGCGAGCTGCACGGTGAGCAGTTTTAGAAAGTCGTCCTGTCCGAGCGTCTTCTGGACGACGCGATTGGAGGTGTCGGCCGAGGCGACGGCGGCGGCGGCGCCGGAGGAGGTGGCGGAGACTTGCATGGTGGGGACGAAGGGGACGTTCAGGCGAAGGCGAGGAGGTGGCGGACGGTGTCGGGGCGGAACCAGGCGGCGGCGGGCGCGCCGGCCGGGGCGAAGGCGCCGCGGGCGACGGAGCCGAGACCGCGCAGGGCGCGGCCGAGCGGCGCGAGGGGCTCGGCGGTTTCGGTCGCGGCGCGGTGGTGGGAATCCCGCGCGTCGGAGTGGGGGTCGGACGGGGCGGCGCCGGACGCGTCGGCGCCGGTGCTCGCGGCGGGCGAGGTGGAGGCGGCGAAAACGGGATCGGCGAGACGCAGTCCGCGAGTTTCCAGGGCGGCGGAGGTGGCGCCGATGCGCTCCTGCCACTCGCGCCCGAGCGTGGCGCGAAGTTCGGGGGAATCGGTGTGGAACTTGACGCTCACTTCGCCGGCGCGGCAGGCCACGCGCACGGAGAGATCGGTGTCGTCGGAGAAGTGGAACTTCACCTCCACGGAGGAGCGTTCGCGGGCGCGAAACTCGTGGGTGAGCTCCACCACCTCGCCTATGGCCGCCACGGCATCGCCGGCGGCGCCGGAGAGCTCGCGCGTGGTCTCGGGGGAAGCGGCGGAGGAGGCCGAAGCGGCGGCGGCCGAGGCGGTGGATACGGCCGGGGTGACGGTGGCGAAACCGGCCGTGGCCGTCTGTGGCGCGGCGGAGGTGAGGGTGGCGTCGGACGGCGCGGGGGGTGTGGCGCCGAAAGCGGAGGCGGAGTCGTCCGGCGAAGCAGCGGTGGCGTCGCTCGCCGACGATGCCGGCGAGGTGCTGTCGGGCGCGCCGGCCGCGGGCCCGGCCGCCGTGCGTCGCCCGGGGGCGAGGGCGTCGGCGGAGGCGGAGGAGAAACGGTGCGCGGCCATCGTGAACGAGGCCTTCGCATCTTCGGTGCCAAGCGGAGTCGTCCCTTCTGTTAGCGCCTCGTCATGAGCCGGAAGAAAATTGCCGGAGCGTCGGTCGCCGGTCTCGGACGTCGGCGCCTCGGCGATCTGGTCGAGGGCGACGGCAAGTTTTTCCCCGGTGGATGCGGAGGCCGCCGGCTCGGTGGCGGGCGCGGCGGGGATGCCCGTCGCCGCGGAGACGGGGCCGTCGGGCGGAAGCGCGAACCCTTGTAGTTCGGAATTGGATACGCGAAGGGCGGGGCGCTCGCCGGTCGCGCTCGGCGGCGGCGTGGGCGGAGGCGGCGGCATGAGGTGCGGCGGCCAGGCGAAGGCGAGCGCGGCGGGCGCGCCGGAGGGCGTCGCGTCGGCGGTGGCGGTTTCGTCTTCGTCGGTCGGGTCGGTGTCGTCCGGGGTCGCCGACGAGGCCGAGGGCTCCGTCGCGGCGGTGTGGGCCGAGTCGCGGGCGCCGGTGGCGAGGCCGGAAAGGACGGCGAAAAAATCGGCCGGACCGACGGGGGCCGCGCCGGCCGCGGCGGGGTTCGCGACCGGGGTGGGCGACGCGGCCGGGGGCGGCGTGGCGGGGGCGGGGGAGGTGGTGAAAGCGAGCGAGTTCATGCGCTCAGGCGGCGGGGGAGGCGGAGGCGGCGCGGACGAGGCGGAGGCGGTCGGTGATCTGCGCGGCGCGTTTGGCGAGCTCGGCGTCGGGCGAGGCGCCCATCTCCTGAAGGATGGGGCTCACCACATCGGTCTTCATCAGGTGGAGGATTTTTACGGCGGTGGTCTCGTCCAACTCGCGCAGGATGGCGACGGCGGCCTTGGGCGAGAGCTCGCTGTAGGTTTTGGCGAGGGTTTTGAGATTCTTCGACTCGGTGGCCTCGATTTCGGTGAGGCGGGCGAGCACCTCGGCGCGGGCCTCGGCGATCTGGGCGCGGGTTTTTTCGAGCTCGCGGCGCTCGGCGAGGATGCGTTCCTCGCGGGCGGCGAGGGTGGCCTCGCGGGCGGCGAGCGCGGCTTGTTCGTCCTTCAGTTCGGAGGCGAGGTTTTCGATTTCGAGGGTCCAGAAGTCCCAGGGTTTGTCGGGGCGGACGGGGGCGGCGGCGGCGATCCGGGCGGCCTGCGCCTCGCGGGCGAGGGTGATGGCGGCGCGCCAGAAGACGCCGAGTCCCGTGGCGACCCCCAAGGCGAGGCCGAGGGCGGTGACGACGACGGGGTTTTGCAGCGCTTTCATGGAGAGACGGGGGACGGGCGGAAACGTCAGGCGGCGGAGCGGGCCGACGCGGCGGCCTGGGCGTTGGAGCGGTCGTCGAGCAGGGCCTGTTGTTCGTGGTCGGCCTCGCGCTGGTGCGCGGCGCGGGCGCGTGTTTCCAGGTTTTCGAGCAGGCGCAGGTCGCGGCGCGCCTCGAGCCAGATTTGGCGGCGGCGTTCCTGTTCGGTTTGCGCGGCGGCGAGACGGGCGGCGGCGGCTTGTTCCAGCCCGACGGCGTCGCGTCGGGCCTGGGCGAAGGCGGGTTGGTCGGCGGCGCGAAACGCGACCGCGCGGTGCTCGCGAATGGCGGCGTCGAGGGCGACGATGCGCTCGGCGGAGAGCCGATGTTCCTCCGTCGCCGCCTGCGTGGCGCGCACCGCCGCGGCGAAGGCTTCGCGCTCGCGATTCTCCCGCATGGTGCGCAGCGTGGCCACGGATCGCAGGGGGAAGCGGAATTTTTTCATGCGGCGGAAGGAGGGTTTGCCCCTACCTATGCAGAGCCGATGCCATCGGGGTTTTGTGCGTCTTAAGTCGTTTTTTTGTAGGCGAATAAAATTTTCGTTTCGGGGGGGCGCCCGCGGAGAGGACGGCACGGGAGCGTGGGGTGGGGCCGTCGGCAAAAACTTCCGGGCTGAAGGCGGCGCGGGTCGCGGACGGCCTGTTTGCCGGCGCTCTTCGGGCCGAACGTGCAAATTTTTGCTCCGTCCATTGGAACAAGATTTGCAGACCTGCGGCATTTAACCAACGCACTTCCGGGCCGTGAACATCGACGTCGTATCTCCCTCCGCTCCGGTGATCCTTTCCCTGAAGGGCCGTCTGGACTCCACCACCAGCGCACTGCTCGACGCCCAGTTGCGCGCCTTTTGCGCGGAGGGGCATGCCCGCATCATCCTCGCCTGCGAGGAGCTCCACTACATCAGCAGCGCGGGGTTGCGGGTGCTGATGGCGGCGCGCAAGGCGCTCGAACAACGACACGGCTCCGGCATCGCGGGCATCCACCTGGCGGCGGCGAAGGCCCACGTGTTGGACATTTTTCGGCTGAGCGGTCTCGACGCCTTGTTCGTGGCGCACGATTCGGTGGCGGAGGCGGTGGCGTCCGGAACCGGATCATGAAGAAGGCGAAATCGGGCGGCGGTTTCGCCCCGTGGGCCCACTGGTTCCTCCTCGCGGTCAGCGCGGGCTTCATCAACACGGGCGGCTTTCTGGCCTGTCGTCGGTTTGTCAGTCACGTGACGGGCTTCGCCACGATGCACGGGATCGATCTCTACAACGGCAACTGGGCCGGCGCCTTGTCGATGGCGGCGGTGCCCCTCTATTTCCTTCTGGGCTGCATGTTCACCGCCTGGGTGGTGGACCAGCGCATCCAGCAGGGCCGCAACCCGCTCTACGCCCTGCCGCTGGGGGTCATCGTGCTGCTCCTCGGTCTGACCGCCGCAGGCGGGCGATACGGCTATTTCGGCCCTTTCGGTGAATACGATCAGAAGGCCGACCATCTGCTCCTGGCGCTCCTGTGCCTGGCCTGCGGCATCCAGAACTCGGTGGTCACCACCGCCACGGGGGCTATCCTCCGGAGCACCCATCTCACGGGCACGACCACCGATCTCGGCACCGGCATCGTGCGGTGTCTTTTCATGCGCCGGGGATCGCCCGAGCGCCGGCTCGAGCGTCGTTTCAACCTGATGCGCGCCGGACAGATCCTGGCCTTCATCGTCGGGGCCGGCGCGGGCGCCTATGTGTATCCGCAGCTTCATTACGTCGCCTTCGTTTTCCCCGCGGCCGCCGCGTTGCTCTCCATGGTTCTCCTTTGGCTGAGCCACGCTTGAGCCCGGAGACCGCGCCGATGGTCGCGATTTGAAACGCTCTCCGCTTTCCGCCCGGCGCGGGCGCCTCGCCCCGCACGCTTCGCGCAACTTCCTTCCCCCAACACACACCCTCTTTCAAACATGGACACCCCCACCTCCCCAGACTCGGATTCACGGCGCCTCCCCGGACAGGGCTTGGACAAGGCCCGGGCGATGCAGCGCATCTTGGAGGGGCACTGGCGTTATCTGGAGAATCGCCGCCAGAGCCTTCAGACCACGACGGTCAAACTGGAGGAGCACGCGGCCGGCCAGTATCCTTTCGCCGCGATCCTGGGATGCGCGGACTCGCGGGTCTCGCCGGAGCTGATTTTTGATCAGGACCAGGGGGACCTGTTTGTGGTGCGGGTGGCGGGCAACATCCTCGGCGCGGGCGGCCTCGCCAGCCTGGAGTATGCGGTGGAGCAGTTGCGCGTGCCGCTCATCGTCGTGCTGGGGCACGAGGGGTGCGGAGCGGTGAAGGCGGCGACGGAGCACGCCTCGCTGCCCGGTCCGCTGGGCTTTCTCCTCGCCGAGCTGTCGGAGGCGGTCGAGGCGGCGCGGCGGCTGCCGCCCCCCTTGGTGGACCAGGCGGTGAAGGCCAACGTGAGGCGCGTGGTGCAGCTCCTGGGCGCCCGCAGCGAATCCATCGGTCGCGCGATCAGCGAGGGACGGGTGGGGGTGGTGGGCGCGGTCTATCGCCTGGGGTCGGGCGACGTGGATATTCTGGATCTGCACGAAACCAACGCGCCGTTCACCACGCCGCGGTGATCGCGGCGTCGCGGCGTGGTGGCGGTCGCGGCGGGCTGGCGGGCTGGTGGCCGGGCCGGTTCGGGCCGGTTGGCGGAGTTTTTTGGGTCACGGAGGACACGGAGCGCGGACCCACGGAGGACACGGAGGCGCCGTCCGGCGTCGGGCGACGCCTCCGTGGTGTCGGGGATCGTGGGGTGGGGAGGGGGGCGACTACTTTTCGGGTTGGCGGGGTCCGGAAAGTAGGGAGCGGACGCCGGGGGCTCGTCGTTCAAGGCAAGCGCGTTGGGGACAACGCGCTCCACCGGGCGGCAGACGGCGGGGGCTCGTCGTTCGGGCCCAGCGCGTTGGGGACAACGCGCTCCACCTGGCGGTCAGTCAACGAAGCGCCATTGCTGGTTGTGGCTGGAGCCGACGGACCAGTTTTCCATCACGGCGCCGTTGGCGTTGTCGCCGCCGGTGTCGAGCGCCTTGCCGTTGGCTCGGTTCACGACGCGGTAGTAGCCGGAGTCGATGTGGACGAGCGTCCATTGCTGGTTGTTGCTCGGGCCGTCGCTCCACTGGCCGATGGGCGTGTCGTTGGCGGTGTTGCCGAGGGTGTCGAGCATCTTGCCGCCGGTGAAACACTGGAACTTGCGATAGCCGCCGGTGATGGTGCTGACGGTCCAGCGCTGGTTGGCGCTGGGGCCGGAGTCGTATTGGCGCACGCTCGCGCCGTCGGTGGTGGCGCCGTAGTTGTCGAGCATCTTGCCGTTGGCGCGGTTTTGGAGGCGGTAGGCGCCGGAGGGCACGCCGGTGGCGAGCTCGGCGACGGCGGCGGCGGAGAGGCCGGAGTTGTAAACGCGGAAGTCGTCGATGCGGCCGTTGAAGAGCGGGTCGGGCCACTGCGATTTGCCGACGTAGTTGAGCACCGGTTTGAAGGCCGAGGGGCGCAGGGTGAGGGCGGTGGAGGTGGCGACCTGGGCGCCGTTGACGTAGAGCTGGGCGGAGGAGGCGCCGAGGGTGACGGCGACGTGGACCCACTGGCCGGTGGGGAGGGCTGAGGCGTTGAGCTGTTGCTCGGCGCCTCCGTTTTTGATCGCGAAGCGCAGGCCGGCGCCGTCGGCGCGCGGGGTGAGGAAGAGGTATTGGTCGGTGCCGTTGCCGAAGTCGAAGACGCGCTGCCAGGCGGCGCCGCCGTTCCAGTAAACCCAGGCGGCGACGGTGAGCTGGCCGAAGCTGGCGATGTCGCCGGGCAGGTTGACGTGGCGGGTGGAGCCGTCGAAGGCGAAGGCGTTGGTGCCGACGCGGGCGCCGTTGTAGGTGGCGGTGCCCTGGACGGTGGCGTGGTTGGCGTTGCCGGAGCCGTCGTCGAGGTTGCCGTCGAAGTTGTAGCGGGCGACGAGGGCGGCGGCGCCGCTCGGGGTGGCGGAGACGGCGCCGGAGTGGGCGGAGCGGTTGAGCGAGCGGTCGGCGGCCTGCACGACGTAGTGGTAGGCGCGGTTTTGGTTGGCCGAGCGGTCGGTGAAGGTGGTGGCGGAGAGGCCGCGCGCGACGAGGGACCAGGGGCCGGAGGCGCTGTCGGCGCGGAGGACGTTGTAGCCGGCGAGGTCGGCTTCGCCGTTGGCGTTCCAGGTGAGCCGCACGGAGACGGGGTTGGCGGTGGCGGCGAGGCCGGCGGGCGCGGCGGGGGCGACGAATTCCACGGCGGCGCCGACGGGGAGGAGGCGCCACTGTTGGTTGAGGCCGCCGTTGCCGGTCCATTGGAAGACGTTGGCGCCGTCGGCGGTGGAGCCGTTGTCCACGTCGAGGTATTTGCCGCTCCAGCGATTGCGGATGTGGAACCAGCCGTCGGCGACGTATTCGAGGAAGTAGTGCTGGTTGCCGCCGCCGGCGGGCCACTGGAGGATGTTGGCGCCGTCGGCGTGGGACCAGTCGAGGAGGTCGGCGCCCTTGCCGGAGTGGGCGGCGCGGAGGGTGAAGTAGCTGTAGTCGCCGCCGGTGCGGGAATCGAGCGGGACGACGTCCCACTGCTGGTTGGTGGCGCCGGTGTAGGTGGTCTGCTCGATGTTGGCGCCGTCGGCGGTGCTGCCGGAGGCGACGGCGAGGACCTTGGCGCTGTTGCGGTTGACGAGGATGTAGCGGCCGTTGATGGCGGGCTGCACGTCGGCGCCCCAGGTGATGTTGACCAGTTTTTCGGCGTTGGGCTGGTCGATCCAGTAGCCGTTGCCGCCGGGGATGACGACGGTGTGGTCGCGTTGCGGGCCGTGGCCGTCGAAGAAGACGTCGCGGTCCTTGGAGACGAAGCGGTAGCTGGTGGTGACGGCCTGGCGTTCGGAGGCGCCGACGAAGGCCTTCACCGCGCCGGTGGGGGCGCGATAGACGGCGGCGGCGGTCCAGTTGGGCCGGTGCTCGGCGTAGCCGAGGCGCACGCCCTGGTTGGCCTTGATGAACTCGGCGCGGGCGAGCTCGGCGGTGCCCCACCAGATGCCGGTCTGGAGGCCGTATTCGGCGCCGACGATGCACTCGACGACGTTGTGCAGCTCCTCGTTGACCGCGCGGTCGCCGCTGGCGCGCACGTTTTGGTAGAAGGAGGCGTAGCTGTCGAAACTGCCGGCGAGCTGGTGGGTGGTGCCCTCGGAGACGCGACTTTTGATGACGTTATACCAGGGGTTGGCCTGGTCGCAGTTGAGCGTGCTGGCGCCGGCGAGGGGCACGCCGGAGAACTCGGCGCTGGTCTGGAGGAGGCCGAGGATGTCGTAGAGGTTGGTGACGGTGCCCTGGGCGACGGGCGAGACGGCGTAGTCGGGCTCGTTGAAGGGGGCGGCGGAGACGACGGTTTTGCCCAGGGTGTCGAGGGCGCGCATCGAGGCCTCCATGTTTTGCACCCAGCGGGAGGGCACGATCTCGGTGCTGCTGCCGTTTCTAAACCAGGGGTCGATGCCGGCGCCGTTGTCGGGGGTGATGGAAACGGGTTTGTTCGCGCCGGCGAGGTTGGCGAGGTTGACGCGGTTGGTGAGGTCGGCGAGCTGCGCGGCGGCGAGCTGGCCGTTGACGGGCGGGGCGTCGATGGGGAAGGCCACCCGCACGAGGTCCACCTGGTCGGCGCCCATGTAGGTGATGCCGCGGTGCATGTTGTCGTGGCTGGGCCAGGCGGTGTCGAGGCCCCACTCGGTGATGGCCTTGTTCACGCCGGTTTCGGCGACGCCGAAGGTGATGGTGCGGTCCTGCGCGCGGGCGAGGTGGGCGCCGGCGCCGATGCCGAGCGGGAGGGCGAGCAGCGCGAGGAGCTTCGCGGTGCGGCGGGCGGGACGGCGCGTGCGCCGAGCCGCGGATGAGGCGGGTGGGGTGGGGGTGTTTTTTGGGGTCATGGTTGGGGCTGACAAAAGAAAGCAAGGCAAAGCCCGGCCGCGTGTCGGGGCGCGGGACAAAGCCCTCCGGGCCTTGGGGGGAGGCGCGGGTTGGAGGGGCGGAGACCGGAGAGGGGCGCTCCGGGCGGGGTGGGGGAAAAGGGGCGCGCTACGGGCGCGTGCAGAGCAGGACGGGCGGGGCGAGGCGTCGAACGGGCGGCGAGGGTGCGCAGATCGTCGGACGCGCGGCGTTCGGCTGTTGGTGAAGGCGGGCGACCGCCGGGAAACGGGACTGCTGCGGTGGTTCGGGGCGGGTCTCGGGCACCACGGTGACGGCGGCGGAGGGCGCGCTCTCACCGCCGGCGTTCATGGCGGTGACGACGCAGCGCATCAGCGAGCCCGCTCCGGCGGGGGGCAACTCGAGGGAAAACGCCGTGGAGGGCAGCGCGGAGGCGAGATCCTCCCAGGCGCCCGCCGGGCCGACGGCTCGTTTCAGGCGGTAGAGCGCGCCTCCGCAAGGCTCCTGCCAGGTAAAGAAAACGCGTCCGTCCTCGACCCGGGCGGCGAGAGCGGTGGGCGGCAGCGGGCGTGCCGGTGGATCCGGCAGGCGAAGGCGCATCTCCGCGCCTTCGTAAACGACGGACAGGTCGGCGCGCTCCGGGCTGCCCAAGCCCACGCCGCGGCCGGGACGCACCAGCACGATTTCGAAACGGCGCGGACGGACGGCGGTGTCGCCTCGGCCGATGCCGGTGCGTGGGCCGATCCAGAGTTCGCGAGTTTGGTCGTTCCAGGTGAAGGGGACCAGGGTCGGCGGGCCGCCGGCGGAGGGCTCATGCAGCGCGAGGCAGCCATTGGCGCCGGGGTAGATGCGCACCTCGACGGGGGCGAGGTCGCCGGCCGCTGCGCGGGCTTCGGCGCCGTCGGTGGCGCCCGGTTCGGCGAGCGTGGCGAGCGGAAGGATGGTGCCGGCCCGGGCGAAGAGCGGGATCAGGTCGAGAGACGCGGGGGTCTGGATGGTCTCGCCACCCGGGTAGGACGCGCCGCTCCAAAAATCGACCCATCCCTTGCCCGGCGGCAGCACGGTGCGGAGCGCCTCCGTGGTGGCGGCGGGCGCCGGACGCACCCACAGCGCGGAGCCGAAGGAAAAGGCGGCCACGTGACCTCCGACGCGGGAGAAACTCGTGAAGTCCTCGATGGGCGACTTGGCCTGTCCGGCCTTCTCGGCCGCGGCGGGGGGCGCGAGGTCCGGCGTGGGGGCGGCGCCGCAGGAGACGACATAGGGAGCGAGGCGGCGGTGAAGCTGGATAAAATCCACCAACACCCGCTGCCGGGGATCGGGGGCGGCCCAGGGGCTCGCGGCCGCTCCTGCGAGCTGGAGGCGGGGATGGCGGGAAAAAAGCTGAAGCTGGAACCAACGGGTAAACAGTGCGGAGGCCATGGGGTCGGGGGTCGAAACGACGGTTGGCGCGGAACAACGGACGGCTTGATGGGGAGAAGCGCGAAGTCGCGACGGGCTGCGCCACGACGCCCAAAAAAAGTTTCCCCGGACTTGGGGGAGGTCCGCGGCTGGGGGCAGACGGCGGTGGGATCGGGGCGGGTGGCGGAAGACGCGTGCGTGCGCGAGGGGCATGCGGAATTGGCCGGGGACGGCCAACGCTACAGAAAGGGGCTCCGCGCGCGCTCGCCCGCCCGGGTCGGAGCCGCTTGATATGAGTCCCGATCGGGCGTTTCGGACCCGCCGCTCTACCGCCCCGCCGCGCGGTCGGGGTGATCGGGGGCGTCCGCCGCATGCGCCCGGGCCTCGCGCAGGAGGATGCGGGCGTTGACCCAGTCGAACCAAAGCGTGTGCGTCTCGGGCTCCCAGGTTTCCAGGGGGCGGGTGAAGCGTTCCTCGACGCGGATGCGACATTGCTCCACCAGACGCGCGGCATCGACATCGCGTCCGAGCTGCCGGAAGGCGAGCGCGCGGACCAGGTCGATCGACACCTCGCGGGCGGCGTTGACGTTGGCGTAGAGTTGCGAGCGGTCGCACCAGTTCAGGGCGGCGTTTGGCTGGCCGCGACGGAGCTCGAGCAGGGCGAGCACGAAGCAACGCCAGGCGCTGAGGTAGGCGTTGTCCGAGGTGGCGGGGGTGTCGCCGTCGATGGTCAGGCGCACCACCTCGGCGAGCGGCCGAAGCGCGGCGAGGCTCTCGGGGGAGGCCGGCGCGAGGAGGCTGGATTTGAGGACCTGCTCGGTGGGCAGCGGATTTTTGCTGTGGGCGAAACGCTCGATGATGTCGTCGCGGAAAGTTTGGTAGGCCTCGAGATTGCGGCTCTCCAAGATGGCGGAGGCGGCGGGCATCAGGTCGAAGGAGACCCGATCGGTGTCGGACTCGTCCACGCGGATGATGACCTGCGCGAGGCCGAAATAGCGGCGGGCGGCGGAGGACCAGCGGCCCGCGACGACGTGCCATTCGCCGAGCTTGCGCAGCACGTCCACCGTTTCCAGCGAGGGGCGGAGCAGTTCGTAGGGGACGCTTTCGACCAGGATGTCGGCCTCCTGGTATTTGTCGTAGCTGAGGGCGACGGCGGCCTGCGCCATCTTCTCGCCGGCCTCGGCATGGGCGAGGAGGACCTCCTGCGCCCGGCGGGTCTCGCGTTCGCGCAGAAACAACCAGGTGGACGCGCCGAAGCCGCCGAGCAGGGAGACGAGCACGAGCGTGCCGGCGACGAAGACCACGCGGTTGCGGCGGACGAGTTTCCCCAGCCGATACATGCGGCTCGGGGGACGGGCGACGACGAGCTCGTGGGCGAGGAAACGCCGGATGTCCATCGCGAGGCCGTTGGCCGTCTCGTAGCGGCGGCTGCGGTCCTTCTCCAGGGTGGTGGCCACGATCCAGTCGAGGTCGCCGCGCACGTGCGCGACGAGGCGGGCGGGCTCGGTGCGTTGTTGCTCGGCGACGACGCGCAGGCGGTCCGGCGGCAGGGAGGCGAGCACGGAGGAGGCGCGCGGCGCCTCGCGCTCGCGGAGGATGCGGCGCATGGCGTCCAGCCCGCCGGCCTCCAGCTCGCGCGAGTCGAAGGGCGTGCGGCCGGTGAGCAGCTCGTGGAGGAGCACGCCGAGGCTGTAGATGTCGCTGCGCGTATCCAGATCGGGACTACCGATGTCGGCCTGCTCCGGGCTCATGTAGGCGGGCGTGCCCACGAGGTGGAGGTGGGCGGTGAGCCCGGCGGAGTCGCCCGGGAGGGGCTCGATGGCCTTGGCGATGCCGAAGTCGATGACCTTGGGCACGGGCCGGCCGTCCTGGGTGGCGACGAGGATGTTGGACGGTTTTATGTCGCGGTGGATGATGCCCTTCTGGTGCGCGTGCTGGAGGGCGTGGCAGACCTGGATGAAGAGGCGCAGGCGTCGCTCGGTGCTCAGCCGGTTTTGGGCGCAGTAGTCGGTGATTTTTATCCCCTGCACCAGCTCCATGACGAAGTAGGGCCGCCCCGTGTCGGTCGTGCCGGCGTCGAGCACGCGGGCGATGTTGGGGTGGTCCATGATGGCCAGCGCCTGGCGCTCGAGCTCGAAACGCGCGATGACGTTTTCCGTGTCCATGCCGAGCCGGATGATCTTGAGCGCGACCTGCCGGCGGACCGGTTCCTGTTGCTCGGCCAGATACACGACGCCGCAGCCGCCCGAGCCCAGGCGGCGCTGGAGCTGGTAGCGCCCGATGAAGACTTTCGCCTCCGCGAGCCGCTCCCCGGCGTAGGATTCGGGATCCCTTCCCCGCCGGGAGGGCAGGGCGGTGAGCAGGGTCTCGGCGGGCTCCTGGAGGGCCAGCAGTTCCTCGAGCTGGCGCCGCAGGGCGGGATCGTCGGCGCAGGCGCGGTCCAGAAAACTCTGCCGCTCGGCCGTGCTCCCGAGTTCGACCAGCTCCTCGAAAAGCGCTTTCTCCCGCGCGCGACGCTCCGCGTTCATGCGTTCTGATCGCGCGCGGCGGTCGGCGCCGGCGGGGCCTCCGGCGTGTCGGCCGAGGGCGTGGACGCCTCGGTCTCCATGCCTTGGCGGAGGAGCCGGTAGAGGCAGGCCTTGGCGTAGGCCCACTGGCGGTTGAGGGTGCGCTCGCTCACGCCCAGCATCTCGGCCGTCTCCTCGTTGGTGAAACCGCCGAAAAACTTGTAGGTGATGAGGCGGGCGCTGTCCGGATCCTCCGCCTCGAGCTGGACGAGGGCCTCGTTGACCAGCAGCACGCGTTCGTCGGGCTCGGGGTCGCTCAGGTCCAGCTCGGCGATGTCGAGCTTCTCCATGCGGCGCCCGCGTTTGTGGGTGGCCTTCTTGCGCGCCTCATCGACGAGGATGCGGCGCATCGCGAGGGCGGCGGCGCGGAAAAAGTGGTGCCGGTCGTTCCACTCGCGGCCCTCCTGATGGGCCAGACGGAGCCAGGCCTCGTGGACCAGCGCGGTGGGCTGGAGCGTGACCACGTCCGACTCCTGGCGCAGACGGCGCGCCGCGAGATGGCGCAGCTCGTCGTAAACGAGCGGCAGGAGCTGCTCCGGCGCGTGCTGGTCTCCCTTTTCCACGGCACGCAGCAATCGGGTGATGTCGCTCATCGGCGGGAGTGGGTGGGGGCGGGCGGGGTGGATGGACGGGCGGGAACGGGCGAGGGGAGGACGCGAGGTTTCCGGGGGGAGGAAACGAAATCAAAATCAGTCCGCGGAGAAGCGCGACAATCCATTTCTCCACCGTGGAAACCCCTCCGGGGGCGGAATTCTTCAGGCGTTCTGTTGCAAGTGATTGCGGGATAGATGGACGCTAAACCGTCACGACGCTTGATCACCTCCGGTCGCCAGTTGGCCTTTCCTCCCTCAGCCGATACCGCGTAGCGCGGACGTCGCCACCCCGGCCGTGTCCCTTCTTTCGCTTCCCCTCCCGTGCCCTCCATGAAGCCGCTTTCTTCCTCCCTTCGCCTGCTCGCCCTCGGACTCGGCTTCCCGGCCGTCACCGTCCCGGTCCTCGCCCAGGGCGCCCTGCCCGCGAGCCTGCCCGAGCTGCCCTGGCATCTCACCGCCCGGCCCTGGACGCCCCTCGACACCCCGCGCACCGACCCGCTCGACAAGGTCGAGGACATCGTCACCGCCCTCGCGCCGCTCCAGTATTGGAACCAGGCCGACCCCGGCGACGTGCAGGACGGGGGCGACGTGCAAAACGGCGCCATCATCGACCCCTTCAACCTCCGCGAACACCAATACGCCACGCCCTACTTCTCCTTCGCCGTGGCCGCCGCCGTCTCCGAGGGCCGCGCCGTCGCCCTGCTCGAGGCCGGCGCGCGCGCCCTCGACCACTCCACCGCCGACATCGCCGGCCTCGACGGCTCCGCCAAGGCCAACGACAACCACGGCGAGTTTTTCGGCGCCCCGATGATGAAGGCCCTCCGCCTTTTCAAACAACTCGCGCCGCAATATCCCGCGATCCTCGGCCCCGCGCGCATCGCCCGCTGGGACGCCCGCCTCTCCACCTCGCGCTCCGCCTACATGAACAACGGCGTCGGCCAGAACTGGCGCACCTACGGCATGAAGGGCGAATGGATGCGCGTGATGGACGGCCTCGTGCCCCGCGAGGCCGGCACCGGCGCCGGCAGCTACCAGGGCGTCAGCTACATCGAGTGGTATTGGAACAACGAGCAACGCGCCCGCTACGCCCGCGACCGCGACCAGTTCCAGCTCGATCCGTATTTCCTGATGTATCACGACGATGATACAAACAGCCGCCAGAACTTCGCCTACCACGGCGGCGCCACCGGCAACCTGCTCGACCTGATCCGCCAGGGCTACGACGGACCCTCGCGTAACGACATGGTGGATACGCTCTCGCACGCCGCCCGCTCCTCGCTCCTCACCATGTCGGGCAACGGCGACGCGCCCGCCGCCGGCCGCACCGGCAACCACATCTGGAACGACATCGTTTACGGCAACACCTACGACCAGATGGCCGAGCTCCGCTGGGCCGCCGGCGATCCGCGCCTCGCCGGCCAGTATCGCCGAGCCGCCCGCCTCGCCTTCGCGAGCGCCTGGCGTTTTCAGCAGGAGCAGGGCTGGTTCTCCGTCACCAAGAGCCTCCTCCCGCCCGCGCACAAAAACGTCTATTACGGCTGGAGCGCCCTCACCAACTACAACGGCTACACCGAGATTCACAGCGCCGAGGCCTTCGCCACCCGCCTCAGCCCGATCCCGGAGGAGCCAGTGCCGGCCGAGATCGGCGGCTTCGCCTTCAACCTCGACCACCAGTTCGCCACCGCCTTCGCCAACGCCGGCGGCATGCAGGTGCAGCTCTGCACCCGCGGCTCCGGTCAGGGCGACCTCCAGTCCGGGGTCAACAGCTTCACCCTCGGCATCGTGCGCTTCAGCCGCCCCGACTGGGAATCCCGCCTCGGCCCCGCCGACGGCTGGACCGCCGCCGATTGGAGCCAGGCCATCAGCTTCGCCCCGACCTTCGAGGAAAACGGCGTCTGGAAACTCGTCTCCGAACTGCCCGACCGCTACGCGGGCGTCTTCACCCCGAGCTTCGTCCACCCGCTGCTCGTGCGCGGCACCCTCGCCCTCGCTCCGAAGAGCGGCCAGACCGGCCCGAGTTTCGAGCTGCGCCTCACCCTCACGCCCGACGGCGTGCTGGTGGACACCGCGCGCACGGCGGGCTCCGCGCCCTTCGGCGCCATCTGGCCGCTGATGGAGTTCGACGGCAAGCACCTGCTCGACGCCCGCGTCGGCGCCGCCGTCGCCACCACCGCGTATCCAAAAAGCTCCGACACGCGCGTCGTGATCGAGGCCGAGTCCGCCGCGCTCTCCGGCGGCGCCGCCGTCGCGAGCACCGTGCCCGCGCACTCCGGCTCCGGCCACGTCGCGCTGCCCGCCGGCGCCGGCGCCATCGAGTGGAGCGGCGTGTCCGGCGGCGACGGCGGTGCCGCGACCGTGGGATTTCGTTACGTCTTGCCCCGGTCCGCCGCCGCCTCGCGCACCGTCACCCTGCTCGTCAACGGCGAGCCGCGGCCGATCACCTTTGTCCACACCGGCGACGCCAACAGCTACGGCGGCGGCGTGCTGAACTTTCCGCTCTACTGGCACCAGCTCCACCTGCCGGTCACGCTCCAGCCCGGCGCGACCAACACGATCCGGCTGGAAAACGCCGACGGCTCCGGCCTCGTGATCGACGAGCTGCGCGTCTTCCCGGCCGACGCCGCCCGGGCCGAGCCCGACCAGCAGGCGTTCATCGCGCTCGACGCCGAGGCCGCCATCGACGCCAGCGCCGCGCCCCGGCGCTCCGCCTACGGCGACCAGCGCCCGCTGCGCGTCACCAACGCCGCCGGCAGCGCCGCCGTCGCCACCTTCGTTTACCCGCGCAAGGCCGGCGATCCCTCCGCCGACGCGGTGCGCACCAGCTTCGTGCGCGCCGGAGCCGACTTCTCGTCCGTGCTCGGCCGGGTGAAGGGCGACACCTATGTCGGGCGCACCTCGGCCGGCGGCGTCGCGAGCGGTCTCGATCTCGACGGCGACGGCGGCGACGACGTGAGTTTCGACCAAAGCTGCGCCTTCGTGCTCCAGCTCGCCGACGGCGTGGTGACTGCGGTCGAGGCCGACCGCTTCGCGCGTTTCACCCACGCCGGCCGCACAGTGGCGCTCGCGCCGCACACGCCGCTCAAACTCGCGCCGACGGCCGACGCCGCGTGGAACCACCTCGCGCTTCCGGTCTCGGCGGAGCGCTTCGAGACCACGCTCGAGTTCACGCCCGCCGCCGCCACGAGCGAGACCTTGCTCGGTTTCGCCGGCGCCGGCGTCGCGGGGGCGAGTGGCGCGAACGGTGCGGACGCCTTGGTGGCCGCGCTGCGTTTCGGGGCCGACGGGAAAATCCGTCCGGCCAGCGGCCCGGTCTTGGTCGATCTGCCCTACGCCGCCGGCGTGGCGCACCGCGTTCGCCTCCTGGTCGATCTGCCCGCTCGCCGCTATGATCTCTGGGTGAAGCCCGCCGGCCAGAGTGAACGCCAGCTCGTCGCCGGCGCCGCCCTGCCGACCACCGTGGAGAGCGCCGCCGACCTCGACGTGCTCGCCTGGCTCGGCGCGCCCGCCGACGCCGCCGGAGCCGGTTCCGTGAGCGTCCGCGAGTTTGGGATGCCCTTCTCGGCGAAGATCAACTTCCAGGCCGCCACGTCCGCCGGATATCCCGGCTATTTGCCCGACACCGGCGCCGCTTTTGGCGACCGCGGTGACGGCCTCCGCTACGGCTGGATCGAGGGCGCGAACACGAACCTCACGCGCGACCGCAACAGCGCGAACTCGCCCGACGAGCGCCACGACACGCTCAACCAGATGCAATACAACAACCCGCCCACCGAGACCCACACCTGGGAAATCGCGGTGCCGAACGGCGTTTACGAGGTGCGCCTGGTCTGCGGCGATCCCGACTACACCGACAGCTACTACCACGTCCTCGCCGAGGGCCAGACACTCCTGCAGGGCAACGCCGCCGGCGCCGGCCAACGGTTCTTCGACCAGAGCGCGCGCATCACGGTGGCCGACGGACGGCTGACCCTGACCAACGGCCCCGGCTCCTATCGCAACAAGATCTGTTTCCTCGAAATCGCTCCCACCGCGACCGAACCGTATCCGTTTGTCACCTACAAGGGCTGGGCGGCGGCGCGCTTCGTCGGCGGTCTCGCCGCGCCGGAGGCCGCGCCGCAGGCGGACCCGGACGGCAACGGCGTGCCGAACCTGCTGGAATACGCCATCGGCGCGGAGCAGCCGAGCACGAGCCTGGCCTTGGCCGGAGGTGGTGGCAGCGCCGGCGATGCGGGCGACGCCTGGGCCGAGTTTAGTTTTTCGCGCCAGGCGGCGGCCCTGGACGCGAGCTACAGCGTGTGGGAGACGGAGGACCTGGTGAACTGGGACCGGCTTTGGGATACGCGCGAGGACGCCGATTTCAGCTCGCCGCTCGTCGCCGCCGCAGGTGATCGGGTGACCCTGCATGTGCCGCTGGATGCGACGCGCGCCCGCCAGTTTTTCCGCCTCCAGGTGGCGCTGCCTTGAGCGGCGCCGTCACGGGCGGATGGGACGGGGATTTTTTCGACACGGAGAGCACGGAGGTCGGACGTGGAGGACACGGAGGTCGCGCAGACCTGGGTGCTCCGTTTGGCGAACGAGGCTTTGGAGCTCAGAGAAAGAGCCGATACGCCACGCCCAGCGCGGCGCAGGCGGCGATCATGGGCAGGACGTCCCATTTGAAGCGCAGCAGGCCGACGAAGACCACCGCGCTCACCACCACCGCGAACCAGTCGGTCGCGCCTTCGCCCGGGAAGAGCACGCCCAACGCGAACCACACCGCGAGGTTCAGAATCACGCCCACCACCGCCGCGGTGATGGCCGAGAGCGCGCAGGTGATGAGCTTCTGCCCGCGCAGCGCCTCGATCCACGGCGCGCCGAGAAACACGAAGAGAAAACTCGGCACAAAGGTGCACCACAGCGTCACGCCCGTGCCGAGCGTCGCCGCCGCGAGCGGTCCGAAGGGCGCGGACTGTCCCCAGGCGCCGAGGAAACCCACGAACTGCAGAACAAGAATCAAGGGCCCCGGCGTCGTCTCGGCCAAACCGAGACCGTCGAGCATCTGCGGCGCGCTCAGCCAGCCGTGTGTCTCCACCGCCTGCTGCGCGACGTAGGGCAGAACCGCATACGCGCCGCCGAAGGTCACCACCGCCGCTTTGGAGAAAAACAGTCCCTCCTGGAACAACACGTGCCCGACGCCGAGTGTCAGACCGATCGCCAGCAGCGGTGCCACCCAGAGCGCTCCGCCCACGCCGAGCACGCGCAGCGCGCCGAACGCGGTCGGCCGATGCTCGGCGCGCGCCGCGACGTGATCGTCGATCAAGGCCGCCGGGGGCGTCGCGCCGGCTTTGGTCTTCCCGGCGGCGTGGCCGGCCGCGACGTGGAACTTGCTCTCGAAAAATCGCCCGCCGACCAGGCCGATCAAACCGGCGGAGAAGACGATCAGAGGGAAGGGCAGATCGAGAAAATAGATGCCGACGAAGGCGGCCGCCGCCAGCGACCAGAGGACCGGGTTTTTCAGCGCCTTTTTGCCGATGCGGATCACCGCGAAGGCGACGATGCCCATGACCGCCGGTTTGAGCCCGTAGAAGATCGCCGCGATCCATGGCACCTGCCCGTGGGTGACGTAGATCCAGCTCACCGTCCAGAGCAGCGCGGCACCCGGCAACACGAAGAGCGCGCCGGCCACGATGCCGCCCCGGGTGCGGTGGAGCAGCCAGCCGATGTAAACCGTGAGCTGCTGCGCCTCCGGCCCGGGCAGGAGCATGCAGTAGTTGAGCGCGTGCAGGAAACGCCCCTCGCTGATCCAGCGGCGCTTCTCCACCAGCTCCTGGTGCATGAGCGCGATCTGGCCGGTGGGACCGCCGAAACTCAGCAGGCCGATTTTGAGCCATACCCAAAGCGCCTCGCGCAGACTCGGGTGCGGTGGTGGCGTGCTCGGGTCGGAGAGGGGCGAAGCGGGCGTGGGCATGGCGGCGAGCGGCGATGCTTTGGCAGCGACGACGGGCGGTAAACAAAACACGCCCGGGCGCCGGCTCGGCCGTTTGCGTTGGACGGTCCCATGGTTTCGGACGCGGGAGGACGGGAGCTGGAAGCTCCCGCTACCGGGGGCGGGCCTCGCCGCGCGTCAGTGTTTCCGCGCGGCCGCGCGGGTCAGGCGGTCGCGGATGGCGGGCGCCAGCCCTTCGGAACCGGGGGGAATCTCCACGTGGACCAGCTCCAGGGTTCTCGTGTCCACCAAGCGAAGCGTGGAGAAGAGGTTGCGGGCGATCGCCTCCAAGGAGCCGTCCTCGCTGAACCACGCGATGTCTCCCGCCCGGCGCCGTCCCTCGGGGCGGCGCAGCAGCACGGCGCCGTGGTTTGGCGGCAGCTGGGCGAGGGCGGTTTGATCCAGCCGCTCGTGCAGCCGCAGGGGCGTGTGCGGGCTGTAGTGCTGCGCGAGCATGCCGGGCGCGGGCGCGGCGGTCTCGGCCGAGACGGTGAGTTCCCGCGCGGCGGGGCGGGCCACCGCCATGCCGAGGACGCTCTCGATCCGCTCCACCGCCACGCCGCCGGGGCGCAGCAGGCGGGGGGCGCGCGGCCGGGTGAGATCCACGATCGTGGATTCCACGCCCACCGTGCATTCGCCGCCGTCCAGCACGATGCGGAGTTCGGTGCCGGCCAGACCATCCCGCACGTGGGCGGCGGTGGTGGGGCTGACGTAGCCGAAGGGGTTGGCGCTGGGCGCGGCCAAGGGCAGGCCGGCGATCTCGATCAGTTGGCGGAAAACGGGATGGGCCGGCACGCGGACGGCCACCGTCTTGCGTCCGGCGGTGACGATGTTGGGGATGTGCGCCCGCTTGGGCAGCACCAGCGTGAGGGGGCCCGGCCAGAAGGCCTCGGCCAGGCGCAGGGCGGCGGCGTTGGGGCGCGCCACCGTCCCCAGTCGGGCGCCGTCCGCGATGTGCACGATCAACGGGTCGGTGATCGGGCGTCCCTTCGCCCTGAATATTCCGGCGCAGGCTTCGGCGGAGAGCGCGTTTGCCGCCAAACCATAGACGGTCTCGGAGGGCACGCCCGCCAATTGGCCGAGGCGCAACATCTCCGCCACGCGCTGGAGATTGCCGGCGGTGGGCTGGAGGATTCGTGGACGGACCGGGGGCATAAAAAAACCGGGGTGTCGTGGGACGCCCCAGTTTAAGAAAGTGCGAAGACTTCGTCGGCCTTACTTGGCGAGCAGCATGGCGCGGCTGCGCTTGATGGTGGAGGTGACACGGCGCTGCTGCTTGGCGGAAAGGTGGGTGTATTTCCGGGGCAGGATCTTGCCGGTGTCGGTGACGTAGCGGTTCATCAGCTCGGGCTGAGTGAAGGGGAAAGCCTCGGGGGTGAGGGACTGGGTGGTGGTTTCGGTGGCGCTCATTTTCTTGAAAAAGGCGAGAAGCCAAATCCCGCCGCGAGAGCCTTGTCAACCTGTCATTCCCGGCTGTTGAGCGCCTCGCGCGCCGTCGGCTTTTGCGCTCCCGGGGCCGACGATCCGCGGCGTGGATGGGAGTTTCTCCGCGAGCTTCACGGCGGGATGCGCCCGTTTCTCACCCTCGCGGTTGCCGGGCGAAGGGCGGGTGTTTCTTGGCCCCTTGGCGGGCGAGTGCCCGTCGCGTCCCTCCCTCACGGCGGGATGCTCTCCGCAATCGCGAACCCCCCCACTCCCATCCTTCCACCATGTCCATGAAAACATCCGCGTCCGAAAACCTCCGCGGCAAAACCGTCGCGATCCTCGCGGCCGACGGCTTCGAGGAAAGCGAGCTGCTGAAGCCCCGCGCCGCTCTTGATCAGGCGGGCGCGACCACCCGCGTCGTCTCCCCCTGCCGCGGGCAGGTGAAAAGCTGGACCGGCGACGGTTTCGGCAAACCCGTCCCGGTGGACCTGCCCCTGAGCCAGGCGAAGGCCTCGGATTTCGACGCGCTGCTCTTGCCGGGCGGTGTGCTCAACCCCGACACCCTGCGACTCAAGCACGAGGCGGTGGAGTTTGTTCGGGCCTTTTTCGAGGCCGGCAAACCCGTCGCGGCCATTTGCCACGGCCCGCAGATCCTCATCGACGCCGAGGTCGTGTCCGGCCGCAGGCTCACCTCGTATCCCTCCATCAAACGCGATCTCGCCAACGCCGGAGCGACCTGGGTGGACGAAGAGGTGGTGGTGGACCAGGGCTTGGTCACGAGCCGCTCGCCCGACGATATCCCCGCTTTTAACCAAAAGCTTGTCGAGGAGGTCGCCGAGGGCGTGCACGCGGGCCAGCACGCTTGAGCTGGGCGCCGGGCGACCGGGGCTTCGGGGCATACCCGGGGCCGCCGGTCGCGACGGCGCCTTCGTGCGGGAGGGACGGGGGGCGGCGGTGCCGGGAGGCGGGGAGTCAGGAGCTCTCGCGGGCGAACCACCACAGCAGGATCCCGCCGATGATCAGAAACACGATCACCCCCAGGCTCATCAGGATGTTGTTTTTCGTATCCGGGTTTCGTGTGTCCACGATCCGGTCGGGGCTCGGAGGATTTTCATCGAAGCGCATGGCCTCAGTATCGCAGAGAGGCGGCCAAAACCCCATCCGTCCGATCCCCGCCGAGGAGCTGGGAAATGCGCCGATACCACGGCTTCCGACGGGGTGTTAGGCTGCGGGCATGGGCTACTTTATCGTTGGAGTTTTGGCCGTCGTTTTTCTGGCGGTGCTGGTCTCCGGCCTGGCCGGAATGAACAAACGCAAAATCCGGGGCGTGTTGCCGACCGAGGAGCACCGCCCCGTATCGCGGGAAAAACCGGCCGCCGACGAACCGACCCCGGCCGCGTCGGTGGTCGCGTCGCGCGAGCAGCGCGAGAAAGCGCGCCAGCACACCCCGCCGGCCTGAGCCGTGGAAAATCAGCCTGGTGAAGACGCCGAAGCTCCACCTGGTGGACGGCGGCCTCGCTTCCGCGCAGGCCGCCCTCGCGCCCGAGGACTGAGACGCGGCGGCGCGGTCGTGGCGGGCATGTGCTCGTGTCCCACGTGCTCCACTCCTCACTCGGCGCGCTGCTGGCTGTAGGTTTGCTGGGCCTCGGCGCGGTATTCCTTGCGCTCGGCGTTGCTCAGACCCTCGGCCTCGACCTTCGCGGCCACGGCGGGCGCGGGCTCGGCGACGGCGATCACGGCGGAGTTGCTGTAGGTTTTCCCCAATACATTCAGCTCGTCGCCGACCTGGCGCAGCCGCGCGGCGGCCTCGTCGCGGCGGCCGGCGTCCACCAGCGCCACGACCTCGTCCTTCGTCTCCGCGAGCAGGTTGGCGGCATAGTCGGCCTGCACGGTGTGGTTGGCGGCGGCGACCACGGCCTTCTCGTTTTCGGTGAAACGCGCGCTCACCGCCGCGCGCTGGCTGGCGGGGCGGGCGTCGAGCGCGTTTTCATAACGCACGCGCGCCTGCGCGACCTCGCGGTCGGCGCCTTTTTTCGCCGGCTCGATCTCCACCTCGACCAGGGCGAATTTTTCCTGCCCGCCGTAGAGCTGGTTGAGCTCGATCACCACGCGGCGATGCTCCACCCGGCCTTCGCGACCGACGATGCGCACCGGGCGGGTGCCGGCCGGGAAGTCGATCTCCAGCACGAGGCGCCGCGCCACGATGCTGAGCACGTCGCCGAGTTCCTCGTTAAAAATGCGGGCGAGGTCGCCGCTGTGCTCGACGAAGTAGGTGTTGCCGTCGCTGCGGCGGGCGAGCCGGGTCATGAGGTCCTCGTTGAAGTCGAGCCCCAGCCCGACGGTCGTCACCGAGATGCCCTCGCGCACGAGCTGCGCGCCGAGCGAGCCCAGCGCCTCCGGGGTCTGCGGGCCGACGTTGGCGAGGCCGTCGGAGAGGAGGAGCACGCGATGCGCGTAGCCCTCCTCGATGTGTTTGCGCAGCTCGGCCGCGCCCGCGACGACTCCCCCGTGGAGATTGGTGCCGCCGTCGGCGGTGATGCCCTGGATGGCGTGGGAAACGGCGATGCCGTCGCCGACCCGGCAGGCCGGCACGAGCACGCGCACGCCGTTGTCATACGCGACGACCGAGACGAGATCGTCGGCCGAGAGCCGGCGCACCGCCTCGAGCGCGGCCTCGCGGGCGCGGGCGATTTTTTCCCCGCCCATCGAGCCGGATTTGTCGATCACGAGGGCGAGATTGACCGGCGCGCGGCGGGACGTGGGCGGGCGGTAACAATCGAGGGCCACCTTCACCACCGCGGTCTCTCGCGAGTCGGCGGGCAACACGGGACGATCCAGCTCCACCCGCAGGCGCACCGGCTCGGCGGCCGAGGGCGCGACGTCGGACGAGCCCGTGGAGGACGCGGGAGAAGCGGCGACGAGAGATTTGGCCGAGACCGAAAAAAGCAGCCCGGAGCAAAGCCCGAGCGCGGCGAGGAGGAGAGTGGCGGTGCGTTTCATGACGCCCGCCAGCCTACCCGATTCGCGCGCCGGCCTTGTCAGCGCGGGGTCAGGGAGATGTCAGGCATTTGTCAGGCCGCGCCCGGCCCGCAGGCGACGCGGGCTCGCGCCGAAGGCGGCTCGAAACACGCGGTTGAACTGCGAGATCGACGCGAAACCGCAGGCGCGCGCGATCTCCGCCACCGGGCGCCCTCCCTCCGCCAACATCGCCCGCGCACGCTCGGCCCGGTAACGCGCGACGTAGTCCACCAGTCGCAGCCCGGTCGCGTGGTGAAAGGTCCGGCTCAGGTGCGCGGCGCTCACACCCAGCCGCCGCGCGATGGTCGGCACGCGCAGGGGCCGGGCGTGCTCGGCATGCACGAGGCGGTAGGCGCGCTCGACCAACTCGGGCACGCCCTCCGGCGAAGTGGCGAGGTGGGCGTTGATCGCGCGGCCGATGCGCTCGGCGCCGGCCTGGAGCAGACGCGCGAGCGCCTCCCGCCGGGCGGCGTCGAAGGCCGGCGCCAGCTCCCGAAATCGCGTCACCTCCTCGGCCCGCAACTCGAGTCCGCGACGCCCGAGCAGGTGACGCGCACGGTTGTCAGCCGCCGCACCCGACACGCCCTCGCGCAGGCCCGCGACGAGGAAATGCCCCGCCACCACGCCGCCCACGCTCACCGGCACGAGCAGTTCCCACAGGCCCGCGTCGCACGCCGCCGCAGCCGGCGTGACCGCCGCCCGCTCGCGCAGTTTTTGGCGAAAGGAAACGCAGTATCGGCACCCCCCGTCCTCCCGCCGGATGCGCGCGCAAAAACTCACCGGCTCCGGCCCGGCGGCGGTGGTAACTCCATTCGAGGCCGCCGCGCTCGCGGTGACGGTGCCGCGACCCGGCTCCACCGCGGCCACCGCCGGCCAGAAACGCACCGTCACTCCGACGAGCACGGACAGGTCCGCGAGGAAACGCTCCAGCTCCGGCATCGCCGCCAACCGCTCCGCCAGGGCCTGTTTCACCACCAAGGGCATGGCGCCACCCTAACCCCGCAGCTCTCGCTGACTAACCAATTCTCGCGTCGATTGCGCATTTTCTAATGCCACGTTTCGCCCAAAATCCGCCAAGCCGCCGGGAGCGGCCAAAGCGGGTTTTCGTTAAGGTCATCGGCGTTGGTTCCGCCACCGCGCCCAAACGCACGGCCGCCCGCCTCGGACCCAGCTACCCGATCCACCCAAGCCCTCCCCTCCCTCATCCCCTTCGCCCGCTCGCTCCGCCAAACGCCACACCATGAACACCGCACTCCATGCCTCGCCCTCCGCCACGCTCCGCGCGCCCAAGGCCGCCGGTCCCGCCGCCCACGGTTCGGGCTTCAGCCTGCCCTACGCCTTGCCCCCCGAGGCGGCGGACATCCTGGCCGCCGCGCCGTCCGTTACCCTGGCGAAAAAGGTGGGAGACCTGGTGGAACTCGCCGTGCGCGACGCCCGCCACGGCTGGCACGAGGTCGCCTACGACGTGCCCGGCAAGGGCCGCGTCCTCGAGGCCCGCGCCTGCAAGGTGCGCAACGGCATCGCCGCCAACTACGTTGACCCCTACATGCGCCGCCGCGACCCGGACTGCATGGTGATCGGCGACGAGCGCCCCACCGACAAGCCCACCTACCGCGCGCAGTTCGGGGCCGACTTCGCCCCGCTGCGCGAGGCCACCTTCGCCTGGCTGAAAACGCAGCCGCTCGCCGTTTTCCCCTTCATCGCCGGGGTCGGCGACAAGGGCACCCACGCCCTCGTGATCGCGCCGGACAACGCAGGCTTCTTCGCCCTCGGGCTCGCGCTCCTCCAGGGCATCCTCTCGCCCGAGGAGGTGCCGGCCGACTTCAAGCCGGGCGCGATCATCTACGTCGCCCCGCCCTTCCGCCACACCCACTTCAAGGGCAAGCAGATCGTGGTGCATAACCGCCGCGAGGGCCTGCACGAGTTGTTCAGCTACAATCTCTATCCCGGCCCCTCGGCCAAGAAGGGCATTTACGGCGTCCTCCTCAATCTCGGCGAAAACGAGAGCTGGACCACCATCCACTGCTCCACCGCCCAGGTGCAGACCCCCTACGGCAACAAGATCGTCATCTCCCACGAGGGCGCCAGCGGCGGCGGCAAGAGCGAGATGCTCGAACACGTGCACCGCCAGCCCGACGGCTCGCTCCTGCTCGGCAACAACCTCGTGACCGGCGACAAACGCACCGTCATCCTGCCCCGCGCCTGCGAGGTGCGCCCCGTCACCGACGACATGGCGCTCTGCCACCCCTCGCTCCAGAAGGGCAAGGGCAAGCTCGCCGTCATGGACGCCGAGGACGCCTGGTTCGTGCGCGTCAACCACATCACCGCCTACGGCACCGACCCGCATCTGGAGAAACTCACGCTCAAGCCCGACCTGCCCCTGCTTTTCCTCAACATCGAGGCCCACCCCGGCGCCACCGCGCTCATCTGGGAACACGTCGAGGACAGCCCGGGCAAACCCTGCCCGAACCCGCGCATCGTCCTGCCGCGCTCCATCGTGCCGGGCGTGGTCAACGGCGCGGTGGACGTGGACATCCGCAGCTTCGGTGTGCGTTGCCCGCCCTGCACCCGCGAAAACCCGACCTACGGCATCCTCGGCCTCTTCCACGTCCTGCCGCCGGCCCTCGCCTGGCTCTGGCGCCTCGTCGCCCCGCGCGGCCACGCCAACCCGAGCATCGTGTCGAGCGAGGGCATGTCCTCCGAGGGCGTGGGCTCCTACTGGCCCTTCGCCACCGGCCGCCGAGTCGATCAGGCCAACCTGCTGCTCAACCAGATCACCGACCACCCCAAGGTGAACTACGTGCTCATCCCCAACCAGCACGTCGGCGCCTGGGAGGTGAGCTTCATGCCGCAGTGGATCACCCGCGAGTATCTGGCCCGCCGCGGCGGCGCCCGCTTCGAGAAAGGCGAACTGCGCGCCTCGCGCTGCCCGCTGCTCGGCTACACGCCGCACAAGATCCAGGTCGAGGGCGGCACCATCGGCTCGTGGTTCTTCGAGGTGGACCTGCAGCCGGAAGTCGGCGAGGTCGCCTACGACCGCGGCGCGGAACTGCTCGGCGAGTTCTTCGCCTCCGAACTGGAAAACTTCCTCAGCCCCGACCTGCTGCCCCTCGGCCGCAAGATCATCGAAACCTGCCTCGCCGGCGGCACCCTCGCCGACTACGAGGCCCTCATCCCCCGCGCCGAAACGGAGGACTGAGAAAAACCCTTCGGTCGCCACAAAACAGCCGCCCCGCGTGGAGCTCTCCGCGCGGGGCGGTGCTTTTTTTCACGGCGCCAAATAGGCAACTGGACGCTTATCTAATAGGCAAATAGACGACGCCATAACCGACAACTGGACGGATTGTCCGCACGTTGTTAAAGAATATCTTCCATCAAACTCCGGCCACAAACCGGCAAATGGACGCTTGCAAAATAGGCAAATAGACGCTCGCCTAACCGGCAAATGGACGCTCTCGATTGGCCTCGTTCCATGCTGGGTCCGCTGCGTATCGCCCTCGCGGATACGCCGGTGGTGGCGGTGCTGGGTCCGCGGCAGTGCGGCAAGAGCACCCTGGCCCGCCTGCTGATGCCGCAGTATGGCTACGTGAGCCTCGACGACCCCGACTCGCTCGCGCTCGCGCAGCGCGACCCGCGCAACTTCATGGCCGCGCTGCCCGACCCGGTGATCATCGACGAGATCCAGCGCGCGCCGGAGTTGATGCGCACGATCAAACACTCGGTGGACCGCGACCGTCGCCCGGGGCGTTTCGTGCTCACCGGCTCGGCCAATCTGCTGCTCATGCCCCGGCTCGGCGATTCGCTCGCCGGCCGCATGGCGGTGCTCGAGCTGCAACCGCTCACCGCCGCCGAGCGCGCGAGCCGCCCGGGCGATTTTTTGCGCGCCTGGATCGCGGGCGAGATCCACCCCGTCCTCAGTCTCGCCGAGCCCTTGCCCGACCGCATGGACCTGCCGCGACGGCTCATGGCGGGCGGGTTCCCCGAGCCGCTGCGCCGCACGCCGGAGCGCGCCCGCGCCTGGCATCGCGACTACCTGCGCTCGCTGCTCGACCGCGACGTCAACGACGTGGCGCGCATCCGCGAGCCGCGCGAGGTCGGCCGCCTGCTCACCCTGCTCGCCCTCCGCACCGGCGAGCTGCTCAACGTCTCCACCCTGGCCAACGAGCTCGATCTGCGCCGCGAGACGGTGGAGAACTACCTCTCCGCCTGCGAGCGGCTCTACCTCGTGCGTCGGCTCCAGGCCTGGCACCGACACGAGTCGAAACGCCTGGTGAAAACGCCCAAGCTCCACCTGGTGGACAGCGGCCTCGCCGCCACGCTGGCCGACCTCGCGCCCGAGGACTGGACGCAGCGGCGCGACCGGTGCGGACATTTGCTCGAGTCCTACGTGCTCCAGCAACTCGTCGCGCAGGCCGGCTGGACCGACCCCGAGCTGCGTTTCTGGCACTACCGCGACAAGGATCTCGTCGAGGTGGACATCGTCATGACCCGGGGAAAACGCGTGTGGGGCATCGAGGTCAAATCCACCGCCACGCCCTCGCTGGCCGACGTCTCCGGGCTGCGCCGCCTCGCCACGCACTGCGGAGACGATTTCGCGGGCGGCGTGTTGTTCCACTCCGGCGACCACCTCATCACGCTTAGCGATCCGCGTTTCCTCGCCGTGCCGCTCTCGAAGTTTTGGGAAATGTGAGCCGCCGCGTAGGCGCGTCATCCCCGCCTCCGCCCCCCCCGGCCGCGCGCACCGTCCGACGCCCCGGATCCCGCCGGCGCGCGGTCGCCTCGACGCGGGTCGTGGCGTCGTCATCGCGCGAGCAGGTCAGGCGTGAGGACGCGTCTTTTGCCATCATCGTCACCGGCTTATACTCGCGCCTTAAGGTCCTGAAAATAGCCGCATTACCCGGTATCCGGCTAAAGTCCGCCAGGAACACGCCGACCATACGAGGCACGACGTCAAACGCCCGCGCGTCCGCCCGTCCGTCCGCCACCGCCAGCCCTCGCCGCCCCTCCCGGCTTGGGTCGGGCATCCATGGCTCGCCCTCCATCACCAGCCAAACTCGCAGTTTCTCATCGCTCCATCCGTATGAAAAATACCTGGACCATCGGCCGCAGGATCAGCACCGCCTTCGCCTGCCTCGGCCTCGTCACCGCTTTGGTCGGTGTCATCGCCTACCACGACTCGACCGAGAGCCAAAAATCCCTGCACGAGGTGGGCGAAACGCATCTCCCCACGGTTCGCGACTTCCTGACCATCGCCGTGGCCGTGCGCCAGATCGAGGCCGCGCAACACACCCAACTCATACCGGAACTCGGCGCGGAGGCACGCGCCGCGCAGGATCAGCAAATCGCCGCCGGCCTCGCCGCCCACCAAACCGCCCGCGACGATCTCGCGAGGCGCACCTTGGCGAGGGAGACGGGGCGAGCCTGGGCGGAGTTTGAAACGCTCTGGGATGCGTGGCGGGCCGACGCCGAGGCCTACGCCGCTCTGAACGAGCGCTTCGGCGCCCTCGCCATCTCCAATCCGCCCGCCCTCGAGCGCGATCTCCAGCTGTTCATCGCGGACCACCACCGGCTCAACCTGATGCTTTTCGACCACATCGAAACGGGAGCGGAATTCCCCGGAGGCGACGACGACGGTGCCTGCAACTTCGGCCGCTGGCTGGCCTCGTTCCACAGCGACAACCCCGACCTCGCCCGCATGCTTCAAGCCGTCCGCCCCCACCACGAAGCCTACCACGCCCACGTCAAACGGGCGAAGGAGCTCGCCTCCGCCGGTGAAAAAGAAGCCGCCGTTCAGATTCTCCGCGTGGACATGGAGGCCGCCAAGCGCGCCACCTTCGCCGGCTTCGACGAGCTCCTCGCCAAGTCGCGGGAAGCGACCGCCCTCCGCGAGCAGATGCACCGGCAGCTCACGGAGGTATGCGGCGCCAGCCAATCACGCGTGGACGCGCACCTCGCCCACCTGGTCGAGCAGGAGGAAGCCCTCGCCGACGGCGTTGTCGCGAGCTCCGTCGCGAACGCCCGGCGCCTTCGCACCTTCACCCTCGCCACGATGGTCGCCGCCCTGACGCTGGTGGCCGCGCTCAGCTTCTGGATTACCCGCGGCATCAACCGCACCCTCAAACGCGTCGCCGGCGAGCTGAATGACGGCGCGGCCCAGGTCGCCGCCGCCGCCGCCGCCGGCCAGGTCTCCGCCTCCAGCCAATCGCTCGCCGAAGGCTCCAGCGAACAGGCCGCCTCTCTGGAGGAAACCAGCTCTTCCATGGAGGAGCTGTCCTCCATGACCAAGCGCAACGCCGAAAACGCCCGCCGCGCCAAGGACCTCACCACCCAGGCCCGCCAAGCCGCCGATCAGGGCGCCACCAACATGGAGGCCATGAGCCGGACCATGGCCTCGATGAAAACCGGCGCCGACAACATCACCAAGATCATCAAGACCATCGACGAGATCGCCTTCCAAACCAACATCCTCGCCCTTAACGCCGCCGTCGAGGCGGCGCGCGCCGGCGAGGCAGGCATGGGCTTCGCCGTCGTCGCCGACGAGGTCCGCGCCCTCGCCCGCCGCAGCGCCGAGGCCGCCAAGGAAACCGCGACCATGATCCAAGAATCGGTCACGTGGACCACCCAGGGCGTCACCCTCTCCGCGCAGGTCGCCGGCTCCCTCTCGGACATCCTTACCCGCACCACGGCGGTGGACGAACTCGTCGCCGAAGTCGCCGGCGCCTCCGACGAACAGAGCCAAGGGCTGGACCAGATCAACGCCGCCCTCGGCCAACTGGACAAGGTCGTCCAGACCAACGCCTCCGGCGCCGAGGAATGCGCCGCCTCCGCCGAGGAACTCAACGCCCAATCCCAATCCATGCGGGCCAACGTCAACACGCTCCTCCAGCTGGTGCAGGGATCCGCCTCCGACGCCTCCGCCGCGGCGATCAAGCAGCACGCGTGACACCCGCGCCCAGCCGCGCGCGCACCGTGCGCCGATCCAGATCCAGCCGGCGCGCCGTCGCCTCGATGTTGCCGCCCTCCATCGCGTGCACGTGGCGCGTGTAGCGGCGCAACACCTCCTCCGCCGTCAACCGCCCGGGCGCGAGCGCCGCGTTCCAATCCTCCCCGTCTCCCGCTCCGCCGCCCGGCGCCGGGGCCGGTCGGTAGCTGCCGCGCACGAGCAGGTTTCGCACGCACTGCTCCAGCTCGCGGAAGTTGCCCGGCCACGGATAACGCGGGCCCAGCTCGCGCTCGATCCACGCCACCGCCTCGCGGGTGAACCGCTCCGTCTCCGCCTCGCCCTCCGCCTCGCCGAGCAGCCGCGCCGCCACATGCCCGACCAGCGAGACCAGCTCGCCCGGCGAATCGTCGAGCTGCGTGCGCAGCGAAGGCGTCTCGATCAGGTCCGAACACAGCCGGTAATAAAAATCTTCGCGGAAACGCCCCGCGCGCATCTCGGCCGGCAGGTCGCGGTTGGTCGCCGCGATGATCTTGCCCACGAAGGACCGCGCCCGCGTGTCGCCCAGGGCCTGAAAACTCCGCGCCTGCAACACGCGCAACAGTTTCACTTGGATGCCCGCGTCCACCTCGCCGATCTCGTCGAGGAACACCGCGCCCGTCGTCGGACACACCTCCATCCAGCCGGCGCGATCCGCCACCGCGCCGGTGAAGGCGCCGCGCCGATGCCCGAAGAGCTCCGACTCGATCAGGGTCGGCGACAGCGCGGACAAGTTGAGCGGGAAAAACCGTTCCGCGCCCTCGTCCGCCAGACGTCGCCGCCGCGGATCGTAGGCGCGGTAACGCGACAGCCCCACCGCCCGCGCCACCAGTTCCTTGCCCGTGCCGGAGGGCCCCGTGACCAGCGTCGCGAAGTCTCCCAGCCGCGCGTGCAGCCCGCGCCGATAGCGCCGCAGATCGCGCGTGAAAATCGACTGCCAGATCGCCGCGCGCAGCCGCGCCATCGGCGCCGAGCCGCCCACCAAACCGCGAAACACGTGGTGAAACGCACACCGGATCTGCAGCCCGCAGGCGAAGAGATGCTCCACCGGCTCGCGCTCCAGCAGACCGATGCCCGGCGGCGCGAAGATGCGCTCCGCGTCCGCCCGAAACGCGCCGAAAAAATCCAGCCCGCCCGGCTCCGCCCGCCCCGCCAGCTCCGCCCGCACCACCGCGTCGAAACGCGACGCGTAGGTCTGGTAGAGCCAGAACCCCGCCAGCTCCTCGTAAAGCTCCGCCTCCTCGCGCCAAGCCCGCGTCTCGCCGCCCCGTCTCGCACCGCCCCGCCCGGCCGACGCGGCGCCCGCGCCACGCGCCGGCAAGCGCGCCCGCGCCGCCTCGATCACCCGCGCCGAGCGCGCCACCAGCGCGACGTGGTGCGGATGCGCCCGCTCCTGCGGCGGCAGCTTGTTCCACTCCGCCCCGGCCGCGCGAAACTCCGCGCCCAGCGCCGCGCGCTCGCACTCGATGCGCTCGGGCAGGAAGGGATTCGTCGCGTTGAGACGCCGCAGCGCCGCCGCGAAATCACGATCCTCCAAACTGGCGAAGAGCTCAGGCATCTTGGCGTATTCTGTTAGGCTCCCGACATATTTTGTCGAATCCTCAGAAAACAGAGCCTCGCACGAAAATCGCATCACGCTACGCATGAGCCCATTTCGCCACCGGGGTCCCGGCTGGCATCGGCGGAGCTAAGGAGTGGACCGAAACCCATTCCGCCCATGACCACACTCCTCCCAACCCGGCCCGCCCGCCCTCGCTTCCCGCGCGGCCTGCTCGCCGCCGGCCTTGCGCTCGCCGCGTTCGCCCTCGCGCTCGCCCCCGCGCGCCTCGCCGCCGGCGGCACGCTCACGCCCGTGGGGTCTCCCCACCAGCCCATCGAGATTCGCGCCCACCAGGTGGACGTCGTGCTCAACAACGGCTTCGCCGAGACGCGTGTGCAGCAGACGTTTTTCAACCCCAACTCCACCGACCTCGAGGCCGTTTACGCCTTCCCCGTGCCGAAGAGCGCCAGCCTCTCCGCCGTCACCATCGTGACCGGCGAAAAAACCCTGCAAGGCGAGGTCCTGCCCAAGGCCGACGCCGAGCGCGCCTACGAGGAGGAAAAAGCCGCCGGCAACGACGCCGGCCTCGCCAGCAAGGAGGCGTTTGAAACCTACCGGTTCAAGGTCTCGCCGGTGCGCGCCGGCGCCGAGGTGCGCCTGAGTTTCACCTACTACCAGCCGCTCGAGATCGACACCGGCGTCGGCCGCTACGTCTATCCGCTCGAGGAGGGCGGCACCGACGAGCAGGCGAAAAGTTTCTGGCAGCCGGTGAACCACCAGGTGGGCGGCCAGCTCCTCTTCAACGTCGAGCTCAAGTCCGCCTGGCCGGTGGACGAGGTGCGCGTGCCCGGCTTCGAGGGCGCCGCCGTGGTGGACAAACTCGACGCCGGCCACTACCGCGTCTCGCTCGACCGCCCCGGCGCCAAGCTCGACCGCGACTTCGTCTTCTACTACCGCCTCGCCGACAACCTGCCCGGCCGCGTCGAGGTCATCCCGTATCGGAAAAACAAGGACGCCCCCGGCACCTTCATGATGGTCGTCACGCCCGGCCTCGACCTCCAGCCCATCACCCGCGGCGCCGACTACACCTACGTGCTCGACGTCTCCGGCTCCATGCAGGGCAAGATCGCCACCCTCGCCAACGGCGTCTCGCGCGCCCTCGGCCAGATGCGCCCCGACGACCGCTTCCGCCTCGTCACCTTCAACGACAGCGCGAAGCTTCTCCAGGACTGGACCGCCGCGACGCCCGATCACGTGCGCGCCGCCGCCGACCAGCTCGCCCGGCTCCAGCCCGATCGCGGCACCAACATCTACGAGGGCCTCCAGCTCGCCCTCAAAGGTCTCGACGCCGACCGCGCCAGCAGCGTCGTGCTCGTGACCGACGGCGTCACCAACGCCGGCGTGGTCGAGCCGCGCGCCTTCCACGCCCTGCTCAAGCAGAACGACGTGCGCTTCTTCGGCTTTCTCCTCGGCAACAACGCCAACTGGCCGCTTCTCCGCGTCATGGCCGACGCCACCGGCGGCTTCTACACCGGCGTGAGCAACGACGACGACATCGTCGGCCAGCTCCTGCTCGCCAAGTCCAAGATCGCCTTCGAGGCCATGCACGACGCCTCCTTCAAGTTCACCGGCGCGCGCGTCTTCGACACCACCGGCGACAACCCGCAAAAAATCTACCGCGGCCAGCAGCTCGTGCTCTTCGGCCGCTACGAGGGCGCCGGCGCCGCCACCCTCACGCTCAACGCCAAGCTCACCGGCGCGGACAAAACCTACGTCACCCGTTTCGATTTCCCCGAAATCGACACCGACAACCCCGAGATCGAGCGCCTCTGGGCCCTCGCCCAGATCGAGCAGCTCGAGACCAAGGAGGCCATCGGCAATCTGCCCGCCGAGGAGGCGAAGGACGCCATCACCCGCATCGGCGTGGATTACCAGCTCGTGACCGACCACACCGCCATGATCGTGCTCGACGACCAGGCCTTCGCGAAACGCGGCATCGAACGTCGCAACCAGACCCGCGTCGCCGCCGAGGAGCAGGCCCGCGCCGTGCGCGCCAGTCAGCCGGTGAAAAGCTACCAGGTGGACGCCGCCCAGCCGACCTATTCGGCCCCGGCTCCGCACGTCAGCCACAGCCGCGGCGGCAACAACGGCGGCGGCGGTGGTGGCGGCGCGCTCGACCGCGAGGATCTGCTCCAGCTCGCCCTGCTGGTGGTGTTGATCGGCGCCAGCGCCTACTGCCGCGGCCGCCTCGGCACGCGCGAAAAAGTCTGAACTTTGGAGTGCGGCGGCACGACGCCGCCTTCGACAAGCCGACACGTCGGCTTGCCCTCTCGCCGTCGCACATCCCGCGCTCCCTCACGAACACCTTGTTGATATCGCCTCGCGCGCCGCGTGCCGCACGCCGCGCGCCGCGGACAGCGGGCGATGAGCCGAGGCTCATCGTCAAAAGCGGCGACACGTCGCCGCACTCCATGCCTGCCATGCCACGCTCCCGACAGATTGCCCTCCGCCGCCTGCCCTGGCTCACCCTCGCCCTCGCCGCGCTGGCCGTCGGCGTCCACGCCTCGCCGGCCCTCACCGCCGCGACCGAGCTGGATCGGGCGGCGCTCGCGGCGGGCGAGTGGTGGCGGCTCCTCACCGGCCACCTCGCCCACTTCGACGCCGACCACCTGCGCTGGGATGTGGCGGCGCTTCTCATCCTCGGCGCGCTGGGCGAGGCGCGCGGGCGTCGTGATTTTTCCACTACACTGCTGGCCGCTGCGCTCGGCATCGGGCTCGCGGTCTGGTTTTTCCAGCCGCAGTTCGCCAGCTACCGCGGCCTTTCGGGGCTCGACTCCGCGCTCTTCGGTCTGGTTTGCGCGCGGCAGATCGCGGACGGTCGCCGGGCGCGGCACGCGTTTTCCATCTGGGTCGGGGTGCTGGCGCTGGTCGGGTTCCTGGCCAAGTGCGTCTTCGAGCTGGCGAGCGGCGGCACGGTTTTCGCGGCCGGCGGCGGCAACAGCTACGCGCCCGTGCCGCTGGCCCACCTGATCGGCGCCACGTTCGGCACGTTCGTGGCCCTGCGGCAGCCGGAAAACGCGAAATCCGCGCCCCCGCAAAAAACGCACCTAGATTCCCTAAAGATCGGTTGCGGCGTGTCGTTAAGCGGGGCGGACCGTTTCGGTCCCCCAACACCCCCAAAACACACCCAACCATGCACAAATCCGCCCTTCAGCTGCTCTCGCTCGCGCTGCTCTTCGGAGCCACCGCCACCGCGCAGACCGTCGTCAACATCGAGGCCAAGGTCTTCTTCATCGGAACCTACTCCGGCCAAGGCGCTTACTCCGATCCCGGCAACAACTACTGGAACTCCTTCACCACCACCGCCGGCGGCACCAACCTGCTGGCCTCGGACGGCGTCACCGCAACCACGATCTCCTTCTCGGTCGCCGGCATCAGCAGCGGCCAAGTCGGCTTCGGCGGCACACCGTCCTTCGCCGGTAACCTGCTCGCCGACTACTACTATGTAGGCGGGACCACCCCCGCGACCTTCACCATCGGAGGGCTCACCCCGGGCCACGACTACCAAGTCTATATCTACTCCCAGCCCGGCTCCAGCGGAGTCACCGACCGCGACGCCACCATCACGCTCGAAAGCGCCTCCCAGAATCTCACCGCGCGCTCGATCAACTCCTTCCAAGAAGGCGTGAACTACGTCGTCTTCAACGTCTCCTCGATCGGTGGCACCACCCTGAGCGGCAGTTTTGTCGGCAGCTTGGGCGGCAACGAGGCGGAGCTCAACGGCCTCCAGATCGTCGATCTCGGCGCCGCCGCCGTGCCCGAGCCCTCCGCCTTCGCGGCGCTCGCCGGCGCGACCTTCCTCGGCTTGGCCGCCCTGCGGCGTCGCCCGCGCACGAACGCCTGACGACGTGACCGTGCGCGTGTAGTTCCGGAGGCGCCGCCGAAGCTGCGCGGCGCCTCCTTTTTTTGTTCCCGCTGATTTCCGGTGGGCAAAGAAACCACGGATACGACGGCTCGATGAGCGTCGTCTGGTGCATGCGTTTCGCGAAGCGAAACAGACTGGGGTCGAAGACTCGGCAATGGCCTCGGCAAGGGAAGAAGGCCGGCGGGACGTGGAACGAAAAGGGCGGATTGTGCCAAGCGATGACGCCCCAGGAGAACGGACATGGCAGACGGTCGGCCTACGGCCTCGAAACTTGTCCGTCTGTCCGCGTATTCGACCAGTCCATGCAGACCGGCAAACGGACAAGAATGTCCGTTCTCCTTACGGATCCACTGAAAACACCGTCACGGCGCGCTCACTTCTTGGTCTTGTGTTTGCGCACCCCGACCATGATCGCGATTACCACGACGAGTCCGAACACAAAGAGGATGGTTTCGATTCCCATGCCGCCACCCTAACCTCGAAGGCGGCGTCGCGGCAGCGGAACCGGGGCGCGAATGGCCGTGGGGGATAGGCCTGCGGGCCGCTTGCCCCACACCGCCGTCGGCCGGCGACCCGATTTCGAAACGCCCGTCCCCGGCCTACCCTGAAACGCATGAAAAACTCCCCTGTCTCCGCCCCGGCGGGCCGCATCCTTCGCCATGGTAAACGCGCGGACGAGATCACCGCCGAAGCCATCGAGGTGCGCGCCCGCGAACTCGCGGTGATCGATGGTCGCTCCGCCTCGGCCATCACCGACGACGACCGCCGGCGCAGCCGCGACGAACTCCTCGGTCTCCATCTTCCGGATACAACCTTGGCGGAGGACGAGGCGACCGACCGCGTGGCCGCGACCCCTCCGAACCCACCGCCAACCCGGGACACCAAACCCCGATGCGCAACGAGCCCGAGGACCAGGAGGTGATGGAACGCCTCGCGCTCGAAGGCGTGGAGGAGGCCCAGCACGACCAGATGCTCGCCGCCCGCCGCCGCGAACGCGACGAGCGGCGCGAGAGCTGACAACCCCGGCCGAGATCCGGGACGCCTCGAGCGGGTCGATGCCGTCGTCCCGCGTTCCCCGCCCCCCAATCTATTTTCCCATGAACGATCTACCCATCCTCTACATCAAACCGAGCTGCCCCTGGTGCCAGGAAGCCGTCGCGTTTCTCGACGAGCACGGAGTGCCCTACCGGCGCGTGGACATCACGCGCGATTCCGCCGCCCGGGCCGAAATGGAAAAAAAGTCCGGTCAGACCAAGGTGCCCACGCTCGACTGGCATGACCGGATCTTGGCCGATTTCGGCACCGACGAGCTGGTGCCCTTCCTTCAGGAACAGAGCCTGAAACTGGAGGACAGCTGAGATGCCGCCCCGTTACCTCATCACCGTCGCGGAGCGCCAGTTTCGCGTTCACGAACTTGCCAGCGCGCCCGGCCAGAGCTCGCCGACCGTGCGGCAGATCGAGTCGCTGGAGTTTGTTCCGGCGAAGGGAAGCTACACCGACCGCGACACCGATCAGGCGGGTCGCTTCCCGCACACCGCCAACCGTCCCGGCATGTCGATCGACGAGCGCCTGCCCATGCAGGAGGAGCAACACCGTCGGGCGGTGGATTGGCTGGCGGAGCAGATCGAGACCTTCGTGAGCACCCACGCGGACGCCCCCTGGGCCTTCGCCGCCGGGGCGACCCTCCACAACCCGGTGCTGGAAAAACTGCGTCCGTCCGTGCGCGCGACGCTCTCCGAATCGGTAAGGAAAGATCTGATACACACCCCCGCGCCGGAGTTGCCCTCGCACTTCCCCGTCGCGGTGGCGTGAAGTGAAGCCGCATCCCCCCGCAGCATTGCCTTGTCTTGCTGTAGGGTTGGCCGTCCCCGGCCAATTCGCATGAGCCGCCCGCCCGCGTCCCGCTCCGTCCAAAGTTGGCCGAGGACGGCCGACCCTACAGAGGAGCCGACCCCACACGCCAATCCCGCGCCTCATCGCCGGGGAGGCAGCGTCTGGTGATAGGCTCGCAGGCGCGCGGTGTATTCCTCGTCGGACACCGCGTCCGGATCGTAGGACGGCGCGTCGCGGATCTCGTCCCGGGTGAGCGTCACATGCACTCGAGACTCGGCCCAGTTCACCTCCGTAATGAGTTCCGGATACACGACGACCTTGCGTCCCGGCAGCCAGTTGCGGGTGTCGATCACCAGATATCGAATGTCCCAGGTCACGTCATCGACAAGGTAGTCCTCCAGGTGACCGATGGAGCCGTCGGCGGCCTCGATGCGGTAGCCGGCGACACCGCGCCCCCGACGCAGATGCGGGTCGCCGCGGGGCGCGCGTCGCACCGTGGGCGCGAGCGCGCCGAACGGCGGGACGCCAACGGTCGCGTCGCGCGCCACCGCCACGCCGACGCCGGTGCCCAGCGTGGCGCCCGCGTCCGGCATGGCCGGCCCGAGGATCGGCCCGCCCATCCCGTAGCCGGCGCCGAGCCAGTAGGCCGGCCAACCGTAGTAGTGATGCAGGTCCGCCTCCTGGCTGCGCGTCACGGGTTCGTTGGTGTCGATGTTGGGGCTGTTGCGCACCTGTTCCTGGGTCAGGTTCACGCTCAACAAACCGGCCCGCCAATCGGACCCGACGACGGCGTTGGTGGAGAGCAGCACCCGGCGCCGCTCCAACCAGGAGCCGGTTTCGACCACGAGGTAGCGCAGCGCCCAGTGGTGGTCGTCGAAATAGAAGTCCTTCACTTTGCCCAGCACGCCGTCGCTGGCGCGAATTTCGAAATCATGGAGTTGTTTGGCTTTTCGTAGCATGGCGGGAGGGGGGGGAGACGTGGTCGTTGGTCAGGGGTGACGGAGCGGGGTGGGGGAGCGCCCTCGCGTTCGCTTCCGTCTATTCGCGTCGGTTCGCGGGTGCATGGCCGGGCCGACGGTTGCGGAAGGGCAGGATAACTCCCGCGCCCCATCCACGCCATGGGGCGGCCCCGGTCGAAAGGCATCGGTAAAGGTCGCGCGCCCACTGCGCGGCCGGCCACTCCGCGCCGGCCGGCATGGCAACCGTCCACCGCGCGCCCATACGAAAGGAAAAACCGTGATGGGTCGCTCAAGGATTCCCCCAGGCACCCGCGTGCTTCGTCCCTTTCCAAACTCTTTCGGGCACGGCGCGCCCAACCCACCCTGACCGACCTCACGACGAGGCCGGCGGTTCGGGCGTCGATCGCCGCCCCGCTCACACACCATGAAATCCATGACCCACGACACCCGCACCGATTCGTGCATCGACGTCTGCAACGAGCTCCTCCGCGGCGAACTTTCCGCCGTCGAAACCTACGACCAGACCATCCGCAAATTCGAAAACGATCCCGCCGCCGCCTCGTTGCGGCAGATTCGGGACGAGCATCTCAGGGCGTCGCAGCTCCTGCGCGGCCACGTCGTCGAGATGGGCGGCACGCCCTCCACCGATTCGGGAGCCTGGGGGGCATTCGCCAAAACCGTGCAGGGCGTGGCCAAGGCCTTCGGCGAATCCTCCGCCCTCTCCGGCCTTCGCCAGGGCGAGGAACACGGCCTGAAACAATATCGGCAGGCGCTGGAGAGCACCGAGGTCATGACCGAGTGCAAGGAGCTCATCCTCGGCGAACTCCTGCCGCGCACCGAGCGTCACATCGCCTCGCTGCACAACCTCGCCCGCGGTCGCTGAACCCGCCCGCCGCCGGCGCACGCCGGACCTTCTCCGGTCCGCCCCATCCGGTCGCCCCCCGTTTTCGGGCGGTCCGGTTGCGGGCGCGCCGCGGAGCGCGAAGAGTATCGACCAGTTGGATACCTGACGAACGCGCGGCACATCCGGGCGCGGACGCGGCGCCGGGAAGAAGGCCGGGCTCCAAACCCGCAATCCCTTTCGCGCCGCAGGGCGCCGCCGCCCCACCCGGAAAGCCGCTCAACCCGCGTCCACGCCACTTCCCCTCCCCAACCTTCAACCCCCCGCACATCATGAAAAAACTCCACCGCCTTCTGCTTCTTGCTCCGGCCCTCGCCCTCGCGTTTCCACCTCCCGCCTCGGCCCAGAATCCGCCGAACCGGCCGCCGGGAAAAACCGAGGCCACCGAGCGCAAGGGCGAGAAACGCCGCATGGGAGCCTCGGCCCAGCGCCGGGATCCACGCCACGTCAAGAGCCTGCTCGGCCAGGAGGTCACCAACTTCCAGAACCAGCGCATCGGCGAAATCGAGGACGTGGTGGTGGATCTGGTCAGCGGCCAGGTGGTGGGCGTGGTGATCACCGCCGACGGCGTCCTCGACGACAGCGACCGTTTCACCGTCGTGCGCATGAACGAGCTCCAGCGCATCGGCACCGGCGACGACATCCGTTTCCGCATCGACGCCGACAAGGCCCGCCTGCTCGCCACACCCTCCTACAAACGGGGCGAGGAGCCCGACTACACCTCGGTCACCTACGTCGGCTATTTCTACGAGCCCGCCCTGCCGCACACCTACCCGCCGGAATCGACCCGCAACGACATGCGTGCGAGCGACGCCGACACCGATCGACGTCGCAACGACACCACTGCGGCCGACAACACCGCCCGCAACCGCCAGGATCGGGCGATGGAGCAGCCCACCCCGATCAATCAGAGCAACGAGCAGAGCGATCTCGATGTCTCCGCGCGCATCCGCCGCGAGCTCGTGGACCGCGACCATCTCTCCACCAACGCCAAGAACGTGAAGATCATCACGGCTCGCGGCACCGTCACGCTGCGCGGACCGGTGCAAACCGCAGCCGAGAAACGCGAGATCGAAGAGCTCGCCCGCCGCATGGCCGCCGGCCGCCAGGTAAGCAGCCAACTCGAGGTCGTGCAGCTCTGACGCCGCACACCGTTCCATCTCCTTCTCCGGTCGGCCTCGCATTCCGCCGGGCCGGCCTCCGTCCCCTGACCCTCAACCCCCTACAAACATGTCCAAATCCGTCTTCGCCATCGCCAAAACCCGCGCCCAAGCCGAGCGCATCGTCGGCGACCTCCAGGCCGCCCACTTCTCCAGTGACGCGATCTCCGTGCTCTTCCCCGACCAGGGAACCACACGAGATTTCGCCCACGAGAAAAACACCAAGGCCCCCGAGGGCGCCGTCACCGGCGCCACCACCGGCGGCGTGATCGGCGGCACCCTCGGCTGGATCGCCGGCATCGGCGCCCTCGCCATCCCCGGAGCCGGTCCCTTCATCGCCGCCGGTCCCATCATGGCCGCGCTGGGCGGCATCGGAGTCGGCGCCGCGCTCGGCGGCATCACCGGCGCCCTCGTGGGCCTCGGCATCCCCGAGCTGGAAGCCAAGCGCTACGAGGGAAAGATCCGCCAGGGTAACCTCCTGATCTCGGTGCACACCGAGGACTCCGACGAGATCGACCGCGCCAAGAAGATCTTCAAGGACGCCGGCGCCGAGGACATCACCACCGCCAGCGAGGCCTCGGCCCCGAGCTCGGCCCGGGTGCCCGCGACCGCTCGCCGCTGATACGGGCAAGCGCGAGGGTGGAGGGGCGGTGATACGTTCGCGTCCCCCCATCCTCGCGTCCCTTCTCCACGGCGTTCTATATCCTCATCAGTCAAAAACGAAAAACGGCGGCCTCCCCGGCCGCCGTTTTTCCGTTTCCGCCCCTCGGCGCATCCCTCGTTCTCCCGCCCGCGTCGCGGCGGGGGCCAGCGGCGGTGGCGCGGGCGGTGGCGCGTGGGTTCGGCAAAGGGCGCGTCGGACGCCGGGCAGGCGGATCTTTCCGCTTTTTCCAGTTGCGCCACCGTGCGTCCGTGGGGCTCGCGTATCAGGGCTGCCAATACCGTCGGGTCCGGCTTGTCGCGTTCGCCCCGACGCGCCGCGGTCTCGCGGGCAAAACCACCGCCGAGCCCGAACTGCGCGAGGTAAGCGGGCTAGGCGAAGGGGCCCGCATCGCCGATCCCCCTATCCAGCCCGGATCGCGGCGGCGCTTGGCGGGCATGCTCCGGGGGGCCTGCCGGAGTTCGTCGGCCTACTTGAAGGATTCCAGCTCCGCCTGCGTCCAAGCCTTCGAACGAGCGGCTTCGGCGGCGAAAACTTCGGCGACCTTTTCGGAGGTGATAAACTCGGCGTTGTTGCCCCACTCGTGACGGATGTAGCTGAGGACGTGGGAGATTTTCTCGTTGCTCCAGTTGTAGCCGCCTCCGGGCACTTTGCCGAAGGCCGGCATGGCGCCGGAGTAGGTGTTGCCCTTCACCTCGATAGGGCCGGTGAGTCCGTGCAGCAATACGCGGATGAGGCGTTCCTCGTTGCCTGTCACCCATTCGGAGCCGGCCAGCGGAGGATAGACGCCGGGCAGACCGAGTCCCGTCGCCTGGTGGCAGGTGACACAGGTCTGGTAGGCCTGCTTGCCCTTGGCCAAGATCTGCTCGGGCGTGAGCACCTTGGGGCCCGCCGCCGCGGCTTTGGCCGCCTCGGCATCGTAGCGGGTGTCATAAACCAGCGGATCGAAATCGCCGCGGTAGTGAACGACGTAAACCGAGCCGACGAAGATCATCGCCGAGATGAAGCCCAGCAGGAAGAGCGGCATGGGCGAAAAGCCCTCGGAGGGCTCGGCCTTCTCGCGCAGCAGGATCGAGTGAACCTGCTGGATGCTCTCGTCGCTGGCCCCGGCCTGCTCGGCGCGTTGATTCTCCGGAGCGGGAATGTGGGCGGGAGTTTTTTGATGGTCGCTGCTCATTTGGCGGCCTCCTCGGAATGGGCTGCGGCTGCTGCTTGTTCGGGCGCGGGCTCGGCGGGTGGGACGTAAACGCGGGCGGCCTCTTCCGGGTAGAGGGGCGGATCCTTCAGCGCGAGGAGGTAGGCGATCAGATCCTTGCCGCGCTGGGTGAGCACGATCTCGTGGCCCGCCGGGGGTTGAACCTCGGGCGGCAGCTTGCCCTGGATCGCGTCGGCCGAGGGCTGTCCCACGATGGCGCGGGTCTCGAAGAGGAAGCGGTAGGGCGGCATGATCGAGCCCTTGGAGGTGAGCTGCGGATCGTAGAGGTGCTGGATGTGCCAATCGCGGCCACCTTCGCCGGCCAGGCGAGCGCCGACGTTGCGGAGATCGGGACCGGTGCGCATCGAGCCGAGCATCACCTTTTTCTCCTGAATATAGTCGCGGGCGACGCTGCCGCGTTCACCCCAGTTGCGTTCGATGTCGTTGCCGTAGCCCGGGTGGCGAACCTGCTGGGTGTGGCAATAGATGCAGCCCAGATCGGCATAGACCGCCTTGCCGCGAACCGCGTCGCCGGGAAGGGGCTGCGGGTAGGCTTTGCCCTCCTCCTCGTTGAAAACCGGCTTTAGGTCGGCGTAGCTCAGGTGGTTGGTCAGGATGATACCCGTCCAACTGAAGGCGATGGCGAAGAAGATGCCGAGGAAGAGAAGGGGGGCGCGATTCATCGTGCGACCTCCATGGCGGGAGCGTTGCGGAACAGAGTGGGAGCGGTGGCGCCGGCCGAGCGGGGCTGGAGCAGCATCCAGGTGAAGTTGATGGCGAAAGCGAGGTGACCGACCGTGATGAGCACGCCGGCGTAGCTGCGGAGCTCAAGATACTTGATGGTCATGGCGACCACTTCCAGGAAGGGCACCGGTGCGCCCGCCTGGCCGTCGGCACCCATGGGGGTGACGTTTTGCGCGATGCCCTGTTCGATGCCGCCGACGGAAAGCACGATGACGTAAATCGTCATGCCGATCGCGGTGGTCCAGAAATGCAGGCTGATGAGCTTCGCGGAGGGCCACTCCTTCAAGAGGATGCGGGGCAGGATGTAATAAATCGCGCCGAACATCACCATGGTGAAGAAGGCGTAGAGGCCGTGGTGGGCGTGGCCGACGACGAAGTGGGTGAACTTGGCGACCTCGGCCCAGGAGCGCATGGACATGAGCGAACCGATCAACGAGGAGAGGGTGTAGTTGACCGCGCCAAAAACGATGAAGCGCAGGGTGGGGCTGTATTTGAGCGCGGCGAAGCTGCCGGCCATGGTGAGATGGTGGTTGATTGCGGTGACCAGCACCGGAATGACCATCATGAAGGAGGCGGCGATACCGGCGGTCTGCACCCACACGGGGACCGGTCCGCCCACCAGGTGGTGAACTCCGGCCCAGTTGTAGAAAATCGCCAGCGACCAGAAGCCGAGAACGGACAGGTAATAGCTGTGGATCGGTTTACCCAAGACCTTGGGCAGGAAGTAGTAGATGGCGGCAAGGCCGATGGGGGTGAACCAGAGGCCGAGAACGTTGTGGGCGAACCACCAGTTGACCAAGCCCTGCACCGTGCCGCGGGTCGCGGTGGCGTCGATGACCAACATGATCTGCGCAACCGAATAGAGCCACGGGAACCAGAAGAGGGCGGCCAACAGATACCATTGCGAAACGTAGATGTGCTTGGAGCGGCCGAAACGGAAGGTGATGACGGCCCATGCGCCGATCAAGGCGTAGGCGACGAAGAGGATCGGCGTGGCGTAGGGCGGGATCTCCAGCCACTCGATCGAGGTGGAGTGACCGATGGCGATGCCGACCAAACCCACGGTGACGCCGAGGTTCCAGAACACCGCCGCCAAGATCAGGAGCCCGACGTGGCGAATCTCCGCGCGGGAGAGACGGGCCATCAGCCAGAAGGCGACGGCGAAGGACGCGTTGACCGCCCAGCCGTAGATCACGGCGTTCAGGTGAAGCGTGCGGACGCGGCCAAAGGTCAGCCACTCGACGTTCCCGAGGAACTCGGGCGCGTGCATCTTGAACGACGCGATCAGGGCGAAGATCGTGCCGACCAAGAGCCAGAGAACGGACGAGCCCAGGAAAAAGAGGGCCGGCGTCTTGGTGGAGGCGTCGATCGCGCTCAACTCGGCGCGCTGCGCCATTTCCGGCGAAGTCGCGGGATTGAGAGAGGCGGTGAGGGAGGCGGACATGTCGGAAAAGGGGGAGGCAGAACGGAAAACCGCAGGATGACGCTACTGGACGCTAAGAGTTGGAAAGAAGAAGCAGGAGGCCCCGATGGCTTAAGTGGATCTTGGCCTCAGCGTCCGGGAAACTTGGGCCGTTTGGGTTGGTGGAATATCTGGTCGGTCGGCGTGCCGATGGGTTCGGCCTCGTCGAAGATGACCTTCGCGCCTTCCTCCAAGTCCTGAAGCTGGCCCTTCCGACTCGCCCAATAGAGACCATAAACCGCACTCGCGACGACGAGGGCGGCCATGGGAAGAGCGACGAAGTAAAGGAACCATTCAGGCATCTGGGCGGAGGCGAGACGCTGGGCGCGGGAACGGGGAGACCAAGGGTTGCCGTGGGCGGTGCGGGCCTACTTGGAGCGTTGCTCCTGCAGGTAGAGCTCGACCGCGCGATCAACCGGGATGCGGACGACGCCGTTGTCCTTGTCCGCCCAACCGTAGGTGGTGGCGAGGGTTTGCTCCTTGCCGCGGAGCTCGGCGAGGGCGGCCTTGCGTTGCTCGGGCGTCTTCACCCCGTCGCCCACCGGCATCGGCTGGCGATTGGGCACATAGGCCACCACGAGGATGAGCACGAAGATCGCGAAGCCTCCGAGCACCGCCAGGAAGGTGGCGGCGAAGGAGCCTTTGCTTTCGGGGGCGGAATGGGAAACGTCAGCCATGGTGGGTGAGGGATTCGACGATGCGGGGATCGCGGATCGGGATGAGTTTGTTCTTGGCGAAGGCGTTCAGGTAGGCCCAGACGCAGACGCCGCCGATGCCGACCACGGCGGTGGCGATCCACAGGAGATTGACGCCGAGGAAAGGATAGGCGTCGCCGGTGGCCTTCTTCATGGAGGGCATGACGTTGTAGATCATGTCCACGAGAACCACGGCGCCGATGAACCAGGCCACACGGGGCAGCCAGACCTTGGACAACTTGATCGGGTAGTGGACCAGGGTCAGGAAGGGGGCGAAGAAATGGCCGAAGAGGAGGAAAAGGCCGACCCACTTCCACTGGTTGGGCATTCCGTCGGAGTTGAGCTCACGCAGGTTATACCAGAAGGTCTCCTCGGGCACGTTGGCCATGTAGATGAGGAAATACTGGGAGAAGCTGATGTAGGCCCAGAAAACCGTGAACGCGAACATCAGCATGCCGAGCGAGTGCATGTGGTTGTTGTTCAGGATGCCCTTGTAGTCGCCGCGGCACCACAACCAGACGGTCAGGATGGCGCCGAGGGAGAGGGCACCGCGCACGGCGGCGGCGAAATACCAAACGCCGAACATGGTGGAGAACCAGTGGTAATCCAGCGCCTTGACCCAGAGGATGATGCAGAGGGTCATCGAGAGGGCGGTGGCGGGGATGCCCAGCGCGGTCCAGAAGCGGTTGGAGTGGGTGTGGGAGATCGAACCGTCGATGTCCTGGGCGCTGGAGTGGCCGCGGAGTTTGCCGGCGAGCAGACACCAGAAGCCGAAGGCGAGCAGGCTGATGACGATCAGGAAGTTGGTGCTGAGGAGCCCGGACTTCTTGATCCAAAGGATGTCGTCACCGACCGTGCCGTGTCCGCCGACCTGGGCGAGGTCGAAGGCCGGATCGGTCCACTTCCAGAGCAGACCGGGGGCGATGAACACCGAGGCGAGCAGGGGCAGGAAGAGCACCAGGAGCCAGGGCATGCAGGCCAGCCAGTTCTCATACTGGCGACGGAGGACGACGGACCAGCCGGCGTCGAAGACGTGGTGGATCATCACCAGGAACAGCGCGCCGATGGCGAGCGCGGCCCAGAAGACGAAGGCGGTCAGGTAGGAGAAGGCGACGGCCTTGCCCCCCGAGACGAAGATGCCGACGGCCGTGGCGGCGAGGCCGACGAGGCCGACGGTCAGCGCCTTGGCGGAGCCCGGAGCGGCCGGGGCGTGCGCGGTGGCGACGGCGGTGGAAGCGGTGGCGACGTGGGTGCTCATTTCAGGCCAAGCTCGGATTTGTGGGCGGGAACGACGTCGGCGGGGGTGCCGCTCTGCGAGCGCTGAAGGGCTCGAACATAGGCGACGACGGCCCAGCGGTCGGCGGGCTCGAGTTTGTCGGCATAGGGGAACATGGTGCCCTTGCCGTTGGTGATGGTGTTGTAGATTTCGCCTTCGGGCATGTCGCGGAGACGGGCGTCGTGGTAGGTGGGCGTGGAGCCCATGCCATACTGCTTGGTGATGCCGTTGCCGTCGCCGACGGCGCCGTGGCAGGGGGCGCAGTAGATGGTGTATTTCAGTTTGCCGCGCTCAAGCAGACGGGCGTCGAGCTCGATGCCGGAGGGAAAACCGCGGGCGAAGGAGCCGTCGGTGTTCATGCCGCGATAGAGATGGTCGTCGGCGGCGAGGAATTTTTCCTCGGCCTTGGCGGAGGTGCGGCCGAAGGGCACGGACCCGGCGGGGGCGGGACGGTCGGCGCGGCGGTCGGCGAAAAAGGCCGACTCGGCCTGGTGTTTGTATTTCGGCTGGCGATCCATGTCCGGGAAGACTTCCAGCGGCGGCCGGGTGGTCTCGGAACCGCGGAAACCCATCACCGAAACGGTGGCGACGGCGACGAAGAAGAGAACGAGATAGGCGTAGCGCATGGTCTGTCTCAGGCCTCCAGTTCGTTGATTTCCTTGGCGCCGGCCTCGTTGAGCAGCGCTTTCGCGCGAGCGAGGTCGAACTTCGGATCACGGGCCTCGATGACGACGTAGAAGGTGTCGTCGAGACCGCGGACGATCTCCTTCGATTTGAGCACCGGGTGGTAGTGTTGCGGCAACCAGTTGAGGATGAACATGCCGGCGATGGTCGCGAAGGCGGTGAAGAGAATGGTCATCTCGTAGCTGACCGGGAAGGCGAAGAGCGGGCTGAAGTAGGGTTTGCCACCAACGATCAGCGGGTAGTCGAAGGCTCCGGTGAACCAGATCATCGACATACCGGCGGTGAAACCGGTGAGGCCGCCGAGCAGGGAGAACTTCGGCACGTTCGAGCGGCGCAGGCCCATGGCCCCGTCCAAACCGTGGATCGGGAAGGGCGTGATGCAGTCCCAGTTTTTGTAGCCGGCGTCGCGCACTTTCTCGGCCGCGTGGAAAATATCCGGCGCGGTGTCGAAGCGGGCGATCAGGCCGTAAAGAGAGGTGGCCATGGTCTTGTTTTTAGTCGAAGGTCGGGAGGTCTTGGGTCGAAGGTCGGGTCCGGCGCGCGGGTGCGCCATGTGGGTCGTGGTTTCCGCGAGCGGTGACGACTGGGGACTCGGGACCCTGGACCTGCGACGGTTTGGTTTGGCTTAGTGCTTGTCGTGGCCGCCGTGGGGATCGGCCTGGGGCATGACCGCCTTGATCTCGGCCATCGGCATGATGGGGAGGAAGCGGATGAAGAGGAGGAAGAGGACGCCGAAGACGCCGAAGGTGCCGAAGTAGGTCATGATATCCACGACGGTCGGGCCGTAGTAACCCCAGCTGGAGGGCAGGAAGTCGCGGGCCAGCGAGGTGACGGTGATCACGAAACGCTCGAACCACATGCCGACGTTGACGAAGATCGAGAGGACCCAGACGAAGGCGATGTTGCGGCGCACGGCCTTGAACCAGAAAAACTGGGGCGTGATCACGTTGCACGCGATCATGATCCAGTAGGCCCAGGCGTAGTGACCGAAGGCGCGGTTGATGAAGGCGAAGCCCTCGTAGGGGTTGGAGCCATACCACGCGATGAAGAACTCCATGCCGTAGGCGTAGCCGACGATGGTGCCGGTCGCCAAAACGATCTTACACATGCAGTCGATGTGATACTGCGTGATGAGGTCCTCCATACGGAAGATCGCGCGCAGCGGGAGCATGAGCGTAAGCACCATGCCGAAGCCGGAGAAAATGGCGCCGGCGACGAAGTAGGGAGGGAAGATCGTGGTGTGCCAGCCGGGGAGCAGGGAGACGGCGAAGTCGAACGAAACGATGGTGTGCACCGACAACACGAGGGGCGTCGAGACACCGGCCAGGATGAGGTAGGCCATCTCGTAGTTGCTCCAGTGGCGGTTGCTGCCGCGCCAGCCCATGGCGAAGAGGCCGTAGATCGAGGACTTCACCTTGTTGCCCTTGGCGAAGAAACGGTCGCGCAGGATGGCGAGGTCGGGGATGAGGCCTACATACCAGAAGAGCACGGACACGGTGCCGTAGGTAGAAACGGCGAACACGTCCCACTCCAGCGGCGAACGGAAGTTGGGCCAGATGGCGTTGGCGTTGGGAACCGGGAAAAGGTAACCGGGAAGAACCGCGAACCAGACACGGCCCGTGTGGAAAACAGGAAAGATACCGGCGCAAACCACGGCGAAAATCGTCATGGCCTCGGCGGCACGATTGATCGATGTGCGCCACTTTTGCCGGAGGAGGCACAAAATCGCGGAGATCAGGGTGCCGGCGTGGCCGATACCGATCCAGAACACGAAGTTGACGATGGCCCAGCCCCAGTTGACCGGATTGGCCAGACCCCAGACGCCGACGCCGGCGGACACCAGGTAAACGATGCCGGCGAGCGTGAAGGTGGCGAGGAAACCGGACACCGCGAAGGCGATCCACCACCACTTGGGGGTGGGTCCTTCGATGATGCCGCAGATTTTCTCGGTGACCCAGTTGAGACTGCGATGGTTCTCAACGAGGGTGGCGCGCGGGAGCTCGGCCGGTTTCACCTCGGCGAGAATCGCCGGGGCGGGGTGATCGGTGGATGCGTGAGCCATTAGCTGTTACCTCCGAAGGAGAATTTGCCGAAGGAGGCGTGCGTGTGGTCCTGTTGGGCCTCGCCGTGACCGTGGTCGTGCGACTCGGGAGCGCCGTGGCCTTCGCCATGCGACTCGCCGTGGCCGTGACCATGACCGGCGGGGTAGTTCTTCTTTTCGTATTCCTGACGGCTGAAGGGCTGGGCGTAGTCCGGCATCTCGGGGTTCGGGTTGCGAAGCCTGCCGAGATAGGTGGTGCGGGGACGGATGTTGAGGTAGCCGAGCAGAGCGTAGTCTTGCTCGCGGGCCTTGGCCTTGGAGACGGCGCTGTTCGGATCCTTGACGTTGCCGAAAACGATGCTCTCGGCCGGGCAGGCCTGTTGGCAGGCCACCTTGATGGTGCCGTCGGGGATCTCGACGTTGCCGGAGGCGCCTGCGGCGACCTTCTGCTTGATCTTGGCCTGCTGGATGCGCTGCACGCAGTAGGTGCACTTCTCCATCACGCCGCGCATGCGCACGGTCACGTCGGGGTTCTTCACCATCTTGACCAGCTCGGGCATGCCCTTCGGACCCAGCGGCCCGAGGTAGAGCTTGTCGAGCTGACGTTGGTTGTAATCGAAGAAGTTGAAGCGGCGGACCTTATACGGGCAGTTGTTCGCGCAGTAGCGGGTGCCGATGCAACGGTTGTAGGCCATCGTGTTGAGGCCTTCCTGGTCGTGCACGGTGGCGTTGACGGGGCACACGGTCTCGCAGGGAGCGAGGTCGCAGTGCATGCAGGCCACGGGCTGAAGCGAAACTTGCGGATCCTCGGGCAGGATGCCGTTGCCGGGACCACCGAAGGCGGCCGACTCGAGCTGGCCGTCCGAGTAGTAGCGGTCGAGGCGGATCCAGTGCATCTCGCGGCCACGGAGGACCTGGTCCTTGCCGACGATCGGGATGTTGTTCTCGGCCTGACAGGCGATGATGCAGGCGTTGCAGCCGATGCAGGTGTTGAGGTCGATCGACATGCCCCACTGATGCACGCCGTTGAAGTCCGGCGTCTCCATCTGCGAGCCGCCGCGGGGCGTCTCGTGGGAGCGCTTGGCGGTGATGATGGCGCGCTCCTCGCGGGAGAGCTGGGCGAACTCCTCGGGGGTCAGGTCGCCGTAAACCGCAGGCGAGTGGGACTCCATGCCCATCTCGGTGACGAAGGCGGGGTTCTTCTGGAACTCGTCGAGGTTGGCTTCGCGCACGATGTCGCGGCCTTCCATCGACCAGTGCTCCTGGGTGTTGGCGAGCTGGTAGGTCTCGCCGTCGATCACCTTGAGGGAGGCGCCGGTGGCGACGGCGAGGCCGTCGGTGCCGCGGAGGGTGTAGGCGTTGAAACCGACATCCTTGCCGACGCGACCGCTCACGCTGCGGCCGTAGCCGAGGGCGATGGCGATGGTCCAGTTGGACAGACCGGGCTGGATATGGATCGGGCCGCGAACGATGCGACCGTGGAGGGTGACTTCGCCGATGAAGGCGATCTCGCGGCCGGCGTTGAAGTTGGCCGTTTCCTTGCGGGCGACCTGGATGGCGGAGCCGCCGGGCTCGATGCCGAGCTTTTTGGCCAAACGGGGCGAGACGAGGATCGCGTTGTCCCAAGAAATCTTGGTCATCACGTCCGGGCACTCTTGCAGCCAGCCGTTGTTGGCGAAGCGGCCGTCGTCCACCTTGGCGTCGAAGATGAAGCGGACCTCGAGGCTGTTTTCGTCCACCGTCGGCATGGCCGGGGCGGCGTTGACGAGGCGGGCCAGACCGGCGGCGCGGGGCGAGACCTCGGCGACCGGGTAGGCGCTGCCGGCGAGCAGACCGTCGTGCAGGAACTTGCGGAAACCCTTGTCGCCCGACTCGCCGCCGAAGGCGTTGAGGCCGGTGATGGTCTGGTAAACGAGGCTGTAGCCGTCGCTCTTTTCCTCGCCGAGCACGCGGGCGAGCAGCTCGATCTCGGTGAGCCCGTCGAAGAGAGGGAGGATCATCGGCTGCACCGGGACGATGGTGCCGTCGGCGGTGCGGGCGTCGCCCCAGGACTCGAGGTAGTGGGCGGAAACGATGTGCGCTCCCGGCGCGGCCATCGAGGTCTCATCGACGTGGTAACCGAGGCGCACCACCTGGGCGGCCTTGGCCATGGCGGCGGCGAAGCCGAGGTCGGCGGGGGCGGTGTAGGCGGGGTTACCGCCGAGGATGACGAGGTTTTTGACCGAGCCGCCTTCGAGCGCCTGGGCCACCTCGGTGATGCCGGCGGCGGAGCGGGCGGGCGTGCGGACGAAGTCAACCGTGCTGCCGATGGCGTCGAGCGCGGCGTTGAGCGCGTAAACGATGGCCTGGACCTCGGCGGGCAGGTGCGAACCGGCGACGACCACGGAGTGGCCGCGGTTCTTGAGGAGGTCGGCGGCGCAGGCGGCGAGCCACTTGTCCTTGTTCGGGAAGTCGAGGCCCTGGGAGAGCTTGGCGAGCTGGTCCGAACCGGTGACGGCGCCGAAGAGGGCGGCGGCGAAGGCGAGCAGGTGGCTGCTGGCGAGGCGCAGGCGGTGATCCGCCATGGAGCCCGTCATGGTGAAGGTGCTCTCGACCGCGTAGAGGCGGTTGATGTCGGCGTGACGATCCAGCGCCTTGCGGCCCTTGGCGAAATCGCGGGTGTAGGCGAGCGAGCCGGACTCGGAGGAGAAAATGTCCGCGTCGAGCGAGACGATGCGCTTGGCCTTGGCGAAGCGGTAGAGGGGCTTGAGGTTGGCGTCGCCGAAGACGGCCTCGGCGGCGGCGGCCGAGGGCTCGTCCTGCACCGGGTCGTATTCCGCCCAGAGCGCCTGAGGCAGCTCCGACTTGAGCTTGGCGACGAGGCGGGCGCGGGTGGGGGAGGCGGAGGATTCGGCGAGGAAAACCAAACCGGCGCCGCGGGTGGCGCGGGCCTCGGTGCCGATGGCGGCGAGCAGATCCTGGATCTGCGCGGCCGAGGCGGAGGAGCCCTTGATGGTGTGGGTGGTGGCGCGGTCCGGATCGTAGAGGTCGAGGACGGACGCCTGGGCGAAACCGCTGGTGCCGCCGCCGTAGGGGGCGTAGCTCGGGTTGCCCTCGATCTTGGTGGGACGGCCCTGATGGGTCTCGGCGAGGATCGGCACCGCGTCGCGACGCAGCGGCATGGCCGAGGCGTAGTAGAGCGGGAGGCCGGGGATGATGTGCTCGACCGACTTGCCGTAGGGCAGGATGTGGGCCTCGGGACGGCGGCAACCGGCGGCCAGACCCACGCCGCCAAGGGCGAAGGAGGCGGCCATGAGCTTGAAGAAACGACGGCGATCAACGCCGTTCAGGTTGTCGGAACCCTCGGGGAATTCGCGCTCCACCTGGGCTTGGAAGCCGGGCGTGGCGGCGAGCTCGTCGAGACTGCGCCAGTAACGACGGCCCGTGGCGGGGGCCTCGTTGGTCTCGGGCGCGGAGTGGTCAAATTTGCGTTTCATCGGCGAGGATGGCGATCAGCGGTGGCAGCCGGAGCAGCTTTGCGGGGGTTGGACGTTCCAGTCGTGGACGAACTTCTTGCCCTGTTCGAGTTGGCCCTCGGCGCCGCCGGGGTGCTTCCAGTCAAGGTTGGTGACGAGCGAGGGGTCGCGCAGGACCTTCTCCGGCTCGCGGTGACACTCCAGACACCAGCCCATGGAGAGCGGTTTGGCGTGATGCACGGTATCCATCTCCTGGATATCCCCGTGGCACTCCACGCAGGAGACGCCGCGGGCGACGTGCACGGAGTGGTTGAAATAAACGTAGTCCGGCGTCTGGTGGATTTTCACCCAGGGCACCGGATTGCCGGTCGCGTAGCTCTCGCGCACCGGGGCCAGCAGCGGACTGTCGGTCTTGATGATGCTGTGGCAGTTCATGCAGGTCTGGGCGGACGGCACGGTGGAGGCCGGGCCCTTGTCCACGCCGACGTGGCAGTAGCGACAATCGATGCCGAGCTGGCCGGCGTGGAGCGCGTGGCTGAAGGGCACCGGCTGGGTGGGCGCGTAGCCCACGCGGGTGTATTTCGGCGTGGCGTAGTAGGTGATGCCGGCGCTGACGATGCCCACGGTCACCCCGATGAAGAGGATGATCTGCAGGGGCAACTTGTTGGCCGACTTGGGGAACAGCTTGGACATAGGCCTGAAAGTTGGCGGCTCCGAACGCGAAGGCGCGGGCGCGGATTAGAGGGAATCACCCGAACGGGCGACGGAGCGGCTGTCCGCCTGGATCGTGAACGGCAGTTTGTTCGCGCCCTGGCCGGAAGCGGCGGACGCGGAGCTGCTCGCGGGTTTCGCCGCGGCGCGTGCGCCGCCCAGCAGGCCGAGGCCGGCGAGGCCGGCAAGGGCCTTGGCGAAAAAGGTCTTTCGCGTGTGTAGATTGCTCACGAGTGGTCGGATTTGGTTAAAGTCGGCGCGCACCTCAGAGGTCGGTGATTCCAAAGTAAAACAAAAACTCCACGGAACCCGGCCCCGAGATTTCAACTAGTAGCGGGGCGCTGAGGGAGCGGTCGGGACGCTAATCCGCAACCCGTTTTTTGGCGGATACGGCGCGTTTTTGGGCGAGGCGAACAAGCGCGTTCCCGGCTCAGCGGCGGGTGCCGAGGGTGAGATCGGCGGCCTTCTCCCCGATGGCCGGGCCGATGGCCTCGCGCCGGGCCAGATTATCGCGGATGACGTTGACCAAGGCGCTGCCCACCACGACGCCGTCCGCATGACGGGCGACCTCCGCGACGTGTTCGCGTTTGCCGATGCCGAAGCCCACCACCACCGGCAGTTCCGTGTGACGCTTGATCGCCGCCACCGCCTCGGGGATGCCGCCCGCCACCGCGTCGCGCACGCCGGTCACGCCCTCGCGCGACACGTAGTAGATAAAACCCGTCGCCGCGCCGGTGATGGCAGGCAGGCGCTCCGGCGGCGTGGTCGGGGCGACGATGAACACGCTCTTCAGCCCTTCCTTGGCGCAGGCCTCGGCGACGTCGGCCGACTCCTCCGGCGGCAGGTCTAGCACCAGCATCGCGTCGAGCCCGGCCTCGCGGGCGGCGTGCACGTAGGCCTCGGTGCCGTTCGAGAACACGAGGTTGTAGTAGGTGTAGAACACCAGCGGCGTCTCGGGAAACTCGGCCCGCAGGGCGCGCACCAGTTCGTTGACCCGCGCCATGGTCATGCCGCCTTCGAGCGCGCGCTGGGCGGCGAGCTGGTTGGTGAGGCCGTCCGCCAGCGGATCGGAAAAGGGCACGCCGAGCTCGAGGATGTCCACGCCGTTGCGCAGCAGGGCGCGGCAGGCCTCCAGCGAAGTGGCGAAATCGGGATCGCCCGCGCACAGGTAGGCGACGAAGGCGGCGCGATTCTCGGCGCGGGCGCGGGCAAAGGCGGAGGCGATGCGATCCATGATGCGGGCTCGGGGTTCGGGTTCGGATTCGGGTGTCGGGCGAAACGAAAACGCGCATCGACGCCCAAAGCCCGGGCGCGCGCAACGGGTTTTTCCGGCGGCACGTCCATCGCCGCCGAGCTCTACGCCTCGGCCGCCCCCCCCCCCCACGACGGCGCCCTCGCCTGGGCCGAGACCGCGATGCCCCTGCTCAAAAAAGTGAAGTCGCTCCACCGGCGGCTCGGCCAAACCGAAGCCGGGACGGCCCAGCTCGCCGCCGCCCGCGCCCGCTTACGCCGCCGCGCTTTGTCCACGCCTCCCGTCCGCGCCAAAAGCTCGCCAGCCACCGCCTCGCGCGGCTTCGTCTGCCGGCAGCATGCTCGCCTGCCGCTCGCTCGACGTCCTGCCCCGCTCCGGCGCCGCGCCGCTCGTTCGCTCGGCCGACGCCGACTTCGCCGCCGGGCGCCTGCACGCCCTCATCGGCCCTTCCGGCTGCGGCAAGACCAGCCTGCTCAAGGGCATCCTCGGCATCCTGCCGACCCGCGGCGACGTCCTTCTCCGCGGCGCCCCGGCCCACGACCGCACCGCCCTGCTGCGCGAGGTGGCCTTCGCCCCGCAGTTCAGCATCGCCCACGGCAAGCTCACCGTCGCCGAATCGCTCGACGCCGCCCTTCGTCTGTATCGGGAAAACCATGACGCCGCCGGGCGGCCGTCCCGCCGGGCCGCGCTGCTCGAGCTCGTCGGCCTGGGCGCGCGCGCCGACACGGCGGTGGAAAAACTCTCCGGCGGGCAGCTCCGCCGCCTCGGGCTCGCGCTCGAGCTCGCCACCGAGCCGGCCTGCCTGCTCTGCGACGAGGTGACGAGCGGACTCGATCCGCGCAGCGAGGACCAGATCCTCGCCGTGCTCCGCCGCCTCGTCGCCGAGCAGCGACGCACCGTCCTCTGCGTGATCCACAACCTCGCCAAGCTGGAGGCCTTCGACGTCGTCACGGTGGTCTATGAGGGCGCGGTCGTGTTTCAGGGCCCGCTGCCGGCCCTGCTCCGCCATTTCGAGATCGCCGACGCGCTCACGCTCTACGACCGCCTCGCCGAACACTCGGTCGAGGAGTGGCTGGCGCGGCGTCCGGCGGCGGGCGCGTCCGAGCCGCCCGCGTCCGCGCCGGAAAGCGCCTCCGCGCCCGCCGCCACGACCGGGCCGGCGCCCGCCTCCGGCTGCACCGGCGACGCCACGCCCGCGCCCGTATCCGCGCCCGCGCCGCGGCCGACTTTTTTTTCGCAGGTGCGCACCCTGCTCGGGAGGCGCTGGCGTCTGTTTACCCGCGACCGCGGCACTCTGGCGCTCACCGCCGCGATCACCTTCGGGTTTCCCTGCCTGGTGGTGATTTTCGCCGTCGGGGGGCTGCCGCAGCTGCGCGGACTCGCGCTCGAACAACACGCGAGCGGCGTCCTCGAGTCCTTGCAGGCCCGGGCCGAGTTTCGTCGTGACGCGGCGGATACGGCGACGCTGGTCTCGGGCCTGATCCTGTTTCAGGTCATCCTGCTCTGCCTCATGGGCAGCAACAACGGCGCGCGGGAGATCGCCGCCGAACGAGCGCTGTATGAGAAGGAGCGCATGGCCGGACTGCGCCCCGCCGCCTACGCGACGGCGAAACTGCTTTGGGTGGCGTCGCTCGGCGCCACGCAGGGCCTGTGGATGACGGTCTTCGTAAAACTCCTCTGCGCCTTCCCCGGCGACTGGGCACCCCAGCTCGCCGTGCTCGCGGCGGTGGGCGCCTCGATGAGCGTGGTCTGCCTGGGCATCTCCGCCCTGCTGAACTCGCCCGAGCGCGCCTCGCTGCTCTCGATCTATCTGGTGGGTTTTCAACTTCCCCTGTCCGGCGTGGTGCTCGCTTTGCCGGCCGCGATCGTGTGGACCGTGCGGCCCTTCATCGCGACCTACTGGGGCTGGTCCGGCTATCTGACCGCCATGCGCGACTCGCGTTTTTATGACGCGGTGGCGCTGCTCGATCCGGGCTGGCTGGCGATGGCGCCGGCGGCGATGGCCGTGCTCGGCGCCCACGCCACGCTCGGGGCCGCCCTGGTGTATCGCGGCTGCGCGGTGCAGCGCTGGCCCTGAGAGGGCCACAAGGTAAAAATTTGGAGAACCCCCTTCCGGCGGGCTCCTTTTAATCTCGCATATTCACTGCGCGCATAAGCTTAGTTCCGGACCGTTTGTTATGAGTGCTTTTTCGCCAAACCGGCAGGGACTTGCTTTTCGCAGGCGTCATTAACCCCTACGAAACCGCCCGCGCGCCTTTCGCTGACGCTGCCTTGGTCGCGGTCGCTCCGACGAGGGCTCCCCAAGCTCGTCCTAAGCCTTCATTTGCGGAACGGACAACACTCGTAACGAAGCCTCGGGCCGAGGAAGCAACCTGCACAAAACTACGCTTTATCCGCCTAAATATAAGAATCTAATATGAATTCAGGCATCCTGCATCGCCCCCTTGTCGCCTTAATTTTTATCGCCGGGCTGCTTTTCGGAAGTCCCCTGATCGTCCTCGGCCAGACGCCGATCATCACCACACCACCCGCGCCGACGACTGTGTCCGCCGGCACGTCCGCCGCCCTGACCGTCACCGCCACCGGCACCGCGCCTCTCACTTACCAATGGTATCGCGGCGAGTCCAGCAATGTCTCCGCGCCCGTGCCCGGGGCGACCGGGCCGTTGTTCGTGACGCCACCCCTCACCGTGACCACTCGCTTTTGGGTGCAAGTGACCGCAGGCGAACTGTCCGCCGACAGCCCGGCGGCGACCATCACCGTGGCTGGCGCCCTGGTCCAATCGCTGACCCTGAACGCGACGGGTGACAACGATAACGGCCAACTCGGCGACGGCTCCTTGAACAGCCGCAGCACCCCTGTCCCGGTCGCCACCGGCGTCACCTCCATCGCCGACTCATCCATCCACTCCCTTTTCATCAAGGCGGACGGCTCCCTTTGGGCCATGGGCTACAACATCAACGGTCAGCTCGGCAACGGCTCCACAAGCTACGGCATCAGCACCCCCGTCCAAGTCGCCACCGACGTCGCCTCCGCCTCCGCGGGCACTTATCACTCCCTGTTCATCAAGACCGATGGCACCCTCTGGGCCATGGGCGACAACTCGTCCGGCCAGCTTGGCGACGGCTCCACCACCTCCCGCACCACTCCCGTCCAGGTCGCCACCGGAGTCGCCTCCGTCTCCGCCGGCGGCCACCACACCCATTTCGTGAAGACCGACGGCTCGCTCTGGGCCATGGGCTATAACCACTACGGCCAACTCGGCGATGGTTCCACCACCTCCTCCAACACTCCCGTCCAGGTCGCCACCGACGTCGCCTCCGTCTCCGCCGGCACTTATCACTCCCTGTTCATCAAGGCGGATGGCACCCTCTGGGCCATGGGCGACAACTCGTCCGGCCAGCTCGGCGACGGCTCCACCACCTCCCGTCACACCCCCGTCGAAGTCGCCACCGGCCTGGCCTCCGTCTCCGCCGGCAGCGCCCACTCGCTTTTCATCAAGGACGACGGCTCTCTCTGGGCCACGGGCTACGGCGGCTACGGAGATCTCAGCGGCGGCTACAATCCCTACCGCAGCATTCCTGTCCAACTCGCCACCGATGTCGCCTCCGTCTCCGCCGGCGGGGGCCACTCGATGTTCATCAAGAACGACGGCTCCCTCTGGGCCGTTGGCGCCAACGAGAGAGGCCAGCTCGGCGACGGCTCCACTACCTACCGCGGCGATCCCGTCCAAGTCGCCACCGACGTCGCCTCCGTCTCCGCCGGCGCGTTCCACACCCTGTTCCTTCAACCTCAAGCCCCTCCCATCATCACTGTGGCGCCCGTGGATATTACCCGTGCGTGGCAGGGATCGGGAGTGTTCACCGTCACCGCCACCGGCATCGGCCAGCTAAGCTACCAGTGGTATCGCGGTGAATCCGGCGACACCGCCTCCCCCGTGCCGGGTGCGACCGGGCCGCTGCTCGTGACACCGCCCCTCGCCGCCACCACTCGCTTCTGGGTCCGAGTGACCGCCGACGGTCTCTCCGCCGACAGCCCGACGGCGACCGCCACCGTCACCCCCGCCTCGTCTTTAGGTTTAGGCGCCATGGGCCAAAACTTATACGGCCAGCTCGGCGACGGCTCCACAGCCAATCGCGTTTCCCCCGTCTTGGCCGCCACCGGCGTCGCCTCCGTCTCCGCCAGCGATCACCACACCCTGTTCGTAAAAATCGATGGATCCCTCTTCGCCGCAGGTCGCAACAACTATGGCCAGCTCGGCGACGGCTCCACCACCAACCGCAGCGCCCCCGTCCAAGTCGCCACCAACGTCGCCGCCGTCTCCGCCGCCGGCTATCACACCCAATTCGTGAAGACCGACGGCTCCCTTTGGGCCATGGGCTACAACTACTACGGCCAGCTTGGCGACGGCTCCACCACGTCCCGCACCACTCCCGTCCAAGTCGCCACCGGCGTCGCCTCGGTTTCCACCAGTGAGAGCAGCGCCTTCTTCGTGAAGACCGACGGTTCGCTCTGGGCGATGGGTAACAATTACTCCGGCCAGCTCGGCGACGGCTCCACCACCAACCGCGCCAGCCCCGTCCAGGTCGCCATCGGCGTCGCATACGTTTTATCCGTATCCGCTTACGGCAACTATACTCTCTTCGTGAAAACCGACGGTTCCCTGTGGGCCATGGGCTCGAACTCCTCCGGCCAGCTCGGCGACGGCTCCACCACCAGCCGCACCGCCCCCATCCAGATCGCCACCGGCGTGGCGTCCATCTCCGCCAGCGCTTACAGCAGCTTTTTCATAAAAACCGACGGCTCCCTTTGGGCGATGGGCGGCAACTCCTCCGGCCAGCTCGGTGACGGCTCCACCGCCAACCGCATCAACCCCGTCCAAGTCGCCACCGGCGTCGCCTCCGTCTCCGCTGGCGGCTCCCATACTGCTTTCGTCAAGACCGACGGCTCCTTGTGGGCCATGGGCTCGAACACCTACGGCCAGCTCGGCGACGGCTCCACCACCGCGCGCTCCGCCCCCGTCCAAATCGCCACCGGCGTCACCGCCGCGTCGGCCGGTTCATACAACACTCTCTTCGTGAAAACCGACGGCTCCCTCTGGGCCATGGGACGGAACGTTTACGGCCAGCTCGGCGACGGCTCCACCACCAACCGCGCCACCCCTGTTCAGGTCGCCACCGGCGTTGCCCTGGCGGTCGCCAGGTTGGAGCACGCCGTGTTTGTCGGCGCCTCCTACACCGTCACCTTCGACCTCGGCGACCACGCCACCCGCACCGGCGGCGGCGCGATGGTGCAGTCGATTCCCGGCGGCGGCGCCGCCCTGGCGCCCACTCTCTCCGTGGCTCCAGGCTGGGCATTCACCGGCTGGGACGTGGCTTTCTCCAGCGTCACCGCCGATCTTATCGTCACCGCTCAGTATGTGGTGCCGACGCTTCCGGTTCTCTCCACCCCTCCCTCGCCACGAACCACTCCATGGCAAAGCTCGACCGCGCTCAGCGTCGCCGCCACGGCCAACGCGCCCTTGACGTATCAGTGGTATCGCGGCGAACCCGGCGACACCAGCTCCCCCGTGCCGGGCGCGACCGAGCCGCTGCTCGTGACTCCGCCCCTTGCCGCCACCACCCGTTTTTGGGCTCGGATAAGCAACTCCGGACTCTCAATCGATAGCCCGGCGGCGACCGTGACCGTGGCCTCCAACCCGGCTTTGGCTTTGGTTGCCGTGGGTAACAACGCTCGCGGTCAGCTTGGCGACGGCTCCACCACCAATCGTTCCGCCCCCGTCCAGATTATCACCGGCGTATCTTCCGTCTCCGCCACGGGAAGTCGAACCGTCTTCATGAAGACCGACGGCACCCTCTGGGGCATGGGCGACAACACCTACGGTCAGCTCGGCGACGGCACAACCACCGACCGCTCCTCCCCGGTTCAGGTCGCCACAGACGTCGCATCCGTCTCCGCCGGCGGCTTTCACACTCTCTTCGTCAAGACCGACGGCTCTCTCTGGGCCATGGGCAGCAACCAATACGGCCAGCTCGGCAACGGCTCCTACGGCAACCGCTCCCTCCCCGTTCAGATCGCCACCGGCGTCCTATCCGCTGCCGCCGGTAGTTCCCACTCACTTTTCGTAAAGACCGACGGCTCCCTTTGGGCCATGGGAAGAAACTACGCCGGCCAGCTTGGCAACGGCTCCAACAGCGACCGTATCTCCCCCGTGCAAGTCGCCACAGGCGTCGCATCCGTCTTCGCCGGCGGCGATCACACCCTCTTCGTCAAGACCAACGGCTCCGCTTGGGCCATGGGCAACAACTCCTACGGCCAGCTTGGCGACGGCGCCACCACCGACCTCGCCCGCCCCGTCCAAATCGGCACGGGCGTCGTCTCCGGATCGGCAGGATTCTATCACACCCACTTGGTAAAAACCGACGGCTCCCTCTGGGCCGTCGGAAGAAACGCCTTCGGCCAGCTCGGCGATGGCACCACCACCAACCGTATCGCCCCCGTTCAAGTCTCCACCGGCGTCGCCTCCGTCTCCTCCTACGACACCCACACTCTCTTCGTGAAAACCGACGACTCCCTCTGGGCCGTGGGCAAAAACGATTTCGGCCAGCTCGGCGACGGCTCCACCACCAACCGCACCACCCCTGTCCAGGTCGCCACCACCGCCACCGCCGTCTCCGTCGGCAATGCTCATACCCTCTTTCTCAGCCCCTTCCACCTGGTCACCTTCGACCTTGGCGCCCATGGAGTCAGAACCGGCGGCGGCACTCTCGTGCAAGAAGTGCGGGCAAACACCGCCGCCACCGCGCCCACCTTCACCGTGGCCCCCGGATGGCTCTTCACCGGCTGGGACACCACATTTAGCGCCATCACATCGGCTCGCACGGTCACCGCCCAGTATGTGAGCACCCTTCCGCTGCTCGACACGCTCCCCTCGCCACGCGAAGTTTCTTGGCAAAGCTCGGCGACACTCACCGTCGCCGCCTCCGGCGCCGCCCCCCTGACCTACCAGTGGTATCGCGGCGAATCCGGAATCACCTCCTCGCCGCTACCGGGCGCGACCGGTCCGCTGCTTTTGACGCCTCCCCTCACCGCCACGACCCGTTTTTGGGTGAGGGTGACCAGCGCGGGGGTCTTCACCGACAGTCCGGCGGTGACCGTCACGGTAGCCCCCGCCTTGGCCTCGGTCCTTAGTGGCATGGGCGGCAACGCCTCCGGCCAGCTCGGCGACGGCTCCACCATCAGTCGATCCACCCCCGGCCCGGTCGCCACCGACGTCATCTGCGTTTCCGCCGGCGGTTCCCACTCACTTTTCATCAAGACCGATGGCTCCCTCTGGGCCATGGGCGACAACTCGTCCGGCCAGCTTGGCGACGGCTCCACCACCTCCCGCAGCACTCCCGTCCAAGTCGCCACCGGCGTCGCCACCGTCTCCGCCGGCTATTCCCATACCGTCTTCGTTAAAACCGACGGCTCCCTCTGGGCCATGGGATTGAATACATCCGGCCAGCTCGGCGATGGCTCCACCACCAATCGCTCGACCCCCATACAAATCGACACCGGCGTCGTCTCCGTTTCAGCAGGATCGTATCATACCCTTTTCCTCAAGACCGACAGCTCCCTCTGGGCCGTGGGCGACAACAGCTGGGACCAGCTCGGCTTCGGCTCCGGCGGCGACTATCACTCAACCCCCGTCCAGATCGCCACCGGCGTCGCTTCCGTCTCCGCCGGCGCTTATCACACGCTCTTCCTCAAAACCAACGGCTCCCTCTGGTCCATGGGCTTCAACTTCTGGGGCCAGCTCGGCGACGGCTCCAGCGCCATCTATCGCGCCCCCCCGGTCCAGATCGCCACGAACGTCGCCTGCGTCTCCGCCGGTGGTTACTTCACTCTCTTCCTTAAAACCGACGGCTCTCTCTGGGCCATGGGCGCCAACTCCTCGGGCCAGTTCGGCGACGGCACCACCACCACCTATAACAGCACCCCCGTCCAAGTCGCCACCGGTGTCGCCTCCGTCTTCGCCGGCTTTTCCCACACCCTGTTCGTGAAAACCGACGGGGCACTCTGGACCATGGGTCACAACAACAACGGCCAGCTCGGCGACGGTTCCACCACCAATCGCTCTACCCCCATCCAAGTCGCCACCGGTGTCGTCTCCGCCTCCGCCGGAAGCTCCCACACCTTGTTTCTCAAAGTCGCCCCGCCCCCGGCTTCCTTCGCCGCCTGGGCCGCCTCGCACGAGCTCGCCGGCCCCGACGCCGCCCCGACCGCCGACCCCGACGGCGACGGCACGCCCAACCTCCTCGAATACGCCTTCGGCACATCCCCCCTCCTCGCCGACGCCGGCTCCGCCACCGCCTTCGCCTCGCCCTCCGTCGCCACCGAGCTCGTCGAGACCGAGCGCCACCTCGTCCTCACCCACCGCCGTCGCAAAGACACCGGCCTCGTCTTCGCCTACCAGAGCACCACCGACCTCGCCGTATGGGAGGCGATCGATGTCATCCCCGTCGTCGTCACGCCCGACGCCGACGGCGACGGCGCGGTCGAAATCGTGTCGGTTTCCGTCCCCTGGCCGGCCGACGCCTCGCCTCGACTCTTCCTGCGCCTCACCGTTTCCGAGTAACCCCGCCGCCGCCCCTCCGCACGCCCCTCCGCGTGCCCCTCGCCGGGCGACTTCCCGCCCCTCGCTCAGCGTTTCTCCCGCAGCTTCCGCTCCAGCGCCGCGAGCCCGTCCTGCATCGCCGTCAGCTGGGCGCGCAGGGCCGCCACGTCATCGCCGGCCGTGGTTCGCCCGATGGTGGCGAGGTGGCGCTCGCGTTCCTCGTCCGCCATCTCCTGCCGCGCTTCGTCCATGCCGTTCACGATCACGCCGATGAACAGGTTCAGGATGATCATCGTGCCGACCAGGATGAAGCTGAGAAAGTAAACGACGGGCAGCACCCGCGACGGATACTCGGCGAACTGGGCGTGCATGATCTCGGCCCAGGCCTCCATGGTCACGATCTGGAAAAGCGTCAGCGCCGCCGACGGCAAGGTGCCGAAACGCTCCGGGTCGCCCTCGCCGAACACCGCCACGCCGGCCACCGCATACACGTAAAACAACAACGACAACAACAGCGCCACGTAGCTCATGGACGGCAGGCTCTTGATGAGCGCCCCGACCAGCAGTTGCAGCCGCGGCAAGGCCGAGACCAGGCGTAGCACGCGCAACACCCGCACGAGCCGCAGCACTGCGGCGAACTCGGTCTGAAACGGCAGCAGGCACACCCCCACGATGAGGGCGTCGAAGACGTTCCACGGATCGCGGAAAAACCTCCACGGCCGGCGGCCCTGCGCCGCGATGCGCAGGGCCAGCTCGATCACGAAGAGCGACAAAACCACCCGGTCCAGCGCGTGAAAGAGTCCCCGATGCGCCTCCAGCCAGCGCCGATGCGTCTCCGCGCCGACCAGCAGGCCGGCGAAGAGGATCAGGCCGATCACCACCCGCTGAAAGACCGGCGAGGCGGTCATCCGTGCGCACCAGACGGGGAAGCCGCTGTCGCCGGAAGTGGGGGACGGGGAGGGGCCGTCCGCTGATGGGTTTCGCTCGGTGGGCATGAAGAGAATCCCGGCACCGCATCCGAGCGCCCCCGGCTGTCAATCTCGTCGCGCTCTTCCGGCGGAGACGCCGTGCACGCGCACCCCGGCGCGACCGCCCCGGCGTATCGGTCCTGCGGGGCCCCGGGAGTGTCCCCCGAGCCGGACTATCAGCCGTGGAGCGCGAGGGCGTGGCGGATGGCGGGGCTGTGGATCGAGGGCACCACGATTTGCAGGCCGGTGGTGAGGCCGCCGCTGTCGGGCAACGACACGGGCAGGGCGAGCACCGGCAGGCTGCCCATGCTGGCGGGCACGGTGAGGCCGAGGATGCGGTTGCGCGTCTCGAGCGTGCACTCGGCCTTGGTCACCGCCGGACAGGGCGAGGACGGCAGCACGAGGTAGTCGTATTCGGAAAACAAGGACGCCCACGCCGCCGTGATCGCGTCGCGGTTGGCCTGGGCGCGGGTGGTGTCGGCCTCGGTCAAGGTGAGCGCGCGGTCGATGCGGGCGCGGACGTTGGCGTCGTAGCGGTCGCGATAACGCGCGTAGAAAGGCGCGTGGATGCGACGCGTCTCGACTCCGCCGAGGATGGCGTAGAGCTCGGCCGCCGGCGCGAAAAGCGCGCGCAGGTCGGCGGCGGTGGATTCGGGCAGCGGCTCGGCGAGGCGCGCGGCGGCGGCGGCGAAGGCCTTTTCGACCGCCGGGTCGAGCCCGGGCAGAAGGAGCGAGGCGCCGCGAAGCGGGGCGCGGGTGGCGGCGGGCGAGGAGCCGGCGGGGGAGACGGATTCCGGGACGAGGGCGTCGAGCAGCACGCGCAGGTCGCCGGCGTGGGCGGTGAAAAAGCCGGGCGTGTCGAGCGATTCGGCCAGCGGATAACCATCGGCGATCCACGGGTGCCGCGGCGTCATGCGAAAACCATACAGCCCGCAGAACGCGGCCGGCACGCGGATGCTTCCGCCGGTGTCGGTGCCGAGCGCGAAGGGCACCACGCCGGCCTTCACGAGGAGGGCCGAGCCGCTGGACGAGCCGCCGGTGGTGCGGCCGGGATGGCCGGGCAGCTCGCAGTCGCCGTGGTGCGGGTTCTCGCCGGTGATGCCGTAGGCGAACTCGTGCATGTGGGCCTTGGCGGCGAGCGCGGCGCCGGCGGCGCGCACATCGCGGATGAAGGCGCCGTCGGCGGGCGAGACCGGCACGGGAAAATCGGCGGAGGCGACCTGCCCCTCGCGCACCTCGGGGAGAAAGGCGGAGCCGGCGAAGGTGGGCAGGCCGGCGGCGTCGAAGAGGTCCTTGGCCGCGAAGGGCAGGCCGCGCAGAGGCGCGGCGGAAGGCTGAGGGCTGAAGGCCGAGTCCTGAAGGGAAGGAACGGAGGCGAGTTCGGAGGCGAGGCGATCCTCGGGCGCGAGCCAGGCGAGGGCGGCGCGTTGTTGGGCGGGCGGGAGCGCGGCGACGCGCTGGTGGACGAGGCGGGCGGCGGCTTCGGGGGCGAGGGCTTGCCAGTCGGAGAAGGTCATCGAGGAGGAATGATTAACCACGGAGGACACGGGGAGTCACGGAGCAGGGAAAAAACTTGCGGGCGTGAGTCGCTGAGCGAGTCCGAAGCGTGTCGCGTGCGAAACCGGGGCGGATTGTGCCAGCGCCTCAGTTGGCCTGATGCCACGAGTGGTAAACTTTGATCGGGCAGGCCGGGCCTTTGGCGCCGGCCCATGGGAAAGGCCGTTTGTGTGTGCTGGCGTGAAGCGCTTCCGTGACCGCATCGGCGGGCGCATGGGTGGCATGGGTTGCAAGAGGCGGGACCGCGCAAAGCTCCGGACGCTCCGCGATGGCCTTGGTGAGGTTCTTTGCGATGGTGCGGTTGCCGCGAACGTAGGCGACCATGAGAGCTTCTTGCATCGCCCACGCGTAGTCGCCTCGCACGAAGCGATGCAGGCCGGCGTCGCAATAATCGGTGCCGGCGGGATGAGTGGCGTCCACCGGCTTGCATTCCACGAAAAGGGCGTTTTGCGAGGATAGGACGCGGGCCGGCTCTTCTTCTCCAAGCATGCGGAAAAGCATGTCGGGCTCTTTCGCGACCAAGGTGAGGCTGTAGTTTACCACCCTCGTCTGGCGATAAACCGTCTCGAAGGTGCGACGGTTAAAGCCGGAAACGGCACGACCTTTTTGGCGGAGGTCGTTTTCGATTATCGCGTGCAGCGCGATGGTGATGTCGTCCTCACGCCAAGCGGCCAATGGAGTTTGTTTTTCGGCGCAGCGGGCGCGGAGCAGGGCGAACGCCTCGATGAAAACTTTTCGGACCAGCAGGATGACACGGAAATCGATGGGCGGATGCGGAAGGTCATAGGCCGATGGATCGAGGCCGGTGGCAAAGAGTCCGTCGTGCGCTGCGAAGTTCATGCGGCGGCCACGGAGCCGAAGGCGGCGAGGTGCTTTTGCGCGATTTCCTGGCCGCAGAGCCGGGCGCGCGTGATCGTCCACCAACGACGCTGGTTGAGCAGGCCGACGATCACGCCGCCGGAACGCGGCAGATGCACGATGACGCGGCTCGCGCCACTGCGGTCGGCCTCTTGCATGGCGGCGCGGAGTATCGGGAGGTCGGCCGAAACCGGCCGGCCGGCGTGGGTGATGGCAAAGAAACGCCACGGCAGTTCCCATTGGCCGGCCGGGAAGGGCAGGTCGGTGACTTCGATTTGCTCACCGGCGACGGCGAAGAAGGGCGCGATGTGCTCGCGAAGGGCGGCGAGGAAGGGTGCGCGGTGTTCAGGTCGGGTGCGGGCGAGGGCGTCGCGACCGGCGCGGCGGTAGGCGGCGGCGGAGAAAAGGGTGTCGGCGATGACCTGCCGCTCGTCGTCGTCGAGGCCGTAGAGCGCGAATATGCAGGCGTTGATCTCGTCCCAAGGTTTGGCCGCGTCCTCGCGCAGGCGTCGGGCGAGAGTTTTCAGGTGCGCGGCGGTGGACTCGGGCAACGTGGTGACGTCGGGGAAGGGGATGGCGTCGAGGTCTTCCTTGTTGAAGGTCTGGCGGTCAAAACCAAGGCGCCAGCTGGTCATGGCGCAGTAGTAGGCGAACAGTTTTGAATGCGGCAGCAGGTAGAGCAACGCGGCCAGCGTGTCGGCGGCCGGATGCCCTTTGCAGGAGTAGCCGTAGTAGCTTTGGGAGAAGGCCAAGGGCCGGTCGGAGATGTAGGCGCGCGGGCGGGATTCGTCGTCGCCGGGAGCCTGCGGCACGATCACGAGCGGCGGCTGGTAGAGTGCCTCAGTTTTGGGCCAGTAAGCGGTCGAACAGTCGTGGTTGCTTGCGTAGGTTTTGAGGCCTGGCCACGGGATTTCGAAACCATCGGGTGGGGCCCGAAAATCGGGCAGCTTGCCGAGAAGCGGGGCGGATTTTTGTGTGAGGCCGGGCGAACGGTCGTAGCCTTTCCCGGTTTTGTCTTCGCTCGGATTCCATGCCTTCCAGACTTCGGCCAAGGTCTGCGGTAACGCGGCGTGGATGCGCTCGATGGTTTCCACGTCGCGCCACGTGCCGAGGGTGAGGGCCTTGAGCACCCACGGCGTTTGGGAGGCGCGCTCGGTGCTCACCAAGCGGGCGGCGGCGTAGTCGAGGCGGAAACGACCGTGGCGGTTGGGCTCGGGGTCGTTGATCGGCGCGGAAAAAACGAAGCGGTGGTTCGCCGGCGGGCGTTGGTTGCGGGCGAAGTAGAGGCAGAAGGGTTGGTCCATGTCGCGCCATACACCGGTCTTTCTCAGGTCCGCACCGCTGATCAGGCCGGTGATGGTTTGGCTGCGCAGAAGCGCTTCAAGCGCGAGTTGTCCCTTGCCGCCGCTTTGTCCGAAGACGCGACCGTGCAGCGCAAACGCGATCAACCCGTCCGGCTTGGTCCATTCGGCGGCGCTCCAGATGAATGGCCAGTCGGGGTTTTTGTCGGGGTTGTCGTAGCGAGCGGCGAGGTCGGGCAGATCTCGGGCGGCCAAGACGCGGCGGCCGATGGCGGTGTAGGCGGCGTTGAGCCGGTCGGTGGGCGAGGAGCCGCGCCGTTTGGTGCGAGAAACAGGTTTGGGCTCGCGGTGGCGCGTCCACGGCGGGTTGCCGATGACGAGGTCGAAGCCGCCGTCTTCGCCGCTCGGCGCGAGCGGGCCGAGGCTGCCGAGTTCTAGGCCGTCGGAATCGAGTCCGCCGACCGCGAAGAGGACACGTTGACGGAGGTTTTCGGGGAATTTGAGCGAGCGAGGCGGACGCGGGGTGGCGTTGAGCTCGATGGCGGTGATGTAGAGGGAGAGCGCGGCGAGTCGGAGCGCGGCCTCGCTCACGTCGTAGCCGCGCAGTTGTCCGTAGAGGATTTTTTGCAGCGTGGTTTTGTCCGGACGCTCTCCATCGCGCAGCCAGCGTTCGCGCACGAGGCGGCGGTAGGCGATGACGAGGAAGATCCCGGCTCCGCAGGAGGGGTCGAGCACGCGGGCCTCGGTGCGGCGCTTTTCGGGCAGCGCGGCGAAAGTCTGCGAGACCATCAGCTCGGCGATGAGTCGGGGCGTGTAGTGGACGCTTTTGGCGCGTGCCTCCTCCGATTGCACCAGGTGGCTGAAGTGCTCGTAAACTTGGCTGAGGACGCCGACGGGGATGTGCGCGAAGTCGAGACGGCTCCAGTCGAATTCAGGCTGAAAGCCGCCGGGGATGTGTTTCCAGCCTTTCAGAATGGCGCTCAGGTGATCGAACAAGGCTCCATCGGTCTGATCGGAGACCTGGCGGTAGAAACGGCGGTAGGCGACGGTGCGCGCGTCTTGATCGTCGGAGGGGATGGCCTCGACGTCCTCGGAGAGGGGGAGGAAGTCGCCATTGAAAGTGGCGTCGAGCCAGGCGGAGGTTTGGGAGGAATTTTCGGCGGTCGCGAAGGCGTCGCGGAGGTCGGGTTCCTTGTAGCGCGACCACCAGGCGCAGCCGTCGGCCATGTCGGCTTCGCGGACGATCTTTCGGTCGATGAGGAAGCGGAAAAACAGAGCCCGGCCCGCCATGGAAAGAATGTCGAGCGGGACGAGGGTTTTGTGCGGAACAAACGCTTCGGTCGTGTGCTCGAGCAGGCGGCGAATTTCCTCGAAAACGTGGTCGTTGGCGGGGGCGGATTGCCCGGCGGAGAAGGCACCCTGGACGAGGCTTTGGAAAAAGAGGGGCGCCTGCGGCTCGTCGGCGCGGACGGTGGCAACCGGAGCGAGCGATTCGGCGACATGGAAGCCGATGGGGTAGATTTGCAGCTCGCCCGGCGTGCAAACGCCCAGCCATGCCGGGTCGCTGCGGTTGGCGAGGCGGCGTTGGAGTTCGGCTAGCGCGGAGGGCGAAAGGCTTTCGCCATCTTCGGCCTCGACGATGTAGAGGAGGGTGGCGCCTTGGTTTTGAACGGCGGCGGCGAGGCGACCGCCGGGGATTTTGTTCTCCTTGGGGCGGAGCAACAGGTCGAGGTAGTCGAGTTGTTCAGCCGCGATCTTGGGGCCGGCTCCTGCGGATTCGTCGAAGGGGATGACCGTGGCGCAGCCGTAGCCCTGGAGTCGCTTGATCAGGGCATGAGAGTCGGACGGGGACTTGCCGGCTTTTCCCATGAAGGCGGCCACAGCCAAACGGATGGACGCGGTGCATCAAGGCGAGATGCTGGTCGCGGCGCGTTTCTCTGCGATATCCGCGTGGGCATTCGCCTTATTTTATCGTCACCGTCACCTGGATCTCGACGGTGGCGTTTTTGGGGAGGCCGGCGACGGCGATGGCGGCGCGGGCGTGGCGGCCGGCGTCGCCGTAGAGCTCCACGAACAGATCGCTCGCGCCATTGATGACCAGCGGCGCGTCGGGAAAGCCGGCGACGGCGTTCACGTAGCCGCCGACGTAGAGAAAGGTCTCCACCCGGTCGAGCGAGCCGAGCGCGCCCTTGATCGCGGCGAGGGCGTTGAGCGCGCAGACCTTGGCCGCCTCACGGGCGGTCTCGATGGTTTGCTCGGCGCCGACCTGGCCGACGTGGGTCATGCGGCCGTCGAAGATCGAGATGACACCGGCGAGGATGAGGGTGTTGCCGTTGATGCGATGCGGCAGGTAGCTGCCGCCCGGCGTGGGCGCGGCGGGCAGGCTGAGACCGAGGGCGGCTAGTTTGGCTTCGATAGGAGACATGGACGGAAGAATTTTTTTTGAACCACGGAGGCCACGGAGAGCACGGAGACATAAAACCCAGGAGGATGCCGAGACCTGCTGAATTTGCTCCGTGTCTCTCCGTGCTCTCCGTGGTTAATCATCTGGCTTAATCAAAAATCGCCTCGGGGAGGTAGGCGGTGATGGTGGTGGTGGGGACGTTGACCAGCTGGCTCACCTTCAAGTCGAGCACCACGCTGCACAGGGTGTAGGCCATCTGCGGCGTCACGCCGAGACGCTCGACGATGAAGTCGATGGCGCGGCGCACGGCGCGTTTGCAGGCCTCGCGCGGGTTTTCGTCGCTCTCGATGAAGAGGTGCCAGGGCTTGGTCATGTAGCGCGGGGGCGTGAAGGTTTGCCCGGGGAAAATCGCATAGGGGCCGGCGAGCGGCTTGGCGGATCGCTTGTGCAGCCGGAAGGTGTAGGTGGCGTCCATCGGCGCCTCCATGCCGTTGATGCAGACCTCGCCGTCGCCCTGCGCGGCGTGGCAGTCGCCGGTGAGCACGCCGGCGCCGGGCGTGAAGACGGGCAAAAAGAGGCGCGTGCCGGCGCCGAGGTGGCGCACGTCGAGGTTGCCGCCGAAGGGGCCGGGCGCGCGGGTGCGAAACTCGCCCGCCTCGGCGCGTTGCACGCCGATGATGCCGGCGAAGGGGTGCAGGTCCAAGGTGACGCCGGGGAAGCTGCGGGTGACGCCGTCCTCGAGTTTCCAGATGAAAAGGTGGTGCTCGGTGAAATCGTCGGCGAGCAGACCGAGGCCGGGAATGAGGCTGGTCCAAGCGTATCCGTGGTGCTCATACGACTCGATGATGATCTCGAGGGTGTCGCCCGGCTCGGCGCCATCGATGGCGACGGGGCCGGTGAGGGCGTGGACCTGGAGCGGATCGAAGCGGGCCTTGAAATCCGCCGCCGTCCACTCGGGTGTGACCTGCCAGCCGGAGGAGTCGGCGCAGCGGAAGGTCACGGTGTCGCCGGGAGCGATGGTGAGGCGCGGCGGGTGGGCGTTGTTCCAACGGTGGCAGAGGGGCTCGGCGGTGAGGATGTGGTGCATGGGCCGGGGGAGAATGGCTGAGGTCGGAATCGGAGTTTGGGCACGGAGGGCACGGAGCTCGGCCGCGGAGTTTCGGGGAGGTGGGTGATGACTTCGGGGCCGGCAAAGGCGGGGAGGTTGGGATGGTTTTTATGGATGGGCTCCGTGCTCTCCGTGTTCTCCGTGGTTAAAAACGATCCGAGGATTGAAACAAGGGCCGGCCGTGGCGGTGGGGAGCGAGCATGTCGGGCGTGGGCGGGACGCGGGACCGTCGCCCGGAGCCGGAGCCGCTGGCCAGCCGGAACCGCGCCGCCGGCGTGGCAAATCGCGCCGCAATCCGGTGTTCCCGTGCTCCGGATGGGCGGCTCCGGGGCGCGTCACCTGTCCGTCGCGAACTATAAGCCCGCGCGCGGGTGACGATGCTCGCCGTGATGTGGCGGCCGTGACGGAGGTGAGGCCGGCGAGAATCGAGCCCGACGAAGCCGGCCGGCGGGCTGACCGCGAGGGCGCGCGTGCGCGCACCTTCAACCGCGCGCCGGCCGGAAGCGCATCCCCGCGGGGTCGCCGCGGCCGTTGAGCACATAGACGAAGCGTTCGTCGGCCCAGGTGGCCATGCTCCAGTCCCCGGTGGCGGCGAAACTCGGTTCCCCCGCAAACTCCCGATCCGGGAAGAGCGCCCGCGGCGCGATGTAGAGATGGTAGGGGCGATCCCCCCGGAAACAGATCAGCGCCACCGGATGCCCGGCAAAGTCCAGCACGCTGCAGCCGAAGGTGGGCAGCGCGGCCAGCTCCGCCGGCAGGCGGGCCGGCAGCGCGAGGCCGGCCTCTCCGAGCCAGCTTTGCACCGCGAGGGCGGATGTGTGGGTGTAGGCGAGGCGCGGCCCGCGCATCGAGTAGCGCAGCGTCTCGGCCACCAGCGCGGGGGCGTCGTGGCCGCGCAGCCGCGGAGGATTGCCGAAGCGCCACCAGCCGGCGCCGACGAGCGTCGTGATCACCGCGAAGCAGGCGGCCCAGGCCAGGACGGAGCGGAGGCGGGAGCGCCGCCGACGGGGCGCCTGGCTGGCCGCCATGCCGGCGAGCAGCGTGGCCCGCAGGCCGGCCGGGGGCTCGAAGGCCGCCACCTCCGCCGCCAAGCGCGTGTCGAGCCGCACCTTGCGGGCCAGCCAGGCGGAGAGCTCGGGGTCGAGCCGCGCGTGGGCCAGCGCCGCCCGCACCTGCGGGTCTTGTTCCGAGGCATCGCCGGGCATCCAGCCCTCGAGCAGAAAACGGGCGAGAGAGTTATCCATGGCCACGAGTGGGAAAAGGGATGATGCGGGCCGGCTCGGGCTCCACCGCCGCCACGTCGGCCCGCGGCGCGGCGAGCAGGCGGCGCAGCGCGGCCTTCGCCCGGGCGAGCCGGGACATCACGGTGCCGATCGGCACGCCGAGCACGTCGGCGATTTCCTGATAGGAGAAGGCTCGCAGGTAGAACATGGAGACGACGGCCGCCTGCTCCGTCGGCAGGTTTTGCACGGCGGCGAGCACCGCTTCGCCGTCGCACCGGGCCATGGCCTGGTCGTCGAGCACGGCGTCGAGTTCGTCCTCGGGCGGCAGAGGAGCCTCGCGCCCGGCGCGGTGGCGCAGGCGGAGAAACTCCCGGTAGAGCGTGCGAAAGAGCCATGCCTTGGCCGCCCCGGCTTCGCGCAGGCGATGCCCGTGGGTGGCCCAGCGGTAAAAGGTCTGCTGCGTGAGATCGTCCGCATCCGCCGCATGTCCGCTCAGGCCGAGCGCGAACCAGTAGAGCCCGCGATAGTGGGCATCGACCAGCGTGGCGAAATCGGGCGGGGACGACATGCGGCGGGCTCGGGGATGTTTGGGGAGAGAGCGAAGCCATCCGGCGGAGCGCCCGCCAGCGCCATGCGATGACGGCGGCGCGGGCGGGCTCCGCAGGGCTCCTCAGCCGTAACGATTCAGTCGAGAGGGTCGTATCGCGGTAATCTGGCGGCACCTTTCAGTGGCTCTCTTCCGGCGAAATACCCTCCGGGTATTCCTTGGTCGTTCGCCTCTGAAATCTGCTCGCCATCTCGCCCCGCTACTCCGCCTTCGACTGAATCGTTGCGGCTCAGCGGCTCGTCTCCACGTGGACGCGGCGCGGGCGCCGGGCGGCGATGACCAGCAGGGCCGCGCCGCCGAAGAGCGCGGCTGCGGACGCGGGCTCGGGGATCGGCGTGGCGCTGAGGGTGAACGTGGCCACCTGATAACCCGGCACGGTGAAGTCCGCCCCCGGGCGCGCCGTGAGGATGTTGCCCCCGACGTTGAAGCCGGAGTGCGCCGTCACCACCGAAAACTCGTCCGTGCCCGTGTCGGGCGTCATTTGCCCGAGAGCGGCCGTGTTCATCGGCAGCTCGTCGTTCACCTCCGTGCCGGCATCCCATACCCGGTCGCCGGTGACGGTGAAGCTGGTGGGCACGAAGGCTCCGAACGCTTCGAAAAGGGCGAAGGCCGTGGGTGTGTCGTTGCCGATGAAGGCGTCGTTGCTCGGGACCACCATCGAAGCGTAGCTGAAGTAGGCGTGGAGGGGGTTGTCGGAATCGAGGATGAAACTCATCTGGTTCGTGTCGCCCGGGCGGAAGACGGGCGGCGCGGGGTTGAGGCCGAGGATCACGCCGCTCGCGCCGCCGTGGCCGGACGCGTTGAAGGCCTCGGCCAGCGGGGTCACGTTGCCGTCCTCGGCGATACGCTGGATGGCGGCGCTCGCGGCGCCGCCGACATCGAAGTGGTCGAACATGCCGTCGTGAAACCCGACCCACACCGGCGTGATCATCGTGCCGTCGGCCGGCGCCGGGTTGCTGACGGTGACGGTGACTTGGTAAAGCCCGGCCTGGAGGGCCGGGGCGGTGCCGAGCGCGAGGGCCGCGGGGAGCGGAAGGAGGCGGAGGAGGGACATGGGAGATGAAGGGGGGCTTGGGTGGAAGGGAGGAGGGACCGGGGAGGGAAAAAGCGCGCCGGAGCTGCAGGTCGCCGGGGCGCGAAAGCGGAGGCAGGCCACGCCTCCGACGACAACCAGAGCGCCGGCGGCGAAGCTTATTCCCTCCCTGCCGTGAAAAAAAACGGCGGCGCGAAAGCCGCGCCCGGCCTCACTCACATGGCGCATCCTTCGGTTAATGGTTTGCTAAAATGGGCTTCGGTTTGCTGTTTTGGGCCGCGGGAAACCTCCCGCCATCCGCCTTCGCCCGTGCCACCTCCCTGAGCAGCGTGACCGTATTCATCAGCTACAGCCACGATTCCGACGACCACCGCGACGCCGTGCTCGCGCTTTCCGAGCGGCTGCGGGCGGACGGCATCGACACCCGGTTGGATCGCTACGTGCAGGGCAGCCCGGCCGAGGGCTGGCCGCGCTGGATGCTCAACCAGCTCGACGCCGCGACCTTCGTCCTGGTGGTCTGCACCGCGACCTACTACCGGCGCTTTCGCGGCCACGAGGCGCCGGGTCAGGGCAAGGGCGTGGACTGGGAGGGCGCGCTCATCACCCAGGAGATTTACGATAGCCGCAGCGCCACGCTGAGATTCGTGCCGGTCTTTCTCGGCCCGCGCATCGAGGCGCACATCCCGGAGCCGCTGCGCTCGGTCACCCACTACGCGCCCACCTCGGAGCCCGCCTACCGGGCGCTCTACGACTTTCTGCTCGGGCAGGCCGGGGTGGAGCCCGGTCCGCTCGGCCCCTTGAAAACGCGACCCCGCGCGACCGGCACCGCCTTGAGCTTCGGGGCTCCGGCGCCGGCGGAGGCCCTGCCGCCCCTCCCCGCCGACATCTCCCGCATCCTCAAATACGCCCCGGCCGAGCTGATCGGGCGCGAGGCCGAGACGCGCCTGCTCGACGAGGCCTGGGCGCGGGCGCAGGTCGGGGCGGCCGCCCGCCCCCACCTGCTCGTCTTCGTCGCCCTCGGCGGCGAGGGGAAGACCTCCCTCGTGGCCAAGTGGGCGGCCGACCTCGCGGCGCGGGACTGGCCGGGCTGCGAGGCCGTCTTTGCCTGGTCCTTTTACAGCCAGGGCACGCGCGAGCAGACGGCGGCCTCCTCCGACCTGTTTCTCGCCGAGGCCCTCGCCTTTTTCGGCGACGCCGCGATGGCGGGCGGCGCGGCGGGCGCCCACGACAAAGGCCGGCGGCTCGCCCGGCTGGTCGGCGAGCGGCGCGCGCTGCTGATCCTCGATGGTCTGGAGCCCTTGCAACACCCGCCGTCCGCCGCCGCCTTTGCGCCCGGCGAGCTCAAGGATCAGGGCCTGGCCGCCCTGCTGCGCGGCCTCGCCACCACCAGCCGCGGGCTCTGCCTCGTCACCACCCGCCTCGCCCTGCCCGATCTGCGCGCCTTCCACGGCCGGACGGTGCGCGAGGATAAGCTCGCCCGCCTCGCCCGCGCCGCCGGGGTGCGGCTGCTCCGGGCCCACGGCGTGAGCGGCGGCGAGCGGCGCACCCTGCCGCATGCCGCCGCCGACGGGAAAACCGAACTGCTCAACGAGTTTGAAAAGCTGGTCGAGGACGTGGACGGCCACGCCCTCACCCTGCACATCATGGGCGCCTTCCTGAAACGCGCCTTCCTGGGCGATATCCGCCGCCGCGACCGCGTGAGCTTCGCCCGGGCCAGCCAAAAGACCGACAACGACCACGCCTTTCGCGCCATGGCGGCCTACGAACACTGGCTGGCCGACGGCGGCGAGGAGGCGCGGCGCGAACTCGCCCTGCTCACGCTGCTGGGCCTCTTCGACCGGCCGGCGTCCGCCGCCTGTCTGCACGCCCTGCTCCAGGCGCCCGCCATCCCCGGCCTCACCGAGCCGCTGGTCGGCCTGCCGGAGGAAGACTGGAACGGCAGCCTCGCCGCGCTCGCGGAGGCGACCCTGCTCACGGTCAACCGCGACGCGGCGGGCACGCTGCTCGCGCTCGATGCCCACCCCCTGCTGCGGGAATATTTCGGGCGGCGGCTGCGCGAGCAGCAGCCCGAGGCCCACCGCGCCGCGCACCGGCGGCTTTACGAACACCTCTGCGCGACGACGCGGGAGGGCGAGCAGCCCACGCTGGAGGCGCTCCAGCCGCTCTACCAGGCCGTGGCCCACGGCTGCCAGGCGGGCTTGGCGCAGGCGGCGTGCGACGAGGTTTACCGGGACCGCATCCTGCGCGGCACGGGCGCTGGTGGTTTCTACAGCACGAAAAAACTCGGTGCGCTCGGGGCCGATCTCGGCGCGGTGGCCCGCTTCTTCGAGGTGCCGTGGAGCCGCGTCTCGCCTGCGCTCACGGCGACCGACCAGGCTTGGCTGCTGGCCGTCGTCGCCTTCAGTCTGCGCGCCTTGGGCCGGCTGGGCGAGGCGCGCGAGCCGATGCGGGCCGGGCTGGAGATGCGCATCGAGCAGGAGGATTGGAAAAATGCCTCCATCAGCGCCGGCAACCTGAGCGAGCTGGAGCTGACGCTGGGCGAGGTGGCCGGGGCGCTGCGGGACGCCGAGCAGGCGGTGAGCTACGCCGAGCGCAGCGGCGATGGGTTTCAGCGGATGGGCAAACGCACGACCTTGGCCGACGCCCGCTACCAGGCGGGCCGCCGGGCCGAGGCGGAGGCGCTTTTCGAGGAAGCCGAGCGGATGCAGGCCGAGGACCAGCCGGGCTACCCGCTGCTGTATTCGCTGGCGGGCTTTCGGTATTGCGACCTGCTCTTGGGCGAGGCCGAGCGGGCGGCGGGCGCGGTGCTCTGGGCGGGGATTCCGCCGGCGAAGGCCGGGCCCGGCCACGCGGGCTCGGCGCGGCCGCCGGCGTCGGCGAGCGGCGACCCTGCGGAGGCCTGCCGCGCCGTCGCCGCGCGGGCGAACAAGATGTTTGAGTGGCGCGTGCCCGGCGACCCGCTGCTCGATATCGCCCTCGACCACCTGAGCTTGGGCCGGGCCGTGCTCTACGCGGCGGTGCTCGCGGGCCCGGGCGACGCTGGGGCGGGCGGTCCCTTGCCCGCCGCCGCCACCTCGTCGCCGCCGCTCGACCGGGAAAGCGCCGCCCGCGAATTGGATGCCGCCGTCGCCGGTCTCCGCCAGGCCGGCACGCAGGACCATTTCCCCCGAGCCCTCCTCTCCCGCGCCTGGCAGCGGGCGCTCGCCGGCGCGCTCACGGGGGCGGACAGCGCGCAGGGCGATCTGGACGAGGCCGAGGACATCGCCGCGCGCGGGCCCATGCCGCTCTTTCAGGCCGACATCCGCCTGTATCGCGCCCGGCTCTTTCACGCCGCCACGCCCTATCCCTGGCCGGGCGGTCCCCGGGCCGACCTCGCCGAGGCCCGCCGCCTGATCGAGAAACACGGCTACGGCCGCCGCCTCCCCGAACTGGCCGACGCCGAGGCGGCGGCGAAGTTATGGCCCTCTCCGTGCTCCCTTCCGTCTGTTCCGACCCCGTCCTCCCTGGCTCCGCGTGAATCCGGGCCGGTGTCCACGCCCGCTTTTTCCCATCCAGCTCAAGTAATGATCATCTCCGAATTTGATTCCCTCCGCCTGCGCCACCTCGAGGAACAGCTCCGCGAGTATTACGAACAAGTGCATGAGTATGAACTGGAAATCGCCCGAGCGGCGGGCGGCGACCAGCGGATAAAACTCCGGCGGCAGCTCAAAACCGAGATCACGCCCAAACTGCGCCAGTTGGAGCAGGAATATGCCCGTCTGCTCGCCGCCGGGGCACAGCTCGAATCCTTGCCCGAAGAGGATGCCCGGGGCCTCGTCGCCGAAGTCCGCGCCGGTGTCGCCAAAACTGACGCCGCCAAGGCCGGCGACGCGTCCGGGGAAATGTTGCGCCTGCTGGGCGAGCTTCGTGAGCAACTGGACAAACCGGACAAAAGCGCCGCCGCAAAACTCAAGGTGATGCTTCCGATCATCCCCCTGCTCGCCTCCTACGAATTGGAAATGGACACCGAGGGGGTGTTGACCGCGGTCTGGCGCAAGGCGCGAGAATTTTTCAAGCGCTTCGTCCCCAGGCACCCCAGGTAGGCTCACCGGATTCCGCCCGGCGCCCGCCGGTGAGCCCGTCTGTTTCCGCGCCCGAGCCTGCTCGGATTGCCGAATCCCGGCTGACCCACTCCGCCGAGCTCCTGATCGGCCGCGAGGTCGAGCTGGCGCGGCTCGACGAGGCCTGGCGCGAACACGCCCAGCATGTGCTCATCATTCGCGGCATCGGTGGCGAGGGCAAAACCTCCCTCGTCGCGGAGTGGGCCAAGCGCCTCGCCCGCCGCGCCTACGACGGGGCCGACTACTTCGACTGGTCTTTCTACAGCCAGGGCACGCGCGATCAGACCACCGCGTCGTCCGACGCCTTCATCGCCGCCGCGCTGGGATTTTTCGGGGACGAGGAAGGCCGGGCGCTGGCCAACAGCCCCGCCTCCGGGCGCGACAAGGCCGAGCGGCTGCTCTTCCACCTGCGCCGCAAACCCGCCCTCCTCGTCCTCGACGGACTCGAGCCCTTGCAGCATCCGCCCGGTCCCTTGGCCGGCCATTTGCGCGACGATGCGATGGCCTGTCTCCTGAAAGGCTTGGCGCGAAACAATCCCGGCCTGTGCGTGGTCACCACCCGCGAAGCGGTGGCCACCTTGGACGACTTTCGCGCCAGCACCGCGCCGGAATGGGAGCTGGAGCATCTATCCGACGACGCCGGGGCGGACCTGCTGCGCCGCCTCTTCGAACCGGAGCGGCCCAAAGGGGTGCATCAACTTCGCAGCACGCCCGAGGAGCGCCGGGAGATCTCCCGGGCGGTGCGGGGCCACGCGCTCACCCTACGCCTGCTCGGCGGCTACATCCACCGCGCCTTGCGCGACGTGCGGCGGTGGCGCGAGGTGGATTTCGCCCGGGCCGACGCCCTCCACCGCACCAATCCGCGCGATCCCGCCGCCCGCTACGGCCACGCCTTCAAGACCATGGAGGCCTACGAGCGCTGGCTGGAGAGCGGCGGGGCGCACGGCGCGCGTCAGCTCGCCGTGCTCCGCCTGCTCGGGCTCTTCGATCGCCCGGCCGACGAGGCGTGTCTGGCGGCGCTGCGCAGACCGCCGGCCATCGCCGGTCTCACCGAGCCGCTGATCCACCTCGACGAGGCGGAATGGAACGTGGTCCTGGCCGAGCTTGAGGAATGCGCTCTCGTCGCGTTGCCCAAGGCGGACGGATCTCGAAGGGGGATCGATGCCCACCCGCTGCTGCGGGAATATTTCGCGCGGCGGCTACGCGAGCGGCAGCCCGAGGCCCACCGCGCCGCGCACCGGCGGCTTTACGAACACCTCCGCGCGACGACCCGGGAGGGCCAGCGGCCCACGCTGGAGGCGCTCCAGCCGCTCTACCAGGCCGTGGCCCACGGCTGCCAGGCGGGCTTGGTCGAGGAGGCTCGCGCCGAGGTTTACATCGCCCGCATCCTGCGCTGGAATGAAGCCTACAGCACGAACAAACTCGGTGCGGTCGGGGCCGATCTCGGCGCGGTGGCCTGCTTCTTCGAGGTGCCGTGGAGCCGCGTCTCGCCTGCGCTCACGGACGCCGCCCGGGCCTGGCTGTTGAACGAAGCCGCCTTCCGCCTGCGCGCCTTGGGCCGGCTGGGCGAGGCGCTCGAGCCGATGCGGGCCGGGCTGGAGATGCGCATCGAGCAGGAGGATTGGAAAAATGCCTCCATCAGCGCCGGCAACCTGAGCGAGCTGGAGCTGACGCTGGGCGAGGTGGCCGGGGCGCTGAGGGACGCCGAGCAGGCGGTGAGCTACGCCGAACGCAGCGGCGATGCGTCTCTGAAGATGCTCATGCGCACCACCCTGGCCGACGCCCGCTACCAGGCGGGCCGCCGAGCCGAGGCGGAGGCGCTTTTCGAGGAGGCCGAGCGGATGCAGGCCGAGGACCAGCCGGGCGACCCGCTGCTGTATTCGCTGCAGGGCTTTCAGTATTGCGACCTGCTCCTGGGCGAGGCCGAGCGGGCGGCGGGCGCGGTGCTCTGGGCGGGGACTCCGCCGGCGAAGGCCGGGCCCGGCCACGCGGGCCCGGCGCGGCTGCCGGCGTCGGCGAGCGGCGATCTTGCGGAGGCCTGCCGCGCCGTCGCCGCGCGGGCGGCGCAGACGCTTGAGTGGGTTACCACCCAAAACTGGCTGCTCGATATCGCCCTCGACCACCTGAGCTTGGGCCGGGCCGCGCTCTACGCGGCGGTGCTAGCGGGCCCGAGCGAGGGTGGGGCGGGCGGTCCCTTGCCCGCCTCCGCCACCCCGTCGCCGCCGCTCGACCGGGAAAGCGCCGCCCGCGAACTGGATGCCGCCGTCGCCGGCCTCCGCCAAGCCGGCACGCAGCAGTATCTCCCCCTCGGTCTCCTCTCCCGCGCCTGGCAGCGGGCGCTCGCCGGCGCGCTCACGGGGGCGGACAGCGCGCAGGGCGATCTGGACGAGGCCGAGGACATCGCCGCGCGCGGGCCCATGCCGCTCTTTCAGGCCGACATCCGCCTGTATCGCGCCCGGCTCTTTCACGCCGCCACGCCCTATCCCTGGCCGGGCGGTCCCCGGGCCGACCTCGCCGAGGCCCGCCGCCTGATCGAGAAACACGGCTACGGCCGCCGCTTGGGCGAATTGGAGGACGCGGAGGCAGCGCTGGGCGTCGCGGGGAAGACGACGGGGGCGCTTTGAGATTGAACCACGGAGAACACGGAGGGCACGGAGAGAAGAAATGAGGCGCGGAAGCGGAGTGATTTGATCTTCTCCGTGTCTCTCCGTGCCCTCCGTGGTCAAAACAGCCCCGGGCCTTGGTAGAGCGCCTGGCCCAGGCGGTAGGTGGCGAGGACGTCGGCCGGGGTCGCGCGGGTGACGATGCTCGCCGTGATGTGGCGGGTGTGGCGCAGGTGGGGCTGGTGAAAATCAAGAACCACGAAGGTCGCCGGCAAACCGACCTCGAGGGCGCCGTGGTGGTCGCCGCCGAGGACGGGGCGGATGTTGCTCGTGGCCATTTTCAGGATGGCGGTCGGGTCGGGCGCGAGGGCGTCGGCGAACTGGGACTTGGCGACCTTGTAGGTGAAATCGAGCTCGGCGAGGAGGTTGGGCGAATTGAGCATGCCGTTGTCGGTGCCGAGGAGCAGGTTGGCGCCGGCGCGGAGGAGGGCGGCGACGGGCGGGAGGGGCAGGCCGAGGTTGGCGTTGGCCCGGGGATTGAGCACACCGGTTTTTCCCGCCCGCACGAGCAGGGCGATCTCGTCGGCGTCGGCCACGGTGAGATGCACGATGAGGTGCGGGTCGTAGAGCTCGATGGCGCGGACGAGGTCGCCGCGGCCGGTGGTGGCGACGGAGAGCTCGCGGTAGCCGGCGCTTTCGAGGCAGTGGATGGCGCGCAACTTGCCGCGGGCGACGCCGCGTTCGCGAATCTCGATCCACGCGGCGTCGGTGAGATCGTTCATCGTGCTCTCGGAAAAGCCGTCGGCGACGTCGAACATCGCCTCCAGCTCGGCGGCGTGCGCGGGCGGCAGGCGGTGGCCGGGGAGGTTCGCTCTCAACTCGGCCTCCGTGAAGGGCGATTCGTTGAACTGGTTGAGGATGATCGACTCCACGCCGGTCGCGCGGGAGGCGGCGCGGAGGAGCTCGGCGCCGGCCGGGCCCTGCTCGCGGAAGTCGAGGTGGCAGACGGTGCCGGTGCGCGCCATGTAGCGCAGGTGGGCCTCGAGGTGGGGCAGGTGTTGCTCGGGCGAGAGTTTGGCGAGCTCGCGGTATTTGTAGCCGGCGGGGCGGAAAAAGGCCTGCTCGAGGGTGAGGCCGGTGGCGCCGTCGGGCAGGGCGGAGTCGCCCAGGTGGGTGTGGCCGTTGTGGAGCCCGGGGATGACGACGAGGGCGCCGGCGTCGAGCGTAGTTGTGGGTTCGATACGGTCGATGGCGGTGATGGTGTCGCCCGACCAGGCGAAGCGGGAGCAGCGGAAGGGCTCCAGCCCGGGACCGAGGAGGACGACGCAGTCGGTGAGTTGGCCGGCGGAGGCGGACATGGGAAATCTCGGAAATTCTAAACCACGGAGGGCACGGAGTTCACGGAGAGGGAGTCGGAGGGTGGGAGGGCGTCCAGGGAAGGGACGCGTCCCGGCTCAAGATGAGGCGCGTCTTTGTTTATCCACTCCGTGCCCTCCGTGTTCTCCGTGGTAAAAATCACTCGGCGATGAGTTGCACCGGCAGCGTCTCCTCCTCGGCGGCGGCGTAGGTGGCGCGGAAGGTGGCGAGGTCGGCGCAGGCGGCGGCGGACACGCGACGGACGGGAACCTCGAAACGCAGTTCGGCTTGGTCGAAGGGCCAGGGGGCGAGGCGGTAGCGGCCCTCGCCGAGCGGCGTCATCTCGATGGTGCGGAGCTGGCCCGAAGCGTCGGGGTGACGGTGGCGCAGCGGGCGGGGCTGGTCGTAACAGCAGCAGACGAGGAGCGAGAGGTTGTCGCAGGCTTGCAGGAACTCGAAGGCGCGGCGCAGCAGGGCGGGATCGGTGTCGGCGGCGCGGCCGGCGGCGGCGACCTCGGCGGCGAGCTCTTTTTGGCGGGCGAGCTGGCCCTCGATGAAGGCGGCGTGGAGCGGGCGCTCGGCGGCTTGGATGGTGGCGAGATCGGCCTGCTCGGTGAGCAGGTTGACCGTGTGCATGGAGACGATGATGGCGGCGAGGGGGTTGTCGCGCGCGACGGTCTCGGTGGCCTCGCCCCGGACGCGCAGGTAGTCGGGCAGGTCGATCTCCTCGAAGGCGCTGTAGGCGCCGACCAGCTCGCGGGTGAATGCGGAGGGGCGGCCCTCGCGGGTGAGGAGCGGAGCGGCGTCGCGGGCGGCCCAGGCGTCGTCGTGGCGGGCCACGGCGGCGACGATGTCGGCGAGGGTGGCGCTGCCGACCGGAGCCGGGGGCGGGAAAAGTTCGTTGCCCCAGTGCTCGGCAAAGCGGCCGGCAAGGCGGGCGTGGTCCTGATGGCGGGCGAGCAGATAGGCGTCGGGAGCGGGGATGCGGATCATGACACGGTCGCGGGCTGAAGATCGTGGTCGGCGCGGGGGGCGGATCGGGCGGACGAGGTCGGGGAGAGGGGGACGGCTTCCGCGAGGACCGGATTGGTGAGCGCGCCGATGCCCTCGATCTCGATGGTCACGGTGTCGCCGGGCTGGAGGAAGCGGGGCGGCTTGAAGCCGGCGCCGACGCCGCCGGGCGTGCCGGTGAGAATGACGGTGCCGGGCAGAAGCGTTTTGCTCGCGCTGAGAAACGCGATGAGGGCCGGCACGTCGAAGATGAGGTCGGACGTGTTCGAGTTTTGCCGCACTTCGCCGTTCACAAGCGTGCGGATGTCGAGCAGGCCGGGATCGGGGAGCTCGTCCGGCGTCACGAGCACCGGGCCGAGCGGGCAAAAGGTGTCGAAGCCCTTGCCCTGGCAAAATTGTCCGCCGCCCCACTTGAACTGCCAGTCGCGGGCGGAGACGTCGTTGGCGATGGTGTATCCGAGCACATGGTCGAGCGCGTCGGCGGGGCGCACGTTTTTGGCGGAGCGGCCGATCACCACCGCGAGTTCGCCCTCGTAGTCCACCTCGTGGGAGGCGTTGCTCGAGCGCGGGAGCAGAATCGGGCCGCCGGGGTCCTGGACGACGTTGGTCGTCTTGACGAAAATCATGGGAAACTCCGGCAAGGGCCGACCCATCTCGAGGGCGTGGGAGCGGTAGTTGAGGCCCACGCCGAAGATGTTGGTCGGGATGATCGGGGCCAGCCGGGGGCCCGCCTCGACCGTTTGTCCGCTCGCACCGAGGCCCTCGGGATGGAAGGGGTCGCCGACCAGGGCCTCCGCCGATCCGTCGGGTCGGAGGGCTGCGTAGGCGGGTCCGGACGGGGTCAGGTGGCGGATGAGTCTCATGGGTCGCGGGGGAGATTGGGGCGGAGCCGACGCTGGGTGTCGTGCCTGTAACCATGAATCGTGCCGCGGCCGCTTGCGAGCGCGGGGGAAGCCGGTTCGATGACGAGTCCGTAATCACCATGAACCGACTTCTCGCTTTCACCGGCCTCTTTCTGGCCGCCTTGCCCTTCGCCGCCGCCTCCGAGGCCGCCGCTCCCTCCCCATCCAATCCGGTCAATGTCGGTGATCCGGCTCCCGTCGCCACCGCTCCCGACCAGAGCGGCGCGGCGGTGAACCTGGCCGACGTGTATTCCAGAAACAAATACACGCTGGTCTATTTCTACCCGAAGGCCGACACGCCCGGCTGCACCGCCCAGGGCTGCTCCCTGCGCGATTCCTACGCCAAGCTGGCGGACAAGGGCGTGGCCGTGATCGGGGTGAGCACCGATTCGGCCGCGGCCCAGGCGGCGTTCAAGGAGAAGTATTCGCTGCCCTTCACCCTGCTGGCCGACACCGAGAAAAACGTGCTGAAGGCCTTCGGCGTGGGCTCGCTCTTCGGTTTTTCGAGCCGCCAGGCCTACCTGATCCACGGGGGTAAGGTGGTTTATGCCGACCACAAGGGCTCCACCAAACAGCAGGCGGACGACGTGCTCGGCTTTCTGGAGAAGAGCGGCGGCTGAGCCGAGCGGGTGCCGCAAGGGTGAGGGCGGACCGCCGGGCCGGCCGTCGCACCCAATTCGCGCCCGAGGCGGCGCTGTTTCGGAAATTGGCCGGGGACGGCCAACGCTACATGAGCTGCCGGAGCCTCCCCGCCGACTTGGCGCCGCCCGGCCTGGGTCGTCGCAAAAGAAAACCGCCGAGCCCGTTGGGGCCCGGCGGTTTAGATTTTCGTCTTTGGGGGACGACTAAGCGCTTACTTCACGAGGTGGCCCGAGACGAGCTTGGTCATCTCGAACATGCTGACGGACTTCTTGCCGCCGAAGACGGCCTTCAGCTTGTCGTCGGCGTTGATCTGGGTCTTCACCTTGGCGTCCTGGAGCTTGTTCTTCTTGATGTAGTCCCAGAGCTTCTTGGTGAGCTCGGTGCGGGGGAGGGGTTTCGAACCAACGACGGCGGCGAGGACGTCGTCGGGCTGAACCGGTTTCATGAAAGCAGCGTTGGGTTTACGTTTGGCCATAGCGGGGATGGGCGTAGAGGCGGCCCGGGTGAAAGCAATCACGATTTTCGCAGGTAAAATGGCCGTTTTCAGAGGAGAAAATCCGAACTTGCGTAGCTCCCCGCTTCCTGTCGGTAGCCGCGACCATCCCGGGGGGCGCGGGGTTCGGTCGCGGTTGTAGTTGAGAAACAACTACGCGTGCGACGCGCCGCCCGCCGCGAATTGGGCGTGCAGCCGCGCGTAGGCGCCGCCGGCGGCGACGAGCCCGGCGTGGGTGCCGCGCTCCACGATGCGGCCCTGGTCGAGCACGAGGATGAGGTCGGCGCGGCGGATGGTGCTGAGGCGATGCGCGACGACCAGGCTGGTGCGTCCTTGCAGCAGCGCGGCCAGCGCCTTTTGCAGGCGCGCCTCGGTGAGGGCGTCGATCGAGCTGGTGGCCTCGTCGAGGATCACCAGCCGCGGATCGGCGAGAAAGGCGCGGGTGAAGCACACCAGCTGCCGCTGGCCGAGCGAGAGGCCCGAGCCGCGTTCGCCGACCTCGGTGTGCAGGCCGCGCGGCAGGGCGTCGAAGATGTCGATGCAGTCGAGCGCGGCGGCCGCGGCGCGCACCTCGGCCTCGCTCGCCTCGGGCCGCGCGAAGCGGAGGTTGTCGAGCACGGTGCCGCCGAAGAGGAAGTTCTGCTGGGTGACGAGACCGAGCTGCCGGTGGATCGAGCGGCCGGTGAGCGCGCGCACGTCGTGGCCGTCGAGCCGCACCGCGCCCGAGTCGGCGAGGTAAAACTTGGTCGCGAGATTGATGATCGAGCTCTTGCCGCTGCCGGTGTGGCCGACCAGCGCGACGGTCTTTCCCGGCTCCGCGACGAAGCTCACCTCGCGCAGCACCGGGCGGCCCGGCTCGTAGGAGAAGGTGACGTTCTCGAACTCGACGCGGAGGCCGGCCGCGTCGGGGCCGGAGGCGGGCGCGGATCGTTCCAGCTCCCGCGCGTCGGGGGCGTCTTCCCACTCGGGTTTCAAGTCGATGAGGCGGAAGACGCGTTCGGCGCCGGCCATGGCGACGAGCGCCTGGTTGTATTGGTTGCCGATGATGACGAGCGGGTGGAAGAAGAGCCCCGCGAAGAAGAAAAACTTGATGACCTCGCCGGCCTCCATGTGCCCGCCGAAGGTGCGCCAGCCGCCGAGCAGGAGCAGCGCGGCGATGAAGAACTGGCTGTTGAGCTCGAGCATCGGCTGGAGGATGGCCGAGCTGCGCGCGAGGTTGGTGTTGTGGCGCGAGTGGTCGGCCAGCAGCGAGCGGAAGAAACCCGCGTTCAGGTCCTCGCGCACGAAACCCTGCGTCACGCGGATGCCGTTGACCGACTCGGCGAGGGTGGCGGTGACGCGCGAAAAACTCTCCGTCGCCGCGCGCGCCTGCCGGCTGATGCGCAGGCGGAAGTGGCGGTTCATTTTCCAGATGATCGGCGCGAGACCGAGCACCACGAGGAAGAGCACCGGGTCGAGCCAGAGCATGACGCCCGCCGCCACGGTCATTTGCCCGAACTGCACGATGCAGACGAAAAACACGTCCTGGATCGCGCTGCGCAGGGCCTCGACGTCGGAGGTCACGCGGCCGAGCACGCGGCCGAGTTTCGTCCGATGGAAAAACGCCATCGGCTGCCGCTGCACATTCGCGAAGAGCTCCAGGCGCAGGCGATGCACCACCGTCTCACCGAGCTCCTGCGCGTAGCGCATGCGGAAGTGGAACATGCCCTCGGTGAGCAGCGCCAGGGCGGCATAGCCGGCGGCCATCCACCAGAGGCCGGGGATATCGCCGGCGGCGACCGGTCCGCTGATCGCTGCGCTGAGGATCCAGGTGAGGGCGGGCAGCTGGATGGAGCGCGCGACGGTGAGGAAAAGCAGCGCGGTGCGTTTCGGGCGCAGCGTGCCGGCGTAGTCCCAGAGGCGACGGATGATGCCCCATTCGAGCGGGCGTTGCGGCGCGTCCTCGTCGTCGGCGGCGCCGCCGCGCGTGACAAGGGTCAACTGGTGTCGCGGGTCGAGCCCGCCCACGATGTCGGTGGCGGCCGGGCCGGAGGGCGAGGGCGGGGGAGGCGTGGACGTTTTCATGCGGCGCCCTCCGTTTTTCGCGCCGTGACGTCGCCGGCGGCGTCGTCGTGGACGGCGCCGAGGTCATGGGCGTCCACCAACTGGAGCGCGGCGACGCGCAGGTAGGGGCCGGGCTGGCGCATGAGCTCGGCGTGCGTGCCGCGTTGCACGATGCGGCCCTGCTCCATCACCACGATGAAGTCGGCCCGTCGCAGCGTGCTCACGCGGTGCGCGACGATGAAGGTGGTGCGGCCGGCGATGGCGCTGTCGAGCGCGGCGAAGATTTCCTGCTCGGTGTGCGCGTCGATGGCGGCGGTGGGGTCGTCGAGCAGGAGGATGGCGGGCTCGTGGACCAGGGCGCGGGCGAGCGCGAGGCGTTGGCGCTGGCCGCCGGAGAGGGTGTTGCCGCCCTCGCCGAGCACGGTCTCGTAGCCCTGTGGCAGGGCCGTGATAAAATCGTGCGCCTGGGCGATGCGCGCCGCGCGTTCGATCTGTTCGCGGGTGGCGTCGGGCGCGCCGAAGGCGAGGTTGGCCGCGATGGTGTTGGAAAACAAAAAACTCTCCTGAAACACGATCCCGATGCCGCGCCGCAGGTCGGCCACGCGGTAGTCGCGCGCGTCGGTGCCGTCGATCAACACGCGTCCGGCGTGCGGGTCGAAGAAACGCGGCACGAGGCTCATGAGCGCGCTTTTGCCCGCGCCGGTGGCGCCGAGGATGGCGACGCAGCGGCCGGGCGGCACGTCGAGGTCGATGTCGCGCAGCACGGGGGCCTCGGCGCCGGCGTAGCCGAAGCTCACGCCCTCGAAGCGCACCGAGCCCGCCAGCACCTCGCGCGGCGGGGCCTCGGGCCGGTCGCGCACCGCCACCGGCGCGTCGAGGATCTCGAACACGCGGCGCGAGGCGACGAAGGACTGCTGCACGCTGTTCACGATGGTGGCGACCTGGTTGACCTGCCCGGAGAACTGTTCGAGCAGGCCGGCGAACACCACCAGACCCGCGCCCAGCGGGAGGCTCCCCTGGATGACCAACCAGCCGCCGTAGCCGATGAGGACGAGCAGGTTTACCCGCGTGAGCAGACCGACGCCCGGCGAGAAGAGACTGACGCGCCAGAACACGCCCTTTTGTTGGGAGAGCACCTCGTCGTTTCGCCGCGTGAAGGCCGCGCGGTCCTCGTCCTCGCGGCCGAAGGCCTTGATGACCTGCGCGCCCTGGAGCGACTCGGTGAAGTGCTGCACGGTGCGGTCGGTCAGCTCGCGGTTGGCGGCGTAGCGCGGCTGTATGTGTTTTGAGAATACGACCGAGCCGATGGCGAGCACCGGCGTGGTGGCCAGGCAGGCGAGGGTGAGGCCCGGGCTGAGGCTGGCCATGTAGGCGACATAGACCGCGAGCGAGCCCACCATGATGAGGCTCGGGATCAGCACCTGATCGAGAAACATGCGCACGTGCTGCACGTCGCCGGTGACGCGCGTGATGATGGAGCCGGTGGTGTTGGCGTCGTAGAAACGAAAATCCAGCCGTTGCAGCTTCGCGTAAACCTCCGCGCGCAGGTCGAGCACGAGGCCGCGTTGCACGAGCAGGTTGACCGCCACGGCGTAGGAGTAGTTGAGCCAGGCGCGCAGCGCGGCGCAGAGCAGGATGCCGCCCGCGATGACGGCGAGCACCGACATCGGGCGCCAGTCCTCCGGCGGATCGGGCAGGAAGGCGACGTGCGGCATCGGCACGAGCGGCGCGCCGTCCGGCCCCGCGCCGGCCGCGACGTGACGCACGTAGTCGATGCCGAGGCCGGTGGCGGCGAGGCCCACGATGCCGAGCCCGAGCAACACGCATTGTAGGAACAACACCAGCAGGCAGCGCCCGCGGTAACGCCAGGCCAGCGCGAACAGACGCCGCACCAGTCGCCAATCGGACGGCGCGGACGCGGCCGGGGTCGCGGACGCGGAGGCGGTGGAGGCGTTGGACATGGCGGGGCGGTCAACTTGCCCAGCTCGCGGCGTTTTTCACGTCCGGAATTTTCGATGCGGATGGGGAGGCGTGGACGATTTTTTTGCCACGGAGCTCACGGAGCGCGGACCCACGGAGGGCACGGAGGTGGCCGAGTGGTCGTTGCATGGATGGGAGTGTTTCGTTGCTGAAACAGATCCCCGCCGAATTCAGGAGGCGCCGAATGTGGAAAACTGGAAAACAGGAAACAGAACGGTCTCGGCGTGGCGCGGCTGTTCTCCTGATCCAATTTTCCAGCTTTCCACATCGAGCATTGCCGTTGGCCGCCGCGATTCCGCCGGACGGACCTCCGTGGCCTCCGTGTCGGTGCTCCGTGGCCTCCGTGTCGGCGCTCCGTGCCCTCTGTGTCGAAAAATCCGGTGTCACGACGCGCGGGCTTTGCGCTTCCTGCTTTCCCGCTTTCCACATCTTTCTTTCTTCCGCCGCCGCCTCCTTCCACGTTCCAAACTCCCCATGAAAACCTGGTTTTACGCCGACTCCGAAAGCCAAACCCACTCCATCAGCGAGGAGCAGCTCCAGTCGCTCATCGCGGCCGGGGTGATCCGCCCCGCGACCCTTCTCTGGTCCGAAGGTCAGTCCGGCTGGCTGGCGGCCTCGCAGGTCCTGCCCGAAGCCTTCCGCGGCGGCGGCACGCCCCCGCCTCCGCTCCCGCCGCCCTCGGCCGGACGCCCGCCGTCGCTGCCGATGCGCTCCCACGACGTGGACTACGAGATCCACGGAAACGAGATGCAGATCGTCGAGATCGAGCTCGATCCGGGCGAGACGGTCATCGCCGAGGCCGGCGCCATGAACTACCTCGACGACGGCGTCGTCTTCGAAACCAAGATGGGCGACGGCTCCGCCGCCAGCGGCAGCGGGTTCATGAGCCTGCTCAAAAACGTCGGCAAACGCATGCTCACCGGCGAGTCGATCTTCATGACGCACTTCACCAACCGTGCGCCATCCGGCAAAAAACGCGCCGCCTTCGCCGCGCCCTACCCGGGCAAAATCATCCCGCTCAAACTGAGCGACTACGGCGGCGAAATCCTCTGCGAGAAGGACGCCTTTCTCTGCGCCGCGCTCGGCACCTCCGTGGGCATCGCCTTCCAAAAGCGTTTCGGCGCCGGCCTCTTCGGCGGCGAGGGTTTTATCCTGCAACGCCTCCAGGGCGACGGCCTGGCCTTCGTTCACGCCGGCGGCACCATCATCAAGAAGGAGCTCAAGGGTCAGACCCTCCGGGTGGACACCGGCTGCCTCGTCGCCTTCACGCCCGGCGTCAGCTACGACATCCAGCGCGCCGGCAACCTGAAGAGCATGATCTTCGGCGGCGAAGGCCTCTTCCTCACCACCCTCTCCGGCCACGGCACGGTCTGGTTGCAAAGCCTGCCCTTCTCGCGTCTCGCCGACCGCATCCTCGCCAACGCCCCCTCCGCCGGCGGCAAGTCCACCGGCGAGGGCTCCGTCCTGGGCGGATTGGGTCGCATGATGGACGGCGACTGATCCGGGGTCCTGCGATTGTGCGGGACGCCCCGAGGCGAGTGCGCGGGCATGGCTGCGCCCGGGCGTGTTTGCTCACGAAGGTTTTTGTCCCGACCGCGATGGCCGGGGCTCGCGCCTAAGCTCGCCGGAGGCTTCATGGACCGGCGAGCTCGGCTGACGCAGCGAGCGATCCAGATCGCGCGAGGGAGGCGGGCGGAGGACGAATCGATGGCGAGGGGGCGCGCGAAGGGCGCGATGGGCGCGATGGGGGAGCGCGGGTGAAATAGCCAATGACGAAGGGGGCGGGATCGGGGGAATGCGGAAAGCTGGAAAGAGGGAGGGGCGGCTGACCGATGCCGGAGGACGATGGAGCGCCTACTCGGGGGTGACGCGCAGGCGGGCGAAGACGGAGGGGGCGGGCGGGATCTCGACGACGTAGGTTTCGGTCGCGGCGGTGCTGCTTTCGAGAAGGGGTGTCGCGGCGAGCGGGGTCCAGGTGACGAGGTCGGCGGATGTTTCCACCGTGTAGTCGATTCCCACTACGGCGCTCGGGCGGGTGAAGCGGAAGCGCAGGGGCGCCTCGGGGTCGGGGGTGGTGGCGGAGCGGAGCGCGGGGAGCGTGGCCGGGCTCGCGTCGCGCACGGTGGGCGCGAGGCCGAGGGCGTATTCGAGCAGGTTGGGCAGGCCGTCGTCGTCGGGATCGGCGAGGTCGTCGGCGTCGGCGCCGCCAAGCGACCAGCCGGCGCGCCAGGTGGAAAGGTCGAGCGCCGGGCTGCTGGTCAGGCTGAGCGTGGTCTCGGTGAAGGTGAGGTTGTAGGTGGGTGTCGCGGAAGCCTTGCCAAAGTAGAAGGCGAAGGTGTCGAAGGCGGTGAAGGTGGCGGCGGAGTCGAGCGCGCCGCCGACGGCCATGAGCGCGTCGTCGGAGACGCGGCGGAGCGCGTAGGCGAGCTCGATGCCGGGGCCGGTGCGGCTGACGGTGAGGGTGACGCGGTAGGGCGTGCCGGCGGCGAGGGCGAGGGACGGCTCGGGCGCGTCGGCGGCGAGCGCGGTGTAGGCGGCGGTGGAGGCGAGCAGGCCGTTGTCGGTCAGGGTGCGGGCGCGGAAGGCGACGGGATCGGCGACGGCGGCCGTGCGGGCGTGGGCGAAGGCGGCGTAGCCCTCGTAGCGGGCGAAGACGCCGCTGGAGGGGAAGGAGCTGCCGTAGTCGCCGGTGACGCGGGCGGCGGTGTTGGGCGAACCGGAGGCGGTGAAACCGGTGCCGCTGGTGGCGGCGGGATTGGCCACGGAGCGGAGCAGGCCCACGTGGAAGTTGCTCAGGCCGGCGGCGGTGCTGTCGTCGAAACCGCTCCAGGTGATGGTCGCGGAGAGGGCGAGGGTCTGGCCGGCGGCGAGGGTGACGGGGGTGGCGGGCGAGCCGGTGAAGTAGCCGAGGACGGTGCGGCTTGAGCTGGCGATCTGGGTGGCGGAGCCGGTGGCGGCGGTGAAGTTGCTCGAGCCGGATGAAGTCCACCAGGCGACGGAGGCGGGGAGGGTTTGGCCGCCGCGGGAGGCGTCGGCGAAGCTGTCGGCGACGAGCTGGGTCGGCGCGGCGGCGAGCACGGTGAGCGAGACGGCGGGGCTGGTGACGGAGCCGGCGGCGTTGCTCACGACGACATCGTAGTCGGAGGCGTGGACGAGCTGGGCGGGGCTGAAGTTCAGGGTGGCGGAGGTCTCGCCCGGCAGCGGCGCGCCGCGGCGGCGCCATTGGTAGGTCAGGGGCGGCGTGCCGGTGGCGGCGACGGTGAAAGCTCCGCCGGTGCCGGCGACGAGGGTGAGGTCGGTCGGCGCGGCGGTGATGGCCGGGGCGACGGGCGTGGTGTCCACGGTGAGGAGGGCGGGCGCGCTGGTGTCGTGGCCGGAGTCGTTTCGCACCGTGACGGTGTAGGAGCCGGCGTCGGCCACGGTGACGGCGTCGAGGGTGAGCGAGGGGCCGGTGAAGGCGGGCAGCGGGGTGGCGCCGTGGAACCACTCGTAGGCGAGCGGCGCGGTGCCGGTGGCGACGACGCTGAAGGTGACGGGCGAGCCGAGCGGGATGGTGCGCGACTGCGGGCCGGCGGTGATGGTGGGCGCGACGGGCGTCTCGACCACGAGGGTGGCGGCGGCGGAGTCGGTGTGACCGAGGGTGTTGGTGGCGAGCAGGGTGTAGGCGCCGGCGCGGGATGCGTCGAGGTCGGTGAGGACGAGGGTGGTGTCGGTCTGGCCGGGGAGCGCGTCCTCGCCGTGGAACCACTGGTAGGCGAGGGGCTCGGTGCCCTCGGCGCGGGCGGTGAAGACGGCGGTGCCGCCGCCGAAGACGGTGACGGACTCGGGCGCGAGCACGAAGACCGGGAGGCGGGCGAGGTAGATCTCGCGCGGGCCGATGTCGGCGGCGCCCTCGTGGTAGTTGTTCAACGAATACGTCAGCTCCGGCTGATGGGCGGCGTCGGGCACGGTGCCGGCGTTGACGAGGGGCGAGCCGTCGATGAGGCGGGCGAAGTCGCCGAGGTCGAGGGCGCCGTCCACGTGGCGGCGGAAACCGCCGGGCGGGAGGGCGAGGGAGCGGAAGGAGGCGGCGGAGACCTGGAGGCCCTGGTCGTTGCGGCTTTTGGGGTTGCCGGAGGCGAACCAGAAGACGTTGGACGGGCCGGTGGCGATGCCGCTGTTGCCGCCGTAGCGATCGTTTTTGCCGGAGCCGCTGGTCCAGAGGGAGATGTTGTTGAGGAAGATCGGTGCGGGCTGGTCGAACTTGTAGTTACCCTCGGCGTTGTCCCACGCGAGGTTGTTGAACATGCGGATCGGGCCGGGGTTGCTGTTCCAGGTGAAGCCGTTTTTGCCGTTGGAGAAGGCGATGCTGCGGGTGACGACGTGGGGCACGGAGTAGCCGGAGCCGCCGAGTTTGAAGCCGTTGCGGTCGCCGGCGTCGTTGGCGGTGCCGTCGGTGAGGGAGCCGTTGGCGTAGGCGATGCACTGGTCGATGACGACTGGGCCGATGGGGCCGTTGTCGTTGGTGAAGAGGTCCCAGCCGTCGTCGATGTTGTGGTGGGCGACGCAGCCGCGGAAGACGTTGCCCGGTCCGGAGGTGAGTTTGCAGGCGAAGCCGTCGGCGTTTTCGCCGGTGCCGGGGGGCGAGTCGTAGTTGTCGTAGGACTCGCAGTTGAGGATGAGGTTGTGCGAGGGCCACTCGGAGATGTCGGTGGCGGCGGAGGAGTGGCGGCTGATCTGGAGGCCGGAGTCGCGGTTGGAGTGGGTGACGCAGCGTTCGACGATGTTGTGGTTGCCGGCGACGAAGATGCCGTTGTCGGCCGAGCCGAAGACCTCGAGGCCGCGGACGTGCCAATGGTGGCCGTTGATCTGGAGGCCGCGGGGGTTGTTGCCGGTGCCGTAGGGTTGGCCGGAAAAATCGAGCCGCGGCAGCTCGGGCGCTCCGCCGGGCGGCACGTAGGCGAAGAGGTTTTTGCGCGCGTCGGGCTGGCCGGTGCTGTCGCGCGCGATGGTGATCTGGGTGGTGAAAACGTAGTCGCCGCCGCGCAGGTGAATGGTCTCGCCCGGCGATACGAGGGTGATGGCGCGCTCGAGCGTGGTCGGCTGCTCAAAGGTGCCCGGGGCCTCGACGCTGCCGGTGGGCGAGACGTAGAGGTCGGCGAAGGCGGAGGAGGCGAAGCAGGCGAGGGCGGCGAGGGAGGCGAAAGAGATGAGCGCGGCGAAGCGGGCGAGGGCGGGGCGGGCGGCGGGGACGGCAGGGGATGGACGCATGGGGCGGGGCGAGGGGCGTGCTCGGGCGCGTGGCGGGGCGGGGCGGGGCGAATGACCAATGACCAATGTCCAAGGACCAATGGGTGGAGGCGCGGGCGGGAGGTGGGGTGGCGGGAGGTGGAGGCTGGGACGGAAAATGCCGGCGGGACGCCGGCGCTCCCGGTGGAAGGCTCGCGGGCGGGAGGTGGGGTGGGAGCGAAGCGGGCCGCGAAAGAGTGGGCACCCTGGTCGGGGCGGCACGCCCACGGGACCTCAGTCAGTTTGAGCGTCGTCGGATCGCGCTTTTCGGCTCACCGCCTGGAGCCGTTACCAGATTACGCGCAGCAGGCCGGAATCAGTGATATTGCCGTCTTTGGTGACGAGCGGCACGCCCAAGACCAAGGCCTCCGCCACGATCAAACGGTCGAAAGGATCGTTGTGAGGCAGCCGCAAAACCGGCGCCTTGAGCGCCGCGTCGAGACTGGTGGGGAGAACCGAATTATACCGGAACGCCTCCGCGAAAACGGATGACGGGCGACGGGAGCCGAGATCGATTTTCCCGGCGTCGATCAGGCGCCCGAGTTCGACGATGGCGGCCGAGGGGATGGCGAGTTCGCCCGGCTCGGCCGACTCGATTGCGCGAGCCGCGTCGGAGCCGAGTTTGCTTGGCGACAGGACGGTCCACGCCAACGCATGCGTATCGAGGATGTATCTTATTCGCACAGATACTTCCCCGGCGGAAGCGTGGGCTGGGTGAGATCTACGCCGGGCTTCACGACGCCTTTCCCCACGCCGCTCCCGATCCACGCGGGGAGGGGCTTGGGGATGCTCTTCGCGGCGCGCGGCTTCTTGGTGGCGGCGGGTTTCTTGGCGCGGGCGCTGATCTTCATGGCGCGGACGGTGGCTGGGGTGACACGGGGTGACAAGCTCGTGGACGTGGAGGCGGAGGCGGGAGGCGGGGCGCGGGGCGAATGACCAATGACCAATGGCCAATGTCCAAGGACCAGTGGACGGAGGCGCAGCGATGGCGGGAGGATAAAAATACCTGCCGGTGGGACGCCGGCGCTCCCGGTGGTCGGCACGCGGGCGGATGGGCGAGGCGGGGCCGTCGGCTCAGGGGGCGGTGACGCGGAGGCGGAGGAAGGCGCGGGCGACGGGGGCGGGGAGGCGGACCTCGACTTGCTCCAGGGCGGCGTCGAGGGGCGTCACGGTGATGTTGGCGCCGGCTTCGCCGTGGACGATGGGGTTCCAGACGAGGAGATCGGGGGAGAGTTCGTTGGTGAACACCAGTCCGGCGGCGACGGCGGCGAGGGCGCGTTCGTAGGTGAAAACAAAATCCGGCGTCGCGGCGGCGGCGGAGTCGATCACGGCGGCGGGGAGCAGGTCGGGCTGCGCGAGGAGCGGGTCGCCGCCGAGGGCGAACTTCAGGAGGTTGGGGATGCCGTCGCCGGAGGGGTTGGCCTCGGGGGCGCCGTCGGTGAGCGGATCGAGGCCGGCGGCGGTGACGAAGGAATCGAAGGCGGAGACGGGCGGGTCCTCGTAGCTGGTGGCGAGCCACTGGGCGGCGGTGAAATCCACCCGGCCGGCGCCGGCGCCGACGGCGAGCATGGCGGGCAGGCCGGCGGGGTCGTGGGTGACGTAGGTGTAGGGTAGGGTGGCGAAGCCGTTCCACGCGAAGGGCACGACGGGCGCCTGGGTGGGGCCGAGGGGGTGGCCGGGGGTGTCGGATCCGCCGCGGAAATCGGTGGCGCCGAACTTGAAGATCACGTCTTCGCCGCGAATTTTGCCGGTGTAAACGGGGTTGGACGGATCGGTCTGGTTGTTGCGCAGGGCGTAGCGCACGCCCTCGTAGTAGGATTTTTCGAGGAGCACGGCGCCGCCTTCGGTGGAGATGGAGCCGTTTTGGGTGACGGAGAACTTGTAGGTGCCGTTGGAGAGTTTGGCGGCGTTGGTGGAGGACATGGCGGCGACGCGCGCGGCGTAGAGCTGGGAGGCGGCGTGGGCGTTGCGGTTGTCCACGTGGAGGTTGTAGGCGTGGGCGTTGCCGCCGCGCAGACGGGGGAGGCGGTCCTGCATGCCGACGTAGAGATTGTGGTGGAGGGTGACGGAGAGGTCGGCGTTGTCGGCGTCGAGGTCGTTGGCGCCGACGAGGTGGCCCTTTTTCTGGGAGCGGGCGACGGCGACGATGTCGTCGGTGGAGAAGCCGTTGTCGCGAAGAAATGAATACATGGCCTTGCCGGAGGGCGCGGCCTCGAGGGCGTCGATCTGGCGGCGGACCCAGGAGCCGGGCGCGCCGGAGTCCTCGATGAAGCGGCACCAGGAAAGGGTGACGCGGTTGGAGCCGCTTTTCACGTCCACGACGCCGTCGTAGGCCTTGCCGAAATCGCAGTGGTCGATCCAGACCAACGAGGAGGCGGCGTCGATGGTGATGTAGTCCCAGTCGTTGCGGTCGTAGTCGCCCTTGGACGATTCGTCCCACTCCCAAAGTTCGTCGAAGACGAGGTTGCGGATGATGAGATTGGCGCAGCGTTTGATCTGGAGCTCGGCGTGGCGGATGCGGGCCCCGTGGCGGGAGAAGATGGTGAGGCCGGTGAAGTCCTGCACGTCGATGAGCGAGACGCCGGTCTGGAGGAGGACGGGGTGGAGGAGCGGGGTGGTGTTTTCGCGGAAGCGTCCGGTTTGTTCGGAGGCGGGCAGCTCGTTCCAGCCGAGGTCGAGGTCGTTCATGATCTCGATGACCCGGGTGGTTTTGGCGGTGAGGGCGGCGCGGAGGTCGGCGGCGGTGTAAATCTTGCGGTAGTCGGCGTCGGTCTCGGGCAGGAGGCCGCCGCCGGTGGTGCCGTGGGCGAATCCGGCGAGGTCGTAGGTGGAGGGCGGGAGCGCGGCTGAGAGGGTGAGGATGGCGGGTGCGCTGGTGTCGAAACCGTGGTCGTTGGTGACGATGACGCGGTAGCTGCCGGCCTGGGACGCGGAGAGGTTGACCAAGGTCAGGGTCGGGGCGGTCTGGCCCGGGAGGTCGCTCGTGCCTTTTTGCCACCGGTAGGTGAAGGGCGGCGTGCCGGAGACGGTGACGGAGAAGGTGACGCTGGAGCCGTAGGTGGCGGTGCGCGAGGCGGGCGGGGTGAGGATGGTCGGCGGCGCGGGCGGCGGCACGGTGACGGCGAGGGTGGCGGGATCGCTGGTGGCGGAGCCGAGGGCGTTGGTCGCGACGGCGAGGTAGGTGCCGGCGTGGTCGAGGGTGACGGGGGCGAAAACGAGGTTGGCGGTGGTGGCGCCGGGGACGGGCGAGAGGTCGTCGGGGCCGTTGACCCGGAACCACTGGTAGGTGGGCGCGGGGTGGCCGTCGGCGGTGGCGGTGAAGGTGACGGATTCGCCGACGTTGGCGGATAACGAGGCGGGCTGGTCGGTGATGGTGGGGATGCGGTCGAGGGAGCTCTCGGCGGCGGAGAAAACGACCTGGTCGATGGCGAGGATGTCGTGGGAACTGGTGCCGGAGGTGGCGGTGTTGGTGAAGCGCCAGCGCAGCCAGAGGGTGCCGCCGTCGGGCACGTTTACGGCGACGGCGCCGCTGGTCAGGGTGGCGGAGGCGGTGGCGGAGCCGCCGAGGGTGGAGAACTCCATGCCGGGCAGGGTGGTCCAGCCGGTGGCGGAGGGGAGGTCGGCGGCGGTGGCGCCGACGCGGTATTGCACGCTTACGGAGAGGGTGCGGCCGTCGGTGCTTTCGCGCCACTGCTCGGCGGTGTAGCCGAGGCTGAAGGTGGTGAGGGTGCGGCCGGACTGGTTGAGGAAGGCGAGGCCGAGGTGGGTGGGGTTGGCGGCGAGGCGGGTGTGGTAGGCGAGGGCTCGCTCGGGCTGGCCGGAGGCGCCGACGGAGGCGACGACGAGGTCGCCGGCGTTGCCCGAGCCGGTGAGGGTGGTGGCGGCGCCGGGGGTGGTGCCGGTGGAGTCGGCGGCATACCAGCCGGCGAGGGTGCCGTCGTTGGTCCAGGGGAAGGAGCCGCTGGCGGGGAGGGCGTCGAAATTTTGGGCGTAGGCGGGTCCGTCGAGGCCGTAGCCGGAGTCGGTGGTCGTGGTGGACGCGGTGATGGTGACGGCGGCGCGGGCGGAGGGGGCGGCGATGGAAAGGAAGAGGGCAAACGCGGCGCTCAGCGCGGAAAGGAGGCGGGCGGGGGAAGGCATGGGGTGGGGTGGGGCGGAGCGGGGTGGCGGCGGGGAAAAATGACCAATGTCCAAGGACCAAGGACCAATGGTTGCGGTGGCGCGGGGTGGACGCGGGCGCGGCGGGGGGAGGGGGCGCGGTGGGTGGAGGAGCGGGGGGCGCTCGGTGGGGTGGGGCGAGGAAGGGGGCGAAGCCGGGAGCGTCGGCGTTGAAACGGTCGGCACGGGCTTACAAGGGCCGGCCTGAGCGCATCGTTGCGCAAAGCGGGGGCGTGGGTGGAAATGCGATGGGCGACGGGTCGGGGCGCGAGCGTGGACGCCGGCGCGGTCGGGCGCGGAAGCGGGGCGCAAAAAGGCCCGGTCGCGGTGAGGCGGCCGGGCCGGGAGAGCGGGTGACGGGCGGCGAGATTTTCCCGAAGGTTTTTTTGTTGGTCGGTGGGACCTTCTACTTCGCCGGCGCCACGCCCTCGGAGGTCATGATGACGCGTTTGATGGAGCCGTCGGGGTTGTAGTAGAGGTAGTCGATGCAGACCGAGCGGCGGTAGCTGCCGCCGTGGGGCTGGATGGCGCCGTTGTGGTAGATGAAATAGTCGCGGCCCTTGAAGGTGATGATGGCGTGGTGGTTGGTGTTACAGTTGCCGGCGATCTCGTTGATGATGCCCTTGATTTCCCAGGGGCCGGTGGGCGATTTCGACGTGGCGTAAACGGTCTTTTCGGGGAAGTCGGTCGAGTAGGTCAGGTAGTAGATGCCGTTGCGTTTGTGCAGCCAGGGGGCCTCGGTGAAGCGGGCGATCTCGGTGACGGTGTGGATGGGGCCGTCGAGGTTGAGCAGGTCGGGGGTGAGCTTGGCCCAGCGGCACTTGGTGTTGCCCCAGTAGAGGTAGGTCTGGCCGTCATCGTCGATGAAGACGGTGGGGTCGATGTCGTCCCACCAGATCTCGAGGTCGGTGGTCATGTCGTTGGTGATGAGGGCGGAACCGCGCGCGTCCACGAAGGGGCCGGTGGGCGAGTCGGAGACGGCGACGCCGATGGACATGCCGGGTTTGGTGGCGTGGGCGACGGTGGCGAAGAAGTAGAATTTGCCCTGGTGCTCGACCACCTGGCTGGCCCAGGCGCTGCCCTTGGCCCACTTGAAATCGGTGGCGGCGAGGGGCGAGCCGTGCGGCGTCCAGTGGACCATGTCGTCCGACGAGAAGCAGAGCCACTTGTGCAGGTGGTAGTCGCTCTTGTTGTCCGGCGCCTCGTCCTGGCCGGCGTAGAGATAGACGCGACCGTCGTGCACGATGGCCGCCGGGTCGGCGGTGTGGACGTGGGTGATGATGGGATTGGCCGCTTGGGCTGGAGCGGCAAGGAGGCCGAAAAATCCGGACAATAGGGTAAGCGCGGAACGGAGGCGGTCGGGGCGGGGATTCATCGCCGCAAGCGCATGCGTGCCGGGTGGGTTTGGCTCAATCGCATAATCCCGGGGCGCGCGAGCTGGGCAATAGCTCGCGACGAAAAGGTAAACGCAAGGCGGGTCGGGGCGCCCTTCGCCGACTCGGCGGGATGCGGCGACGCGCGCGGCGTGCGTGGCGGGCGTTTCGAGCGCGGTGTGCGCGGCGTGCGTGGCGGGTGTGAAGGGTGCGGTGTGCGCGGCGAGTGCCCGCCGATGCTGGCGTCTCTTTTCCGCTACGAAAGAACGGGCGCCGCCGCGGGCTGTTCGGCCCGGGGGCCGAGTCGCGCGTGGATCCGGGCGAGCGGCAGGTGGTCGCCGGCATGGCTCCCGTAGTGGACCTCGGCGAGGCGTCCCGAGGCATCGACGAGAAAATCCGCCGGCAGCCGGTTCATGGGTCCGTCGATGCGGCCGGGCAGGTAGCCGGCGCGCAGCGCCCGGAGCGAGTTTACCAAATCGACGGTGCCGGCCTTGACCAGGCCGAGCCAACCGCGCTCGACGCCCCAGACGCGATAGAGACGCTGCTCGGGATCGCCGATGAGAGGAAATTCGACCGCTTGTCGCCCGACATAGGCCGCGATGGACTCGGGCGGCGACTGGAACACCGCCAGGATTTCCAGCCCCTTCGCGCGCAGCTCCGCGTGGGCTAGGCGCAGTTGGTGCACGCGCAGGTTGCACAGGGGGCAGGAGGCGTAGCGGAAAAACGCCACCAGGACCGGTCGCCCGGCGAGCGCGGCGAGCGAGACGGGGCGGCCGAGGTGATCGTGACCTTCGAGCGAGGGCGCGGCGGCGCCGGGTGCGAGGCGGGACATGGCGTCAGCGAACGCGGCTTTGGCCCGTCGTCAAAGGGGCCTGCCGTCGAAAACTCGGGTCCCACGCGTTTGGGTGGACGGCGCTTGCGTGACGCGCTTTCGCGGCGGTGCTCGCGCGACGGTGCATGGGCCGTCGGGCGCGCGAGGGCGCGGGCGCGGGAGCGCGCGGCCGCGTCAGGCGGTGGCCAGCGCGTTGGCGTCGTTGAGGTGTTCGACGCCGGTGTATTTGCGCGACTGTTCGTCGGCGTGGTAACTGGAGCGCACCATGGCGCCGCTTTCGACGACGCCGATGCCGATGGAGAGGCCGAACTCCTTCCAGTGGGCAAACTCGTCCGGATGCACCCAGCGGGCGACCGGCCAGTGTTGCGGCGTGGGCTGGAGGTATTGCCCGATGGTGAGGATGTCGGTCCGGTCCGAGGCGATGTCGCGCAGCGTCCTCTCGATCTCGTGGCGCTCCTCGCCGAGGCCGAGCATGATGCCGGTCTTGGTGGTGAAGCCGCGGGATTTGGCGTGGCGCAGGATGGAGCGGGAGCGGTCGTAGCGGGCCTGCACGCGCACGGGTTTTTGCAGGCGCTCCACGGTCTCGAGGTTGTGGTTAAAAATGTCGGGCCGCGCGTCGAGCACGAGGTCGAGCAGCTCGGTCTGGCCCTTCCAGTCGGGGGTCAGCACCTCGATGGCGGTGCCGGGCATGCGGTGGCGGATGGCGCGGATGGTGGCGGCCCAGACCGCGGCGCCGCCGTCCTTCAACTCGTCGCGCGCGACCGAGGTGATGACGCAGTGTTTCAGGTTCATGGTCGCGACCGCCTCTGCCACCCGGGCGGGTTCGCCGAGGTCGTATTCGGTGGGGCGGCCGGTCTGGATCGCGCAGAAGTTGCAGGAGCGCGTGCAGATGTTGCCGAGGATCATCAGCGTGGCGGTGCCGCGCGACCAGCATTCGCCGAGGTTGGGGCACTGCGCGCTCTGGCAGACGGTGTGGAGCTTGTGCTCGTCCACGAGTTTGCGCACGGCGGTGTAGCCGGGACCGGAGGGAAGCTTGGCACGGAGCCAGGCGGGTTTGCGCGCGGTTTCTTGCATCTGCGAAAGGAGGGGATCGCCGCAAAGAGAGCCGGAAAGCGCAAAAACAAAAACCGGAGCGGCGGACCGCTCCGGCGGGAGTATTAGCGTAGCCCGGGGTGGCCCATCAGAGGCCGTTCCCCGCGCGGACGGCCCGGGGGCGCCGCCGCCCGAGCCCGCAGCCCAGGGCGGCCGCGCCGACGGCCATCGCAAACGAGGACGGTTCGGGAATGGCGGAGGTGTCGAAGAACTGCACTTCCGACGCCATGGTCCATTGGTAGTCGCGATGGAAGGTCACCGCCAGCGTGTCGGTCGTGGTCGCGAAGCCGGTGAAGGTGAAGGCCACCGTGCTGCCGTTGCCCGCCGGATCGGTGATGGGGAAATTCTGCAGAAACGAGCCGCCGTCCGACAGCGTCACCGAGCCGGGCACGCCCACGCCGGCCGAGCCGTCGCTGTCGGCGAACCACACCGTCACGGTGCGGATAGTCACCGGCGCGGCGAAGGAGAAGGTCACGGTGGGGCTGGTGTTTTGCCAGCCGACCAACTGCACGACATCCTCGGGGCCGATGGATGTGGCGGGGACCGTCCACGCGGCGCTGAAGGTGATGCCGTTGGTCAGTTCGCCGCCGGAATCGGAATACGAGCCGGAGGGGCTGTGGGAGTAGGAGTAGGAGCTGGGGCTGAGCTGGGCCGCCCCGGCGAGGGCGGGCAGTCCGAGGGCGAGCGCGAGGATACGACGAAGCGTCGATGGGCGGGTCATGGGAGGCGGGGTTGGAGGCGAATTCGAAAACGAGCCCGAAAACAGGGACGTCCCCGGCGGCGGCGTCAATCGCGGTCGATTTGCCAAATCAACCCGGCCCGGCGCCGACAAACTCCGGCCACCGGCGGCAAAACTCCTCCGCGAAGTGCGTCTCCACCTCGGCCAGGCTCGGGCAACGCGCGCCCAGCTCGGCCGCGAGGGAGGTGACGGTGCCCTCCGTGCTCGCGATGCCGCAGGGCACGATGCCGCCGAAGTGGCGCAGGTCGGGCGCGACGTTGAGCGCCACGCCGTGCATCGTCACCCAGCGCCGCACCGAGACGCCGATGGCGGCGAGTTTGCGCTGGCCGATCCAGATGCCGGTCAGCCCGTCGCGCCGCGCCGCCGTCAAGCCCTGCCGCGCCACGACGGCGATCAGCACGTCCTCCAGAAAGCGCAGATAGGCGTGCAGATCGCGGCGACGCTCCAGGCTCACGACGGGGTAGGCCACGAGTTGCCCCGGCCCGTGGTAGGTGATGTCGCCGCCGCGGTTGGTCTCGTGGCGTCCGACGCCCTCCGCGGCCAGCTGGGCCTCGTCCCACAGCAGGTGTTTTTCCGCGCCCGTGCGTAGTCCGACGGTGAATACGGCCTCGTGTTCCGTCAGCACCAGCGTGTCGGGCGCGAGGCCGGCGAGGCGGGCGGCCTGCAGCTCGGTCTGCCGGGCCAGCGCGTCCGCGTAGGCGGTGCGGCCCCAGCGGACGAGGGAGACCGGGGCGGGACGGGGTTCGGAGGCGGGTGCGGTCACGGTGGGCGGGATCGGCACTCGACGGGAAATCGCCCGCTAGGCAAGCCCGGCCCACGCCGCGCCGACGGCGGCGGTGGCGCCGAGCACGAGCGCCACGCGCGTGCGCAGGGCCGGCGCGCCGAGCCACACCGCGAGCGCGCCCTTGAGCAGGGAGTTCGCCACCGCCGCCAGCACCACGGCCCGGGCGGCGAGGTCCGCCGCCATGGCGCCGTCGCGGGTGGACTGGGCGACATTCAGCGAGATCGCGTCCACGTCGGTGAGGCCGGAGACGAAGCTCAGCGGCAACAAACCCGCCTCGTGCCAGCCCTGGCGCGTGGCGAGTTTCACCAGGGCGCCGATGCCGGCGTAGAGGGCGGCGAACTTGATCGCGGTGGCGAGGCCGAGCGGGTTGCCCATGCTGGGCGCGGCGACCTCGCCCGAGGCCGGCCGGCGCAGCCAGAACCAGGCGGCGAACAGCGCCGCGGGCAGGGCCATGGCGGCCAGCGGCCACGCGACGGCGAGCGCGAGCGCGGGGCTGAAAAGCGCGATGGCGAGCACGACGCGCGGCAGCATCACGGTGCAGGCGGTCACGGTGGCGAAGGCGTGGTGTTCCGCCAGCGCCGGCTCCTCCCGGCTGCGGCGCGCGAAGGCCAGGGTGCTGGCGGTGCTGGAGGCGAGTCCGCCGAGCAGCGCGGTGACGGTGATGCCGGCGCGCGCGCCCAGCAGGCGCATGGCGACGTAACCGGCGAAACCGAGCCCCGAGATGAGCACGACCATCAGCCAGATTTTGTAGGGATTGAACAAATCCCAGGGATCGACGGTGCGATTCGGCACGAGCGGCAGCACGACGCCGGTGATGGCGGCGAACTGCAGGGCGGCGCGGATGTCGGCCGCGGTGAAGCGGCGCGTCCAAGCGTGGATGGGCTCCTTGAGCCCGAGCAGGACGACGGTGAGGGCGGTGACGAGCGCCGCCGCGCGGATGTCGCCGGCGCTGGTCAGGGCGCCGATCAGGACGGTGAGCAGAGCGGCGGCGAAGCCCGTGCCGCCGGCCGGGCGCTCGGTCGCGCCGGGCGTCCAGCGGTGGACGACGAGCTGCGCGCCGACCAGGGCGAGCACGGCGGGCAACGCCCAGGGGAAACCGGCCGAGAGACAGCCGAGCAGGGCCCAGAGCGTGTGGGTGCGCACCCCGCCGAAATCGACGCCGCGCTCCGCGTCGGTCTTTTGCTCGTGCCATTGCCGAATGCTGCCGACGAGCGCGCCGCAACCGGCGGCGGCGGCGAGAGCGGGGAGGTCCGGGGCCATGCGCGGTAATCTGGCGCGCGGACGCCGCGTCGGCAAGGGCTCGCGGGAGGCCTTCGGGCCGGAGCGCGTCGCCGGACGAGGCCGCACGGCCCGGCGGGGAGGATTCGCCCCGCGCGGTGCGCGGGCGGCTTTTGCGGGCGGTTTTGCCCTTGCGGGGGCGGGGGCGGCGGCTGACGTTCCGCCCTTTGGTTTCCGGCAAACCCGATCCTTTTTTTACCATGGCTGACACCACTACGGAATACGATCTGATCGTCATCGGCGGCGGGCCCGCGGGCTACGCGGGCGCCATCCGCGCCGGCCAGCTCGGCAAGAAAGTCGCGTGCATCGAGATGGAGCGCGCCGGCGGCACCTGCCTCAACTGGGGCTGCATCCCGACCAAGGCCCTGCTCAAGAGCGCCGAGCTCTACGCCAAGATGAAAAAGGCCGAGGTCTATGGCCTCAGCGCGAAGGACGTGAGCTTCGATTTCGCCGCCGTCATGGAGCGCTCCCGCGGCGTGTCCGGCCAGATGGCCAAGGGCATCGAGTTCCTCTTCCGCAAAAACAAGGTGGACTACTTCGTGGGCAAGGCGAGCGTGCCCGCCCCCGGCATGGTGGAGATCGTCGAGGGCGACAAAAAAGGCGCCTTCCTGAAGGCGAAAAACATCCTCATCGCCACCGGCTGCAAGATGCGCCGCATCCCCGGGCTCGAGTATGACGGCGAGCGCGTGATGACCTCGCGCGAGGCGCTGGCCAACCGCAAGCAGCCCAAGTCGATCATCATCGTCGGCGCCGGCGCGATCGGCGTGGAGTTCGCCTATTTCTTCAACGCGCTCGGCACGCGGGTGACGCTCGTGGAGATGTTGCCCCAGATCCTGCCGGTGGAGGACGAGGAGATCGCGAAGAGCCTGCACAAGTCCTTCGACAAGCAGGGCATCAAGACCTTCGTCGGCACGAAGTGCGAAAACTTCCGCGTGAGCAAAGACTCCGTGAAGGTGGACCTGATCGAGGGCGACAAGAAGACCGAGGTGGAGGCCGAGGTCCTGCTCTCCGCCATCGGAGTGGTGGCCAACATCGAGGGCGTGCTCGGTCGCGGCGCGCAGGTCGAGCTCGACCGCAGCTACATCAAGGTCAACGAGCGCTACGAGACCTCGATCAAGGGCATCTACGCCGCCGGCGACATCATCGGGCCGCCCTGGCTGGCCCACGTCGCGACCTTCGAGGCGGTCAACGCGGTCAACGGCATGTTCGGCGCCTCGGCTCCGAAGCGCGTGTCGTCCTTCCCCGGCTGCACCTACTGCCAGCCGCAGGTCGCCTCCACCGGTCTCACCGAAAAGGCGGCCAAGGAGAAGAAACTCGATTTCAAGGTCGGCAAGTTCCCCTTCGTCGCCTCCGGCAAGGCCGTCGCGTCGGCCGAGAGCGACGGTTTCGTGAAGGTGATTTCCGACGCCAAGACCGGCGAGATCTACGGCGCCCACATCATCGGCAGCGAGGCCACCGAGCTCATCGCCGAATACGGCCTCGCCATCGGCCTCGAGGCTACGATCGAGGACATCCACCAAACCATCCACGCCCACCCGACGCTCTCCGAAGCGCTGGCCGAGGCCGCCGCCGCGACCCACAACGAGGCGATCCATATCTGAGCGCGGCCCCGTTCGCGGGTGTTCGCTTTTGCAGCCCGGACCGCCCTCGCGGCGTCCGGGCTTTTTCGCGGCCGAAAATCCGGCGCGCGGGCGGAGCTTCGCCTTGCGCGTTTGTCCGGTGGCTCGGTTTGTTGGTCGCATGGAATCAAGCCCCTCGATCCCGTCGTCCTCGTCCTCCTTCGCCTCGGCCTCCGCGTCCGCCCCTGGCGGCTCCGCCGCTTCCGCCGCAAGCGGCGGTGATGCGCCGCTCTCCGCCCTGGAGGCCCGGGTGCTGGGCTGTTTGATCGAAAAGGAGTTCGCGACGCCCGACATCTATCCGCTTTCGCTCAACTCGCTGGTCAACGCCTGCAACCAGCGCAGCAACCGCTCGCCCATCCTGTCGGTGGAGAGCCGCGAGGTGGAGATGGCGGTGGAGCAGCTTCGGTTTCGTCGCCTCGTGGCCCAGTTTGGCGGGGCCGACGCGCGCGTGCCGAAGTTCAAACAGACCCTGGATCTCGTTTACCCGGTGCCGGCGGAGGCGCGCGCCCTGCTCGCCGAACTGCTTTTGCGCGGACCGCAGACGACGGCGGGATTGCGGGCCAACAGCGAACGTCTGGTGGCGTTGCCGGACCTCGCCGGCGTGGAGGAGCTCCTGGCCGAGATGGCGGCTCGCGAGGCGTCGCCGATGGTGAAAAAACTGCCGCGCCAGCCGGGGCAAAAGGAGGCGCGTTGGGTGCAGCTGCTCACGGGCGAACCGAGCGCCGAGGATCTCGGCACGGCGGGCGCGGCGGGGGCGACCGCCGAACCGCTGATGGTGCGCATGGTGCTGCCGCCCGAGGCCGAGCAACGCATCGCGACGCTCGAAGCCGAGGTCGCGCGTCTGGCCGCCGAACTCACACGCCTGCGCGCGGCTCTGGGCGAGTGATGCCGGGCGGCCGGGGCGGCGGGCGGGCGGGCTTGCGTGTCGCGTGGCGTCGAGCGTTCCTCCCTCCCGGTAAACTGTTCGCCGCATGCCAAAATATCTCCGCCTTCTCGGCCTGTGTGCGCTGGCTTGGTGGCCGATGATGGTGGTCCACGAGCTCGGGCACGTGCTGGGGTGTTTGGCCAGCGGCGCGCGGATCGAGGCCGTGGTTTTGTGGCCCTGGCGCATCTCGCAGACGGTCCGCAGCGATTCGTCCACGCCGCTGGTGGACACCTGGGCGGGGCCGGTGCTGGGGGCGCTGCTTCCCTTGGCCGTGTATGGCCTCGTGCGTTGGCGCGGCCACCGGGGGCGCGGCCGGGAAATGACAGGGTTTTCGCCGGATTCTGCCTGATCGCCAACGGCCTCTACCTCGGACTTGGCTGGATGGATCGGGCGGGAGACGCGGGCGATCTGTTGCGCCTCGGAGCGCCGGTGGGGGCGCTGATCGGGTTTGGCGTGGCGGCGGTTTCCGGCGGCCTGTGGGTGTGGAACGGCGAACTGTTTCGGGACGGGCGAGCTTGAGGGAGGGCGGGACCGCCGGGCCCGCCGCCGAGGACGGACGGAGATCGTCACCCAAACCGGCGCGCCCGGCGGTCGCGCCCTACCTGCTGGGGAAGTCCCAACTCAAAACGTGGTCGGCATCAGGCCCTGTGCGAAGCCGTGCGTGCCCGGCGGAGCAGGCCGCGGCCGGGCGCCAGCAGGAGCGCGGCGACGAAGGCCAAGGCCTGCACCAGGACGATGCAGGCCGCGCTGTCGGCGTCGGCGAAGAAGCTGACATAGATGCCCGTCAGCGTGGAGCCCACCGCGACCGTCACCGCGAGCGCGAGCATGCGGTCAAAACGGCGGGCGAGCAGAAAGGCCGTCGCCCCCGGGGTGATGAGCATGGCGATCACCAGGATGATGCCCACCGCCTGGAGCGCGGCCACGATGGCGAGCGAGAGCAAAACCAGCAGCAGTGTATCGAGCCAACGAATACGGAGGCCGATGGCGCGGGCCTGCGCGGGGTCGAAGGTGGCCAGCATCAGGGTGCGCCGCAGGGCGACGACGACCACCAGCACCACGATGGCGAGCGTGGTCGTCTCGATGCGGTGGTGGCGCTCGATGCCCAGCAGGTTGCCGAAGAGCACGTGGTTGAGGTGCAGCTCGCTCGGGGTGCGGGCGTGCAGCACGAGGCCGAGCGCGAAGAGCCCGGTGAAAACCACGCCCATCACCGTGTCCTCCTTCACGCGCGTGTGGCGTTTTATCCAGCCGGTGCCGGTGGCGCAGAGCAGGCCGGTGGCGAAGGCGCCGACGGAGAGCGGCAGGCCGGCGATGTAGGCGAGCACGATGCCCGGCAGCACGGCGTGCGAGATGGCGTCGCCCATGAGCGACCAGCCGCGCAGCACGAGGAAACACGAGAGCACCGCGCACACGGCCGCGACGAGAGCGCCAAGCCAGAAGGCCTGGATCATGAACGGGTGTTGAAACGGCTCCAGCGGGCTCATGGCGTGGTCCGGCGGGGGACGAGGCGGAGTTGGCGGCGGGCGCGGCGTCCGGCCAGCAGGCCGTGTTTGGGCGCGAAGACGAAGGCGGCGAGAAAGGCCAGGGTTTGCAGCAGCACGATGCAGCCGCCGGTGGCGCCATCGATGAAGTAGCTCGCGTAGGCTCCGAGAAAGGCGCTCAGGGCGCCGATGCCGGCGCCGAGCCAGAGCATGCGGCCGAAGCGGTCGGTCAGCAGGTAGGCGGTGGCACCGGGAGTGATGAGCATCGCGACCACGAGGATGGCGCCGACGGCCTGCAGGGCGGCGACGGTGGTGGCGGAGAGGAGGAGCAGGAGCGTGAGGTGGAGCCGTCGCACGGGCAGGCCGATGGCGCGGGCTTGCGAGGGGTCGAAGCTGAAGAGCAGCAGGTCCCGCCATTTCAGGGCGAGGCAGAGCGCGCAGAGCGCGCAGATGGCGACGAGCTGCACGACATCGGTGGGCGCGATGGCGAGGATGTTGCCGAAGATGATGCCCTTGAGGTCGAGGGTCGCGGGGAAGAGGGAGATGAGCAGCAGGCCGAGGGCGAAAAAGGCGGTGAACACCACGCCGATCACGGCGTCCTCGCGCACCGCCGTTTTGAGTTTCACGAAGGACATGGCCGCTGCGGCGAGGAGGCCGCTGGTGAAGGCGCCGACCGCGAAGGGCAGGCCGGCGAGGTGGGCGAGCGCGACGCCGGGCACGACCGCGTGGGAGAGCGCGTCGCCCATCAGGGACCAGCCGCGCAGGGTGATGAAGCCCGAGAGCAGCCCGCAAACCGCGCCGATGAGGGCGCAGACCCAGAGCGCGGTGCGCATGTAGTCGTAGCCGAAGGGTTCGAGGAGGAGGGTCACGGTGGGTGGCGGAGCGGGGAGGCAGAGGCCAGAGGACAGAGGCCAGAAGCCAGAGGACAGAAGGACGGAGCGACAGAGGACAGAGGGCAGAGGACAGAGGACGGGAGTCGGGAGTCGGAGGTCGGGTGTAAGGGGCAGGGGGATCGGGCTACTCGCTACTCACTACCCGCTACTCGCTACTTTTCCCCGCCCCCCGCCCCCGCCCCCCTCGCCTCGCGGTCGGCGATGAGCTTCTCGTGTTCGCGGCGGTCGAGGTATTCGAGGTGACCGCCGTGGCCGAGCACGAGCGGGCGTTCGTCGTCGGTGAGCACGGTGACCTGGCGGCCGTCGTGCGCCTCGACCGTGGAGCGGGAGAGGTCGAAGAGGCGGAGCGCGCCGCCGAAGGCGCGTTGGAGATTTTCAGGCGTGAAGACCTCCTCGGTCGGACCGCAGGCGAGCACGGTGCGGTTGATGAGCACCACGCGGTCGCAGAACTCGGGCACGGAACCGAGGTTGTGGGTGGAGACGAGGATGAGCCGGCCCTCGGCGCGCATCTCGCGCAGGAGGGTGACGATGGCCTCCTCGGTTTTCACGTCCACGCCGGTGAAGGGTTCGTCGAGCAGGATGACGCGACCGGCCTGGGCGAGGGCGCGCGCCACGAAGACGCGTTTTTTTTGCCCGCCGGAGAGTTCGCCGATCTGCCGGTCGCGCAGCTCCCAGAGGCCGACGCGGTGGAGGGCGTCGGCCACGGCGGCGTGGTCGGCCGGGCGGGGGCGGCGCAGAAAGTTCATGTAGCCGTAACGGCCCATCATGACGACGTCGCTCACGCTGACGGGAAAGGTCCAGTCCACCTCCTCGGTCTGGGGCACGTAGGCCACCCAGCCGCGTTTCTGCGCGTCGCGAACCGGGCGGCCGGCGATGGTCACGCGGCCGGCGCTGGGCGTGACGAAACCCATGAGCGCCTTGAAGAGCGTGGACTTGCCGGAGCCGTTGACGCCGACGAGGGCGCAAATGGTGCCGCCGGGGAGGGTGAAGGAGGCGTCGGTGAGCGCGGTGTGCCCGTTGGGGTAGGTGACCGAGACGCTCTCCGCGGCGAGGCTGAGGGGCTCGCTGGCGTGGCCGGAATCGGGGGGCGCCGCGGAGGACGCGGGGATGGAAGCGGGAGAGCTCACGAATCAGTTGTTTGCGGGCGTCGCTTTGAGGGCGTCTTCGCCCAGAAAGCCGGCGACGATGGTGCGGGCGTTGGCTTCGAGCAGGGCGAGGTAGGTGGGGGCGGGGCCGCGGGCGTCGGTGAGGGAGTCCACATGGAGGACGCCGCCGTAGCGGGCGCCGGTCTCGCGGGCGACCTGGCGGGCGGGCTTGGGGCTGATGGTGCTTTCGCTGAAGACCACGGGGATGCCCTTGGCGCGCACGGCGTCGATCACGGCGCGCACCTGTTGCGGCGTGCCTTGGGCGTCGGCGTTGATCGGCCAGAGGTAGAGCTGATCGAAGCCGTAGTCGTGGCACAAATACGAGAAGGCGCCTTCGCTGGTGACGAGGGTGCGCCGGTCCTGCGGCACGCGGGCGAGCGCGGCGCGGAGGGGGGCGTCGGCCGCCCGGATCTTGGCGGCGTAGGCGGCGGCGTTGGCGGCGTAGGCGGCGGCGTTGGCCGGGTCGGCCTTGGCGAGGGCGGCGCGAATGTTTTCGACGTAGCGGAGGGCGTTGGTCGGCGACATCCAGGCGTGGGGATTGGGTTTGCCGGTGTAGGGGCCCTCGGTGATGGGCAGCGGCTCGATGCCCTCTGTGAGCACGGCGGAGGGCACGTCGCGGAGATTGGCGAAGAATTTCTCGAACCAGACCTCGAGGTTCATGCCGTTCCAGAGCACGAGATCGGCCTTGGAGGCGCGCACCACATCCTGCGGGGTGGGCTCGTAGCCGTGGATCTCGGCGCCCGGTTTGGTGAGCGATTCGACCTCGGCGACGTCGCCGGCGACGTTGCGGGCCATGTCCGCGAGAATCGTGAACGTAGTGACCACTCGAATACGCCGCCCGGTCTCGGCGGCGGGGGCGAGCGAGGGGAGCACGAGACCGAGCAGCGAGACGCCCAGAAGGAAACGGTGGAAACGCATGAGCATAGGGGCGGACCATGCATGAGGGTGATTTAGGTGCAACTAACATTTATAGCTGTCGCAATAAATTCCGGTGGCGTCGAAGTTTGATGATGTGGGCGGGGGCGTGGTGGCGCGGGGGATGGGAGGCGACGGGAGCAAGATGCTCCCGCTACTACAGGAAAGGATTTGCCTCGTCCGCCGTGCTGGGATTTAATCCTTAGTAAGTTAACCCACATACCTAACATGGCGCGTATCTATAACGACATCACCGAAACGATCGGCAACACGCCCTTGGTGCGTCTGAACCGCACCGCGGCGGCGCATGGGGCGCAGGCGGAGATTTTGCTGAAGTTGGAGTTTTTTAACCCGCTCTCGAGCGTTAAAGACCGTATCGGCAACGCGATGGTGGAGGAGGCGCTGAAGACGGGGCGCGTCAACCAGGACACCATTCTCATCGAGCCGACCTCGGGTAACACGGGTATCGCGCTCGCCTTCGTGGCGGCGGCGAAGGGGCTGAAGTTGATCCTCACGATGCCCGAGACGATGTCGCTGGAGCGGCGCAAGCTGCTCAAGATTCTGGGCGCGAAGCTCGTTTTGACCGAGGGCGCGAAGGGTATGAAGGGCGCGATCGCCAAGGCCGAGGAGCTGAACGCGAAGATCCCGAACAGCGTGATTCTCCAGCAATTTGCCAACCCGGACAACCCGGCGGTGCATCGCCGCACCACGGCCGAGGAGATCTGGAACGACACCGACGGCAAGGTGGACATCGTGGTCTCGGGCGTTGGCACCGGTGGCACGATCACGGGTGTCGGCGAGGTCCTGAAGGCCAAGAAACCCGAGGTGAAGATTATCGCCATCGAGCCGGCGGGCTCGCCCGTGCTCTCGGGTGGCCAGCCCGGACCGCACAAGCTTCAGGGCATCGGCGCGGGTTTCGTGCCGGCGGTGCTCAACACCAAGATCATCGACGAGATCATTCAGGTGAAGGAGGCGGACTCGGGTCCGATTTCGAAACAGGTCAGCACCCAGGACGGCATTCCGGTGGGCATCTCCTCCGGCGCCGCGATCTGGGCGGCCTTGCAACTGGCGAAACGCGACGAGAACAAGGGCAAGACCATCGTCGCCATCATTCCGTCGTGCGCGGAGCGTTATCTTTCCTCGTGGCTGTTTGCCGACGTCGAGGTCGAGAGCGACAACATCGACTCGCTCTTCGCGAAGTAAAGCCACCGCCGGGCGCGCGGAGCGAGTGGTCTCGCATCGCCGCGCCGCGGTCGTTTTTCAAGGCCCGGGCTTTCGCGCCCGGGCTTTTGTTTGGCGCCGTGCGGCGGACTGTCGGCGGCCGGCCGGCCGGTGCTCAGAAAGGCCAGACCCGGGGAATCACGATCAGCGCCAGCGCCATGCACATGAGGTTGAGCGGGACGCCGATCTTCACGAAGTCGCCAAATTTGTATCCGCCGACGCCATACACGTAGGTGTTGGTCTGGTAGCCGATGGGGGTGGCGAAGGCCGCCGAGGCGGCGAAGGTCGCGGCGACGATGAAGGGGCGCGGATCCACGCCGAGCTCCGCCGCGACTCCGAGCACGATGGGGATCATGAGCGCGGCGACGGCGTTGTTGGAAAGAATCTCGGTTAGCACCGTGGTCACGAGATAGACGGCGCCGAGCACGACGAGGGGACGGTAATCGACCGGCGCCAGATGTTGCACCACGTCCACCAGACCCCGCGCCACCCAGGCGGCGGCGCCGGTTCGGTCGAGGGCGAGACCGGCGGCGAGCATGGCGTAGATGAGGAATAGCACGGGCCACTCGATGGAATCGTAGGCCTCCTTGGTGGTGAGGCAGCCGGCGGCGCAGACGACGACGCAACCGATGAGCGATCCCAGCGAGATCGGAACCAGGCCCAGGGTTTCGCCCAAAATGACGGCGGCGATGACGCCGAGGACCAGCGGGATGAAGCGGGTTTTCGGTCGGGCGGGAGTGCGCGCGCGGTCGAAGACGACGAGATCGGAGGAGCTGTGGAGCGCGTCGATCGCCTGGTCGGTGCCCATCATGAGCAACACGTCGCCGGCCGCCAGCGGGAGGGACTCGACCTTTTCGCGCACGTTTCGGCCCTGTCGGTGCAGGGCGAGCACGACCATGCGGTAGCGTTGGCGGAAGTTGAGATCGCGCACGCTGCGGCCGACGAGATCGGAGTTGGGGTTGACGACCGCCTCGACGAGCGAGCCTTCGTGCGCGGCGATCTGTTCGAGGCCGAGGTCGAGCTCCGACACGAGGTCGATGCCGGCGACCCCGCGGGCGGCGGCGATGCCCTGGGGGCGGCAGGCGAGCACCAGGCGGTCGCCGGCGGCGAGGCGGGTGTTTTTTGGGTCAAAGCGGAGCGCGACGCCGTCGCGCACGATCTCGAGCACGCGAATGCCGCGTTTGGGGCCGAGCCCGGCCTCGATGAGGGTCTTGCCCACAGCCGCCGCCATCGGTTGCACGAAGGCTTCGGTGATGTATTCGCGGCGCTCCTCCTCGCTGAGGATCGAGGTGAGCATGGCGCGATCGGGCAGCAGGCGTTTGCCGCAAAGCGCAAGGTAAAGGGCGCCGAGCAGGACGGCGGGCACTCCCAGCCAGGCGAGTTCGAACATGCTGAAGCCGGTGATGCCCTTGGCGGTGATGGCGCCGTTGACCACGAGGTTGGTGCTGGTGCCGATGAGGGTGCAGGTGCCGCCGAGGACGGCGGCGTAGGAGAGGGGAATGAGCAGCTTCGACGGGGCGAGTCCCATCCGCCGGGCGAGGTTGAGGACCACCGGCAGGAAGACGACCACGACCGGGGTGTTGTTGATGAAGGCCGACATCACGCCGACGAGCACCACGAGGATGAACATGACCACCGGGTAGGGCCAGCCGCCGGCCCGCTCGGCGAAGGCCGACACGCGGTCGATCGCGCCGCACTTCACCAGGGCCGCGCTCAGCACGAACATGGCGCCGACCGTGAAGGGGGCGGTGTTGGCGAAGACGGAGAAGGCGTCGTTGATCGGGAGCAGCGGAGACGCGGCCAGGACGCAGAAGAGGCCGAGCGCGACCAAATCGGGGGAAAATCGCTCCCAGATGAACAGGCCGAGCGTGCCGGCCAGCAGGGCGAAAATGAGGGCGATTTCCCACGTCATGGTTTTGAGAAGCGGGGCATTGCGGGCGTTCGGCGGACGGTCGGCGAGCGCAAAAGGGACGTGATGTCGGTAAAGCGGGCGGAGCTTCCGGTTCAGCGTGCGGACGCGGTCGTTTGTCCGGAGTCCGGCGCCGCCGGCTGGCAGGCGGCGGTCCTTGGCCGGGGCGGGCGGGTCAGCTCTCCCGGCGTCGCTCCGACTCCCGATACCAACGGAAGAAAACCCAGACCATGGCGAGGAATCCGACGAACATGCCCCCGAGCTTCATGATCGCGGCGCCCAGCAACTGATCCTGCGCGGGGCTGAAGTCGGGAATCAGGCGCGGGGCGTATTCGTAGGTCGGATACAGGATCTCCTTCGAGAACGCCAGATAGGCGAACAGCGGGGTGGCGAGGATGGCGATGGCGACGAGGTAAACCATCTGCATGGGGCGGCGGATGGGAGGGAAGTCGCGGCTCGGGCTGAACAGCGGCCACCAAAGCAGCAGCGCGGCGCCGAAGAACGTGATGTGTTCGACGATGTGCACGGCGCGGTCTCGCAGGGCCCAGTCGTAGAGCGCCGGGATGTGCCAGATGGACATAACCGCCGTGTAGCCGAGCGCGCAGACGCCGGCGTGGGTGACGTAGCCGAGGACGCGTTTCAGCCCTGGACGGGCGGTAAGGTGGGATACCAGCCAGGCCGGCAGGCCGGTGAGGAACAGGATGGCCGCCGGATAGATGATCAACTGGTGCTGGATCATGTGGGCGCTGAAGAGAAAGCGTTCCCCGGCCTGGTCGAGGGGGGAACCCACGGCCAAGTAGAAGATCACCAGGGCCGAATAAAACCGCCATGCATGGGCCGCCGGGTAGGCGGTGCCGGCCGGCGCCAAGCGGGATCGAAACGGGCCCACCGCCAGCGCGTAGATCCAGCCGAGCAAGATGAGGCCGCCGATCAGGTGCGGTTCGTTGTGCCAGTGGGTCCAGTCGAGCATGGAGAAAGTGGGCGGGAGAAGCGGGTGGGGAAAGTTTCGAGACCCGAACCGGGAGGCAAAAAGAAAGGCACCCCGTGGAAGGGTGCCTGTGGCGACGGGCGGGGCGGTTTTTCCGCTTACTTTTGTCGATGTCCCCTGCGGCGCTTATTCCGCCGCAGCTTCGGCGGCGCGCTCGGCGTAGATGGTCTTGGCGGTTTCGGGGATGCTGTCCTTGGCGCTGAAGATGAGCATCAGCGCGCCCACGGTGCCGCCGGCCAGCACCAATCCGATGAAGAAGAGGATGGTGCAGAAGGCCTTGTCGAACTTCAGGTGCATGAACCAGAAGATGACCATCAGGAACTTGACCAGGGACAGGACGACCAGGGTGGTGACAATGAGCCACTTGGCCAGCGGCAGATAGACCAGAACGATTTCCACGCCGGTGATGACGGCGAGGATCATGGCGATCTGCACGAAGAGGTGGAACTTGCCGTCGTCGTGATGGGCGGCGGCGGGATGTGAATCGTGGACCGAGGCGTGGGCGGACATGGCGGAAAAAGGTCGGAAGGTGGAAGGTCGAGTCCGACGGCGTCGGGGCCGTCGCGGGGGGGGAAGGCCGATTTTATGCGTGAAGCGCGGTGGATACTTGGGACATGGGACCGTCGACTTTCGACGGATTGGTCACAGGTATTCGAGCAGGTAAACGACCGTGAAGATCACGATCCAGACGATGTCCACGAAGTGCCAGTAGAGGCCCATCGATTCGACGTCGATGGCGTTGGCTTCGCCAAATTCCACGGCCCAAGAGGAGCGGCTGAGCGCGAAAACCACCGCTGCTGAGATCGCAAACGCGACGGTGCAGATCGCGGTGAAAAGGTCGTGGTGCAGCGCTTGGACGATGCTTCCGAGCGTGTAGCCGTGCTCGGCGCCGGCATGGGTGACGGCCAGCATCATCCCCATGACTGCGACGGTGCCGATGGCGATGGCGGCGAACTGGGCGATGGCGCGGGCCACCCAGCCGCGACCGGCGTCGGCGGGTTTGAAGGTGCGGATATACATGAACACCAGCCACAGAACGCCGATGGCCACATGGATACCGTGGGTGCCGGTCAGCGTGTAGAAGGTGGACCCGAACATATCGCTCTTGAGCGTCAGCCCCGCATGCACGAAGTGGGTGAACTCATACACCTGGCAGCCGAGGAAGATGAGGCCGAAGAAGATGGTGCCGAGCAGCATCTTGCGGGTGGACTCGACCTTGCCTTTCTGGCTGGCCCCCACGGCCAGGGCCATGAGGAGCGAGGACATCAAGAGGATGAAGGTCGAGAACGAGGTCAGCTCCAGGGAGAAGACGTCCAAGGGGTTTTTACCCTCGGGGGTGGGGTGGAGCCGGTAGATGACGTGGGTCGAAATCAGCGCGCCGAAGAACATGCAGTCCGACGCGAGGAAGGCCCACATGAAGAGCTTCTTGTTGGGAATGCCCGTCGCGGTCGTGTGATCGTGATGGTGGTCGATGGTGCCGGCGTGAGCGCTCATGATTGTCTAAAAGTAGCGAGTAGCGGGTAGTGAGTATCGAGTAGGACGGAGCTGGAAGAGCGACGAGTGAGGTGCGGGGGCGAACGTTTGGGATGCTCGCTACCCGCTGCTCACCACTCGCAACTGCTTCAGTGCTCCTGGCCCTCGCCTCCGGTCACGGTGCCGTCTTTGTGGATGTGGAGGTGGTAGCCGCCGGGGCCTTCAAAGGCCCAGCCCAGCACGCCGAGGAGGAGAATGCAGCCGCCGGCGATGGCGCCGTAAATACCCCAAGGCTGCGACTTCCAGTCAAAGAGTTCCGCGAACAGCGGATTGATGGTCAGATCCACCGCGTTGTGACACGCGAAGAACAGGCCGCCGATCAGCAGGCCGGTCGCGGTGACCAGCGGGAACCAAGACTGGCTGGGCATGTGGATGCCGCCGTGCGATTCCTCGTCCTTGGCGTGTTGGGCCTTCTCGGCCGCGATTTCCTTCGCGTGGGTCTTCTCATACCAGAAGGCGTCGCGGGCGTGAACGGTGGGCGTGACGTGGAAGTTGTGCTCGGGCGGCGGGGTGGTGGGCACGGCCCATTCGAGGGTGCGGGCGTCCCAGACGTCGCCGGTGGCCTTCTTGCCCTTGAAATAGGTGTAGATGATGACCGCGAAGTAGATGCCGATGCCGATGGCGAGGATGAAGGCGCCGATGGTCGCCACAAGGTTGGCGCTGTTCCAACCCATGTTTCCGTCGTAAACGGCGGTGCGACGGGGCATGCCGTTGAGGCCCAGGAAGTGCATGGGGAAGAAGGTCACGTTGAAACCGACGAAAATGACCCAGAAGGAAAGTTTGCCCCAGAACTCGGAGACCATTCGGCCGAAAACGAGGGGGAACCAGAAGTGGACGCCGGCGAGCAGGGAGAAGATGGATCCGCCGATGAGCACGTAGTGGAAGTGGGCCACGACGAAGTAGCTGTCCTGCTGTTGCGCATCCGCCGGAGCGGCCGAGTGCATGACGCCGGAGAAGCCGCCCATCATGAACATCCAGATGAAGCCGAGGGAGAACATCATCGGGGTGCGGGTCATGATGTGACCGCCCCAGAGGGTGCCGACCCAGTTGAAAATTTTCACGCCGGTCGGGACCGCGATGGCCATGGTGGCGAGGGAAAACGCGGCCGTGGCCATGGTGCCCATGCCGGTGGTGAACATGTGGTGGGACCAGACTCCGAAGCCGAGGAAGCCGATGACCGCGCCGGAGAAGACGACGATCGGGTAACCGAAGAGGGGCTTGCGCGAGAAGGTGGGCAGAATCTCGGAGACGATGCCCATGGCGGGCAGGATGAGGATGTAAACCTCGGGGTGACCGAAAATCCAGAAGAGGTGTTGCCAGAGGACCGGGAGACCGCCTTTGGCGACTTCGAAGAAACCGGTGCCGAAGGAGCGATCCATCATCAGCTCCACCAAGGCGATGGTGATGGCGGGGAAGGAGAGGATGATGAGGAAGGCGGTGAAGAGCGTCATCCAAGTGAACACCGGCAGGCGCATCATGGTGAGGCCCGGGGCGCGCATGTTGATGATGGTGACGATGAAGTTCAGCGAACCGATGACCGAGGAGACGCCGAGGATCTGGAGGCCCATCACCCAGAGGTCGGTGGAGGAGTCGCCGACGAACTGGTTGGAATACGCGGTGGAGGTGAGCGGAGCGTAGCCGAACCAACCGGAGTCGGGGGCCTGGGCGGCGGTGAACCAGCCCACGTTCAGCACGATGGCGCCGGCGAGGAAGACCCAGAAGGCGAAGCCGTTGAGGCGGGGGAAAGCGACGTCGCGCGCCCCGATCTGCAGGGGCATCATGTAGTTGAAGAACGCGGCCGACAGCGGCATGACGGCGAGGAAGATCATCGTCGTCGCGTGCATGGTGAAGAGCTCGTTGTAGAGCTGGTGCGAGATGAAGGTGTTGTTGGGCACCGCCAGTTGCACGCGGATCAGCAGGGCCTCGATGCCGCCGACCAGGAAGAAGAACAGCGAGGTGATGGCATACATCAGCCCGATCTTCTTGTGGTCCACGGTGGTGAGCCAGGAGACGAGTCCGGTCTTGGCGGCGGGGCGGGTGAAGAACCAGGGGCGCGTGGCGCGGCGCGCGCGGGCGTCGGCGGGCGTGTAGTCGGACTTGAGGGCGGCTTCCATGAGTCGGAAAGGGTCTTTGGTCGGAAAGTCGGGAGTTCGGACGAAGGCCGAATCGGTGGTAAAGGTTTACTTGAGGCTGTGGAGATACTCCACGATGGCGCGGGTATCGGTGTCGTTGAGCTGGATGTGGCGGTCGCTCTGGTCCTGGTAACGACGGCTCGGGTCGATGTTGAGGTAGCCGGCCATGCCGTTGACGCCGACCCACATCTTGTTTCCGGGCTTCACGTCGTTGGGATACATGATCCAGCGGTGGAGATTCTCCTTGGAGTTTTCCAATAGACCGGCGGCGACGGTGGTGCGGGAGCCGAAGTGGGTGAGGTCGGGGGCGTTGAGGCCCATGCCCTCGTGGCCGCGCACGGTGTGGCAGGTGATGCAGTTTTTCTGGCGGAAGAGCTCGCGCCCTTCGGCGACCAGGGCGGCGTTTTCGTCCTTCTCGGGAAACTGCATCGCGGTCCACGCGCCCATGGGATCGGCGTCGAAGTCGGCGGTGTAGCCGGGGGCGTTGCGCTTTTTGCGCGTCATGTCGTAGCCGGCGAATTCGGCCTTGGGGCCGGAGGGCTCGACGGTGCGGGCGGGTTTTTTCTGGCTTTCGACCCAGGCGGCGAAGTCGTCCTCGGCGAGGGCGATCACGCGGAAGCGCATGACGGCGTGGGACTCGCCGCAGTATTCGGCGCATTGTCCCCAGAAGTAACCGGGCTCGTCGGCCTGAAGCCAGAGGTGGTTTCCGCGGTTGGGGATCATGTCCACCTTGCCGCCGAGTTTGGGGACCCAGAACGAGTGGATCACGTCGCGGGTGCGCAGATTGATGCGCACCGGGCGGCCGGCGGGGATCACGAGTTCGTTGCCGGTGACGAGGGAACCGGCGCCGGTGATCTGTTCGGCCGGGTATTCGAACTGGAACCACCACTGGAGACCGATGGCGTTGACCTCGTAGGCGTTGGCGCGTTGTTCCTCCGGAACGTCGTAGGAATACCAGATGGCGCGGAGGGTCGGGACGGCGATGATGACGAGGGCGGCGACGGAGGCGGCGATCAGGCCGAGCTCGACGAAGGGATTGCCGTGGCCTTGCGGCGGCACGGGCGCGTGTTCGTCGTCGCTCTTCCGTGCCTTGAACTTGATCGTGGCGTAGGCGAGCACGGAGGCGACGATCACGAAGATCGCCATCGTCACCCAGAGTGTGACGTAAAACACATCCAGCTGTGCCTTTGCGACGGGACCCTTCACGTCGAAGGTGGACTGCGGACCCTGGAGCCAGCCGCCGGTGAAGAGCGGCAAGGCGAGGACGGCGAGCGCGGGGAGAGCGCGGCGCAGGGTGGAGACTGGACTGAAACGCATGGTCGTGGTCGGGAAATCGGGTGTGCGCGACAAGCGCGCAAAGGTGCGGTGTGTGGCCGTAGTCCGACACGCATACAATCTGAAAGCGCTAATTCCACTCATCTCTTGGTGAAATCTCATCAGCCGGAATTTATTAGGCTCACTAATCGGTTTGGCCCGACTAGGTTAAATCCGGCTTCGCACGCTTGCTAGATCGGGAGGCGATGATGCCAATGCGGGGCATGAAGGCTTTTCGCGTGTCGTGGGTGTTTGCCTGGGCGGTGTCGGCTTTGCTGCTGGGATGTGGTCGATCCGACCGGCCCGGCGAGGGCGGAGGGGCGGGACAGGCGTCCGCCGCGCGAGAGGCGGTGCCGGGCACGCCCGAGGCGCCGCGGGTGGTGACGATCGAAGTGGGCGATTCGATGAAGTTCAGCCTCGTGCGAGTGAACGCGAAGGCGGGGGAGACCTTACGGCTGGACTTGGTGAACAACGGTTCTGCGCCGAAGGAGGCGATGGGGCACAACTGGGTCCTGTTGACCAAGGCGGCCGATCTCACGGCCTTCGCCAACGCGGCGCTGAAGGCGAAGGAGACGGACTATGTGCCGGCGGACCGCGCCTCAGAGGTGATCGCGCACACCAAGCTGCTCGGTGGCAAATCGCGGGATTCGGTGGTGTTCACCGCCCCGGCGGAGGCGGGGGAGTATCCGTATCTCTGCACCTTCCCGGCGCACTTTCAGCTCGGGATGAAGGGCGTGCTCGTGGTCGCGCCGTAGCGAGGGCGGGGCGGATCGGGCGGGGCGGAGCGGGGGGGCTTGGACCGCAGGAGGCCGAGAGCGAGTGGCGCGGCGGATCTTGACCGGCCAAAAAGAAAACCCGACCCGCCGGAGGGCGGATCGGGTTTGAAGAGTGCGTCGCCCCGGGTGAGCGGGGTGACGGGACTGGCGGGGGCCGCGTCGGATTAATTGCCGAGGCTGGCGCGGAGGTCGGAGAGCTGGCCGGCGCTGCCGAGGAGCTGGTTGCGCGAGGCGATGAACTTCGCGTATTCGGCGATGAAAATCTTGCCCGGCGGGCGGAAGTCGAACTCGGAGGGCTTGTCGCGGAAGAACTCGCGGTGAACGCGGGTCCAGACGAGGCGGCCGTCGGTGTCGATGTTGATCTTGGTGACGCCGAGCTTGGCGGCGGGCAGGTATTCGTTCACGTCCACGCCCATGGAGTCCTTGATGGTGCCGCCGGCGGCGTTGATGCGGGCGACTTCGTCCTGGGGCACGGAGCTGGAGCCGTGCATGACGAGCGGGAAGCCGGGGACGAGGTCCTTGATCTTCTGGAGCACGTCGAAGTGGAGGGACTGTTTGCCCTTGAACTTGAAGGCGCCGTGCGAGGTGCCGATGGCGCAGGCGAGGGAGTCGCAGCCGGTCAGCTTGATGAACTCCTCGGCCTCCTTGGGATTGGTGAGGGTGGCGTGGCCGTCCTCGACCTTGATGTCCTCCTCGACGCCGCCGAGCATGCCGAGCTCGGCTTCGACGGAGATGCCCTTGGCGTGGGCGCGCTCGACGACGCGTTTGGTGATCTCGACGTTCTTCTCGAAGGGGTCGTGCGAGGCGTCGATCATCACGGAGCTGAAGAAGCCGGAATCGATGCAGTCGTAGCAGGTGGCCTCGTCACCGTGGTCGAGGTGGACGGCGAAGATGGCCTCGGGGAAAATGTCTCCGGCGGCGCGGATGATCGCCTCGAGCATGCGCTTGTCGGTGTAGTTGCGCGCGCCCTTGGAGATCTGGATGATGAAGGGTGCCTGCGACTCGATGGCGCCGCGGAAGAGGCCCATGGCCTGCTCGGCGTTGTTGATGTTGTAGGCGCCGACGGCGTATTTGCCGTAGGCGTGTTTGAAGAGCTGCGCGGTGGTGACGATCATGGTGGGAAAGGTGCGTCGCGGTGGTGACGCGGCGCGGATGGGCGACCCTAGGGAGCGGCGAAAGTGACGAGCAAGGGTTTTGTGTGCGCGAGGATTGTGGGAATCGGCGCGGAGTTTGGCGGAGGCGTCCGGAAGGGGGGGCGGCGGCGGGCGAGAGGACAAAAAAGCCCGCCCCGAAAACGGGGCGGGTGGGTGGGTGAGGCTTCCCGAAGTTGGCCGGGACGGCCAACGCCACACAAACAGCCCGACACTCAGCTGAAATCAGCCCTGGTTGCGGTTGCGCATGGCCTCGCGGGCCTCGCGGGTCTTCTGCTCGATAACCTGGCGGGCCTGTTGTTCGGCCTGGAGCTTTTTGAGCTGCTCGAGCTGCGCGTTGGTGAGGACGGCGGCGGCGCGGGTGATGGTGGCGTCGGTGATGAGGGTGTTGCGGCCGGCCTGGGTGCCGGTCTCGACGAGGATGTTGGTGAGCTGTCGGGCCTGGCTGTCGTTGAGCGATTGGCCGGCGTAGGTGAGCTTTTCGCCGAGGTCCTCGACGGTGTTTCGCTGCGAGCCGGTGTTGTTGTAGCTGGCGAGGGCGTCCACGACGGCGGGGCCGAAGGTGTTTTTGATGTTGGCGTCCACCTCGGCCTCGAGGTCCTGGGCGAGTTGGCGAAGCTCGTCGCGGTTTTCGCGCGGGTTCATGCCCTGCGCGGCGGCGCTCATCCAGACTTCGCGACCGGCGGCCTCGCGTTCGGCGAGAAGGGATTTGAAGGCGGCGAGCTGGTCGGGCGGGAGATTGAGGTCCTTGAAGAGCGCGCCGTAACGGTCGTCGAGGCGGGCCTCCTGGTCGAGTTTCCAGGCGGCGGCAAACTCGGGGTCTTTCATGAGCTCGGCCATCTGGGCGGCGAACTGGGCGCCGCGTTGCCCGCGGTTGCCCCAGTTGCCCGGGCCGCCCTGGGGCGGGCCGCCTTCGGGACGCTCGTTGGGCTCTTCGGTGGTGGCGAGGGATTCGGCGGCGGCGATGGGGGCGGCGGAGGTGACGAGGGGGGCGGGGGCGGCGTTGGTGTTGAACTCGCTGCGGGTGACCTGGATCGATGGGGCTTTGCGCGCTTCCGCCAGATCTTGCCGGGTGCGGATCCACATGCCGGCTCCGGCGAGCGTGGTGCAGGCGAGGAGGGCGATGACGTAGTTTTTCTTGTCGTTGGAGCTCATGGCGGGCGTCGGAAGGGTGAGTTGTTAGCCCTCCTGACGCGTCGCGTGCATGACCGGTTACCGAACGGGAAAATGTTCCCGCCGCGGAGCGAAATGTTCCCGGGCGCTCGGCGGCGGTGGAGTTGGCGAAGGGTGGCGCCGCCCTCGCGGCGTGAGGCGCGGGTCAGCGCGGCGGGAATTCGAAGTCGGCCTTTTTCTTGTCCTTGGAGAGCACGAGGTAGGCGCTGAAGGGGCGGCCGGCCTTGGACATGAAGCCTTCGATCAACTCGGTGCGGCCGTCGGCCAGGAGCTGGCGAACGGTGTCGGGCGCGAGTTTTTTGCCCGCCACCTCGAGCTTGGTCTGGAAGACGGCGCGGGGGGCGCCCTCGGCGCCGGGTTTGGCGACGAGGTAGGCGTCGGCGGTTTGGTAGAGCTCGCCGCCGTCGTGGGCCGGGCTGGGGCCGAGCTTGGTGGCGGTGGAGAGGTCGAGGGGGGCCTTGGCTTTGCGGGGGCCGGCGGTTTTGCCGTCCTTGCCGGCCTTGGGCTCGCGGGGCGGGAACTCGAAGTTGGCCTTGTTGCCGGCGCGGACGAGGTAGGCCTTGAAGGGACGGCCGAACTTGCTGGTGAAGTCCTCGATGAGGGGCGTGCGGCCGGTCTGGATGCAGGCAATGACCTCGTCGCGTTTGAGCTCCCGTTTGCAGAGGATGCGGGAGAGCGAGAAGGTCTGTTTCCACTCGTCGCCCTCGCGTTCGCGCAGGACGTATTTGGTGGGGGCCTCGCAGAGTTCGGCGCCGGTCTTGGGATCGGTCCAGAAGGGTTCGAGCTCGGCGAGCTCGGTCTTCTCGCCGAAGTCGAGCGCGACTTTTTTGCCGCCCTCGACCTTGGCTTTTTCGTCGTCCACGAGCCGGAGCTTGGCGGCGAAGCGGTTGCCGTTGCGGGGCGACACGAAGCCGTCGAGCGGGCCGACCTCGCCGGTGGCGACGAGCTGGCGGACCTCGTCCTCCTCGAGTTTCCGGCCGGTCACGACCTTGTAGATCATGAGGGTGCCGTCCTGCGATTTGTAGCCGCGGAGGGTCTCGAGGAGGGGTTGGCGATCGGTCGGCGAGATGATGTCGGTGACGCGCGAGGTGGACTCGTTTTCCTCGAAGCCTTTGACGCGTTCGATGATGCCCTTGGTCTGATCGACGATCTCATGCATGAAGTCGTCGCGCTTCACGCGGCCCTGCTCCATCTGGCGGAGCTTAAACTCCCACTCGCCGGTCATGGCGGGGGAGGTGAGGGCGTCGGCCTTTACGGCTTCGAGGAACTGGAGCAGCGACTCGGCCTTGGGCGTGGGCACGAGTTCGCGTTGTTGGCGCTCCATGTATTTCTGGTTGATGAGCCCGTCGATGGTGTCGGCGCGGGTGGCGGGGGTGCCGAGGCCGCGCTCCTTCATGGCCTCGGCCATGGCCTCGTCGTCCACGAGTTTGCCGGCGCCCTCCATGGCGGAGAGAAGCGTGGCCTCGGTGTAGCGCGGCGGCGGTTTGGTGCTCTCGGCGTGGAGCTCGGCGCGGGTGGTGCGGGCCTTGCCGGCGTCGGCGGGGGAGAGGGCGGGGAGGGCCTTGTTGCTGGTGCCGGAGTCTTTTTTGCCCTCGCCGGAGCCGGAGTCGTCGTCGAGCGCGGCGGTTTTGCCATAGACGGCGCGCCAGCCCGCCTCGGTGAGGACTTTGCCCTCGGTTTTGAAATCGTGTTTGCCGGCGACGGTGGAGATGCGGGTGGTGACGTCGAAGCGGGCCTCCGGGAAAAAGGCCGCGACGAAGCGGCGGGCGATGAGATCGTAAACCTTGGCCTCCATCTCATCGAGCGACTTGGGCTCGTTGGTGGTGGGGATGATGGCGAAGTGGTCCGTGACTTGGGAGTTGTCGAAAATCTTCCGGTTGCCGGGGCGGATCCAGCCGGACTGGACGACTTTCTGGGCGAAGGGCGCGAGATCGCCGCCGAGCGCCTGAAGCGTGTCGCGCACGGTGCCGGCGTAGTCCTCGGGCAGGGCGCGGGCGTCGGTGCGGGGGTAGGTGATGACCTTGTGGCGCTCGTAGAGGGCCTGCGCGATTTGCAGGGTGCGGCGGGCGGAGAGGCCGAAGCGGCCGTTGGCCTCGCGTTGGAGCGTGGTGAGATCGTAGAGGCGCGGGGAGGTTTGGGTGGAGGGCTTTTTCTCCTCGCGGACGGTGGCCGGTGGCTGGCCTTGGCAATCGGCCAGAACGGCGCGGGCGGCGGCTTCGTCCCAGACGCGGTCGATGCGGTCGTGCTCGCGCGCGGGATCTTTTTTGAACTGGGGCTTCTGGTAAACGCCCTCGTAGGCACCCTGGGCGACATCGAAGGTGGCGGTGACGCGCCAGAAGGCCTGTGGCTTGAAATTGCGGATCTCGAGTTCGCGCGCGTAAACGATGGCGAGCGTGGGGGTTTGCACGCGGCCGACCGAGGCGACGTTGCCGGCGCGGGAGCCGAACATGCGCTTGGTGAGGGCGCGGGTGCCGTTGATGCCGATGAGCCAGTCGCTCTCGGAACGGCAGCGGGCGGCGTCGGCGAGGCCGGCGAGGTCGGAGCCGTCGCGGAGTTTCTCGAAGGCCTTGCGGATGCCCTCGGGAGTCATGCTCTGCATCCAGGCGCGTTTCACGGGCAGCTTGGATTTCGCGAGCTGGTAGATGTAGGTGAAGATCAACTCACCCTCTCGCCCGGCGTCGCAGGCGTTGATGACTTGATCGATGTCCTTGCGGGCGAGCTGCTTCTTGAGCAGGGAGAAGCGTTCCTTGGAATCCTCGATGGGCTTGAGGCCGAACTTTTCGGGGATGATCGGCAGCGTCTCGAGGCGCCAGAAGCCGTATTTTTTTTTGTCGATGTCCTCGGGCATCTCCAGCTCCACGAGGTGGCCGATGGCGGAGGTGATGACCCATTCGTCGTTTTCGTAGAGGTCGCCTTTCTTCGGGACCTTTCCGAGCGCGCGGGCCAGATCGGCGGCTACGGAGGGTTTTTCGGCGATGACAAGCGACTTCATAAGGGTGCGAGCGGGTAGGGAGCGCCCGGGGTGATTACAAGCGAGAGTTTTTCAACCTTGGCGGCCGGAGCCGGTCGTGGGGTAGGTCGTGGAGGCCGGAACCAGCCGTCGGTCGAAGCGGAATGGCACGGCGGCGGCCGAGCGGAGGGCGGCGAAGCGCGGGTGGGCGGGGTTGAGCAGAAAGTTGGTCTCCTGCGGCACGATAACACTCGGCACCGCCAGCGCCAGGGTGCGGAGGGATTTGAGCCACTCGTCGCCGAGCGCGCGAGTGTGGGCGGTGTCGTCGCGTTTGGCAAAGGCGGCGGCCGGGACTTGCTCGATATCCTCCGGCGCGAGGTGGATCGAACAAAACGAAAAGGCCGGCAGCGGCAGGCTGGCGTCCACATGGACCAAAACCTCCAGCAGCGCCAAGGACCGGCTCTGGCTGGTGTAAACCGCCCGCAGGCCGGGGCTGTTCCACCGGCCCCCGAAGAGACGCGCCCCCTCGCCGGAAAAGGCTTCGTGGGCGCGGGTGGTTTTGGTCAGGCGATAGACGGTGAGGGGCGCGGGCGCGCTCAAAGGTAAACCCCCTGTTCGAGCCGCCCGAGCACATGCTCGACCTCCCGCGCGCCCGCCTCGGTCTCCGCGTAATCAAGCGGCGTCTCGCCGTCGAACGCTCGCTGTGGACGCTTCAGCCACTCGCGGGCGGCCGCTTCGTTAAAATCGAAAAAGGCCGCCGCCTGCCAATAGAGCCGGGCGAAACGCACGACGCGGTCGCTGTGCGCCGGATCGAGCGGTTCCCGAGCTTGGCGACGGCGCGCCAAGGTGGCGGGCGAGATCCCGATCTTCGTGGCCATGGCCTCCGAGGTGAGGCCCAACATTTCCCGGAGCTCCTCGAACTCGCCCACCGGCAAGCCGCGCCGAATGGCCGCGATGGTGACGGGGGAATCGAGGGCCTCGCCGGGCCGCTCGCCCAGGGCCGCCTCCGCCAAGGTCCCCAAGGATGCTGCTCCACCGCGGACTAAAGATGCCTCGTTCATTTGATATGGATAAAATAATCAAATGAGAGGAGGTCCAGCGAAATAACGCCAGGGCCTTGCCTTTTTTGCGGGCGCTGCGGTGGCGCTCAGTCTCCGGCGGGCGCGACGGGAGGACGCGTCTGGCCGGTGGCGAGCGGCTTGATGATGCGCTCGGGCTCTGGGGCCATCTGCGCCGCCATGTGGGCGATGAGTCGGTCGTTGAAGGTTTGCGCCGGGTCGTGGCCCATGCGGCGGAGGGCCTGCACCATGGAGGCGACCTCGACGAGGCGTGCCATGTCGCGGCCCGGGCGCACGTAGAGCTCGAAGTGGGGAATCTGGAGTCCGAGAATTTCGAAAAAATTTTCCTCCAGCCCGGTGCGTTCCTCGACCACTTCGGGCGTCCACTCCCGCAGCGTGATCACGAGGTCGAGGCGCTTGTCGAGGCGCACGGAGTGGATGCCGAACATCTCGGCGATGTTGATGATGCCGATGCCGCGACACTCCATGTAGCCGCGATTAAGCGGGCGGGAGGACGCCAGCAAGTCACGCTCATCGATCAACTTGACGAGGGTCAGGTCGTCGGCGACGAGCGAGTGGCCGCGCTCGATGAGGGCGAGGGCGCATTCGGATTTTCCGGCGCCGGCCTCGCCGCGGAGCATCACGCCCATGCCCTTGATGTCCATGGTGGTGGCGTGGACCGTGGCGGCGGGGGCGAACTCGTTGTCGATGCAGAGGGTCGCCAGATTGACCCAGTGCATCGTGATCATGGCGGTGCGGAAGATGGGCAACTTGCGCTCGACCGCGAGGCTCAGCATCGAGGGGGTCGGCTGGTAGTTGCGGGTCAGCACGATGCAGGGCACCTGACGGTCCACCATCTCGGCCAGGATGCGTTTCTGCTCCGCCGGGGCGAGGGTGCGCAGGTAGGTCATCTCGGCGGCGCCCATGACCTGGATGCGTTTGTTGGCGAAATACTTAAAAAAACCGGTCAGCGCCAGCGATGGGCGGTTGATCGAGCCCTCCCGGATGAGGCGGTGCAGGCCGTCGGGGCCGGTGAGCAGCTCGAGTTTCAGCTTTTCCCGGTGCGTCTCGTAAAAGTGCGCGACCGTGATGCCGTGGATGGCCTTTTGCATGGGGTGGGGGCGGCTAGAGATTAAAATCCTGTCCGAGGTAGAACTGGCGCGCCTCGGGGTCGTTGACGAGGAAGTCGGCCGTGCCCTCCTTGAAGACGCGGCCTTCGCGGATGAGGTAGGCGCGGTCCACGATCTTGAGGGTCTCGCGGACGTTGTGGTCGGTGATGACCACGCCGATGCCCTTGGCGCGCAGGTCCACCACGATCTTCTGCACCTCGGAGACCGAGATGGGATCGATGGCGGCGAAAGGTTCGTCGAGCAGGAGAAACTTGGGCTGGGTGACGAGCGCGCGCGCGATTTCGAGGCGGCGGCGTTCGCCTCCGGAAAGGGTGTAGGCCTTCTGGCTCGCGACGTGGGTGAGGTGCAGCTCCGTGAGGTGCTCCTCGACTCGCGCGCGACGCTCGGCGCGCGGCACACCGATGGCCTCGACGATGGCCATGAGGTTTTGCGCCACCGTGAGTTTGCGAAACGTGGACGGCTCCTGCGGCAGGTAGCCCAGGCCCAGCCGGGCGCGCTCGTGCATGCGCAGGTGGGTGATGTCGCGCCCGTCGAGCGAGACCGTGCCGCGGGTGGCGGGCACGAGGCCCACGATCATGTAGAACGTGGTCGTCTTGCCGGCGCCGTTGGGTCCGAGGAAACCGACGATCTCACCCGCGCGCGCGGTGATATCGACGCCCGAGACGACGGTGCGTTGACCGTAGGTTTTGACCAGGCCGGCGGTGGAGATTTCGGCGGGTTGCGGATCGGACATCGGCCGGAGAAAGGCGGGGAAGCGGCGAAAAGGGAATGGCCTATTTGGCCTGGATTTATTTGGCGGCGGGCGCGCGCGGCTTGGCGTCGGCGCCGAGGTCGTCGATGGGCGGGGCGGTGATTTTCACGTTGGTGCCGAGCAGGGTGCGCTGACCGCGCAGGAGCACGAGGGGCTCGCCCGTGCCGATCATGCCGGTGTCGTGGTCGATCACCACGGGGCCGCCGCTCAGCACGACTTTTTCTTCGCGGGGAAACACCTCCGCCTTTTGCGACGTGGATTCGCGCTGGCCCTGCACGATGCGCACGTTGCCGGTGGCGAGGATGTATTTCACCTTCTCGACCGCCGGGATGGCGGCGCCCTTGTCGTCGCCGCCGACGCGCAGGGCGACGATGGTGAGCTCGTCGCAGGTGATGCGCAGATTGGTGCCGGTGAGGATGACGTTGCTGGTGGCGACGGCGGTGGTCTCGGTGTCGGTGGACGTCATCACGAGCTTGTCGCTGCGCAGCTCGGTGGGCACGGGCGCGACGGCTTCCGCGGCGGGGAGTTCGACCAGAGGTGCGAGAAACGCGAGCAGCAGGCCGAGCTTGGCCGACAAAAACGCGCCGTGTGAGCGGCGGCGAGGGCGGGGGAGGGTTGGGTTCATTTGAGAATGTCGCCGAGGATGGCGTTGCGGAAAACGACGTGGGCGTCGCGGCCGATGATGATTTTCTGGCCCGGATGGTCGTAGCTCCAGTCGGCGCCGGTGACGGTGAGGTCGATGCGTTCGACGCGCACGGTCTCGGAGCCTTGGGCGAATTGGCGTTCGGTGAAAATCGTCGCCGCCGAGGCCGCCAGCATGGCCTCGATCCGTTCGTCGGCGTCGCCGGTGAAAAGAGTGATTTCCACCTCGCGCGCGTCGATGCGCGCCGGGTCGGGCAAAAGCGCCTCGCCGGCGCGAATCACCGTGTGCCGGAAGCCCTCGGTGGTGAAGGTCGGCAGGCGGAAGTTTTTCACCGGCTCGGTGATCGTGGGCTTGGCCGTGTCGGCCGCGAAGGCGGCGACGGCGGTGGCGGCGGTGGCGGCGATCGCCAGGGCGGCAGGGGGGAGGATGCGGCGAAGTGGGCTCACAATCTGTAGGGGGAGCGGGGCGATGAGAAGGGAGGACGGACATTCCTGTCCGTCTTGTGGTAAACAGGGGCTTGTCGAGGATTCGGGATGACGGACAGGAATGTCCGTCCTCCTTGGGTGGCTCAATGGAAGTCGCTGTGACCCTGCGCGCGCAGAATATGTTCACACACTTCTCGCACGGCGCCGTGGCCGGCGGGACGGGCGGTCAGGTAATCGGCGGCCGAGATCGCGGCCGGCATGGCGTCGGGCACGGTGGCGCCGATGCCGGCCCAGAGCATGGCGGGGGCGTCGATGTCGTCGTCGCCCATGTAAACGATCTGCTCGTGGTTGAGGTCGAGCTGGGCGGCGAGTTCCTGGAGCGCGTCGAGCTTGTCGGTGCGGCCCTGGACGAGATGCGGGATTTTCAGCTCGGTCGCGCGCACCGTGGTGGATTTGGAGGCGCGTCCGCTAATCCAGGCGGTGGCGATGCCGTGCCGGCCGAGGCGCACGAGGCCCATGCCGTCGAGGATCGAGAAGGACTTGGTCTCGACGCCGTTGGAGCTGATGTGGACGGTGCCGTCGGTGAGGATGCCATCGACATCCATGGCGAAGAGTTTGATGGCGGCCCAGCGAGAATCGGGGATTTGGTGCATGCGTGGAGGTGGGGAAGCGGGAAGATCGGTGAGCGTAAGCGTCGGGAACGGAGGGATCGGGGTTCGGCGGCGCGCGCTCAGCCCAGCCAGTTCACGATGCGCTCGATCACCGAGTCGCGCGTGGGGCGGTAGGCTTGCTCGAGTTCGGGCGCGAAGGGCACGGGCAGATCCAGCGCGCCGATGCGCAGGGGCGGGGCCTCGAGATCGAAAAAGTTTTCCTCGGCGAGGCGGCTGACCAGCTCCGCGCCGAAGCCGTGGGTGCGCCGGCCCTCGTGCAGCACGATCAGCCGGTGCGTGCGCGCGACGGATTCGCGGATCGCCTCCAATCGCAGGGGCGCGAGCGCGCGCAGGTCCCAGACCTCGACCTCGAGCTCGTATTCGGTGGACAGATACGCGGCGACCTCGCCCGCCAGGTGGACCATCTCGCCGTAGGTGACGAGGGTGGCGTGGACGCCGGCGCGCACGAGGCGAGGGGTCCAGACCTCGCGGTAGGCGGGGTTCCAGCGCACGGTGTGTTTGCCGCGGCGATAGAGGGCCTTGTGCTCGAGGAGCAGCACCGGATTGTCGTCCTCGTAGGCGGCGAGCAGGCAGTCGAAGGCGTCCTGCGCGGTGCTGGGGTAGAGGGCCTTGATGCCGGGCATGGAGAGCAGCGTCGATTCCAGCTCCTGCGAGTGGAAGGAGCCGAAGGTCAGGCCGCCGCCGCAGGGCAGGCGAAACACCACCGGCACGCGGGCGCCGGAGCGGAAGTGGTAGGTGGCGGCGTTGAGCGTGATCTGCGTCATCGCCTCGGTGCAGAAGTCGGCGAACTGAAACTCCTCGACGGGACGCAGGCCGCCGAGCGCGAGGCCGATGGCGTAGCCGGTGCAGGCGGACTCGGCGAGCGGGGTGTTGAAAACGCGAGCCCGTCCGTGCGCCGCGAGCAGGCCTTCGGTGACCTTGAACGCGCCACCGTAGGTGCCGATGTCCTGGCCCATGACGAGCGATTCGGGGCGCTCGCGCAGGATCTTCGCGTGCGCGAAGGTGAGCGCTTGGGCGAAGGTGATGTTGCTCGCCTCGGCGGCCTCGGCGGTGACGGTGGGCGCCCAAGCGATGGCTTCGCCGTCCGGCGCGTAGGCGTCGGCCGGGAGCGACGCGGCGGAGGGGCGCGGCACCTGGATGGAGCGCTGGATGCAGGCCTCGACCCAGGCGTCCACCTCGGCCTCGATGCGGGTCAGTGTTTCTCCGTGTCCGAACTCCGCGATCCGCGCGCGCAGCTTGGGCAGGGGGTCCGAGGCTTGGATGGCGGCGTTTTCGGCGGTGCTGAGGTAGTCGCAGGTGTCGTAGGCGGCGTGGCCGCGCAGGCGGGCGGTGTGGGCCTCGACGAGGAAGGGGCGACGTTCGGCGCGGGCGCGGGCGATGGTTTCACCGAGCCGACCAATGGCGCCGAGCGGATCGGTGGTGAAGTCGATGCGCAGCCCCTCGATGCCGTAGCCGGCGGCGCGTTGCCAGAGCTCCACCCGCGGCGCGAACTGTTCCGTCACCGGGGTCGAGTAGGCGTAGCGGTTGTTCTGGATGATAAACACCATCGGCAGTCCCAGCAGCGCGGCGAGGTTGAGCGTCTCGTGCACGTCGCCGGTGGAGGAGCCGCCGTCGCCGTAGAGGGCGAAGCCGACCGCCTCGCGGCCCGCGCGCCGTTGGGCGTCGGTGAGCCCGGCCACGTGGGACAACATGGAGCCGAGGTGCGAGATCATCGGCAGCGAGCGGTTGGCCGGATCGCCGTGGTGGATGTTGCCCTCGCGCGCGGCGGTGGGGCTGTCGGCGTTGGCGAAATACTGGTTGAGGTGCTCGCAGAGGTGTCCGCTCCAGACCAGGTGGCCGCCGAGGTCGCGGTGGGTGAAGGAAACGACGTCCACCGTCTTGTCCGCGAAGAGCGCGAGGGAGGCGCTCAGGGGTTCGTTGCCCTGGCCGCCGGTTACGGTGCCCTTGATGAGGCCCTGGCGGAAAAGCTCGAGGATGCGATTGTCGGCGCGGCGCGCGAGGTAGGCCCAGGCATAAATCCGAAGCAGCGCTTCCGGGGCGGGCGAGGAGCCCAGTTCGGAAACTGCAAGATCACGAACGGCGAGGCAGGCGGGCGCGGGAGGAAAAGGGGACGACATGACCGGGCGCAAAAGTGCGAGGCCCGAACCGTCCGGGGCAACGCCTGAAATCGCGGCCGACGGCGCGGCCGACGGCTGTGCCGTCGGAATGACCAATGACGAATGACGAATGACGAATGACCACGGGGCACGGTGCGTGGGCCGGTGGTCGAAAGGGGCTCGGCCGCGGCGGCGGCTCCTGCCGCGGAAGGAGGCGGTGCGCCGGTGCTTTTCGCGGGCTGCGGGCGGGGGGCTTCGCGGCCTCAGCCGGTGTAGTCGCGGCGGAGGTTGCTGGGGAGGAGGCCGAGCTCCTCGCGGTATTTGGCCACGGTGCGGCGGGCGATCTTGATGCCTTTTTCCTGAAGCTTGGTCACGAGCTCCTGGTCGCTGAGCGGGCGGCCTTTGTCCTCCAGCGCGACGAGCTCGTTGATCATCTCCTTCACGCTCTTGTTGGAGACGGCCTCGCCGGTGGAGTTTTCGTAGCCCGGCGTGAAGAAAAACTTCATGTCGAAAACGCCGTGCGGGGTGCGGATGTATTTGTTGGCGATGGCGCGGCTGACGGTGGTCTCGTGCACGCCCACGGCGTCGGCGATCTGCGTCATGGTGAGGGGGCGGAGCTTGTGCACGCCCTCCTCGAAAAAGTCGCGCTGCACGCGCAGGATCTCGCGGGTGATGCGCTCGATGGTCTGCTGGCGCTGCTCGATGGAGTTGATGATGAACTTGCCCGAGCGCATGCGCTCGCGGAGGTAGTCGCGCTCGTTCTTGGTGAGCGCGCCGCGGGCGATCATCTCCTTGTAGGTGTTCGAGATCCGGAGACGCGGGATGTAGTCGTTGTTGAGGTGGATCTTCCACTCGTCGCCGTCCTTCTCCACCGCGACGTCGGGCACGACGACGCGGTTGCTGTCGTCGGCGAACTTGCGCCCGGGGGCGGGATCGAGGCGGCCGATCTCCTCGATGGCGTCCTGCACGTCGTCCACGTGAACCCCGGTCTTGCGCGCGATTTCGGGGATGCGGCGGCGCGTGAGCAGGTCGAAGTGATCGCGCACGATGCGGGCGGCGAGGCTGTCGCCGCGACCTTTGGCGCGTAGCTGGAGCAGGAGGCATTCGCCGAGGTCCTCGGCTCCGATGCCGGCGGGCTCGAAGGTCTTGAGCAGGCGGGCGGCTTCCTGCGCGGCGTCGAGCGGGAGTCCGGCCTGGAGGGCGGCTTCGGAGGGCGTCTGGGTGAGGAAGCCGCGTTCGTCGAGACCGCCAACGAGGTGGCGGAGGGCGGCCTGCACCTCGTCGCTCACGTCGAGGAGTTCTGCCTGGCGGAGCAGGTGCTCCTGCAGGGAGGTCTCGGCGACTAGGGAGTCGAAAAAATGCTGCCGACGCTCGGCGTCTTCGGAGGTGTAGGGCTGGCTGCCGGAGCCCTCGGAGAGGTAGTCGCGCCAGTCGTCGCCGAGTTTGGTGAGGACGTCGAACTCCTTGGAAAAATCGAGGGATTCGGGGCCGTCCGAGGGCAGGTCGTCGGCCGGAGGCGGGGATGCGTCGGAGCCTTCGTCGGCTTCGCCGCCGGGGCTGTTGTCCATGCTGGTGTCGGCGGCGGCGTCGAGGCTGTCGGTGTCGCTGGAAACGTCTTCGAGCGTGGGATTGCTCTCCAGTTCCTCCTGGATGACGGAGCGCAGGTCGAGCGCCGCGACCTGAAGGATTTTGAGCGATTGGCGGAGCTGGGGGGCGAGGACGAGAGACTGGCTCTGCCTCTGACGGAGATCTTGGTTAAAACCAGCGCACATTAGGTGGTAGGCGGGTGTGGTCGGGTGCTGGGTTGGGCGCGCTTTGGGGCGGAGCGCGCGGTCCGGGTGTGGTTTAGCCGGCCATGAGCTCGCGGAGGTAGGCGCCGAGCTTTTCGTTGGTGGGGCCGTAACCGTCGCCGTAGAGATACATCTCCAAGGCGGTGAGAATCTCGGTGGCGCTCTGGTAGCGTTGATCGCGGTCCCGGGTCAGGGCCTTCTGGATGATGGCCTCGAGCTTGGGCGGGATGTCGTCGCGCAGGGTGGAGAACTGCGGGATCGGGAGCGTGAGGATGTTACGGCGCGACTCGAGCCGGTCGGTGCTGCGGAAAATATTTCGCCCCAACAAAAGCTCGGTGAGCACGATGCCGAGCGGGAAGATGTCGGCGCGCGCGTCGGTGACGGCGTAGCTGGCCTGTTCGGGGGAGAGATACTCGTCCTTGCCGGCGATCACCTGGCCTTCCTCGTTATACATGAGGTCCAGGGCCTTCGCGATGCCGAAGTCGGTGAGCTTCACGTCGCCCTCGTAGGCGAGCATGATGTTTTTGGGGCCGATGTCGCGATGGACGATGCCGAGGAGGCGGCCCTCGCGGTCGCGTTTGTTGTGGGCGTAGGCGAGTCCGCGGGCGATGCGCGACACGATGAAGGCCGCCAGATCCACCGGAATGGTTTTCCCCTGCATCAGGTGGCGGTCGAGGAACTGTTCCAGGTTCACCCCGTTCACATATTCCATCACCATGAAATACTGCCCGCCGATCATGCCCAGGTGGTAGGTCTGGACGATGTTGGTGTGGACCAAATCGGCGACCAGGCGCGCCTCGCCGATGAAGTTGTTCTGGAATTCCGGAATCGTGGAATATTCCTCGCGGATCAGCTTTACGGCCACCGTCTTGCGGAATTGGCCGGCGCCGCGCTGGCAGGCTTCGTAAACGATGCCCATGCCACCGTCGGCGATCTTGCGGACCATCTCGTAGTGCAGTTCGTTGAAGATGTGTTTGAGGGCGGCCACAGTCTCGCGAACAAGGGCATGAAGGGGGTGACTGGCAAGCGGGGAAATTTTGGCTAGCACGGAATCTGCTAGCAGTGGGGAAAATCCGTCCGCGCGGAGGTCGTGGCCCGGGCGGGACGGGCCCGAAGCGCCGGCGCCCTCGGGGAGGTTGACACGAGGAGAAGTGCGCCGACTTTCGCCGTATGATCACCTTGTCCCCCCGTGCCGCCGCCCAGATTCGGGCCATGCAAAAAGAACATGGCGCCGAATCGAAACCGCTGCGCCTGCTCGTCGAGTCGGGCGGGTGTTCCGGTTTTCAATATGGCATGTCATTCGACGAGCCCAAGTCGGACGACGCCCGCTGTGAGAGCGAGGGCGTGCCCATGGTCATCGATCCCGCCAGCGCCGCCTATCTGGCCGGCACGACCATCGATTTTGACGACGGTCTGCAGGGGAAGGGCTTCGAGATTCGCAACCCCAACGCCCAAAGCACCTGCGGTTGCGGTAAGTCGTTCAGCTAGCCGTTATTGCGTCCACGGTCGGGCCTTCTGGAAAGTAGGGCCCGCCCTGCGGGAGCGCCGCTTCAGGCGACGCCGGTGTGCAGCGCCACGATGCCGGCGCTCATGCGGAGGACCTGCACGTCGCGAAAGCCCGCCCGTTTCAGCTCTTCCGCCAGCGCGATGTGGTCGGGGAAGGCCTCGATGGAGGCGTTGAGGTAGGCGTAGGCCGCGCGGTCTCCGGTCAGCCACCCGGCGATGGGCGGGAGCAGGCGTTTCGTGTAAAAATAGTAGATCGGCCGAAACCAGCGCCACGGCTGGGAAAACTCCAACACATGCACCCGTCCGCCCGGGCGCAGCACCCGGCGCATCTCGGACAGGGCGCGGTGGCGGTCGGCCATGTTGCGGAGCCCGAAGGAGATCGTCACCGCGTCGAAGCCCGCGTCCGGGCAGGGCAGGGCGAGGCCGTCGCCTTGGCGAAAAACGATGTTGGCGCCGGCACGGGCGGATTTCTGCTTCGCCACCGCCTCGTCGAGCATGGGTTGGCAAAAATCCATGCCGGTGATGCGCGTCTCGCCGGGCAGACCCTCGGCGAGGGCGAAGGCGACGTCGCCGCTGCCGGTGGCAAGATCCAGGACCTCGCGCGGACTCGCCCTTCGCACCGTGCGCACGAGCCGCCGCCGCCACCACACGTCGATGCCGCCGCTCAGCAGCCGATTGGCCAGATCGTAGCGTCTGGCGATACGCGCGAACATCGAGTTTACGGCTGCGGGATCAGGCATGGAGGCGCGTAATGGCGGCGAGAAATGCCGGCGGCGCAACGCCGGATCGCGCCCGGTTTCGTGTCGCGGCGGGCTGTTGCGCCCATGGGGGCAACGACTCGATCCCGGGGCGGCTGCGTCGCGTATAAGTGTATGCACGACTTGATTATCCGCTTGTGAAGCTCGCCCGATTTGATGGGCAATACTGCGTATTATATGCCTTAATTTGCTTTTTGGGAGCGACTTGCGTATTTTTTTAGTTCCGTAAACGAACTGTGCTTCGTATGGTCGTTTGACGCAATGCAAGAAAGGCAAATAACTTAAACAGCATCGTCCTAGTAACAATAACCCAAGCCTCCCTACCACCATGCCCGCCAACCTGACCAAGCGTGAGATCGTCCTGGAAATTTACGAGAAAACCGGTTTCCCCCAAAAGGAGATCGTCAGCACGGTTCAGATGACGCTCGACATCGTCATGCGTGCCTTGGCCGAGGGGCGTAACGTCGAGTTGCGCAATTTCGGCGTGCTGGAGGTCCAGCGCCGCAAGTCCCGTATCGGACGCAACCCCAACAAGCCCGACGCCGAGGTGGTCATCCCCGAGCGCGCCGTGGTGAAGTTCAAGTCGGGCAAGATCTTGAAGCAGATGCTCAAGAAGCTCGACATCAACCAGCTCTGATAAATCCACCTTAGTCGCGTCGCGGACGCGTCAGGTTCGGCCGGCCGGCATCCCCCTCGTGGGGTGCCGGCCGCATCGTTTTTGGGTGGCGCCGCGACGGGGCGGCGCGCCAAGCTCCGCCCCTTTTTCCGGCCCCGCCCGGCGCGCCTTCGCGCGCCGCCCGCGTGGTTGTTTTTTCGTCTCCCGTAGTCGTTTCGCATCCGCATCCGCCATGGCCCAGTTCCAGTCCCTGCCCGGTTTCCGTGAGTTTTATCCCGACGCGCTTTCGCGCCGGAACCACATCTTCCGCCAGTGGCGGCGGGCGGCGCACGCGTATGGGTTTTCCGAATACGACGCGCCCGTGCTGGAGCCGCTCGAGCTCTACAAACGCAAGTCCGGCGACGAGATCGAGGCGCAGCTTTTCTCCTTCACCGACAAGGGCGGCCGCGAGGTGGCGCTCCGGCCCGAAATGACGCCCACCGTCTGCCGTCTGGTCGGCGCCAAGGCCAACGCGCTCAAGCGTCCCATCAAGTGGTGCAGCATCGGCGAGTTTTACCGCTACGAACGCGCCCAGAAGGGACGCGAGCGCGCGTTTTTCCAGTTTAACTGCGACATTTTCGGCGAACCCGGTCCCGAGGCGGAGATCGAGCTTATCGGTCTGCTGGTGCAGGCGTTGGGGGGCTTCGGTTTGGGGCCGCAGGATTTTTATGTGCGACTCAGCGATCGCACGCTTTGGCTGCACTACCTGGCCTCGCTCGGTCTCGACGCCGAGCGCACCCGCGCGGTGCTCGGCGCGGTGGACAAGTTCGAGAAAATCGGCGACGCCGCGTTCAAGGACTACACCGAGGCCCACGGGCCCTTGCCGGACGAGCTGAAGGCCAAGATCGTGGCTTTCCTGGGCATCAAGAGCCTGCCCGCGCTCGAGGCGGTGCTCGCGCCGCTCGGCGGCGAGGCCTTGCAGGCGCGTCTGGCCGACTGGCGCAAGCTGCTGGGTGGCTTGCAGGCGATGGGCTTGGGCGAGTTTGTCGAGGTGGATTTCGGCGTCGTCCGCGGCCTCGCCTACTACACCGGTTTCGTGTTCGAGGCCTTTGATCGCAAGGGGGAGCTCCGCGCGATCGCGGGCGGCGGACGCTACGACGATCTGGTGGAAAAACTCGGCGGGCCGTCGCTGCCGGCGGTGGGCTTCGCCATCGGCGACGTGACGATGGGGCTGCTGTTGGAGCAACGCGGACTCATGCCGAGCTTCGGTCCGACCACCGAGGTGTATGTGGTGATCGGGGGCGAGGCGGAGCGCGCGGCGGCTTTTGCCGATATCGCGGCTTTGCGGGCGGCCGGCTATCGCGTCGAGTATCCGCTCAAGGATCTGGCCTTCGGAAAACAGTTCAAGGTGGCGGCGGAGTCGGGCGCGAAGCTGGCCCTGATCTATGGCGGGGACGAGTTGGCCAAGGGGGTGGTCAAACTTCGCGATCTGGGCGACCGCAGCGAGCACGAGGTGCCGCGTGGCGAAGTCGTGACGGCGGTGCGCGACTATTTCACCGGCGGCGCCGACGGGGCGCAGGCGTAGCGGACGGCGCGGGCGGAGCGTCTTCCCGCCACCGCGTGGCCCGGCGCGGGCCGCGCGGTGGTGCGTCGCGGGAGCGCGCGAGGAGGGGGGACGGGGGCTGCGATGGGCGCTGCGGTGCGGTGCGCGAGGGATGCGCCCCGAGGACCCGCTGCCGCCGGTTCAGCGCACGCGGATGAGCAGGTTGCTGCGGTCGCTGGCGGGGGTGTCGAGCGCGAGGTCGATCATGCTCAGGGCTCCGATCGGCACGTCCACGCGGGCGTAGCGGCGCACGGGCGTGGTGCGCGTGAGGCAGGCGATCTCCAAGTCCATGCCGATGTCTCCGCGGTTGATGATGCGCAGGTGGATGCGGTCGGCGCCGGGGGCTTTTTCCTCAAGCACGAGTTTGGGCACGCCGACGGGGGCCTGCAGGACGAGCGCGACGCCTTGGTTGTTGGCCGGTAATACGCGTTCGCGTCCGGCGTTGTCGAAGCTGGTCAACCAATAGGGCGCGTCGTTCTCGGCGGCGACATCCGCGAGGCGGCGTTGCACGTAGCGGTAGTTTTGCCCCTCATGCACGACCGGCGCCGGGGCGGCGGGACCGGAGACGGCGGGGGCCGGGGTCGAGTTGGTCGCGCCGGGGAGGGCGGTGTCGCCCCGGGGCGGCGTGGCACAGGCTCCGAGGAGCAGAGATGCGAGGGTGACGAGGAGCGGGAACCGACGCGAGGAGGAGCGTTGCATCGAGTGAAAGAGGGAGCTTGGAGGAGCCGGCGGAGCGAAGGCCCAAGCAGTGGCGATACCGGTCCGGCTTGGCGATGCCGAAGTCGTTGCGCGTGACGGTGGCGGTGGTGGTGGTCGAACTCGGCCCGGGCGCTGCCCGCTGCCGAGCAAGGTCGGCGCGTCACCGGCCCGGGTCAGGTCAGGGTGGGGGAGCGGCCGTTTCGACGGCGGCCTCGGCGTAGCGGCCGTTTTTTTCCGCCCAGGCCTTGAAGATGGCGCCGGCCACCGGTGCGGCGTTGCGACCGCCGCCGAAGTCCACTCCGGGGGTGTCGCCCTCCATCATCACCGCGACGGCGAGCTCGGGTTTTTCCGCCGGGACGAAGCCGACGAACCAGGCGAAGTTGAGCGTGCCCCGGGGGGTGCGTTTCTGGGCGGTGCCGGTCTTGCCCGCGATGCGCAGGCCGGGGACGATAAAGGTCGGTGTTTGAAGGATACGCCCGGTGCCGGTGTTGCTGACCGCCTCCATGCCGGCGAGCACGGCGGCGCGGGCGGCGGGCGAGATGCCGTCGGGCGGGCTGCGTTGCGGGATCGGCGGTTGGTGATGAACGAGCGTGGGGTGGGTGAGCGTTTCCCCGCGCGCGAAGGAGGCGACGAAACAGGCCATCTGCAGCGGGGTGAGGGCGAGCGCTCCCTGGCCGATGGAGACGTTGGCGGTGTCGCCGGGGAACCACGGCAGGTTTTGCTGCCGTTGTTTCCAAGTCGGATCGGGCATGAGGGTGTGTTGCGTCTCGTGGGGCAGCTCGATGCCGGTGAGCTCGCCCAGCCCGTGCAGCCGGGCCTCGGCGGCGATGGCCTCGATGCCGGTGGCGAGGCCGTATTCGTAGAAGAAGGTGTTGCAGCTTTTCTCGATGGCCTGGGCGAGGGTGATGGTGCCGCGGTCGCGGTGGTTGTTGCAGACAAAATCCCGCCCGCCGACGCGGTAGGTGCCGGTGCATTCGACGGTGGAGTCGGGCTGGATGGTGCCGGCGCGTAGGCCGGCGAGGGCGGTGACGAGTTTGAAGGTCGAGCCCGGCGGATAAAATCCCTGCGTGGCGCGGTTGAGCCAGGCGCCGCGGGTGTTGATGTCGTCCACCGTCGTCTGCGACAGGAAGGGCACGAAGTCGTTGAGGTCGTAGGCGGGGAAACTGGCGAGGACGAGGACCTCGCCGGTGGCGATGTCGAGGGCGACGGCGGCGCCGGCGGCGGCGGTGGATTTGGCCATGCGTTCCTCGGCGGCGCGTTGGAGATCAAGGTCGAGGCTGGTGACGATGTCGTGGCCTTGGATCGGCGTCTGGTGGGCGAGCGGTGGTTGGATGCGATAGCCACCCGGGTCCACGCGGTAGATGGCGCCGCCGGCTTTGCCCTGGAGATGCTCGTCGAAGGCGGCCTCGAGGCCTTGTTTGCCGACGCTGCCGCGCATCTTGAAGGTGGTGAGGTCGGCGCCGGGGAGGGCGTCGCCGATGTCGAGGTCGTCGTCGGATGCGGTGTAGCCGAGGGTGTGGGCGGCGAGCGTGCCGTAGGGGTAGGAACGCGTGCTGGAGGTGTAAACCTGGAGCGGCGAATTGACGGGCAACTGCTCGAGCAGGCGGGCGTAGTCGGCCGGTTCGATGTCCTCGAGCAGAAGGTAGGGCAGGATGCGGGCCTGGCTGTAGTGCTTCTCCAGCTTGCGGGTGTCCACCTCGTGCCGCCTGCCGAGGATGCGGTTGATCTGGTTCAGGTAACCTTGGACGACGGAGCCGCGCGCGAGGATGTGCAGTTGTCGGGAGGTGGGCAGATTTTTGTCGTCGGCCTCGCGGTAGTTGCGGCGGATGCGGAGGAACTCCTTGCGAAACTCGTCCCGGAGTTCGTCCAGATTGAGGGTGACGGCGAAGCGCGGGTTGTTGCCGACGAGGAGGCGACCGTCGCGATCAAAGAGTTTGCCGCGCGGGCCGGGCACGATGACGCGGCGCTGGTTTTGTTGTTCTTCGCGGGCGCGGTAGCGGTCGGCGTTGATGAGCTGCTGGTAGGCGAGGCCGCCCGCGAGGACGAGCAGCATGATCACGAAGACGCCTTGAAAAACCCACAGGCGCGGATCGTAACCGCGATGCGATTCCACCATGGAGCCCGGGCGTTCGGGTCCGGAGGTCTGCGGGGCGTAGGACATGGTTCAGGCGAAGCGGCTGGTAACCACGACCGGTTCGGCGCCGGCAAGTTCGAGCGAACGTTTTTGAAGGGCGAAAAACCAGGGGCCGATCAGGACGGTGACACCCTGCGAGACGAGCAGATCGACGAGCAGGCGCAGGCCGCCGGCCGCCGGGTCGGGCAGGGAACCGAGATCCACAAAACCGAGGACGATGAACAGCGCCAGATTGAGGAAGAGGGCCGTCACCACGCCGACCAGGGTTTCCTCGCGCGGCAGGCGCCAGCGGATGCGGTGGACCATGCAAAAGGCGAGGCCGAGGAGGGCGGCGTGGCGTCCGAAACCGACGGGCGCGGCGGTGTCCAGCCATAGTCCGATCAGCAGGCAGGTGGCGAGGCCGGGGCCGGGCGGCAGGCGCAGGCAGGCGAAGGCGATGAGCAGGCCGGGCGTGACCAAGCCGAGCGCGAGCGGCGAGAGGGCGTGGTTGAGCTGGCCGAGCAGGCCGGCGAGCAGGGCGGCGCAGGCGAGCAGCACCAGGACTTGGCGAATCGCGCGGGCCATCACGGGCTGGGCGAGGGCGAGCCCACGGTCGCGGGGAGGGCCGTGCCGAGGGGCACGAGGACGGTGACTTCGGTGAGGCGGCTCAGGCGCGGATCGAGCCGGGCGCGGCCGGTCTTGAACAGCCCGTCGGTGCTGGGCTCCAGTTGCCAGGCCTCGCCGATGTAGAGGCCGGGTGGATACACGCCGCCCAGCCCGGAGGTGAAGATGCGGCGCGGCGCGGTCGGCGTGGCGAAAAGGTCGATCGGCACAAACTCCAGCAGACCCTCGGCGGGGGCGAGCGGCGGATTCACGCCGCCCTGGAAGCTGACCGGCCGGTCGTCGCCCTCGAAGACCGCCGCGAGGCGCACGCCGGGGTTGCTGATGAGCTCGACGACGGCGGTGGTGGCATGGACCTCGCTGACGCGGCCGACGAGGCCGCCGACGTAGATGACCGGCGCGCCGACGCGCAGGCCGTGGTTGGCGCCCTTGCGGATCACCATGCGTTGCCACCAGGCCCCGAAATCGCGGCGGGCGACGCGCGCGGGCTCGGAGCGGAATTTCTCGAAGGAGGGCAGGCGGAGCAGTTCCTCGAGGCGTGTGATTTCGGCGCGCAGGCGGGCCTCCTCGGCGAGGCGCAATTCGTAGGAGGCGTTGAGCCGGGCGAGATCGCGGGAGGCCTCGATCAGCTCGGATTTGGTGCGGGTGCGCTGGGACCAGAAGTCCTGCAGGTCGCGGGCGTAGGAGGCGACGATGTCCACCGGCGCCTGCAGTTCATAAAAACTCAGCCGGGCGACGCGTTTGAAAAAAGTGGGCAGGATCAACCAGGCGAGCAGCACGACGCCGAGCGTGAGGAAGGGGCGGGCCTGATCGACGCGACGCATGGGCGATTACGTTTTTCGGATCACCGGTTGCGATGAGGCGCCGCGGGATCGGGGAGCGGCGCGAGGGGACGGGGGGCCCGGGCGGCGTGGGTCTCCGCGGAGGAAGCGCAACGGGTGAACCGAGGGGGCCTCAGACGTTTTGCAGCACCCAGTTGAGGTCGTCGAGCACGGCGCCGGTGCCGTTGGCCACGGCGGAGAGGGGGTCGTCGGCGACGGTGACGGGCAGGCCGGTTTTTTCCGAAAGCAGACGATCGATGCCGCGGATGAGCGCGCCGCCGCCGGCCATGACGAAACCGCGGTCCACGAGGTCGGCGGAGAGTTCGGGCGGGCAGCGTTCGAGCGTGGAGCGCACGGCGTCCACGATCGAGGAGATGGGGTCGCTGAGGGCCTCGCGGATCTCCTGCGAGGTGATGTGGATGGTCTTGGGCAGGCCCGCGACGGAGTCGCGGCCCTTCACCTCCATGGTGATCTCCTCGTCGAGGGGGTAGGCGGAGCCGACGCGCATCTTGATCTCCTCGGCGGTGCGTTCGCCGATGAGCAGGTTGTAGGCGCGCTTCATGTAGTTGACGATGGCGCTGTCCAGCTCGTCGCCCGCCACGCGTATGGATTTGCTGAATACGATGCCGGAGAGGGAGATGATGGCGATCTCGGTGGTGCCGCCGCCGATGTCCACGATCATGTTGGCGGCGGGTTCGTCGATCGGCAGGCCCACGCCGATGGCGGCGGCCATGGGCTCGGGGATGGTGATGACGTCGCGGGCGCCGGCGTGGGTGGCGGAGTCCTTGACCGCGCGTTTCTCGACCTCGGTGATGCCGGAGGGGATGGCGATGACCACGCGGGGGCTGACGCGCAGGGCGTTGTTGTGCACCTTTCGGATGAAGTAGCGCAGCATCGCCTCGGTGACGTCGAAGTCGGCGATGACGCCGTCCTTCATGGGCCGGATGGCGGTGATGTTGCCGGGGGTGCGGCCGAGCATCTTCTTGGCCTCGTCGCCCACCGCGCGGACCTTGCGGGTCTGGGTGTCGAGGGCCACCACCGACGGCTCGCGAAGCACGATGCCCTTGTCCTTGACATAGACGAGGGTGTTGGCGGTGCCCAGGTCGATGCCGATGTCGTTGGAGAAGTAGCCGAGGAGAGAGGACATTAGAAAAGGTTGTCGGGACCGTCGCGCGCGGAGGGTATCGCGGCGCATGCAATTGGCGTGCCCCGGGGGTGTCAAAAGGTAAAACCCCTCGCTCGGCGCCGGCGGGTCGGGCGCGGTGTTGCGGGAAAACGCGTAGGGGCGCTTGGGAGCTTTCCCCGCGGGCGCGGATTTTCTCCCGACGCTGGCATGGGCCATGCGTGAAGGCGGGGACGCATGGAATTCTCAGCCAAGACCGTATTCGCCATGACCAACACACCTGTTCAGCAAATCATGCAGGCGCCGAACGTCCTCGGTTACGTGCAGTGCTCGGAGTCGGGGGACGTGATCGTGCAGGAGGGCAACGAAGTCGATGTTCTCGCCAACGTTTTGGTTTATTTCCAGCAAGTCGCGGGGCTCATCGGCGAGTCCTTCGGGCTGGAAGATTTCCAAGAGGCCCAGATCCAGGGCAAGGCGCTCACCGTGCTCTGCCTGCCGCATCGGGGCGGGGCCGTCGGGGTGATCCTCAACTCCCGCGCCCGTATCAACGAAACCATCACGCTGGTGCGCCAGACCCTCGCCCACTCCTGAGCCGCGACGAACCGCCACCGTCTCCGTCATCTTCATTTTCACGACCATGGAAGTCTCCAAACTTTTCGACAACATCCTCGACCTTCCCGGCATCGAGGGGGTCTGCCTTTTCGGCACCGGGGGGCAGATGTATGTGAACCGCCTGCCTTCGTTTTTATCCAACGAGATCTTCGCCGACGCCCAACGGCGCATCGTCGCGATGTATGAGACGATGGATGAAAACTTCCTTCCCTGCGACGACTACATGCTGAAGTTCAGCGAGCGCTGGGTGCTGCTGCGCCGTTCCGAAGCCTACGTCATGCTCATCCTGGGCGGGGAAAAGGCCAACCTGGCCTCCACCCGCATGGTCACGAACATGACGATCAAGCACCTCACGCCCGCGGTGCTGGCCCAGCTCGAGTCCGGCGCGACCGGCGGCGCCGCTCCGGCCCCCGTCCCGGCGTCCGCTTCCGCTTCGGTGTCCACGCCTCCGATGCCCATGTCGGCCGCGGCGGCCCAGGCGGCGACGATCCCGGCCGCCGCCAAACCGGCGGCCGCGCCGGTCCGGATGTATCGGGGCCGCGCCTATTGAAACGCGCTCGTCCCCGCATCGCCTCCGCGCCTCAACCGAAGTCAATATTCGCCTCTTTTGAACGAGGCGGCGGGCGCCTGTCCGCCGCTTCCTTTGCATTCGCAAAACTGGAATGTCTCCCAACGCCGTTGTCTGTATTCCCGACGCCAAACTTCGCAGCCTGTTCTCGCTCCTCCTGACGGATGCCGGCGCCCTCGTGGCCGCCTGTCCGGATCTTGAGGAGGTGAAACGCGTGCTTGCCGGGCGTTTTTGCCAGCTCTGCGTGCTCGCGCAGGGCACCACCCCCGAGCTGGGCGAATTTCTCGTCGCGGCGCGGGCGCTTTCGCCCGACACGAAATTTTTGCTCATCGCGAACCGTGACGAGGTGGACGCGGTGATGCCGCTTTTTCGCCAGGGCCTGAACGACGCCCTGCTCCAACCGATCAATCCCAAGCGCGCCGTCAACGCGCTGCACGGCCTGCTGGGGAAAAACCAGGAGGGCGCCCCGGCTCCCGGGTCCGACGGCACGGGCATGGTGCCCCTGCCTTCCGACGGGGTTTATCGCCCCCTCCACCTGGTGGCGCGCAGCGCCCCGATGCGACGCGTCGTCCACGATCTTTGGAACGCGCGCAACGATCCGCTCGGCGTGATCCTGCGCGGCGAGGCCGGGGCGGAGTTCGAGCTCGCGGCGCGCGAGTTCCAAGCCATGGGCGGCGATTCGCAGGGCTACCTCGTGGTCATCAGTCCGCAGGAGCTGGACGCGGAGACCCTGGCCACGCGGCTCTCGCTGGACCGGCTCAACGAAGGTCCGCCGCGCACCTATTTCGTGCCGGAAATCGAGAAACTCCCCCGCGCGCAGGAGAAGCCCCTGCTGGAGTTTTTGCGTCGTTCCCGGCGTATGCGGGATCGCGAGAAGCCGCTGCGCATCGTCTTCGCCGCCACCGAGTGCACCGACGAGGGGCGCACGGTGGACTGCGAATTCATGGAGGAGCTCCAGTTTATCATGCCGGCCGTGGTGCGGCTGCCCGCGCTGCGCGAGCGTCGCGACGACGTGGAGTTGATCGTGCGGCGGATCCTGCTCGATCTCACGGCGATCTATCCGGCCTACCGGGCGCGCTCCATCCACCCGGCCGCGATGCAGTGGCTCTGCGCGCGCACCTGGCGGGGAAATTATCAGGAGCTCGTCGGCGTGCTTCGCAAGGCGGTCATGGACTGCACGAACCGGGAGCTCACCGCCCTGCATTTCGGCAAGCTCACCGAGGCGATGCCCGATCCCGAGGAGGTCGCGGCCGCGCGCGTGCTCGCCGCCATGACCCGCGCCGCCGCGTCCGGCTGACTTCGCCACCGGGAGCGCCGGCATCCTGCCGGCTGTTTGCCTGAAACGCCGGCAAGATGCCGGCGCTCCCGGTGGAGCGGCATCGCTTCCCGTTGCGGCCTCGTGCGTCGGTCGCGCGGCGGCACGCG
>CBINNW010000003.1:0-142791 GCA_966252115.1 uncultured Akkermansia sp.
TCCACACCTACGCGGCCTTCGGCTCCACCGCCCCCGTCACCTACACCGACACGGTCGCCCTCAACAGCACCGCCCGTCGTTTCCTCCGCCTCAAGGTCACCGCCGCCGAGTAAGCCATCCCCCCGGAGGGGGCGGCGCGGCAAACCGCCGTCTCCCCTTTTTCCTCCCGCACGCCGCCTCCCGAGAGGCGGCGTGTTTTTGTTTATCGCGGGTGTTTCCGCATGCCGCCCCCGGCTCGCGGAAGGTCTCATACCAATTACGTGTTGAGTTGGGACTTTCGGGGAAGGTAGGGCGCGACACGCCGGGCGCGCCGGTTTGGGGTGCCTATCCCCGTCCGTCCTCGGCGGCGGGCCCGGCGGTCCCGCCCTACCCATTGGTCTCAGTTCATCCCGTAACTGGTATCAGAAATCCAAATCGAAAAACACCCTCCGGCGTTTTTGCTCCCGCTGAAAAAACTCCAGCATCTCCTTCAGCGTGGCCTGCTTCTCCGGGCCGACGATGTCTTCACGGCTCCGCTCCAGCTGAAAAAACTGCTCGCCCAGCACAGCCTCGACCTCGTGCCAGCGGGGTAGTCCGCCGAATCGCAGATGATTCGCCATCGCCTGATAACGCGGCGCGTAACCGATCTCCTCGTATTCCGCTTCCAGCTCGCGCACCTGCTCGGCCAACACCTCGCAATACACCGCGAGCTTCTCCTCGCCCAGTCGCTCGAGGTTTCCCTGTTCCCGATGGATGTATTCGAGCTCCAATCGCAGCAGGGTGTGCAGATCGCCCGCCTTGTAGGCGGCGGTGAGCTCCTGCATCAGCCGCTCCTTCTCCGCCCGGCGCTCCGCATCGCGCTCCAGGTCCGGATGCAGAATCTTGGCGAGCTGCTTGTAAATCGTCGCGAGACCGCGTTTGCGCGCCTCCGCCATCTCCGCCTCGCGTTGCGCCTTGCGCAGCTGCGCCGCGGTGGGCCTGCGCGCCCTCTGGGGAGGCGGCGGCGCTTGCCCGATCTCCTCGTCGAGCGCCTTCACATCCTCCTCGGTCAGTCCGTTCATCTCGAGGAACTGGCGCCGCACCTCCGCCACCATCTCCTCCTCGCTCATGCCGGGGTGAAACTTCGACAGGTCCGGCCCGCCCTTCGGCCCGCCGCCGCCTGGAGCGTCGTCGTCGCCCGCGCCCCCCTTGCCGTTCGCGGCGTTCATCTCGGCCTCCGCCGCGGCGATGAGCTCGTCGTTCAGGCGACACAGATCGGCGTCGTCGTCGCCGGGCGGAAACTGCTGCAAACAATCGAACTGATGCAGCAACACGTCGCGCAGGGCGGCGCGCTGCTTCTTGCCCAGACGAAAACCGGCGGACTTCGGGTCGCGCCAGATTTTGCCGAGCTCGGTCACCATCTTTCGCCGCGCCTCGTGCAGCCGCAGCTCCAGCGGGTGGATGCGGCGCACGTATTCCGCCAGGCCGGCGTCCATCGCGCGGGTGCGGGCGGCGATGTCCTTCCGCAGGTTTTCGATGCGGGCGAGAAGCTTGTTGAAACGTTTCTGCTCACGCCCGAGCGGCTTGGCGCCGACCGAGACGATGCGGAGGGCGCGGGTTGCGTCGGCGGCCTTTTCGGCGGCGGACGGCGGCGGAACGCCGTCGAGCGGAAGTTCGGATTGGGAGGATGCCATGAGGAAAATGGACGCGGTCCGCGCCGGATGCGCCGCCCGCGGGCGTTTCCCCAACACACTTTCCCAATCCCGAATATGGCAACGGTTGTTTTCCCCCTCGCTCCGGGCCACCTATCGCGAACCCGCCGCGGCCAGGATGGTGCGCACGGTGTCGAGATTCTCCGGCCCCACGCTGGTCAGCGCGGCGACGGCGGCGCGCTCTCGGCGGGCGGGGTCGGCGATGCCCTGTATCCATTTCACCGCTACGCCTGGATCGCGTTGCGCATAGACGTCCACCAGGGTGAGGACCAGGTCGTCCCGCGCGGCCCCCACCGGCTGCGTCTCCAGCCAGCTCACCGCCGCCTCGGGCTCGTAGAAGGCCCACAGATCGAAGGCCGACTGGTTGGTGTAAACCCGCTCGGCCTCGGGCAGGCTGTCGCGCCAGGTTTTCCAGGTTTCCAGATCGTTGGCCGCCAGTGTCTTTCCGTAGCTGCGGATCGCCTCCTCGCGTTCGGCGGGCGCCCGCAGGCTCGCGACCAGTCGCGCGCCGGCCGCCGGATCGCGGTTGGCGAGCTGGGCGGCGCTCATGCCGATGGCGCGTCGGCGCTCGCTCGCGGGCAGGGCCTCGCTCCAGGCGACGGCGGCGGCGGGGTCGGTGAAGACGCGCACGTTCAACACCTGCTGCATGACGTGGTCGCGCACGTCGGCCTGCGCCGGCTCGCGCAGCCAAGCCTCGGCCGCGGCGGGGTCGCGCGTGATCCACTCGCCCGCGAGGGCGAGCGTGGCGCCGCCTAGATCGCCGTCTTTTTGCCAACGCCGCAGCTCGGCCATGGCGGCGTCGCGCGTGGCGGGATCGACGAGCGCCGCGCCCAGCCAGCGGGCGTCGCCGCGAAAATCCCAGGGCGGGGTGCTCGCCACCCAGAGCTTCACCGCGCGGAGCGGATCGGTGCGCGCGAGCCCGGTGAAGACCGCGCGGCGCTCGGCCTCGGTGAGCCCCTCGCCCGCCTCTAGCCGGGTCAGCAGGCGCGGCAGTTGTTCGCGCACCTTGGCCAGCTCGATGGTGGAGGCGAAGTTTTCGGCGCCCCAGCCGCGGGGAATCTCCACCGTCTCGCCCAGGGCCACGAGCCGGCTCCAGAGGTAGATGACCGCCGCCGAGCTGCCCATGGTTTCGAGGGCCGGACGCCCGTCCAGCGAACTCCAGGCGAGGCGGACCCCGCTTTCGTCGAGCCGGGTGAGCGCGCCGATGGCGTCCATGAGATTCACCATGTCGCTCGAGTCGGCCACGAGCAGACGTTCCAGGACGGCCCGTGGATCGCCGACGGGGATCGCGGTCAGGGGCGAGGCACCCGGACGGGGCGCAGCCGAGGGCGCGCCGGAGTCGGTGAGCGCGGCGGCCGCGGCGGGCGGAGTCTCGCGCGGGGCGGGCACGGAACTCGCGTGCAACAACCAGCCGGCGGCGCCGCCGGCGAAACCGGTGAAGGCGAAGAGCAGGGCGCGCGAGCGCGGGTTGGAGCGGGCGGAGGACGAGGAGGCGGAGGACATGGGGCGGGAAAAAAAGGGGGGATGCGGGGGCTGCGACGGTGCCCGGCAAACAGAAAGGCCTGTAGCCGGAGCCGGCGGTTCGTCGTGGTCCGGGGAGCGCACCCGTCCCGGGTGCTCCGGCGGGCGTCCCGCCCGCCGGTTCGGAAGTGAGAGCGGGACGCTCTCACCAGCACGCGGGACGCGTGCGCTCCCCGGACCGCCAAACCCCGCGCCATTCGAGCACGGCGCGGGGGTGGCGGTGACGGTGGCGCAAGTTATTTAACAAACTTCCACTGCTGGTTGTAGCTGGAGCCGTTGCTCCAGTTTTCCATCACGGTGCCGTTGGCGGTGGCGCCGCCGGTGTCGAGGCACTTGCCGTTGGCGCGGTTGATGACCTTGAAGTAGCCGCTGTCGGTCTGGACGAGCGACCACTGCTGGTTGTGGCTGCCGCCGTTGCCCCACTGCCCGATGGGCGTGTCGTTGGCGGTGTTGCCGAGGGTGTCGAGCATCTTGCCGCCGGTCACGCACTGGAGCTTGAAGTAGCCGCCGGAGATGAGGCTGACGACCCACTTCTGGTTGTTGCTCGAGCTGCCGTCGTGCTGGCGCACGGTGGCGCCGTCGTTGGTGTAGCCGTAGTTGTCGAGATACTTGCCGCTGGCGCGGTTCACCAGCCGGTAGGTGCCGGGGGCGATGCCGATGGTCGGATCGTCGAGGCCCATGTCCTTGCGCATGGCGCCGACCATGCCGATGTTTCGCTCCGGATAGGTGCCCTCGGAATCATAGTTCCAGCCGTAGGGCCAGAAGTGGTTGGTGTCGGCCCCGAGCGTGGCGCTGTCGCCGTCGAAGGCCTTTACGCGGGCGAGGCCGTTGGCCCCGGTCCACGAGTTGCCGGAGCGCTGGCCGTTCCACGCGCTGTGGCCGCCGCCGATGGCCAGGTAGTGGGCGAGCTCGTGCTGGGCCACGCGGGCATTGCGCGAGGCGCCGAACTGGATGCGCCAGCCCCAGCTCGCCTGCGCGGTGGGCACGCCGGGCACGTATTCCACCGCGACGTTGGAGCCGTAGTTGGCGTAGGTGTTGTAGTTGCCGACCGCAGTGTTCATGGACGCGGCGATCTGGTCGCGAATGCCGGTGTCGGAGGGGACCGACACCCAATACCAGGTCATGGCGGCCTGGGCGGCGACCGTGGCGAAGGCCATGGCCGCGAGAGCGAGGAGTTTTTTCATTGGGTCTGTGTTTTGGGGTTGGGGATTTTGCCGCCGTCGAAAGGCGGTCTCCCCCAGCCTAGCCGGACCCATCGCCGGGCCTGAATGGGCAAAACCCAAGCGAGCATGGGCAAAATCCCATCCGCCGGCGTCGTAGTTGATTTTTACCTACAGTTAGCGTCGGCCGGCGGCGCGGACGGGCGCTCGCGAAACCGACGCGGCGCGCTGCCGGTCCATTTTTTGAACATGGCGGAGAAGGCGAAGGCGTCGCCGTAGCCGACCTCGGCGGCGATGCTCTCGACCTTCTGGTCGGTGGTGAGCAGGAGCTCGGCCGCGCGCTGGAGGCGCAGGTAGGTGAGGTGCTGCATGGGGCTGCGGCCGATCTGGCGCTGGCAGCGCTGCCGCAGCGACTCGCCGCAGCAACCGGCCTCGGCGGCCAGCCGACCGAGACTCCATTCCTCGCCGAGGGCGCGGGCGACCTTCTCCCACAGAAGGCGCAGGCGGTCGCAATCCCGCCACGGGCGGGCGAAGCGGAGGACATGCCGGTGGATCAACGCGCACCCGTGCTCCATGCAGGCGAGCTCGCCGCGCGGATCGCGGCACTCCAGCCGCAGGCCCTCGACCGCGTGGCGCAGCGGCTCGGGGTCGTGCTCGGCGAGCACCGGCGAGCCGGGCGCCAGCAGGGAGGCGCGGTCGGCCGGACAATGGTAACACACCCAGACGAGTTTCCACGGCGCCTCGCCGACGGCGTGGTAGGCGGCGACGGCGTTTTGCGGCAGCAGCGCGGCCTGCCCGGGACCAAAGGCCGCCCACTCGCCGTCGATGAGCACGCGTCCCTCGCCGCCGTAGCAGGCGAGAAACTCCAAAGCCCGGGCGCTGCGCCGGACGAAGCGGTAGGGCGCGACGGCCTCCACCACACCAAGGTGAAGCATGTCGTAACGCGGCAGGACCGGGCAGACGGGCGCGCCGACCAGCCAGACCTGCGGCGCGATGTCCGGCGCCTGCACGGCGCGGTGCAGGGTGTGCTCGCCGATGAGGGTGAGATCGACGTCGGGACGGAGCTCCGCCTCCGGCGCAGGCCGGTGGAGAGAATTGGGGGTAACCATTCTTTGTTTGGGGTGAAGAAAGCGGGGGCACCCGGAGCGCAAGGGGCGTGCGACGTCGGGGCCGGGAGGCGATGAGGTCAGGAATGCATGAGAAAAAAGGGGATGTGGGAAAAAACGGAAAACGCCGAGCGCCGTCAGGCCGGCGTGGGAATGACGCGGCAATCGCCCGCGCGCAGGGCGGCCACGATCTCCTCGGCGTGGCGCGGCCCGCGGGTGCGAAGCACGAAGTCCACCGTCACGGTCTGGAGCGGCTGGTCGCCGAAGGCGCGCTGGTGGCTGACCTCGACGATGTTGCCGCCGCTGCCTCCGATCAGGGCCGACACCTGCGAGAGCGCGCCGGGCACGTCGCGCGTTTCCACGCGCAGACGGATGATCTGCCCGCCGCGCACCAGACCACGCTGGATGATCGAGGAGAGGCTGAAGAGGTCGAGGTTGCCGCCGCTGAGCACGAGGCCGACGCGCCGGCCGCGCAGGCGGTCCTTCATGCGGACGAGCGCGGCGAGGGCGGCCGCGCCCGCGCCCTCGACCACGGTCTTCTCGATTTGCAGGAGAAGCAGAAGCGCGTCCTCGATCTCGCGTTCGCAGACCAGGCCGACCTCGCCGCCGTTTTGCCGGATGAGCTCGGCGGTGAGCTCGCCCGGGCGTTTCACCGCGATGCCCTCGGCCACGGTGTAGGGCGCGCACTCCGCGACCTCGCCGCGCAGGCGCGCCGACATCGCCGGGAAGCGGTCGGACTGCACGCCGAGCAGCTCGATGCCCGGGCGCAGGGCGCGCGCCGCCACCGCCATGCCGGCGAGCAGGCCGCCGCCGCCCACCGGCACGATCAGCGCATCGAGATCGGGCACCTGCGCGAGCATCTCCAGCGCGATCGTGCCCTGGCCGGCGATCACCGCCGGGTCGTCGTAGGGATGCACCAGGGTCAAGCCGCGCTCGTCGCGTAGGGAGCGGGTGAATACGGACGCCTCGTCGAAGGTGTCGCCGTGCAGGATCACCTCCGCGCCGTGCTCCCGGGTGTGCTCCACCTTCACGTCCGGGGTATGCCGGGGCATGACGATGGTGGCCGGGATGCCGAGGTGTTTGGCGTGGTAGGCCACGCCCTGCGCGTGGTTGCCGGCCGACATGGCGATGACGCCGCGCGCGCTCTCCTCGGGCGTGAGCGAGCGGAGTTTGTTGAGGGCGCCGCGTTCCTTGAAAGACGCGGTGAAGTGCAGGTTCTCGAACTTGAGAAACACCTCCGCGCCGGTGATGGCCGAAAGCGTTTCGGAGCGGGCGCAGGGCGTCACGCGCACGCGGTCACGGATGCAGGCCGCGGCGGCCTGCACGTCGGCCAGGGTGAGGATGGAGTTCATCAGGGGGAGCCACCCGCGCCCTCGGCGGCGGATTCGGCGGATGCGGAGGACTCGGCGGAAACCTCGGCGGCGAGATCGGCGCGCACGCTGCGGAGACCGTAAACGGCGGCGATCTCGTGGCCCTTCACCGCCTGGAAACGAATGGTGACCCTTTCCTTGCCGGCGACGAGCTCGGCGGGGACGGGATAGGTGACGTCGAAGAAACGCGGCTCGCCGCCCTTCTCCACCGTCTGCTCCGCGATGCGCCGGCCATCGACCAGGATCTCGAAGCGCCGGCGGCTCCACTCGTCGCTCCAGTAGGTGACGACCAGCGCCGACGGCCGCGAGGCGTCCACCGGCACGTCGAAGGAGAACCAGTTGGTGCCGCGGCGACCGGCGCGGCCCATCACGCGGTAGGGAGATGTGCCTTCGCCCTGCTGGTTGAAGTCGCGCTCGGGCTGCATCTCGCCCGGCTGCACGAAGGCGACCGTGGCGGCCTCGAGGCGGGCGCGGCGTTCGTTTTCACGGGCCAGCTCGGCCTCGCGCGCCGCCCAGTCCGCCGTGGTGAAAAGGTCCCAATACACCGCGTAGGTGCGGCGGTGCAGGCGGTAGAGCGGCATGAACTCGACGTCGTGCTCGCGCCCCACCCCGTCGCTGCGGAAGACGCCGGGGCGGCCCTCGACCGGCTTGAGCCAATCCGCCACGGCCGGAGCGTCGGTCACGAAAACCGGCGCGCGGGTGCGGGCGTCCACCTTGCGATCCTCGGGGCCAAGGTCGCCGGCGAGCACGAGCGGTCCCCAGAGCAGCGCCACGCGGCCGGGATTGTCCGGCACCGGCTCGGCCCGGAGGGTCTTGGGCAGGCGCAACTCGACGCGGTCGCCGTCGCGCCACTCGCGGGCGATCTCGACATAGCCGTCGGCGGGCGCGAGCGCGGTGGCGGGCAGCGCCTCGCCGTTGACCGACACCGCGAAGCCCTCGCCGACCCAGGCGGGCCGGCGCAAGGCGAGCGCGAAGCGGCGCGGCTCGGGCAAGGCGAGGGAGAGCGCGACGTCCTCGCCCTCGGGGAACTCGGTGGCGACGGAGAGCCGGAGACCCTGCGCGGCCCAGGTGGCGGTGGAGGGCGCGTAGAGATTGACCCAAAGCTTCGTGCCGTCGGGCGAGGCGAGGAAGAGACCGTCGCCGTGCAGCGCGTGGCTCTCCATGCCGGTGCCGACGCAGCAGGTGAAGTTTTGGAACATGTCCTGATACTCGCGCGTCACGCCGCGCCCGACCGGCACCATGTAGCAGGTGCGCCCGTCCTGCGGGTCGATGGAGGCGAGGATGTGGTTAAACAGGGCGCGCTCGTGAAACTCGGCATACTTCGCGTCGGGCTGAAGCGCGAAGAGGGTGCGCGAGAACTTGAGCATGTTATAGACGTTGCAGGTCTCGGCGGTGCGGCCGTCCACGCGGTGGTTGAGCTGGTCGGGCGGGCCGAAATACTCGTCCTTGCCGTGACCGCCGGTGGCGAAGCTGTGGTCGTCCACCACCACGTCCCAGAAAAACCTGGCGGCCCGGCCGGGCTTTTCCTCGCCGGTGTGCAGGTGGAAAACGAGGTCGCCGTAGAGCTTCGGCACCTGGGTGTTGCCATGGGTGCCGGGCAGCACGTCGCGGTGCTCGGCGAGCGGATCCACGAAGGCGAGGTGCTCGAAGTAACGGTAGGCGCGTCGCCAACGCTCGTCGCCGGTGTCGGCGTAGAGGTCGGCCATGATCTCGTTCATCGCGCCGAACTCGGTGCCGAGCATTTTCTGGATCTGGGCGTCGTCGAGTTTGGAAAGGATGCCGTCGGCCCATTCGGCGAACTTCACCTCGACCTCGAGGGCGAGCTTGTTGCCGGTGTGGCGATAGGCGTCGCGCAGGCCGGCGTAGAGTTTGTGCTGCACATACCAGGGCGACCACATGCCGTTGAGGTCGAAGCCTCCGCTCTCGATGACGCCGCGGCCGAGGTCCTCGAAACGGGTCTTGCCGTCCACCAGCACCTTCTCGCCGTCGCGGCGGACCTCCGCCTGCAGGCCTCCGATGTAACCGTCACCCTGCGCGTCCTGGATGAGCTTGAGCTCGGCCACGATGTAGTCGGCGCGCTCCTTGAAACGGGCGTTTCCGGTGGCCGAATACATCAGGCTGACGGCCGATAGGTAATGGCCCGCGATGTGCCCGGTGAGCGTGCGCCCGCCGCCGTCCCAGCCGCCGTAGCCGGAGTCGGTCTTGGGCGGGAGACCGGCGCGCTCGCGCAGGTGGTGGAGCATGCGGTCGGGCTCGAGCTTGAGCAGATAATCGGCGTCGAGGTCCTGCGCGTGTTTGAGCGGGCCGCCGGTGATACGGACCGCGTCGAGCGGTAGCGGACGGGCGGCGAAGGGCACGGCCTGCGGGATGGCCGGCGGGGTGGTTTGGGCTTGGGCGTCGGTATCCACGGTGAAGGCGGCGAGCGCCGCGAGGAGCGGCGCGGAGAGGAGCGAGGCGCGAAACGGGGAGAGACGGGACACGGGCATGGAGAGTCGCATGGAAGGCGTGAGGGCGCGTGGCACGGAGGTGGGGCGTCGGCGAGGGGGCGCGGGCGGGAGCGCGGGCGCGGGCGGTGGTTTCAGTTTTCGAGTTCGATCCAGGTGGGCCGGGCGCCGAGCGGGATGGTGAAGGCGCCCGCGTCGGTCGGGAGATTGCGGGCGGGACGGTAGGGGCCGACGCCATCGAGCCGGGCGGGCTGCTCGACGCGCAGGCGGGCGGCGGGCGTGAACCCGTTTTTCGGAGCGAGCGCGATCCGCACCGCGCCGGTCTTGCGGTGGAGCTCCACCGCCTCGAAGGCGCCGGCGTCGAGGGTCAGCCAGAGGCCGCGCGGGGCGAGATAAACGCGACGGCGGAAGGAGTCGCGCGGGGCGAGTTTTATCCAGTCGCCGGAGCGCTCGACGTTGCCGCCGAAGGCCACCCAACCGAAGTCGGGGTGATCGACGAGGTAGGTCGCGGTGTTGAGCGCGTGTCCGAGGAAGCTCGGGCCGTAGTCGCCGGAGTAGGCGTCCCAGCGCAGCGTGGATGGGAACGAGTGAAACGCGGCGGAGGCGAAGCCCTCCTGGTCGATGTTGGTGAGCGCGCCCATCGTGCCGCCGTAGCCGACGCGCAGGAGATGCAGGTCCGCGGGCGTCTTGCGGTATTCGCCGAGCGCGGGGATGGCGTTGAGGCCGGAGCCGTAGTGGTGGATCTGGCGCTCGATGCGGGAGAGTTTGCCGCCGTAGAGAAAATCCCAATACCGCCGCGCGTTGCCGTTGTAGCCCCAGTGCGGCACGGCGGGCATGTAGGCGAGGATGGAGTTGAGCGAGACGAGGGCCTTGTCGTCGTAGCCGAAGTAGTCGCACCAGGCATACACCTCCTCCTGGCCGGTGGAGTCCCATGCCATCTCGCTGCCAAAGGGGTAGGCCTCGGTCTTCCAGCGGTCGGCGCGCTCCTTCATGAGGGTCTCGATGTCGGCGGCTTGGGCGGTCCGGCCCTCGTGGCGCAGATCCTCGAGCAGGCGCAAGAAGATCGTTCCTTCCATCATGCCGAGCTCGACCCAGCCGACGCGCCGGCGGCCCTGCTCGTCGCGGCTGAACGCAAAGCGGGTGGTCTCGTAGGCCTGGGTAAGATACCAGCTCCAGTCGTGGTTTTTGATCAGGCCGGGATGGTTGCGCGCCACCCGATACATCGACCAGTAGGCGGCGACGGTGTGCGGGTAATTGTAGCCGCGGCCGATGTCCTCGGAGTGTTTTTTGTCCCAGCTGGTCCAGGTCTTCCAATCGAGGTCCTCGCGATAGGGGAAATCGGGCAACGCCTTCGGGTCGTAGAAAAACGCGCTCTTGCGCACGCCATGGCGTTGCGGGCCGTCCTTGTATTGCAGGGTGCCCCAGAGCACGCCGTCGATGAAGCGCTCGAACTTCGCCAGCTCGCCGGCGTCGGGTTGGCCGAACTGTTTCATCGCCGCGGCGAGCCAGGAACCGGCGCCGCCCTCGTCGCCCAGACCGGCGATCCACGCGCGGCTCTCCTGCACGATCTTGCGGTCGGTCTCGCGGTCGTAGCTGATGACCGAGGGGCTGCGCCCGAAGGGGTCGGCCGCATCTTCGAACCACTGTTTGGTGAAGAGAAAATTCCCCAGGTCGGCCACGGCCTCGGCGGCGGGCTTGATGACCTTGTAGTGGATGGTCTGATACGTGCCGTCCGCGTGGGTGACGAGCACGCGGGCGCGTCCCCAGGTCCGGCCGCGCAGCGCGTAGGCGCGCCAGCCGGCCTCGCTCGCGGGCAAGGCGGCGGCGCCGGAGAGCGGGGCGATGTCGATGGCGCCGGCGGGCTCGACCTCGATGCTGGCGACCGGCGAGTCGTTTTTCAAAAACAGACGCGCGTCGAGATCGGTCGGCAGCACGTAGCCGGGTATGCCGACCGCGACGGGGCGGGCGTGGGCGGCGAGCGTGGCCTCGACGGCGCGGATTTCCGGCGCGAGCAGAAACCTGAGGCCGTAAACGCGTCGCTGCCCGGGCGCGAGGGTGGCGGAGCTGGGGGAATTCCACGGCTCGGCGCGGCTCCACTCCCGCTCCGCGTAGGCGCGGCTGTGGACGGTCCACTCGAGGTTGCCCTCCCACGTCTGCTGGCGGTGCATCGGCTCGTCGAGCGGGCGGTAGGCCTCGAAGGGCGTGCGCGTGCCGGCTTCGGGAACGACGAGCAGCACCGGGCCGAGACCGGTCAGACGCACCACCTGGAGGTAGCCGGCGTCGCCGCCGATGTAGGGATCGGAGAAGGAGCAGGCGGCGTGCGCCTGTTCGAGCGAGCGGTCGGTGATGATGTTGTTGAACACCATCGGAAAGCCCAGGCCGCCGAGCTCGACCGGGGCCGCGGCGCGGTTTTCCAGCTCGAAGCGCAGCACGAGATTACCGGCCGGGTCGCGCGACCAGGTGCGGACGACACGCAGCGGGCAGTCGGCGGGAAGGCTCGGCGCCAGATCGTCGGCGGCGAGCGCGGGCGCCCCGGCGGGCAAGCCGAGCACGGGCGCGCGTTTCGCGGCGCTGCTGTAATCGCGCCAGGCGCCGGGCGCGTCGCGGCCGGCGGCGTCGGCGCCCGCGCCCGTGGCGCCGAGCAAACGCGCTCGGAAGGTGATGTCGCCGAGGTGGTGGAAACCGTCGCCGCGGCGTTTGTCGGCCCGGTCCGAGGGCAGGTAATCAAAACCGTCCACCCCCTTGGGCAAAAGGCCGGCGGCGGTGCGCGACTCGGGGTCGAGCCGCAGGGTGAGCGAGGAGAGGGCGAAGGTGGCGGATGGGGCCGGCTCGGCCGCAAGCGCGGGCTGGGCCTGGGCGAAGGCGGAGGGGAGCGCGCCCGGAGCGAGGATCGAGAGGCCGGCGCAGGCCAAGAGGTGACGGAGAATACGGGTCTTGGGCATGGGGCGAAGGGAGGGCAAGGGGCGACGGCAAGAGACGGCCGAACCAAACCCCGCCCGTCCGCGGGAGCAATTCACCCGCGCAAGCCGCGCCTTGTATTTTCGCAATACAAGGCGGGAGGCCGAGCGGATGGAGGCGGGTGTAGCAACACGAAGCGATGTCAGCTCTCCGCAACCCGGGAAGGCGGGACGCGACCGCCGGGCGCGCCGAGAGCGTGACGAAGCGCGCAGGCAGGCGCGGCGGGCCCGGCGGTCCCGCCCTACCCACGCCGTGACATCCCTATTCATCACACCCGGCGGCGGGTGCGATGCGCGAGGACGGATCAGTCGTGGGTTTCCTCCGGGAGCTTGAGGGCCTGGCGGAGCAGTCTGCGCTCTTCGGAGGGGAGGCGGAGGAGTTCGCCCTCGTCCTGTGTGCGGTGGTAGATCAGGCCGGTTTTCAGGAGGCGAAGAGGCAGATCCATTTCGGGATGGCCTTCGCTTGCGGCGACCCAACCGGCGTGCCACGCGTCGAGGGCCTCGGCCTTGAGCGGGCTGGCGGCGAGCGCGGGAAGCTGGGCGACGAGGGCGTTGCCGAGGTGCGGCAGAATGCCGAAGTCGGCGAAACGCGAAACGAAGTCGGCGGCGCGGGGTTGCCAGTCGGTGGTGGTGCTGAGGGCGAAGAAATAGACAGGGAAGACCGTGGCCAACAACGCCCGACCGTTGAGCTCGTTCAGAACCACCGGAACGGTATCAATCGGTCTCCCTAAAAATGCCGACAAATCGGCAATGCCCTCGCCCGTTGCCCCGGAGCCCAAACGGACTATTCCACGCAGAAAGAGACCAAGCGTTTTGTCCGCTTCGGCGCTAAAGGGACCATCAATGACCGAGGTTAGGTCCCGGTTCGCATCAGCTAGGTTGCCACAGCGCGCATGAATGGATGCACGTGCGAAATACCCGATCGCTTTTAGCTCCGCCCCGCAGTCGGGATGCTCGATGACCTTCGTCCAAACGCTGATCGCCCGATCATGCAGGCGTCGAGCTGAGCAAGCTTGGGCGTAAACGGCCAAGTCGCCCGCGTCGCCCGACTCCTCCGCCAGCGCCTCCAGTTTTTCGAATTCTTCGTCGGTGCAGTCCTTGGGGTCGATGCCGTCGGCCGCGTTGCGCAGGAGCTCCAGACAGAGGTTGCCGCCGCTGGCCAGGTTTTCGGCCAGCGCGAGGGCGAAGTAGGCGCGGCTGCTCGCTTCGGGATGAAGCGCGGCGAGGGTGGCCTCGAGTTGCTGTTGCTCAAACCAGACCCGGAGCATGTCCACCACGAGACGGAGCGGAGCCGGACCGGCGGGACCGTGCGCGGTGGCGTCCTTCACCTGGAAGGAGAGGCGCATGAGCGGCTCGGCGAGCTCGTAATAGACCTCGCGGCCGCGAGCATGGCCGACGACGTAGCCCATCTCCCGGAGTTTTTTGAGCTGACCGGCGATGCTGGAAGGCTCGGCGAAGAGGGCTGCGGCGATGGTCTTGACCGGCACGATGGGGTGCTGGATCTGGCAAAGATACTCCACGATCTCGCGTTGCTGGGTGGAGAGCCAACGGAGCCGTTCCTGATAGTAGGGCGTGAGCTGTTGGTCCGCCATTTTCTCGAAGGCGGGAACGAGGGCGTCGAGGCTTTCGCGGGTGCTAAGGAAGTCGGCGAGGATCAGGTAAAGGCGAGGGTTGCCGCCGGTGAGGTGGTGGATGGCGTTGAGGCGGGCGTGGCCTTTGGGGGAGTCGAGGTAGTCGAGCAGTTCGCGACGGGGTGAATCGTCGGCGGCGAGGAGCGCGAGTTTTTTGAGCAGGCCGCGGGCGTCCTCGGGCGAAAAGGGGCGGAGATGGTGGACGTCAAAGAAACCGAAGAAGGTGTGATCGCGGTTGGAAACGCCATCGAAGAGGCGCTGGGCGGTGCCGACGGTGGCGAAGACGGGGTTATTCTGAACAAAGGCCCGCCAGCGGCGCAGTTCGGCCTCGGGCAGGGTGTCGAAAAGGTGGTCGAGATTTTCAACGAGCACGACGCAAGTGCGGGCGCCGAGGTCGGCGAGGAAGCCGCGTTCGAGGCGAGCGAGCGCGAGGTCCGGCGGGTGGCCGATGATCTCCGTGCTCAGGGAAAGGGTGAACTCGGAGGGGTAGCGCGCGGCCAAGGCACGGTAGATACGCAGAAGAAGTTTTAGGAAACTGGAGCTGGTCTCGTCCTCGTTGAGCCAGGCCATGCGGACTTTCGGGGCGAGGTCGGCCTGGCTCTGCAAGCGGTGATGGATGAGGGCGACGAGGTTGGTCTTGCCGGCACCCCGGGGACCGATGAACAGGAGGTGATGCTTGTTCGGGGTGCGCGCGCTTTCGCGGAGTTTGTCCACGCTGGCGGCGAGGAGGCCCTCGCGTTGAACGAGGATCTTTTCCAAGTCCTCGGGATTGGAACGCTGCGGCGAGAAGTGGCTGAGGAAGGTGGACATGGCGGTCGGTGGGGCGGATCGGGTGAACGAGGGGCTTTCCGGTTCAGACAGCGGGGGCGAGGGCGCGGTCAATGACCCACCAACGGCGGATGAGCTCGAGGTAAAATCGGTGACGGCCGTGCTCGTCGCGAACCAGGTAGTGGTCACGGCAGAGGAGCTGGAGGAGACCGCGGAGTTTCTCGTCATCGGAGAAACCCGGCACGCTGGCGGCGGCGGCTCGGCGGAAGGCGGCGAAATCGGGAAGGGAGGCGGGCCGCGAGATGGCGGCGGTGTCGAGCACGGCGAGCGCGAGCGGGGTGGCGTCACCGTAGTAGGGCCGGAGGCGATTGCGGTAGTGGGCAAAATCCCAGTCGTCGCGCTCGTTGGCGGTGATCTCGCGCAGCAGACAGTGTGCGATCCCGGCGGGAGTGACCGGCGTCCGGTCGGGGAGGCGACTGACAAGCTTGTGGATGTAGAAAGCGACATTCCCGACGGAGTCGGCGATGATTTGGGCGCAGAGTTCCGGCTCGTCGCAATGGAGGCGGGCGCCGGCCAGCAATCTCGCGGCGAGCGAGCGGCCGTCCTCGGGGGCCAAGGGGCCGGGGCTGATATGCTCCATGCGATTGAGCGGGGAGTGGTTGTGCCCCTCGGCTCGAAGGGAGGCCAAAATGTGGTGGATGCCGATGGAGCCGGTCAGGACGAGGCGAACGTGATCGTGGTCCTGGCCGAAGGCGCGAAGCACATCGAGAATCTCCATCGCCACCGCCGGGCTCTCGCGACGGGAAACGTTGTCGAGAAGGAACGGAATCTCGTCCCAGAAAAAGACCATGCGAGCGACGCGACCCGTTTCGGTCTCGATGGAACGCATCTCCGACTCGAGGTCGCCAAAGGTGCGGAAAAGCACCTCTTTCCACGGAGCCACCTTGCCATCCGGGAGCTTGAGGATGCCGGCGATTTCCGCCCCGGAAGCCTGCTTGAGGAGAGACGACATGCCGCGGAGAAGCCTCCCCTTGGCACCAAGAACCGCCGCAGCATCGAGATATACGCGGGTGGCGAATTCGGCGGCCGTGTGAAAGCCGCCCAAATCCCGCTTCACCGTATGCCATCCCGGCGGCGGGCAGGCATGCATTTTCACCATGATCTGCGTCTTCCCGATCCGACGCAGGTCGTTCATGTAGATACTCCTGCCTTCGAGGACCGCCCACATCCGGCCGATGAGTTCGTCTCGCCCCAAGATGTTGTCGGGAGCCAGTTGACCGCCGGGATTGGGAGTTAAGAAAATCTCATCCATGGAAACGAAAATATGTCATAATTAAAATATGTCAAAATAGAAATACATCATGACAGTTGAACGCCCGAGGCGCGCCGAAACCGTCGTGGACGATGAGCGGTGCGCGATGGACGGACGTTGCTCGATGGATGCTCGACACCCAAGCCGGTGGGGCCGGAGGGCGCGTGATCGTCGCTACGCTCCGGAAGACTCCGGGGCGGTGTTGCGCTCGGAACGTGGTCGGAATCCGGGGTGGATGCGGGGGCATCTATTTTATCCGGGGGGCTTTTATCCGGCGGCTCATACCAGTTACGGGATGAACTGAGACCAAAGGGCAGGGCGAGGCGGGGCCCGCCGCCGAGGACGGACGGTGATCGTCACCCAAACCGGCGCGCCCGGCGGTCGCGCCCTACCTTTCCGGAAAGTCCCAACTCAAAACGTGATTGGTATCAGTTCGTCGGTTTCCGGATTTGAAGCGTTCGCGGGGGGGCTCGGGGGGCCGGGCCGGGGGGGGCGGAGGGAGCTGGAAGCTCCCGCTACTTTGGCCTCCCGTATCTTCAGAACAGGAAATAACGCTGCGCCAGGGGGAGCTCCTTGGCCGGCTCGCAGGTGAGGTGCTCGCCGTCGGCGGTGACGTGGTAGGTCTCGGGGTCCACCTTGATGACCGGCATCGCGTCGTTCAGCACCATGTCGCGTTTGCTCGCGCTGCGGCAACCGATGACCGGCTCCAGACGGCGACGCAGGCCGAGGTCGGCGAGCACGCCGCTTTGTAGGGACGCTGCGGATACGAAGGTGAGGTTGGTCGCGCCGAGCGCGCCGCCGGCCGCTCCCCACATGGGGCGGTAGAACATCGGCTGGGGCGTGGGGATGGAAGCGTTGGGGTCGCCCATGTTGGCCCAGGCGATGAAGCCGCCCTTGAGGATGAGCTCGGGCTTCACGCCGAAGAGCGCGGGCTTGAAGAGCACGAGGTCGGCGAGTTTGCCCACCTCGACCGAGCCGATGATGTGGCTCATGCCGTGGGCGATGGCGGGGTTGATGGTGTATTTGGCGACGTAGCGCAGGCAGCGGAAGTTGTCGGCGGCGGGGTGCGAGGGGCCGGAGAGTTTGCCGAACTGCACCTTCATCTTGTGCGCGGTCTGCCAGGTGCGGCAGATGACCTCGCCGATGCGGCCCATGGCCTGCGAGTCGGAGGACATCATGGAGATGGCTCCGAGGTCGTGCAGGCGGTCCTCGGCGGCGATGGTCTCGGGGCGGATGCGCGACTCGGCGAAGGCCACGTCCTCGGGGATCTTGTTGTCGAGGTGGTGGCAGACCATGAGCATGTCGAGGTGCTCGTCGATGGTGTTGACCGTGAAGGGGCGCGTGGGGTTGGTGGAGGACGGGAGGACGTTGGCCTCGCCGCAGACGCGGATGATGTCGGGGGCGTGGCCGCCGCCGGCGCCTTCGGAGTGGTAGGTGTGGATGGTGCGGCCCTTGAAGGCGGCGAGGGTGTCGTCCACGAAGCCGGCCTCGTTGAGGGTGTCGGTGTGGATGGCGACCTGGACGTCGAACTCGTCGGCCACGCCGAGGCAGGTGTCGATCGCGGCGGGGGTGGTTCCCCAATCCTCGTGAAGTTTGAGGCCGAGGGCGCCGGCGAGGATTTGTTCGCGGAGCGGGCCGGGCGTGGCGCAGTTGCCCTTGCCGAGGAAACCGAGGTTGACCGGGTAGGCCTCGGCGGCCTGGAGCATGCGGTGGATGTTCCACGCGCCGGGCGTGCAGGTGGTGGCGAGGGTTCCGTGGGCGGGGCCGGTGCCGCCGCCGAGGAGGGTGGTGACGCCGGAGCTGATGGCCTCGTCGATCTGCTGCGGGCAGATGTAGTGGATGTGGGTGTCGATGCCGCCCGCGGTGAGGATGCAGCCCTCGCCGGCGAGCACTTCGGTGCAGGCGCCGACGATCATGGGGTTTTTGCGGCCGGTCTTGGGATCGGGATAGACGGAGCCGAGACCGGACTGGATGCCGGGGTTGCCGGCGTGGCCGATGCCGACGATGACGCCGTGTTTGATGCCGATGTCGGCCTTCACGACGCCGAGGCGGGCGTCGAGGATGAGGGCGTTGGTGACGACGAGGTCGAGCGACTCGGCGTCGGAGGCTGTGGAAGACTGGCCCATGCCGTCGCGGATGACCTTGCCGCCGCCGAACTTGACCTCGTTGCCGTAGCCGCCGCCCTCGGCGATGAGGTCGCGCTCGACCTCGACGAAGAGCTCCGTATCGGCGAGCCGGATACGGTCGCCCACGGTGGGGCCGAACATCTCGGCGTATTGGCGGCGGGTGAGGGTCAACATGGGAAGTAGCGAGTAGTGAGTAGCGGGTAGCGAGTAGGGGAAGACAGAGGAAGCGTGGGCCTGGGCGCGGGCTCGATATGCTCGCTGCTCACTACCCGCTACTCGCTACTTTGAGAAATCACAGCGGCCCGTTGATCTTGGCGTTGAGGCCCCAGACCTCGCGGGTGCCGGCGAGGGCGACGAGCTCGACTTGTTTGCTGTCGCCGGCCTCGAAACGCACCGCGGTGCCGGCGGGGATGTTGAGGCGGAAACCACGCGCGGCGGCACGGTCGAAGTCGAGGGCGGCGTTGGTCTCGAAAAAGTGGAAGTGCGAACCGACCTGAATCGGACGATCTCCGGTGTTGGCGACGACGATGGACTTGGTTTCGAGACCGACGTTGGCCTCAAGCGGAGCGGCGTCGGGAGCGGGGATGATTTCGCCGGGGATCATGGGTGGGAGCAGAGTTGAAAATAGGTCAAAGGTCCGAAGGTCGAAGGTCGAAAGTCGTCACCTGCGCGCAAAGCGCGCCGCACTCGACTTTGGACTTCAAGACATTGGACATCAGACAGGATTGTTCGCGTCAGCGAATGGGGTCGTGGACGGTGACGAGTTTGGTGCCGTCGGGGAAGGTGGCCTCGACTTGCACCTCGTGGATCATCTCGGGCACGCCTTCCATCACGTCGGCTCGCTTGAGGATCGTGGTGCCGAAACTCATGAGCTCGGCCACGGTGCGGCCGTCGCGCGCGCCTTCCATGATCTCGTAGGTGATGATGGCGATGGCCTCGGGATAGTTGAGCTTGAGCCCGCGCGCCTGACGACGCCGGGCGAGGTCGGCGGCGGTGACGACGAGGAGTTTTTCGCGTTCGCGAGGGGTGAGGTGCATGGGGGAGGCGGAAATGGGAAGTAGCGGGTAGTGAGTAGCGGGTAGCGAGTAGAAGAAACCGGAAAGCGAGATTCAGCGTGGGCTCGGCATGCTCGCTACTCACTACCCGCTACTCGCTACTTCAAACCTGCAAGTGCTCCTGGACGACGGCGTCGGTGAGCTCGGCGATGGGGCCGCCGATGGTGACGGCGCCGCGGTCCATGGCGTAAAAACGGTCGGCGATGGCTCGGCAGAAATCGACGTATTGCTCGACCAACAGGATCGAGAGCCGGCCGGAGGCGCGGAGCTTTTTGAGCGTGTCGCCGATCTCCTCGATGATGCTGGGCTGGATGCCCTCGGTGGGCTCGTCGAGGAGGAGGAGCTTGGGCTTGGTGAGCAGGGCGCGCGCGATGGCGAGCTGTTGTTGTTGTCCGCCGGAGAGCACGCCGCCCTTGCGCGCGACGAACTGCTTGAGGATGGGGAAAAGGGCATAGACCTCGTCCACCGCCTCCTTGGCGGCGGCGCCCTTGATGTTGTGGACGACGAGGCTGACCTTGAGGTTTTCCTCGACGGTGAGGTGCGGGAAGATGTCGCGGCCCTGCGGCACGTAGCCGATGCCGGCGCGGGCGCGGGCGTCGGTGGCGAGGCCGGCGAGGCTTTTGCCACCGAGGGTGATGACGCCGGAGCGCAGGGGGCGCAGGCCCATGATGGTGCGGAGCGTGGTGGTCTTGCCCACGCCGTTGCGGCCCATGAGCGCGACGAGTTCGTTGGGACGAACCTCGAGGGTCACGCCGCGCAGGATGCGAGAGCCGTCGATATCGACCTCGGCGGAGGAGATGGAGAGGAGAGGATCGGGGGCGGGCATGAAGAGGGAAAAGAAGTCAGGAGTCGGAATTCAGGAGTCAGTAGGCGGAGACGGCGGCGGCCGCCGGACAACAGAGGCCAGAGCCCAGAAGCCAGAGGCCGGATTGGGAAATAGGACGCTGGATCGGGGAGCGGAAAACAGAGCCGAAGACAGGGGCATCATTCTGAATCCTGACTCCTGAATCCTGACTTCTTTTTTCCTAATGTTTTCCGCGGCCGAGATAGACCTCGCGGACTTTTTGGTTGGACTGGACGTCGTCGAACTTGCCCTCGCAGAGCACGGTGCCCTGGTGCAGCACGGTCACCTGGCCGTCCTGCGAAATCTGTTTCACGAAGGTCATGTCGTGCTCGACGACGACGATGCTGTGTTTGCCGCGCAGACTGAGGAGGAGCTCGCCGGTGCGGTGCGTCTCCTCGTCGGTCATGCCGGCGGCGGGTTCGTCCACGAGCAGGATGCGCGGCTCGGAGGCGAGGAGCATGCCGATCTCGAGCCACTGTTTCTCACCGTGCGAGAGGAGGCCGGCCTTCCAGTGGCGTTTGTCGGAGAGGCGGATGAGCTTGAGCAACTCGTCCAGGCGGTCGCGCTGGGTGGAGTCCATGCGGTAGAAGATCGAGGCGAAGACGCCGCGGGAGCCCTTGAGGGAGAGCACGAGGTTGTCCTGCACGGTGTGCTCGCCGAAGACGGAGGGCGTCTGGAATTTTCGGCCGATGCCGAGGCGCTGGATCTCGTATTCCTTGTGCGCGGTGAGGTCGATCTTGGGCGCGTCCTGTTGGGGCGCGTAGGAGATGGCGCCCTTGTCGGGTTTGGCGCGGCCGGTGAGCAGGTCGAAGAAGGTGGATTTGCCGGCGCCGTTGGGGCCGATGACGGTGCGGAGCTCGCCCGGGAAAAGGTAGAAGTTGAGCGAGGAAATCGCGCGGAAGCCGTCGTAGGTTTTGGTGACGTCCTCGGCTTGGAGAATGGGATGGGACATGGCGCGAGATCAGGCGGAGGGTGCGTCGGGATTGGCGGACTTGGACGGAACCAGGGCGGGTTCGGGCGTGGCCGGCGGCGGAGGAGCGGGGGTCGGGTCCGCGTCGGAGTCGGCGGTTTTGGAACGGCGGAGGCGGGCGATGCCTTGTTTGATTTTGCCCGGGATGCTGACGAGACCGCCGGGCAGGAAGAGCACGACGAGGATGAAGAGGCCGCCGAGCAGGATGAGCCAGAGATCGGGAATGGCGGTCGTGGCCCAGCTCTTGAGCATGTTGATGGAGATGGCGCCGAGGATGGGGCCGAGCAGGGTGGCGCGCCCGCCGACGGCGACCCAGACGACGGCCTCGAGGGATTTGTCCATCCACATGTCGGAGGGGTTGATGATGCCGACCTGCGGGACGTAGAGCGCGCCGCCGATGGCGGCGATGAGTGCGCCGACCACGAAGATGAAGAGCTTGTAGTGGCTGGCCGCATACCCGGAGAAGAGCACGCGGTTCTCGCCGTCGCGGATGGCCTGTTGCACGAGGCCGAACTTGGTGCGGCTGAGCCAGCGGCAGAAGAGATAGACGAGGACGAGCGTGACGGCGGTGGCGATGAAGAGTCCGCGCTGGGTGGAGGCGTCCTGGATGTTGTAACCGAGGATAAACTTGAAGTCGGTGAAGCCGTTGTTTCCGCCCATGAGGGTGTTGTTGCGGAAAAAGATCAGCGCGCCGGCGTAGGTGAGGGCCTGGGTGAGGATGGAGAAATAGACGCCCTTGATGCGGGAGCGGAAGGCGAGGAAACCGAAGATATACGCGACCAGGCCGGGGAGGAGAAACACCATGGCGAGGGCGAAGGGGAAACTGGCGAAAGGCTTCCAGAAGCCGGGCAGCTCGGTCCAGCCGAGGAAAACGAGGAAGTCGGGGATGGGCTGCTTGTGCTGCCCGAGGTCGCCGATCATGCGCATGAGATACATGCCGTGCATGTAGCCACCGAGCGCGAAGAAGAGCGCCTGGCCGAGGCTGAGCATGCCGGTGAAGCCCCAGAGGAAGTCCACCGAGATGGCGAGCAGGGCGTAGCAGAGATATTTGCCCCAGAGCGAGAGCGTGAAGTCGCTGACTACGCCCTGGGCGTTGAGCAGCGGGAACACGACGACGAGGAACAGGGCGATGACCGCGATGGCGATGGCCTCGATGCGGCGGACGGTGGGTGAGGTGGTGGTCATGCGGCGCGGATCAATCGAGGCTGCGGCTGCGGGTGACGAAGAGGCCGGAGGGCTTCCACTGGAGGAACAGGATGATGCCGCACAGAACGAGGATCTTGCCGAAAACGGCCGAGTCCTGCGCGAGGTTTTGCAGCGCGCCGCCGATGAAGGGCACCGCGGCGAAGGCGCCGGCGATCGAGGGCGAATACTGTTGGATAAACTGGTCGATGGACCCGATGCCGAGGCCGCTGATGACGGTGCCGACGAGGTTGCCGACGCCGCCGACGACCACGACCATGAAGCTGTCCACGATGTAGCTCTGGCCGAGCGAGGGGCCGACGTTGCCAATCTGGCTGAGGAAGGCGCCGGCGAGTCCGGCGAGTCCGCTGCCGAGGCCGAAGGTGAGCATGTTGACCCGTTCGGTGCGCACGCCGATGCAGGAGGCCATTTGCCGATTCTGCATGACCGAGCGGATGAGCAAACCGAGGGGAGTGCGGGTGAGCACCAGCCAGACGCCGAGAACGATGAGGACGGCGAAGCCGATGACGAAGACGCGATTCCAGCCGAAGAGGATGTCGTCCACGGTCCAGTTGCCGCTGAGGTAGCTCGGGCTGCTCACCTGGACGTTGTTGGCGCCGAAGGTGAGGCGGAGGAGCTGTTGGAGCAGGAGCGAGACGCCCCAGGTGGCGAGCAGGCTCTCGAGCGGGCGGCGGTAGAGCCACTGGATGATGCTGCGTTCGAGCCCGATGCCGATGACGGCCGCGACGAGGAAGCTGCACGGGATGGCGACGATGAAGTAGCTCTGGTAAAGCCAGCCCTCGGCGCCGATGCCGGGGATTTTCAGCGACATGCCGAAGGGCGAGAGGGCGAGGCCGGAGCCGAAGATGTTTTGCACGACGTAGGTCGTGTAGGCGCCGATGGCGATCATCTCGCCGTGGGCCATGTTGATGACGCCCATGAGGCCGAAGGTGATGGCGAGGCCGAGGGCGACGATGAGGAGGATGCTGCCGAGGCTGAGGCTGCGGAACAGGGTGCCGATGAAATCCACCTTGGAGCGGTGGCGCTCGACGGCGTGGTCGGCCTCCTTGGCGGCGGCGATGAGGGCGGTGTCGCCGGAGGCCTCGGCCTCCTTGAGCGCGGTTCTGAGGAAGTCGCTGCTGGCGAGGGTGTGGAGCTCGGTGAGTTCGGCCAGGCCGGCGAGCTTGGCGTCGCGGTCGGGGGATTTGAGGCGAATGAGGGCGACGGCCTCGCGGAGGGTTTCTTTCACCTCGGGGTCGGTTTCGATGGCGAGCCGGGCTTCGAGGACGGGAAGTTGTTCCACGCTTTGGCTCTGGCCGAGGGTTTGGATGGCCTTTTTGCGGATGGCGGGAGACGGCGACGCGACCTCGATCACGTCGAGCACGCCCTTCATGGCGCGGCGGAGCGAGGAGGTGTGCTCGGCGGCGGTGAGGTCGGAGGCGACGAGGAGGACGGGCTGGCCATCGGCGCCGAGGAGCGGTTGGCCGTCGGAGACGCGGACGGCGGCCTGGCGACCGTCGGCGTCTTTTTCACCGGTGAGGGTGAGCACGATTTTTTCGCCCGTCGGCGTCTCGTGGATAAAGAGGGCGTCCTGGCGCCAGGCGGTCAGGAGGGGCGCGATGGCCTCGTCGCCCTGGCCGACGAGGGAGCCGAGCAACTCGCGCTGACGAGCGCTGGTGTCGGCGAGCGCGGCCTCGGCGATGATCTCGCGAGGGGTGGCGGCGCCGAGCAATCCGGAGAAGAGGACGAACAGGAAAAGGAGAAGTGAATGGCGGAGAGGCATGGCGCGGTGGTCGCGGGGATAGCAAGTGGCGGGCCGGATGAGGCGCGGTGGGCGGCGGGACGGGCGGAGAGGACGGGCGGGCGGCCTGACGAGGTGGGCTAGGCGGGGCGAGCGAGGCGCCGGCTCGCGAATGATGCGGAATGCCGGCGGGACGCCGGCGCTCCCAGTGAGGGGGCGTCGCGACGATCCGGGGCGGCGGCGGAGTGGCGGGCGCGGGTCGGGTGTGAAGGCGTCGAGACGCGGGCCGGATCGACACCGAGAATCTCGAAACGAAGACGGAGCGGGCCCGCGAAGACCCGCTCCGACAACCAAGACTAACCATTGATCAAAACACGCGCGCCGTAACCAGCGGCGCGCGTGGAAAACCGGACGAAGCGGGAGGCTGGCTTACTTGAACTTACCCTTGAGCCAGGGCTCGCCGTAAACGTTGTCGAAGGACTTGAGGATCTTGAACTGACCGTCGGCCTTGGTCTCGCCGATATAGACGTTCTTGGTCAGGTGCATGTTGGGCTGGGTGGTGACGGTGCCGCCGGGGCCGGCGAAGGAGATGCCGGACTTGAGGGCCTCGCGAACCTTGTCCACGTCGAAGGAGCCGGCCTTCTCGACGGCGGCCTTCCAGAGGTAAACGCCGTCATAGCTGAGGACCATGGGCGAGCAGGTGACGCGGCCTTCCTTCACGATGCCGGGGACGGTGCTCTTCTTGAGCCAGGCCTGGAAGTCGGCCACGAACTTCTTGTTGGCCGGGGTGTTGATGGACTGGAAGTAGGTCCAGCAGCCGAGCTGACCGACGAGCTGGTCGGCGGGCAGGCCGCGGAATTCGTCTTCGGAAATGGAGAAGGAGACGACCGGGCAGGTCTCGGCGGTGAGGCCGGAGGCGGCGTATTCCTTGAAGAAGGGAACGTTGGTGTCGCCGTTGAGCGTGGAGATCACGCAGGCGTCGCCGGAGGCGGCGAACTGTTTGATCTCGGAAACGATCTGCTGGTAGTCGGTGTGGCCGAATGGCGTGTATTTGCCGGCGGAGATGATCTTGCCGGAGTCGTCCTTGCGGAAGCCGCCGCCGATGTTGTCGAGCGGCACGCCCTTGCTGAGGAGATACTCGAGGAGGACGAGGTTGGTGGTCTGGGGATAGACGTAGTCGGAGCCCAGCAGGTAGAACTTCTTTTTGCCCTCGGCGAGGTAGTAGTCCACCGCAGGGGTGGCCTGTTGGTTAACCGCCTCGGCGGTGTAGAACACGTTCTGGGACTCCTCCTCGCCCTCGTATTGGACGGGGTAGAAGAGCAGGCCGTTGTTCTTTTCGAAGACGGGGAGGACGGACTTGCGGGAGACGGAGGTCCAGCAGCCGAAGGTCACGGAGACCTTGTCCTGCTCGAGGAGCTGCTTGGCCTTTTCGGCGAAGAGAGGCCAGTTGGAGGCGCCGTCCACCACGACCGGCTCGATCTTTTTGCCGAGCACGCCGCCCTTGGCGTTGATCTCGTCGAAGGTGAAGAGGAGGACGTCGCGGAGGGAGGTCTCCGAGATGGCCATGGTGCCGGAGAGGGAGTGGAGCACGCCGACCTTGACGGTCTCTTCGGCGCGAAGAGCGGTGGCGGCGGCGAGCGCGCTCAGCGCCACGGCGCCGGCGGCGAGGGTTTGGGTGAATTTCTTGAGCATGTGGAAGGGTGAAAAAGGGTTCGGCCGGGAGGGCCGTGGGTGATGCGGGTGATCGGTCGGCCGCGAAGAGCCGATGCGAAGCTGGGAGTCGTGAAGCGGGAAAAAATCCGGCGCGGCGGCGGCCGACCAATAGAGGCGGTGAACGCCGCGCCGGACTCGGGAAAAGGGCGGAGACGAGCGCTGGCGGCGCCCGAAGCTTAGAACGCGACGCCGACGCCGAGGCTGGCGGTCAGGTAGCTGCTGCGATCATTACCGGTGAAACCTTTGTCGGTGTGATACCAGACCAAGCCACCGTGGAGGTCCCAAGTGCCGTAAGAGTCGGGAATACCGATAGGCGTGGTGAATTTCACGCCGGTCAGGGAGTAGGCGTAGCCGTCCTCGCCCGCGACATGGTAGTCATCGAAGGAGAACGCCGTAGCGACCGGAACCGACAGGCTGAAGGTGCCAACCGTCGTGGAGTAGAGCGTGCCGCCCAGCTCGAAAACGGTGCCCTTCTGCTGCGAGGCGACGGCGGTGTCGAAGCGAGTGTGGGCCTTAATGTAGGGAGAGAACATCGTGTCGTAGGACACGGTGACGTCAAAAATGCCTTCGGCGGAACCGGCATACATCCAAGATTGGAGGGTGAAATCGACCTTGAAGTCGCCGACGGTAAAGTAGTAGCCGACCCAGACATCGACCTCCTGCACCGTATCGCTGATGCTGGAGCTCTCGAGATCGTTCACATCGGCCCAAATGCCCGTGTAAATCGCGCTGCCTTCGCTCAGGGCAAAGGAGATGCCGGCCGAGGGCTGGAAGAGGATTTCGTCACCGATATCTTCGACGTCGTATGGCGAAGCGCCCCAGACGTTGGCGCCGTAGGACATGAAGTGGGAGTTGAAGTCCAAGGACAGGGAGCCGGAGACGTTTTCGTTGGCGGCTTGCGCTTGGCTGGAGAAGAAGAGGCCGGCGGCCCCAGCGATCAGACCCGACAGTTTGAGTGCTTTGGTAAGCGACATGGTGGTGTTGGTTGTAGGATTGCGTGTCCCCGCGGACGCGAAACGGCAGCGAACGCCGGCCGCGAACGGGGTCCGTCGCTAAAAGCCGGGCTTGTGCCAAACCAAACGAATCAACTCATCTCCCTACTAATTAGCGCCTAACAGATCCAGCCGCGTTGCCGTCCAAAAATGTCGTGGCATTTCGCGACACCAAAAAACACGCCACAGTCGCACAGTGTCTCTTTCTGCAACACCCACAAGGACGCCTTATCGCCTCAATTCACGATTTCACCCGGATGTTCCACCCAAGCGTTCTCGGGATGAGCGAAACGAGTTCTTCCGGTGAGCATTTTTAATCACCCGCCCGCTCAAAATCACCAGCGCCCACCCGATATCTCCTCGTCCGGAATCGCCCCGAACACTCGCAAGTCGCGCACGGTGGCGAGGTCGCTTCGCCCGCCACGACCGGTGTCCCAAGCCCGAGCCCCCCCGCCCATCTCGGGCTTCGGTTCCCCCACTGCGTTACATTTCGCAGGCCAAAATCCAGCCAGCGCCTTGCAATACGCTCCCGGCTTTTCTTGGGTGCATTACCCCACCCGGCCCCATGAAACGATCCCGACTCCGCCACGCCCTGTTCGCCGCCGCAGCTATTTTACCCTTCGCCCTCCCCCTCCGGGCCGCCGATCCCACGCTGGACTCGGCCTTTGTCACGACCATCAGCCCGGGTCTCACACCCGACAGCTACCCCACCTTCGATTCCGGCACCGGCGCGGTAAACGCCGTCGCCCTCCAGTCCGACGGCAAGATCATCACCGGCGGTAACATATCCCGCTACCAGGCCCCCGCCGCCGGCTCGCCCCAGACCTCGCTCAAGCGCCTCCTGCCCGACGGCTCCCTCGACACCGCCTTCGACGCCTTCGCCTCCACCCTCGCCGATTCTCAGGGCCAGACCGAGATCAACGAAATCCTCACCGTCGCCGGCGACAAACTCTACATCGGCGGCGTCTTCACCTCCTATCAGGGCACCGCGCGCTCCGGTCTCCTCCGCCTCAACGCCGACGGCTCCCTCGACACCGGTTTCGCCGCCGTGGGTGTTTCCAACACCAACGCCTTCGGCGTCCGCTACGTTTTCAGCATCGTCGAACAGCCCGACGGCAAGGTCCTCGTCGGCGGCGGCTTCAACCTCGCCAACGGCACCTACCGGCCCAACCTCGCCCGCTTCAACAGCGACGGCTCGCTCGACACCGGTTTCAACCCCGTCACCGCCCTCGCCACCACCGGCTCCATCAACGCCATCGCCCTCCTCCCCGACGGCAAGATCCTCGTCGGCGGCAACGTCCAGCTGAGCGGCTTCACCTACAAGGCCGCCCTCTTCCGCCTCCATCCCGACGGCTCCCGCGACACCGCCTTCCAGGTCCCCTTCGCCGACACCTCCGGCACCGTCCAGCAGGTCATCCCCCTTCCCGACGGCCGCATCGTCATCAGCGGTTTTCTCGAATTCCCCGGCTACGAATCCAACCCCGCCGCCGGTTACCTCGCCGCCCTCCACACCGACGGCTCCCTCGACACCACCTTCATCGCCAACCTCGGCGCCGGCCCCAACGGCTGGGTCGGCGGCGAACTCGCCCTCCAACCCGACGGCACCCTCCTCGCAGGCGGCATCTTCAACACTTGGAACGGCCAACCCCGCGCCTCCATCGCCCGTCTCCACCTCGACGGCACCCTCGACCCCGCCCTCGCCGTCCCGCCCTACGAGGCCAACCGCAACAACTACGGCACCCACTTCTACGACTTCGCCGTCCAACCCGACGGCAAGATCGTCGTCGGCGGCTGGTTCTCCCGGGTGACGAATCCCGCGCTCGAAACCTACAACCTCACCCGCATCAACAACGAGTTCGCCCCGACCTCGCCCGGCACCCTGCGCCTCGTCTCCACCGCCGTCGCCACCGCCGAAAACGCCGGCTCCGTCACCCTCCAGGTCTCCCGCTTCGGCGGCCTCTCCGGCGCCGTCACGGTCCAATACGCCACCGCCAACGGCAGCGCCACCGCCGGCTCCGACTACACCACCGCCTCCGGCACCCTCTCCTGGGCCGCCGGCGAGGGCGGCTTTAAAACCATCACCGTCCCCGTCCTCCAGGACACCGCCACCGAAGCCGCCGAGACCTTCACCGTCACCCTCTCCGGCGCCACCGGCGGCGCGATCATCGACCCCGCCCGCACCCAGACCACCGTCACCCTGCGCGACGACGACTCCGCTCCCGTCATCACCCGCGACCCGGCCTCCGTCTCCCTCGAACAGGGCTCCCGCTTCACCCTCTCCGTCCGCTACGACTCCGTCCTGCCCGCCACCGTGCAGTGGCAACGCGATCCCGACGGCGCCGGCCCCGAGCCCTTCGCCGACATCCCCGGCGCCACCGGCCTCGACTACACCGTGATCGTGGCCGACCCCGCCCTCCACGCCGGCGACTACCGCGCCCTCGTCACCAGCTCGCCCAACGGCTCCCCGGCCACCGCCACCTCCGCCACCGCCTCGGTCGCCATCAGCGTTCCCGCCGGCTCGGTCGTCACCACCTTCGCCCCGGCGATCGGCAGCAATGTCAACGCGTCCTCGATCGACGCCACCGGCCGCATCGTGCTCGCCGCCAATACCACCGTCCTGCGCCTCCTCGCCGACGGCACCGTGGACGCCACCTTCGCGACCTCCACCTACGACAATTCGGTGTCCACCCTCTTCGCCCTGCCCGACGGCAAGGTCCTCGCCGGCGGTTTTTTTAGCACCGTCAACAGCACAGCCAGAATCTCCCTCGCCCGACTAAACGCCGACGGCACTTTCGACAGCGCCTACACCCCCGCCCTGCCCGCCGCCGCCGGCTCCAACGGCAACCTCTCCGTTTATTCCTTCGCCCCCGGCGCCAACGGCAAATACTACGTCGGCTTCGGCTCCGGCGGCGGCCTCCGCCGCTACCACGCCGACGGCTCGCACGACACGTCCTTCACCGCCCCCGCCACCGTCGGCAACGACCTCCAGGGCGCCGTCTTCACCGTCAAAGAACTCGCCAACGGCCAGCTCTACGTCGGCTACATGAGCGGTCGCAACGGCGGCGGCTTCACCTACGGCGTCGTCCGCCTCAACGCCGACGGCTCCGCGGACAACACCTTCGTCTCCCCGACCCTCAACTGGTATGTCACCGGCATCGACGTCCTGCCCGACGGCCGCGTCGCTATCGCCGGACGTTTCGCCACCGTCAACGGCGTCGCCGCCCAACGCGTCGCCATCCTCCACCCCGACGGCTCGCTCGACACCTCCTTCGACTTCTCCAACGGCGCCAACGGCCCGGTCAGCGGCGTCGCCTACCGCGACGGACGCCTGCTCGTCTGGGGCGAGTTCACCACCGTCGCCGGCGCCGCCCCGCGCGGCGTCGCCCGCCTCAACCTCGACGGCTCCGTCGATCCCAATTTCTCCGTCGGCGAAGGCGCCAACGGCTCCGTCTTCACCGGCGCCTACACCACCTCCGGCGACATCTTCCTCGCCGGCTCCTTCACCTCGCTCAAGGGCGTCGCCCGCCAACGCGCCGCCCTCCTCGTCGGCAATCCCCACATCGGCGCCATCGGCTTCGCCCCACCGCGCCTCACCACCACCGACGCCGGCGCGGAGCTTAGCTTGACCCTCCGCCGCCACGGCCCCGCCACCGAGGCCGCCTCGATCACCTGGAGCACCGCCGACGCGGCCTCGGGCATCACCGCCACCGCCGACGAGGATTATCTCTCCGCCACCGGCACCGTCACCTGGGCCGCCGGCGACTCCGCCGACAAGACCGTCGCCGTCACCGTCGTCTCCGACGACAGCGTCGAGCCCACCGAGTCCTTCCGCGTCATCCTGAGCTCGCCCTCCGGCCCGGTCACCGCCGCCGCCTCCGCCACCATCACGCTGCTCGATTCGGACACGCCCGTCACCTTCACCACCCAGCCCGCCGGCCCCGCCTCCGCGCTCCTCGTCGGCGACTCCTTCACCCTCAACGCCGCCACCAGCAGCCCCAGCCCCACCACCTACCAGTGGTTCCACGACGGCGTCGCCATCGACGGCGCCACCACCGCCGGCCTGACCCGCGATCCCGTCACGCTCGCCGACGCCGGCCTCTACACCCTCGTCGCCACCAACGCCGCCGGGTCCTACACCAGCACCGCCGTCCACGTCGTCATCGCCCCGCGTCCCGGCCGCGTCGCCGCCGGCCAGACCACGACCGGCCGCCCGGCCTTCAACGCCGTCCCGAACGCCATCCTCGCCCTGCCCGACGGCGGAGCCCTCGTCGGCGGCGGATTCACCAACGTCAACAGCTCCGGTATCGACTACCTCGTCCGCATCCACGCCGACGGCTCCCTCGACACATCCTTCAACCGCACGGTCGGCGCCACCGTCGGCGCCCTGCTCCGCCAGCCCGACGGCAAGATCCTCGTCGCCGGCAGCTTCGGCAGCTTCGACGGCGTCGCCGTTTACAGCCTCACCCGCCTCAACGCCGACCTCACCCACGACACCGGCTTCGCCACCAACATCGGCAGCACGTTCTTCCGTTTCAGCAACACCGGCAATCTCGTCGGCGCACTCGCCCTCGATTCCACCGGCCGCATCTACGCCGGGCATAACGAGACCACCGGCGCCCTCTACCGCTTCGCCGCCGACGGCACCCGCGACCTCGGCTACGCGCCCTCCGTCAATCAGGCGATCCGAGCCATGGCCATGCAGTCGGACGACAAACTCATCGTCGCCGGTTTCTTCAGCTCCCTCGCCGGCTCCTCCGCATCGCGTATCGGACGCCTGGATACCGACGGCACCCGCGACACGAGTTTCACCCTGAGCGGCCTCTCGGGCTCCTCGACCTACAACGATATCAAGATCCTCGCCGACGGCCGCATCCTCGTCGCGGGCTCGCTGGGCAGCATCACCCTGGCCCAGCTTTCCGACACCGGCTCGCTCGTCAGCAATCTCTCCACCAGCAGTCAGGTTTACCAAATCGACCAGGGCCCGACCGGAAAAATCGTCGTCGTCCGCACCGGCGGCGCCCCTATCTACCGCCTCAAGGGCACCAACCCCTTCCCCAGCCCCGGCTCGTCCGACGGCGACGCCACCTTCCAGGTCGGCACCGGCCCCTCCGGCGGTGAAGTCCGCGCGGTGGACCACGCCGCCGACGGCTCCGTCTGGATCGCCGGCCAGTTCACCACCTACGACGGCTTCGCCTCCGGCGGCGTGGTCAATCTCGTCGGCGACCCCACCGATCCCGCCCTCGTCAATCTGCCCGTAAACGTCGCCGTCGCCCCCGGCCAGACCGCCCGCTTTCGCGTCGGCGCCATCGGCACCGGCCTGAACTATCAATGGTTCAAGGGCGAAACCGCCCTCGCGAACGAAGACGACATCTCCGGCGCCACCTCGCCCGTGCTCACCATCGCCAACGCCGCCGCCGAGGACGAGGCCACCTACGTCGTCGCCATCACCACCACCACGCCCGACGGTCCCCTCGTCGCCCTCGCCTCCGCCCGCCTCTTCGTGCTCGGCGCCCCCGAGATCGCCACCGAGCCCGTCGCCCCCGCCGACCGCATCTACGTCGGCCAGAGCCTCGCCCTCGCCGCCGAGGTTTACGCCGCCGCCCCCGCCACCTACGTCTGGAAACGCGATGGCCAGACCCTCGCCGACGACGCCCGCACCAGCGGCGCCACCACCGCCAGCCTCGCCATCACCGGCCTCACCGAAGCCGACACCGGCAGCTACACCCTGACCATCACCAACGCCCAAGGCACCGCCACCACCCTGCCCGCCTTCGTGCTCGTGGCCCCCGTGCCCGACGCCCGCGCCGCCAGCCACGGCACTCTCGCCGCCAACCGCTCGGTCGGCGCCTTCCTGCCCCTGCCCGACGGCCGCATGCTCATCGGCGCCTCCGGCACCACCAGCTTCACCGGCGGCACCGGCAGCACCTCGACCACCAACGCCGCCCTCGCCCTGGTCCACCCCGACGGTTCCATCGCCCCCGTCGGCTCGCCCGTCCTCAACCTCAACAGCACCTCCGCGCAGATCACCTCGCTGCTGCGCCTGCCCGACGGCAAATACCTCGTCGGCGGCTCCTTCACCTCCATCGGCGGGCTGAACCGCAACCGCATCGCCCGGCTCAACCCCGACTTCTCGGTGGACACCACCTTCGACGTCGGCACCGGCCCCAACAACACCGTCAACACCCTCGCGGTGGACGCCTCCGGCCGCATCTACGTCGGCGGCGCCTTCTCCGGCTGGGACGGCCTTTTCTACAGCACCGGCGGCCCCGCTCGCGGCTATCTGGTCCGACTCACCGCCACCGGCGCCTTGGACGAGACCTTCACCGTCGCGGTGAACCAATCGGTGGAAAAAATCCTCCCGCTTCCCGACGACGGTTTCCTCGTCGGCGGCAACTTCTACGCCTCGGGCATCTACACCTCCACCTATCTCCTGCGCCTTACCGCCGCCGGCGAACGTGACGCCGCCTTCGCCCCCGTCACCGGCAACAGCGTTTACGATCTCGCCCTGAATCCCGCCGGCGACCGCGTTTACGTCGCCCTCGCCGGCACGCCCTTCATCCGGCGCTACGACCTCGACGGCAACGCCGACGCCGCCTTCACCCCCACCGGCCTCGGCCAGGGTTCGGTCAACCGCATCCTCGTGCAGCCCGACGGCAAGCTCCTCGCCTTCGGCAACTTCAACGGCCCGTCCAGCACGGCGCCCTTTGACCTGATCCGCCTGCTCGACACCGGCGCCCCCGACCCGAGCTTCACCTTGGGCAACACCAACTACAACCTGGGCAACAGCGCCCCCTACGCCCTCGCCCTCGACGCCGCCGGGCGCCTCTGGGTCGGCGGCGGCTTCACCGCCACCGTGGCCGGCACCTCCGCCCAGCGCCTGCTCGTCCTCAACGGCGACCTGCCCGACCTCGCGCTCAATCTCCAGCCCCTCGACCGCGCGGTGGACCTCGGCGGCTCGACCACCTTCACCGCCAGCGCCCGCGCCACCGGCGCCGTCACCTGGCAATGGTTCCGCGACGGCAGCCCGCTGAGCGACGACGCCCGCATCTCCGGCGCCACCACCGCCAGCCTCACCATCACCGGCCTGCTCCGCTCCGACTCCGACAACTACACCGTCACCGTCAGCCGCGTGGACGAGTCCGCCCCCGCGCTCACCAGCGCGCCCGCCCAGCTGGCCGTGCTCGCCGAGCCCGAAATCCTGAGCAGTCCATCCGCCCAAACCTTGGAAGCCGGCCTGCCCTTCAGCTTCACCGCCCAGGCCCGCGGCGCCGGCACGCTCAACTACCAATGGCTGCGCGGCGGCGAGCCCCTGCCCGGCCAGACCACCGCCACGCTCAACCTGCCCGCGCCGGCCACCACCGACACCGGCTGGTATCAGCTCCGCGTCACCAACACCCTCGGCACCGACACCTCCGCGCCGGTCCTGATCACCTTCGCCCAGTTCGCCGGCGGCCCGGCCGGCGGCCTCACCCTGCCCGGTTTCAACAACGGCCAGGTCAACACCCTCGTGCCGCTCGCCGACGGCGCCTTCCTCGCCGGCGGATCGTTCACCTCCTTCACCCCGCCGGGCGGCTTTTCCACCACCTTCCGCTGCTTCGCCCCGATCACTGCGGCGGGTGTCGTGGACACCGGCTACGACCGCATCAACAACAGCGGCACGCCGACCGTCACCGCCATCGTGCGCGATTCCCAGGGCCGCACGGTCTTCTCGGGCAACTTCAACACCATTCTGCACAACAACGCCAACGTCGCCCGCTACACCATCGCCCGCCTCGGCGCGGACGGGCGGCTCGACACCGGCTGGAACAGCCCCTTCGCCAACGTCTCCAACCCGATCGCGGCCCTCGCCATCGACGCCTCCGACCGCGTCTTGGTGGGTGGCAACTTCACCAACATCAGCAGCCTGCCCAACACCAGCCGCCTGGCCCGCCTCGACGCCACCACCGGCGCGGTGGACGCGACCTTCGTGCCGCCGACCAGCCTGGGCAACGTGAACGTCATCCACGTCCGCGCCGACGGCCGCATCCTGGTCGGCCACAGCTCCGGACTCGCCTTGCTGGAACCCACCGGCGCCCTCGCCTCCGGATTCACCTACTCGGGCTTCAACAGCGTCATGGCCATTCAGCCCCTGGACGACGGCGGTTATCTGCTCGGCACCACCGGCGGCCTCCAGCGCGTCACCGCCGCCGGCACCGTGGTCAGCCCCTTCCCCGCCACCGGCTCCGGCACCTTCTCGACCGTGCGCGCCATCCTCGCCCTGCCCGGCGGCGACTTCCTCATCGGCGGCGACTTCACCTCCTACAACAGCGTCAACGCCGGCCGCATCCTCAAGGTCCACGCCGACGGCACCGCCGCCTCCGGCTTCAACCTCGGTGACGGTTTCAACGGCTCCGTTTACACCCTGTCGCTCGACGCGTCGAACCGCGTCTGGGCGGGCGGCGCCTTCACCAGCTACCGCGGCGCCACCGCCAACCGTATCGTGGTCCTGAATACGACCGACTTCGTCCCCGAGCCGCCCCCGCCGCCCGAGGAGGAGACGGATCCCTTCGCCGCCTTCCTGGAGGACGCCGACGTGCCCGAGGGCCAGCGCGGCGCGACCGACGACCCCGACGGCGACGGTTTGCCCAACCTGCTCGAATTCGCCCTCGGCCTGAACCCCATCGTCGGCGATCCCGACGGCCTGCCGGTCGCGGCCAAGGTCGGCGACGAGCTCACCCTCACCTACGTCCGCGCCCGGGCGAGCGGCCTGAGCTACGAGGTGCAGACCACCACCGACCTGTCGGCCCCCGCGTCCTGGACCACCGCCGGCGTCGATCAAGGCACGCCCGCCGGCGACGGCGTCACGACCGCCCGAGTCACCCTCGGCACCGGCCCGCGTTTCCTCCGCCTGCAAGTCACGCTGACGGAGAACTAGGCGCACCCGTCAACGTCGCCCCTTCGACCGACCACGCCTCCCCCGGCGTGGTCGTTTCGTTTACCCTGGGTTGACTCCGCGCCCGCCTTCCCCCGCTTCGGTTTTCGCTCCACCAAGCCACCGCGTTTTCCCGCTTCCGCTCCCGGCCGGCTTCTCCCACCTATCCACGCCATGCCGCCGCGTCTCGGACCCTGCACCCGCGCCCACTCGCCCGAAATCCTCGCGATTTTCAACCACGCCATCCTGCACTCGACCGCGCTCTACGAATACACGGCGCGCACCCCCGAGTTCATGAGCGCCTGGTTCGATACCAAGGAGCGCGAGCGCCTCCCCGTCGTCGGCGCCTTCGACACCGACGGCTCCCTCGCCGGCTTCGCCACCTACGGCAGCTTCCGCCCCCTGCCCGCCTACCGCCACAGCGTCGAACACTCCGTCTATGTGCGCGAGGACCGGCGGGGCCGGGGCATCGCCCGCGCCCTCCTCACCGAGCTCATCGCCCAGGCGAGCGCCCGGGAGCTTCGCACCCTCATCGGCGTCATCGACGCCGAAAACAGCGCCAGCCTCGGCCTCCACCGCGCCCTCGGCTTCACCTCGGCCGGCCTCCTTCGCTCCGTCGGCTACAAGTTCGGCCGCTGGCTCGACGTCGAGCTGATGCAGCTCACCCTCCCCGGCCCCGCGCATCCGCGCGAGAGCTGAGCCCTCCGCCGCCCCCTCCTCCTCGTCCTCTCCGCCCCCACCCCACGCCCGCCCACGCGTTCACCCCTCGCGATCCCGCCCCCGCAGCCGCATGAAAAACTGGTTCAACGAAGCCTTCTACCGCCGCACCGCCGCCGAACTCGCCGCCCTGCACCCGCGTTTCGACGGCGATCGCTTCGTCGCCCACGCGCTCGACGGCATGGAACAACGCGAGCTCATGGCGCGGCTCCACCGCTGCGCCGAGGCCTTCCACCTCGCACTGCCCCTCCCCTTCCCCGACCAACTCGCCGTGCTGCGCACCCACGCCGCGCGCATCGGCCACAACTTCGTCGGCATCTGGCCCTGCGCCTTCGTCGCCCGCCACGGCCTCGACCGACCCGAGCTCTCCCTGCCCGCCCTGCGCGAGCTCACCCGCCACGGCTCGGCCGAATTCGCCATCCGCGCCTTTCTCCTGCGCGACCTCGCCGGCACCCTCGCCGTCATGCGCGACTGGGCCGCGTCCGACGACGAGCACGTCCGCCGCCTCGCCAGCGAGGGCTGCCGCCCCCGCCTCCCCTGGGGCGAGCGTCTCCAGTCCCTCGTCGCCGACCCCGGCCCCACCCTGCCCATCCTCGAGACCCTTCGCGCCGATCCCTCGCTCTACGTCCGCAAATCCGTCGCCAACCACCTCAACGACATCGCCAAAGACCACCCCGAGCGCGTGCTCGACCTCGTCTCCGCCTGGGACCGCTCCGACGCCCGCACCGCCTGGATCGTCAAACACGCCCTGCGCACCCTGATAAAAAAAGGCCACCCCCGCGCCCTCGCCCTCCTCGGCGCCGGCGAGCCGCCGGCCGTCACCGCGACCGTCGCCGTCACGCCGGCGCGTATCCGCCTCGGCGATACGATCACCCTCTCCGCCACCCTCGCCTCCACCGCGGACACTTCCGCCACCGCCGCCGGCTCCGCCTCGGAGCCGCAATCGCTCATCGTGGACTACGTCGTGCACTACGCCCGCGCCTCGGGCCGCGCCTCCGCCAAGGTCTTTAAGTGGAAACAAATCCGGCTGGCGGCGGGCGAGAGCCTCACGCTCAGCCGCCGCCAAACCATCCGCGACTTCAGCACCCGTCGCCACCACCCCGGCCGCCACCTCGTCGAGCTTCAGGTCAACGGCCAACGCCTCGCCCAAAGCGCCTTCACCCTCCTCGCCTAAACCACCACCCCGCGTAACACTGCCCCCTCCTTTTCCGCCATGCTCAAGCTCTCCGCCCCCGATCTCACCCAACACCCGCCTCGCAGCCCGCGCGTCAAACTCGGCGGCTTCGTCCACCTCCCCCGCATGCTCGACAAGGTCCGCGCCGCCGCCGCCGGCAAGCTGGGCGAATTCATCTACCCCTGCCCGCTCGACCAACGCTTCTTCGCCTTCACCGGACTGCACCCCGACGCCCTCCTCGCCGAGGCCCGCCTCGGCCGTTCCGACACCGAGATGCTCGCCTGGGTGATGCAAAACCTCTCGCCCAAGCGCCAACCTTGGGAAATCACCGCTTGGTCCGACTACCTCACCGCCCTCTCGCCGGGAGACGTCAAACGCCACCAGGTGTTCGCCGAACACATCGAAAAACTCGGCCCCGGCCGCGAGGACATCGTCACCTACTTCGACCGCCTCGACCTCGACGACTACGTAAGCTACGGTGGCCTAGCTTGATGGCTTGCGTATGGTTTTTTCACTTGCCCCCGCCCAAAAGAGCCATACACCATATGGCAACTTCCCATGAAAATGACCATGCATATCGACGAGGAGCTCTTGGCGCGCGTGATGCGCGAGTATGAGTTCCCCAGCAAAACCGAGGCGGTCGAGGCGGCTCTACGGGAGCTGGACCGTCAAATGCGCATCCGCGAGTTCCGCAAAAACGGCCTCGGGCTCACCCCCGACGAGCTGGCCGACGCCATCGACCCGCACTACGACGAGCGTCTGGGCCATAACGTTTATCCCCAAGCCGTAGCCGAAGACCAAGCCCCCTATGGATCTGCCGATCCTCGTTGATAGCAGCGTTTACATACGGCTCATGCGGCAACGGTTGGACCCCGTTGCCGTTCTTTTTGAGCACTACGACACGGTGAATCTCGTGACCTGCGGGATCGTTCGTCTGGAAGTGCTGCGCGGCATGCGCCTGCCCCAGGCCAAGCGACGGCTGGAGGAGTTCATGGACATCATGCAATACGTGCCGAGCGACGAACGCCTCTGGCGCGAGGCCACCGATCTCGCCTGGCGCATCGATCGGCTGGGCGCCGCCATCCAGGCCACCGACGCCATCATCGCCGCCGCCGCCCTGCGCAAAGGCGCGTCCGTCCTCACCCTCGACTCCGACTTCCAACGCGTGCCCGGCCTCCACGTGCTCTCGCTCCCGCCCCACCTCGGCGGCTGATCCGCCCCATCCACCGGCCCCCACGCCCGCCGCACCGCTCGCCCGCCGCCACCGCCGTTTTCCCGTGTCCGCTCCCGTCACCGAATTCCTCCTCGCCTTCGACGCCCACAACCGCCTTGCGGTGCGCTTCACCCCGCAGGGCCGCGTCCCGGCCGACGGCTCCGCCTTCGCCGACCTGCACCGCTCCGCCGTGGCCTTCGACTTCTCCGGCCCCGGAGCCGAGGCCCGCCCCTTCCGCGCCGTCCTCGGCTCCCTCTCCGCCGAAGCCGCGGCCGCCCTCGCCCGAGCCGACAGCGGACTCGTTTTCCACTCCTTCGAGCAACTGGAGTCCACGCCCGGCGCCAACAGCCCGCTCCTCGCCGCCCTCCTGCCCGCGCTCGAGGCCCATCTCATCGAGCTGCCCTACCTCAGCCTCGGCGAAAACGACTTCATCTACAAATTTCGCCCCGCCACCGAACGCAACGTCGCCATCTACGCGCAGGACGACGCCTCGCGCGCCCTCTACCAGTCCGCCCTCTGCGCCGCCATCAAGGCCCTCGCCCGTCGCCACGAACGCAGCGCCGCCGCGCCCGTGCCGCTCGATTTCGGCGCCGTGCAATACCTCCTGCCCTCGCACTTCGGTTTCTGCCTCGGCGTGAAAAACGCCATCGAACGCGCCTACGAGACGCTCGCCGAAAACCCCGGCCGCCGCGTCTTCATGCTCTCCGAGCTGATCCACAACCCCTTCGTCAACGACGACCTGCTCCGCCGCGGCCTCCGCTACCTCCAGTCCGACAAGGGCGTCCCCTTCACCGTCTCCGGCCGCAAGGCCACCGCCGCCTCGCCCGCCACCCCCGAGGATCCCCTGCGCTGGGACACCCTCGTGCCCGGCGACATCGTCATCATCCCCGCCTTCGGCGCCACCGACGAGGACAAGCGCCGCCTCGTCCGCCGCGGCCTCGCCGTGCGCGCCCACGACGCCACCTGCATGCTCGTGGAGAAGGTCTGGAAGGCCGCCCGCGCGTATGGGCGCGACGGATACACCGTCGTCATCCACGGCAAGCACGAGCACGAGGAGACCAAGGCCACCTTCTCCAACACCCGCCGCCACGCCCCCGCCGTCATCGTGCGCAACCTCGCCGAGACGCGCCTGCTCGCCGACCTGCTCCCCGTCCGCCACACCGCAGCCGCCCAGGCCCGCTTCGAGGAGGCCTTCACCGGCCGGCACACGGAAAACTTCTCCGTCGCCCGCGACCTCGAGCGCGTCGCCGTGGTCAACCAGACCACCCTGCTCGTCAACGAGACGCGCGAAATCATCGAGCACCTCCGCGCCGCCTACGCCGCCGCCTGCGGCCCCGACCTGCCCGGCGTGCCCGCGCGCGTCGGCGGCAGCGGCCGCACGGACACCCTCTGCTACGCCACCCAGGTCAATCAGGACGCCCTCGGCCGCGCCCTCGCCCAGCCGCTCGACGCCGCCTTCGTCATCGGCGGCAAAAACTCGTCCAATACCTACCAGCTCCACCGCGTCTGCGAGGAGCGCCTCGGCCGCATGGCGTTTTTTATCCAAAGCGAGGCCGACATCCGCTCCATCGCCGAGGTCTCGCACTACGTTTTCCCCTCGCACGGCCCCGGCTCCGGCGGCGGCCACACCGAGCTGCGCCCGCTCTGGCCCGACGAGGATTTTTCCCGCCCCCGCCGCATCCTCATCACCGGCGGCGCCTCCTGCCCCGACGGCCTCATCCAGCAGGTCATCGCCCGCATCAACTCCCTCTTCCCCGCCGACCGCCTCCGCCCCGTGGAGTCCGTGCTCGCCGACCTCTCCTCCGTTTCATGACCGACAAGGAACCGCTCCGCGCGGCCGTGCTCTCCGCCCTCGGGGCCGAGCTCGCCCGCCAGACCCACGCCGCCCTCGACGCCCGCGACGAATCCATCAGCGAGGAAAGCCGCGCCGAAAACAAATACGACACCCACGCGCAGGAGGCCGCCTACCTCGCCGAGGGCCAGGCCCGCCTTGCCACCGAGCTCGCCGCCGCCCTCGCCGCCTGGCGCGCGCTGGAGTTTCCCCCGAGCGGCCACGACACCGCGCGCGTCGGCAGCCTCGTCACCCTCTCCGTGGGCAACCGCGCCGACCACATGCTGCTCGGCCCCACCAACGGCGGCCTCACCCTGCGCGCGCCCGACGACGGCCGCGAGATCACCGTCGTCACGCCCGCCTCGCCGCTCGGCCGCGCGCTCCTCGGCCGCTCCGTCGGCGCCGTCCTGCCCGCGCCGCGCAAAGGCGCCCCCGCCCCCCGCGTCACCGCCCTGACCTGAGCCCCCCTCAGGCGCGCCCGCTCCGGGGCGTCGCGACCAGGTCCCGGTAAACCTCCAGCGTCCGCCCGAGCATCGCGTCGAGCGTGAAGTCCCGGTTCGGGCGCGGCCGCGGCGCGCCCTCCCCGCCCGTCGCCAACCAGCCGCGCAGTCGCTCGGTCAACGCCGCCGTGTCCCCCGGCTCCACCGCGCCCTCCGGAAACATCGCCGCCATCTGCTCCCCCACCCCGCCGTGGGCGTAGGCCGCCACCGGCCGGCCCAGCGTCAAGGCCTCCAGCGACACGCGCCCGAAAGCCTCCGGATCGAGCGACAGGGACAACACCGCCGCGGACTCCGCCATGATCTCCTTCAAATCGCTCCGCACCCCCGTGAGCGTGATGTGCGCCGACAAACCCGCGGCCGCGATCTTCTCCCGCAGCTCCGCCTCGTAGGCCCGCTTGCGCGGATGGGTCTCGCCCACCAGCAGGCCGTGCACCGGCAGCCCGGCCGCACGCAGCCCGCCGACGACCCGGACAAAATCCTCCGCGCCCTTCCACCGGGTCAGGCGACCGGGCAGCGTCACCCACGGCTTTCCCGCCGTCTCCGGAAACGCCGCCTCCCAGCCCCGGCGCCAGTCCGCCGACGCGCGCCAGCCGCGCGGATACGCCGCGGGATCGACGCCGCGGTGGATCACCGTCACCCGCGACCGCACCGGCCCCGCGTAGTTTTTTTCCAAATACGCGCGCACGCTCTCCGACACCGCGATCACGCGCTCCCCGCGCGCCATCACCGCCGAGTAGGCGTTCACCGAATAAAAACCGTGCACCGTGCTCACCAGCCGGGGCCGCGTCGCCGCCGGCATGCCCCGCCACGCCAACCACGCCACCCAGCCGGGCACGCGCGAGCGGATGTGCAGGATGTCGGGCCGCTCCGCCGCCAGCCAGCGCCGCAGCGCGAACACCTGCAGGAGCGTGGCCGGATGTTTCCGATGCACCGGCATCGCTCGATGCCGCGCCCCGAGCGCCTCCAACTCGGGCACCAGGCGACCGCCATTCGACACCACCAGGGCCTCGTGTCCCTCCGCGACCAGGCGTTGCGCCACCTCCAGCGTCCCGCGCTCGACTCCTCCGGAATTCAACTCGGGTAAAATTTGAACAACCTTCATGTGTCCGTCCTTCCCCGCGCGCCGAACCAGCGGGCGACGATCCGCTCCGCACAACGGCCCGCCTCGTGAAATCTCTCCGCCGACACCCGGGGCTCGTCCGGAAAGAGCGAGGCGAAGCCCGCCTCCACCAAACCGGCCACCGCCCGCGCCGGGCGGCCTCCGCCGCCCGCGAGCGCCGGCGCCGGCAACACCCCCGTCGCGGCGCCCGCCGTCACCGCCTCGTGCACCATCGACACGCTGTCCTCCGTCGCCCACACCACGCGCGCCCGCGCCAGCTCGCCCGCCAGCCATCCCGACCCCGTCTCCCCGTGCGGCACCTTGCGCACGCGAACCGCCTCCGCGCCCGGGATCGCGACCGGTGAAAGCTCCGCCAAAAACCCGTCCGGCGTGCGGCGCGAATCGGCCACCGTCCACTCCAGCTCCGGATGCGCGGCGATCACCCGCTCGATCCTCCGCGCCAGCGCGGCCCCGTCCCAGCCATGGTGTTTCGAGGGACCGCCGATCAACACCAGCCCCGCCACCTCCTTGGCCGGCAGCTCCTCCGGCACCCGGTTCAGGGCGCCACGCGTCAGCCAGCGCCGGTCCGTATCCATCGCTTCACCACGCACGTCGTGCCGCGGCACGAGCGTCAGGTCGAAAAGACGCGACGGCAGGCTCGGCCGCATGATGACCACGGAGCGCGCGCCGAGCCGGCGCGCCGCCCACCAGAGTGGCAGATGCGTGCGATGCCCCGCCGCGATCACCAGTTGCACGCCCGCGTCCGACCGCGCCGTCGTCGCGGCGCCGGCCGCCGCCGCCCGCATGCGCGTGCCGAGCCCCGCCGCCGGGTCGAGTTTCACGATCTCGTGCGTCGCGCCGGTGCGACGGGCGAGGGCGAGCGCTAGGCCCACGCTTTGGTTTTCGTGTCCGGGCCGATCGTCGGAGAGCACGCGGATACGGCGCAGGGCGGGGACGTTCATGGCGCCACCTCCTCGACCCAGCCGATTCCCAGCCGCGCGCAGGCGGCGCGCAGGCCGGGCACCTCCGCCCCGCCCACCACATAGTCGAGCGGCAGATCCCCGGCGGCGTCGATCCGGCGCAAAAACGCCTCCGCCGACTCGCCCTCCCGGCGCTCCGCCGTCTCCGTCGCCACGTCGTCCGGCCGCGCCTCCGGGGCCGCGGCCACCCGCCCGTCCGCCCGCCGCCACAACAAAACCCGCCGCCCCTTCGACGCCGCCGGCGCCCCCCCGCGCGGCGCCTTGCCCTGGACCAACTGCGGACGGCTCCGGTCCGCGCGCCAACGATCCTGCAACCAAAACACGTCCGCCGGGCTCTCCCGCATCATCCGCTCCACCAACCCCATCACCCCCGCCGTCGTCGGCTCCTCCTCCAACGCGTGGAAGGCCAGTTCCCAACGCCCCGGCGCGACGCTGCGCAGCGAGACTCCCACCACGGCGGCGCCGGTGCGCCGCGCCAAGATCGCCGGGATCGGCGTGCAACTGGTCGTCCGCCCGAAAAAGGGCACCAGCTCGCCCACCGCCCCCGACCGCTGGTCGGAGAGGACGCCGAGCACCCCGCCGCGCCGCAAAAAGCCGGCCATGCCGAGCGGATTGTCGCTTTTGGAAAACAGACCGATCCCCCGCCGCGCCCGCGCCGCGACCACCCGGGCGTTCATGATCGGGTTGTTCAACGGTCGATACACCGTGGCACCGGGCACCCCGGGCGGCAGCAGATTGGGAAACCACTGCGCCAGCGCCTCCCAGTTGCCCATGTGCGCGAGGACCATCACCACGCCCTTGCCGCGCTCGAGCGCCCGGCGAAACACCACCTCGTCGCGCAGCACCACCGCCCGGGCCAGGGACCGCGTCCCCATCTCGGCGGTGCGCAGCGCGGCCAGCAGATTCGCCCCCGTGCGACGAAACACCTCCGCCTCCAGGGCACGCAGCTCCGCCGGCGCAAACTCGCCCGCGAACGCGATCCGCAGGTTGCGCGCGACGATGCGTCGCCGCCGCGCCAACACCACGCGGGCCAGCGCCCCGAGGCCGCAGCCGATCCTCGCCACCACCGGCAGCGGCAGCAGACCGAGCAGACGCTCCATCAAAACATAGGCCGCCGTCTCCACGCGCCACTTCACCCGGCGGCTGGCCGTGGGGCGCACCAGTTCCCGGTCCTCGGCGGGAGCATCATCGGAAGGTTTGACGGAGTCGGACGACATGAATGAACCCGCCACGCTGGGCGCCCGGCCAAAACGCCGCAAGCCCGACGGTCCCCGGGTTCGGACTGGGGCGGCAGAGGTCGAGTCAGTTCCACCGGGAGCGCCGGCATCTTACCGGCTTTCCACGCAAACGGCCGGCAGGATGCCGGCGCTCCCGGTGGCAAAGCCCGCGTCCAAGTTTAGCGCAATCCGTTCGGCGGCGGCTCGTCCAGCAGCGCGCGGCTGCCGGCCTCGAGCTCCCGCCCCGCCGCGAGATCGCGACGCCAGTCCCAGAGCGCCGCCGCCCACGCCCCGGCGTCGCCGTCACGCTGCGCCACCAAGGCCCGCCCGAGCGACGCCCCGGCGTTGCGATAAAAGGGATGCAGGCGCGCAAAGTTCGACTCCAACCAAGCGAGCCGCGCCTCGCGCGCGTCGGCCACAAACGCGTCCCGCCGCGTGGACCACTGCTCGGCCAGACTCACCACCTCCTCCGCGCGCGGATCGAGCGCGCGGGCCGCGACCAACCGATCCGCCTGCTCCAGCCGCACGCGGCTTTCCTCCGCCTCCATGAGAGGCACCGTCACGGTTCGCGCCATGGCGCTCGCCCCGACCTGCCAGGCCAGCTCGATCTCCGCCGCGTCGGCTCCCGAAAAACTCCCGCCGTAGGATCGCACCAGCGCCGAGCCGGGCGAGGTGCCCGACAGCAGCTCACCCAGAAATTTCCGCCACCCCGCCTCCCCCGCCGGATTGGCGCGCAGCCAGCGCCAGGCCCCAAATGCGGCGAGACGCCGCGGGTCGGTCTCCGGCGAGCTTTGCGCCCGTTGCCAAGCGAGCAGGGCCTGCAACGGCGGCATGCGCCCCGTCCGCGTCGCGGCCTGACACCAGGCGTCCAGCAAAGCCGGGTTCATCCGCACCAGCGCGGCCTCCGCCGCCGCCAGCGCCAGCCAGTCCGGCGCGGCGGCGCGATCCGCCGGCACCCCCAGGAAAACCGCCTGCCGTTGCAACGCCGACGCGGCCAGCGCGGTCAACCAACGCCGGTCCCGCGCCGTGCCCGGCTCCCCGCCCCCGCGCAGCCAGAGCGTGATCACTCCGCCGGGCTCCACCACGACTCGCCAATGGGGCTCCGCGACCGTCCAGCCCTCCTCGGGCTGCAAACGCACCGTCACCGGCGTGCTCATGCGCTCCGGCAGAAAAAGCCCCTGCCGCCAAAATTCCCACGACTCCTCCGCCAGTCGCGCCAGCCGCAAGCCGTCCGCCCCGGGCGCCGCCACGACCACAAACCGTCCCGACCGCAAACCATAGGCCCGCGCCTCCTCCGCACCCCGGGCCGGAGAGGACTCGGCCTCGGCGCCGGCCGGCACCTGCGCCGGCGCGAGCGGGGCGAGCGCGCAGCCGATGCACGCCACCCAAACCGGCGCCCACCGGCGTCGGCGTGCCCCCTCGCGGCTATGCGCGCCCCCGCTCACTGCACGCGCACGACCAGCTCGCCCTTTTCCACCGCCAGGTGCGACGCGCGCGCCAGGACCTTCCGCACCGGTTCCGGCACGGCGTCCTTCGCGCCGAAACGGGCCATCACCAGCGACATCAGCACCGGCATGCGATGCAGGGGCAGGCCGCCGAGGTAGGCCTCGCTCGGCTGAAACCGCCACTCGTCACCCGACCGCTCGAATTTCCCCTTGGCCTGCAAAACCAAGGGCGCCTCGTTGCCGAGAAAGTTGAATTTGTTGACCGCGCCGATCTGAAGCGCGTCGCCGTCGAAACGAAAATTGGGCACTCCGGCCACGATCTTGAACGGCCCGCTCAGGTTCGCTTCCTCCGGTTTCGCTTCGCGAAGGGTCGCCGACGACCAGCTGTTGAGCTCGCCCTCGGTCAGGCCGACCTCGCCCGCCCCGTTTGCCAGATGCTCGAATTTGCGTTCCCATCCGCTTCCGCCCCCGGACACGCCTTGCACAAAATACCGCACGCCCTCCTGCGCGTCCTTGGGCTTCGTCGTCACCACCTCGACCGGTCGCGCCACCAGGTGGCCGAGGGCGAACAGAGAACCAAGAGCCAAACTCGCCACCGCCCCGAGGACGATGACGGCGACGTGCGGAGGCTTTTTCTGACGCGAGGGGGTGGCCATGATGGGTGTGGAGCGTGGAAGGCGGCGGGAGGCTGGGGCTTTGGGAATCGACTGTCGAAACCTGCTTCTACGAATACGGGCGCTTCTTCGCCCTCTCGTCTCGTGCGAACGACTTGGCGCGATCAACCACGCCGGGCGGCCACCGTGCGCAACGCCGTCTCCACATGCCGGAACATCGCGATGTAGGTGACGCCGAGCAGGGCCGAACCGGCGAAAAACACGAAGGGCAGGATCGGCAGCCCCGTCACGAGAAGCCCGACCAGCGCCAGGGTCGGCACCACGAGGGGCAAACCCACCGCGCGCAGCATGCGGGCCAGCACCCAGGGACGGAAGGCGTCACGATAGTCCTCGCGTTTTTGGTAGAGGTAGATGCCCGCCGCGGTGAGCGGGAAACAGAAGAGCATCACCGGCATCATCGGCAGGTAGCTGAACCAGCCGGCGCCCAGCAAATAGAGCGGCCGGGTGAGCACCCACGTCGCCAGGAGGGGCGCCACCGTGAAAACGAGAAAAATCACAAACACCGGGATGCCGTTGTAGAACAGCCGCCCCCAATCCTCCCACTCCGGCAACTCGAGGGGTTCGCCGCGCCGCGCCCGGTTGCAAACCTCATACACATAGCCGCAGGCGAGGAAATGGGCGCCCGGCACCAGGATGAAAATCGCGCCGACCAGACACTTGAGGATCCAGGACGAATCCGACAGCAGGCGTTTGCAAACGAGTTCGAGCGTGGGCATTGCAGCGGCGGAATTCATGCCGAACCATCCCCCCGCCACGATGGACTTCTCAACCAAATTTAGCGCCCTGCACGCCCGGGTGGAAACCGCCCTGGAGACTTTCGTGCCGCCTCCGCCGGCCGACGCGCCCTCCGGTCCCGCCCGTATCCAGGAGGCCATGCGCTACAGTCTGCGCGCCGGCGGCAAGCGGCTGCGCCCCGTGCTGGCCCTCGCCGCGGCCGAGCTGGGGGGCGCGGAGCGCGTCGCGGGCGCCCTGCCGGTCGCCGCCGCGCTGGAATGCGTGCACACGTATTCACTGATCCACGACGACCTGCCCTGCATGGACGACGACGACCTGCGTCGCGGCCGCCCCACCTGCCACCGCGCCTTCGACGAGGCGACCGCGCTGCTGGCCGGCGACGCGCTGCTCACGCAGGCCTTCGTCATCTTGGGCGAGGCCCACGCCGCCCAGCCCGCTCTCGCCGTCGCCCTGCTGCGCGAACTGTCCGCGGCGGCCGCCGGAGCGCGCCTCATCGGCGGGCAGATGCAGGACCTGCTCGCCGAGCGCGGCGCGGCCGCCGGGCGGACAGCCTCCGCCGCGGAGCTGGAGTTTATCCATCTCAACAAAACCGCCGCGATGCTCGAGGCCTCGCTGGTCTGCGGCGGGCTCGCCGGAGGCCTGGCGCCGGACGCGATCGGCCTGCTCCGCGCCGCCGGTCGCCACCTCGGGCTGGCCTTTCAAATCGTGGACGACGTGCTCGACGCGACGGCCGACACCGCCGCGCTGGGCAAGACCGCCGGCAAGGACGCCCGGGCGGGCAAGGCGACCTACGTGAGTATCCACGGTCTCGATACGGCCCGCGCCGTGGCCGCCCGCGAAACCGATCTCGCGGTGGCCGCGCTGCGTTCGCTACCCGGCGATCCGGCCTTCCTCCTCGCGCTCGCCGAGACCATGCTCGCGCGCAGAAACTGAGGGGGCGCGTCGGGCGACCGCCCCCCGAGGGTCCGGACCGTCGGGAATTCAGCCGCGCCCGGCTCCGGTCCGGGGAGCGCACGCGTCCCGCGTGCCGGTGAGGGCGTCCCGCCCTCACCTCCGAAGCGGCGGGCGAGACGCCCGCCGGAGCACCCGGGACGGGTGCGCTCCCCGGACCTTTCGGCGCAGGGATTCCGTCCTGTCACTTGGCGATCACCACACTAGCCCTTGGCGGCGCCCGCCTCGGGGGCCGCCTGCGGCCGGGGGAACAGGATCGCCGTCTCGGCGACCCTGGCGCCGCTCAGGCCCGCGCCCCAGACGAGCCGGTCGCGCCAGGCGCCCTCCGGCGTGTATCCGAGGACCCAATACACCTTGTCCGCCGTGGTCGGCATGACCGCGGGCAGCAGGCTCGCGCCCAGTCGGAGGGCCTCGGCCATGGTCGCGAGCGAGGTGCGCAGCAGGGCCTGGTCGGCCGGCTCGGCCGACTTGCCGAGCTTCCACGGGGCGCGTTGCTCGACGTAGCGGTTGGTCGCGGTGACGAAAGCGAAGGCGCGCTCCAGAGCGACGTGGAACTGAAACCCCTCGCAGAGCGTGACGAACTCCTCGCGGGTCTTTTCCCAGAGCGCGCGCAGCTCCCGCTCCGGCGCGAGGGCGGCGTCGGCGGCGATCTCCGCGTCGCTCGCGCCGGCCGGCACCACGCCGCCCGCGAAACGGTTGGTCATGTTGAGCGTGCGGTTGACGAGATTGCCGAGGTTGTTGGCCAACTCGCTGTTGTAGCGGGCGAGGAACTGGTTGAGCGAAAAGTCGCTGTCCTGGCCGACGCTCATCTCGCGGATGAGGAAGTAGCGAAGCGCGTCCACCCCGTATTGGTCGGCGAAGGCGATGGGCTCGACGAAGTTGCCCGTGCTTTTTGACATCTTCGCTCCGTTGATCGACCACCAGCCGTGGGCCAGGATGCTCTTCGGGGTCGGCAGGCCGCAGGCCTTGAGCATGATCGGCCAATACACCGCGTGCGGGGGCACGAGGATGTCCTTGCCGATGACGTGGAAGTCGGCCGGCCACACGCCCTCCTTGCCCTCGACGGCGGAGAAGTAGTTCACCAACGCGTCGAACCACACGTAGGTCACGAACTCCGGATCGAAGGGCAGCGGGATGCCCCACTCAAGACGCTCCTTCGGGCGCGAGATGCAGAGGTCGTTGAGCGGCTCGGCGAGAAACTCGAGGACCTGCTTCTGGCGATAACGCGGGAAAATGAAGCTGTCGTTCTCCTTCAGAAACTGGATCAACCAGTCCTGATACTTCGCGAGTTTGAAGAAATAGTTCGCCTCGGTGATCTCGGTGACCTCGCCGAAAATCTCCGGCCAGGAACCGTCGGGATTACGGTCCTTTTCCTGCAAAAACTGCTCCTGCCGGGTCGAGTAGAAGCCCTTGTATTCGGCGCGGTAGATCTCGCCCTGGTCGAAGAGCTGCTGGAGCAGGCGCGCGACGACGACCTTGTGCCGCGGCTCGGTGGTGCGGATAAAATCGTCGTTGGAGATGTGGAGCTTGGCGCACATGGCGCGAAACTCCTCGCTCACCTCGTCGCAAAAACGCTGCGGCGGGATGCCGCGTTTTTTCGCGCTCTGCTGCACCTTCTGCCCGTGTTCGTCCACGCCGGTGAGGAAATACACCCGATCGCCCATCATGCGCCGGAATCGGGCAATGACGTCCGTCAGCACCTTTTCATAGGCATGGCCCAGGTGCGGCGAACCGTTCACGTAGTCGATCGCGGTCGTGATGTAGAAGGTTTTCATACGATGGACCGGCGAACGAAAACCCGCGCGGCCCGCTTGTCGAAGGTTTTGACGCCGCGGGTCCACGCGGGCTTGAGCGGCGCCCCCGCCTGCCCGAGGCTGTCCGCCGCACCACCCCGCGCCGCGCATGGGCAACCTACTCCGCCTCGCCGTTTTTATCCTCGCCCTCGGCGCGCTCACCGTCGCCACCGGCACGATGTTGCTGCGCGAACACCGCCGCCAGGCCGTCCTCGAACGCCTGCTGGCCGCGCCGGCGGAGTCCGCGCCGCCGCCGGCCGAACAGTTGAAACTTCTCCGCGAGCGACACCGCGACACCCAGCGGGGATTGGTGCTTTTCGCCGGGCTCGCCTTCGGTTGCACGCTGCTGCTCGCCATCACCCCCGCCCGACCGACGCCGGCCTCCGACTCGCCCGATCCGGTCGCCGCCCGCACCGAAATGAGGGGACTGGAAACCCTCGCCCGCGCCACCGCCGCCCAGCGGGTCGAGCTCGACCAGGAACGCGAGGCCCGCCACCGCAGCGAGGAGAACCTCACCCTCCAGCAACTCCTCGCCAACCGCGCGCTCCAGGACAAGGTGCGCCTCGGCCGCGATCTGCACGACGGCCTCGTGCAGATGCTCTACGCCACCGGCCTCGTGCTCGAAACGGCCAGGCAAAAACTCGAGGCCCCGAGCGGCAACGGCGCCCCCGCCGCCGACGCCGCGCGGCTCATCGAGCGGGCGAAAAACACGCTCAACGCCGCCATCCGCCAGGCGAGGGACACGATCGGCGAGCTCACGCCCGACGCCCTCGACAGCCAAAATTTCCCCGACGCCGTGGCGTCCATCCTCGAGCACCTCGCGGGCGAACGCGCCGCCGACTGTCGGGTGCGACTCGCGCCCGAGTTGCCCGTTTTTGCCGATCCCATCCGCACCGAGCTGCTCCAGATCATCCGGGAGGCGGTCAGCAACGCCTTCCGGCATGGCGCCGCCCGCGGCGTGGAGATCGGCTTCGCGCCGCTCCCCGACGGGCGACCGCACCTGACGATTCGAGACGACGGCCGGGGTTTCGACCCAAGCGCGGTGACGCGGGGGCATGGATTGGACAACTTGGCCGCTCGCGCCCGGGCGCTCCGGGCCCAGCTGGAAATCGACGCCGCACCCGGCCGGGGCACGCGGATCGGGCTGACGCTTCCCTGTCCCGCCGGCACGGCTCCGGCGGAAAAAAATTCGGCGAACGCCGCGCCGGGGATCATCTAGGCTTCCCCGGACAAACAGACCTGTCATTTCGCTCCCATCGTGGACTCCGAACCCGCAACCCAAGCCGGCACATCCCCCGCCCCCCCCGTGCGTCTGGCCTTGGTGGACGACAGCGAACTGGTGCGCCTCGGCCTTCGGACGCTTCTGGAGAGTCAGCCCGGCTTCGAAATCGTCGGCGAGGCCGGTTCCGCCCGCGCCGCGCGCGAGTTGTTGGCCACCCACGCGGCCGAGGTGGTGCTGCTCGACATCCGCCTGCCCGATTCCAGCGGCCTCGACCTCTGCCGCTACCTCCAGACCCATGCGCCGGACACGCGGGTGATTTTCCTCACCTCGTCCTCGGACGGCCACACGGTGGACGAGGCCATTCGCGCCGGCGCGCACGGGTATTTGCTAAAGGAGATCGACGCCCCCGCGCTCATCCGGGCCATCCGCACCGTAGCCGCCGGCGGCTCCGCGCTGGACCACGCGGTGACATCTCGGGTATTCGCGCTGGTGCGCACGCCCGCCCAGCGGTCGGTCCTGGAAAAACTGTCGGCGCAGGAGACGAAGGTCCTGGCGCTCATCGCTTCCGGCAAAACCAACAAGGAAGCCGCCCACGCCCTCGGCCTTTCGGAAAAGACGGTGAAAAACTACCTGAGCACGGTGTTTGAAAAGCTTCAGGTCACCAGCCGCGCCCACGCCGCCGCCCTCTACGCGCAAGAACAGCGCGGCTGACACCCGAAGGGAGCCAAGAGACTTCGGCGAAACCCGATGGAGCCAAACAGCCCTATCCACCTAGGGCCCAACGCACCGAAATAGGTCCCTTCCTACCTGAAACGATTTCCGGTAAGTTGGAGAGGTGAAATCACTGCATCGCGAAAGGGTGTGCGGCCCAAAAACATTCTCCGGCTCCGGGCGCCGGCGCTCCGGCCTGACATTGGTGGAGGTGATGGTTGCGGTCGGAGTCCTGACGATGCTCGCGGGCGGGATGCTCGCCGCGCTCATCCAATCGCGTAAACTCACGGAGGGCAGCATTTACCAGAGCTCGGCCAACACCGTGATGCAGGGCTACATCGAGCAGATCAAGAACATGGAGTTCGCCGATTTGCCCTACACGACCAGCAGCGGAACCGTGGTCCCGGGGTCGGTCGTGGGAAGCCCAGCCACCCTGCTGACCCGGAGCGTCACCCGCGTGATCGCGTCGGACGGCACGGTCGAAAACGCGAAGGACGCCTTGGTCATCTCCACCGCGACGACCATCCCGGCGCCGTCCGCCATGCTGTCCGGCACCACGCCCACGGGGGTGGTGGAAAACATCAAGACATTCGACATCAACAGCACCCCCGACAACCCCAACGACGATCTCCGGCTCCGCCTCTGGATTTGGATAAAGGACCTCAGCAACCCCGCAGTCGATGCCACCCAAGTTCGCGGCATCACGATTCTTTACTCCTGGCGAACCAATGGCAGCCCCGACGCCCGGAATGTCGTCGGAAACATCCGCACCATTCGGTCCGCCGTCCCCACCTTCTGAAGAAATCCGTCTTCCGGACCATCTACAGCTATGCGCGCGCTCATTCTCCTTCCCGGTTTCGCACTCTCGCCGACCCTTCGCTCGTCCGTCCCACGCCGGCGATTTCGCGGCTTCACCTTAACGGAGCTGCTTATCGGCCTGACGATCAGCACCATGGTGATGGCGGGCATTTTGGCCGTTTTCATCCAAGCCCTCAGAATTTACTACTACGAGGAAAAGAAGCTGACGATCAACCGTCACATCCGAAAGTTCACCAGCGAGCTCAGCGAAAACGCCACCTACGCCAACTACGCGCTGATCTTCCCCGATTTTTATACACGGGGCAACGTTGCCACGGTCACCAATCCCACGACCGGCGCCACCACCACCTCCGGTGTCTCCCGCCAGGTGGATGACGGCCAATCGGGCGACATGTTGGTCCTGGCCTTCGTGGATCCCGACGATGATAAAAAGATTCAGCGGATCGTCGGCTACTATCGGTCTCCGGAGAATCCCAACGACCCCACCAGCCGCGGCCCGGTCCGTCGTTTTGAACGAACGTTTTCCCCGAGCAGCGCACTCACCGCCATCGAGCTCATCCCGGCCACCTCCACCCTTGAATCCTGGCCCCAGGTCATCGAGCTGTCCCAAGGACTCTCGGACGGGAAACTTTTTCACAACTTCTACGGCCGCAGCGTAATGGTGAAAGGTGAAATCGTGCAGGGCACCGGTGCCGGCTCCCGCATAGCCACCAACACCTACAACTTCACGGTGTCCCCCCGCGGCTGATTACATCGCCCCTAAACGCTCCCGCCCGTCTCCCATCCCCGTTTCAGCTCCCGCTCGTCCCACATGCACTCTCGAACCTCCCGGGCATTGCCCACCGCCAGTCGCGGCTCCGCGCTGATCGCGGTCCTCATCCTCAGCGCCGTCGCCCTGATCCTGATCGGCAGTATTCTCAAATGGGCCATCAATGAGCGGCGCCTCACCGTCCGCACCGCGCTGTTGCTCGAGTCGAGGAACGCCGCCGAGGCCTTGGCAGAATACGGCTTTTCCCAGATCCGGGAAAAATACGAAACGCGCGGCTTTGCGAATCTTGATCCCGATGGCTCGGACGCGCTTGTCACGCCCCCCGCGTCGTTCTGGGCAAATAGCAATGTCAGCACCCAATCGGGCGACTTCGAGCTGGTGGGCGGCACCGTCCAAACCAAGGCCACAGGCGGCGCGGGCTATTATTACGTCGATCCGGCCAACCCCAACAACGCAAACGACCCGCTCAAGGGCAAATGGGTCTGGCGCCGCGATGTCGCCGTGGTCGCCAAAGCCACCGTGCGGGGCAGCACCGGCACCCCTATCACCTCCTACGCCACCCAAAGCATCTCCGTGCGAGGCGCCCCCCTCTTCGCCCATGCGATCTTCTACAACATGGACCTGGAATTGGCACCCGGTCCTAAGATGGAAATCTACGGCCCGGTCCACGCCAACGGAGACCTGTATCTGGCATCAAAAGGCGACTTGGAATTCAACGGCCCGGTCACCGCCTCGGGGCACTTCTACCGCGACTGGAAGTATGGGGTGCAAGGCAGCAATAACAGTGAACCGCTTTCGACATTCGGGAACGAAGTGAAATTCAACACCAAGTCTGGCGATCTGTTGGGAATAAAGATCAACAACGTCTGGATGGATAGCCGCATGGGCGGCACCACGGTTTCCAGTGATTTTCGCTCGTTTGCCTCGCAACGCTGGAACGGCAACCTGCTCACGGCCGCCCATGGCGTAACCGACTACAAGCCCGTGGCCATCGGCGAATACCGGGAGGCAAACCCCTATAATCCCAGTGTGGCGGCCAAAGATCCGAACAAAACGCCGAGCAACTCGGCCCGGCTCATCATCGAGCCTAGCAACTACCCGACCGACACAACGGCGGCCGATTATGTCACCAGGATGGAGATCGAGGCTCAAAAATATGCGAATGATGCAGGCATCTACATCAAGGTGATGCCGGCAACATCAGTGGACGGAACCAATAACTACTCCATAACCGTATCCAGTCGAAACAAACAAGACCCCACCAAAAACAAATCGTTAACCCTTCCGGCCAACAACCCGATCCTGACTTACGGGCGCTACAAAGCGACCCAAACCTATACGAGCACCGTTACGACCACTCAACGCAAGACCACGGTAACTGTTGGGTCAAAACTGACCTCCGGATCCAACAAAAACAAATACCCAGTCACCACGAAAGTTGAGGATGTTAGGACTCCAGCATCCACCCCAGTCACGCGGACCATTTACGCTTCGGGCTATTCTGACACGGCGGGGTCCTCAACAAACGGGAGTTCCTCCACGACAACCGTAAGCAACAACACCATCTACACGTCATCGCCCCCCTCCCCCAGCACAACTTACGGCAGCCCAAGCACGGGGGAGGCGAGCGCATCCTCATTCTCCTCCGTCACGCTCGCCTCCGATAATGGAGGCATCTATGATAATCGCCGCAACAAAGGCGTCGATCTTGTAAACATCAACATGGACGCCTTGCGCAAAGCGGTGGCCGAGATGGCCGGCCCCTCCGTGACAACCAAACTGAGCACGGGAAGCACAGTCAACCCCTCCACCAACGACGCCATCTCCAACTTGAGCGCCTCGGATTGGACGGGCATCGTTTATATTGAGATCGCGGGAGGCCCCACCACCAATACCGCGACGGGAGCCACCGAATATGGCTCCGGGGCCTTGGCCACCGCCGCCAACGCCGCGGCGGTGCGAATAATCAACGGCAAGGGCAAAGTCCCCTCCTACGGCACCGCCAACGAAGGTCTTACGATCGCGACGAACGCCCCGATGTATGTCCAAGGAGACTACAACGCCGACGGCAACGTCAGCCAAGACGATGCGACCCATAGCGCGCATGTCCCGGAGTCGGGGGAAGTGCCCGCCGCTCTCGCCGCCGACGCCATCACGATTCTTTCGAAGGACTTCAACTTGGCCACCTCGCTAACCAGAAATCCCGACGCGACCACCGGCAACATCGAGATCGCCGCCGCCCTACTCATGGGCCTCAGCCCGACCAATCCGACATCCAACCGCGACGGCACCGGCTCTCTCGGCGACAGTTCCGGCGGCGTGCATAACTTCCCGCGCTTTCTGGAGAAATGGGGAGGTGGTCGTAACGTCTTTATCCGGGGCTCCTTGGTATCTCTCTTCGAAAGCCGAGTGGCCACCGAACCTTGGAACACAGATTTCTACGGCCCCCCCAACCGTCTCTGGGGCTTTAACGACCTCTTCCTTGATGGGCGCTATCCGCCCGGCACGCCTCGCGTCATGTCCTATCGCCGCGTCGATTTCACGAATCTCGACGAAGCCGGCTACCAGGCCACCAAACAGAGCTTCAACTGGTAGCCGAAAGGGACCCCGCGTGCCGTGGAAATCTCCCGGCACGCGGCCCGGAAGCACGGCGGCCGCCGTTGCAGGAAAGCGAGACGTGATCGCGCCCAGAACGTGGCGTTGAGGGGATAACCGAGTAAACGCGGACAGTCCGAGTTGGAACCTCTCGGCAAGTGACAACCCGCCCGGGGATAACGAGAAGCGATGCCGGCGCTCCCGGTGGACTGACACCGCTTCCTGTCGCACCTCAATCCGCCCAAGGGTGGCAGAGATGCCCGACACCATAGATTGTGGTGCGCGAAAGCACCCAAGCAGGCCGCCCCGCCGCTTGCCGCTCAGGCCGCGCCGCCGCCGCTGGCGGCGGGCTTGGGGCGGAAGGCGGCGCGGAAGGTGGCGCCGATGTAGTCGCGGTTCATGCGCGCGATGAAATCGTGCGAGATCAGCTTCGGACAGGCTGCGCTGCACTCGTATTGGTTGGTGCAGTTGCCGAAACCGAGCTCGTCCATCTTCGCGACCATGTTGAGCACGCGGGTGTCGCGTTCCGGCTGGCCCTGCGGGAGCAGGCCGAGCTGCGAGACCTTGGCCGAGACGAAGAGCATGGCGGACGCGTTTTTGCAGGCGGCCACGCAGGCGCCACAGCCGATACACTGGGCCGCGTCCATGGCGAGGTCGGCGTTTTCCTTCGGCACCGGGATCGCGTTGGCGTCCTGGGCGGCACCGGTGCGGATGCTGATGAAGCCGCCGGCCTGCTGGATTTTGTCGAAGGCGGCGCGGTCGGTGATGAGGTCCTTGATGACCGGGAAGGGCTTGGCGCGGAAGGGCTCGACCACGATGACATCGCCGTCGTTGAAGCTGCGCATGTAGGTCTGGCAGCTCGCGATGCCGCGATGCGGACCGTGGGGTTTGCCGTTGATGACCAGCGAGCAGGTGCCGCAGATGCCCTCGCGGCAGTCGTGGGCGAAGGCGATGGGATCCTCGCCCTGGCGCTCGAGGCCGTCGTTCACGACGTCGAGCATCTCGAGGAAGGACATGTTCGGATTGCAGTCCTTGGCCTGATAATCGACGAAGCGACCGGGCTGCGACGGCCCGGCCTGACGCCAGACGCGGATCGTGACGGAGATGTTTTTGGAGGAGGCGGAGGCGACCATGGCGGGTGCGAGAAGTAGCGGGTAGTGAGTAGCGGGTAGCGAGTAGGTCGGAATGGGCGGCGAGCGGCTGCGGTGGTGATCGGCGAATGCTCGCTACTCACTACCCGCTACTCGCTACTTTTAGATCATCACTTATAGGAACGGACCGACATCTTCACGAATTCGTAGTTGAGCGGTTCGACGTTGCGGAGGGGTTCCTTGCCCTCGCCTTGGAATTCCCAAGCGGCGACGTGGGCGAAGTTGGTGTCGTCGCGCAGACACTCGCCGTCGGGGTGTTGGTATTCCTCGCGGAAGTGTCCGCCGCAGCTCTCCTCGCGGGTGAGCGCGTCGCGGCACATGAGTTCGCCGAGCTCGATAAAGTCGGCCAGGCGGTTGGCGCGTTCAAGGGCCTGGTTCATGTTGTCGCCGGAGCCGGGCACGTTGACGTTGGCCCAGAACTCCTCGCGCAGGGCTTGGATTTCCCGGATGCCCTCGGCGAGGCCTTCCTTGGTGCGGGCCATGCCGCAGCGTTTCCACATGATCTGGCCCAGCTTGCGGTGGTAGTAGTTGACCGGCTCCTTGCCCTTGGCGGCGAGCAGGCGCTTGACCACGCCGGACGCGTTTTCCTCGGCGGCCTTGAACTCGGGCGCGTCGGTGGAGGGGCGGGAGTTGGGTTTCACGCCGGCGAGGTAGTTACTGATCGTGTAGGGGATGACGAAGTAGCCGTCGGAGAGGCCCTGCATGAGGGCGGAGGCGCCGAGGCGGTTGGCGCCGTGGTCGGAGAAGTTGGCCTCGCCCAGCACGAAGAGGCCGGGGACGTTGGACATCAGGTTATAGTCCACCCAGAGGCCGCCCATGGTGTAGTGGACGGCGGGGTAGATGCGCATGGGCGTCTTGTAGGCGCTCTCGTTGGTGATCTCGTGGTAGATGTCGAAGAGGTTGCCGTAGCGCTCCTTGACCGCGGCTTCGCCGAGCTCGCGGATCTTGTCGGCGGAGGGGTTTGGCAGGTTGGCGCGGGCGGCGGCCTGTTTGCCGTAGCGCTGGATGGCCTCGGAATAGTCGAGGTAAACGCCGAGGCCGGTCTCGCCGACGCCGCGGCCTTCGTCGCACATGCGCATGGCGGCGCGGGAGGAAACGTCGCGCGGGGCGAGGTTGCCGAAGCTCGGGTAGATGCGCTCGAGGTAGTAGTCGCGATCCTGCTCGGGGATGGAGTTGGGGTCCTTTTTGCAGTCCTCGGCTTTCTTGGGCACCCAGATGCGTCCGTCGTTGCGGAGCGACTCGGACATGAGGGTCAACTTCGACTGGTAGTCGCCGGAGACCGGGATGCAGGTCGGGTGGATCTGGGTGTAGCAGGGGTTGGCGAAACAGGCGCCGCGCTTGTAGGCGCGCCAGATGGCGGTGGCGTTGGACTGGCGGGCGTAGGTCGAGAGGTTGAAGACGTTGCCGTAGCCGCCGGTCGCGAGGATGACCGCCTCGCCGGAGTGGCGGTGGAACTTGCCGGTCACGAGGTCGCGGGTGATGACGCCACGCGCCTGACCGTCCACGAGGACGAGGTCCACCATCTCGTGCTGGGTGACAAGCTCGACCGCGCCGGCGCCGACCTGTTTGGAGAGCGCCGAGTAGGCGCCGAGGAGGAGCTGCTGGCCGGTCTGGCCTCGGGCGTAGAAGGTGCGGGAAACTTGCGCGCCGCCGAAGGAGCGATTGGCGAGCAGGCCGCCGTATTCGCGGGCGAAAGGCACGCCCTGCGCGACGCACTGGTCGATGATGTTGACCGACACCTCGGCGAGGCGGTGAACGTTGGCCTCGCGGGCGCGGTAGTCGCCGCCCTTGATCGTGTCGTAGAAAAGTCGATACACGCTGTCGCCGTCGTTCTGGTAGTTCTTGGCGGCGTTGATGCCGCCCTGCGCGGCGATGGAGTGGGCGCGGCGGGGAGAGTCGTGGAAGACGATGCACTTCACCCGGTAGCCGAGCTCGGAGAGCGTGGCGGCGGCGGAGGCGCCGGCGAGGCCCGCACCGACGATGACGATCTCGTATTTACGTTTGTTGGCGGGATTTACCAACTTGGCGTTGGCCTTGTAGCTGCGCCATTTGTCGGCGAGCGGGCCGGGGGGAACGTTGGAATTGAGAGTGGCCATGGCGGTAAGGTCGGTGGACGAGGTCTCGAAGGTCGGTCGGCGGATGGGGGCGGATCAGCGGGTGGCGAGCACCTCGGCCGCGGTCGTGTCGGCATGAGGTTTGACGATGCCGGTCAGGATCGCGCCGGGGATTGCGAGGTTGCCGAGGAAGTAGATCAGGGCGAGGGCTCCGACGGCCTTGCGCAGGCAGCAGGCCCAAGTGCCGTTGCGCCAACCGATGGTTTGAAACATCGACTCGACGCCGTGCCAGAGGTGCATCGCGAGCAGGCCGGTGGCGATGATGTAGAAGAGGGAGACGAGCGGGCTGGCGAAGCCGAGGAACACCATGCTGTAAACGTCGTGGACGGCGTGGTCTTTTTCAGCGAGCGGGATGCCAAACTCGCGCACGTCGTGGGTGAGCGTCCACTCGGGCAAGGCCCCCTTGAAGGTCGAAGCCTGGGCCACGCCGATGGTGAAGTGGAGAAGGTGGTAGATGATGAAGGCCAGGACCACGAGACCGGTCACCCGCATGTAGCGGGAGGCGACGGTGGCCTCGAGCCACTGATGGACGCCGTATTTTTGGGAACCGCGGGCGGCCTTGCTCTCGAGCGCGAGGGCGATGGCGGCCCAGACGTGGATGACCGCCGCACCGAGCAACACCAGCCGCACGATCCAGAGCGCCGGCCCGAGCGCCTGGAGGAAATGGGCGTAACCGTTGATCTGGTCGGGATGCCCGAAGATCTGGAGGTTGCCCACCAAGTGACCGAAGGCGAAGCCGGTCAGGATCAAGCCGGAGACGGCCATCAGAAATTTCCGGCCGATGGAGGAACGGAAGAGGTTGGCGAGGATGCTCATCGCGGTGTGGTCAAAGGTGGGATGGTCGCTGGGCGTCGATAAACGCGCGGAGGTGCGTGGTCGGGCGGGGACCTAACAAGCCGCGCCCCGAGATGTAAAGGTTGGCCGTATAAGACCCTTGCATGCGGCGCCGCATATAAGCGGGCCTTCGCGCCTCGCTCAGTGCGGCAAATGACGAGCCGGAGGGGCAGGAGCCGCCAAAAAGCGACTAGCGGGCGAGCGGCTTGAGCAGGGCGAACTTGCCGCTGGCGGCGGGCGCGATGAGCCGCTTGCGGAAGGCCGCGACCCGGGCTCCGTCGCCCAACACCCCGGCGATGGCGGCCTCGAGCCCCGCCGGCGCGGCCTCCTCCGCGACGTAGTCGAAATTCCACCGCGTCTCGCCGGTCTGGGTGAGGCAATAGTGCCAGCAGCGAAAGTCCGGGGGGATCACGGCGTCGATCTCGGTCGGCGAAACGAGCGAACCGTCGGCGCGGAAATGCAGACCGCCCTCGCGCCCCAGCACGCGGTAGCCGCCGCCCGGAAGACGACGCACCACGTCGCCGGTGTGGTAACGCAGCAGCGGCATCGCCTCGCGGTCACGCGTGGTGACGTGGAGCTGGAACACGTCGTCGAGACCGCGGTAGGGCACGAGCTCGACGAAGGCGTTGGCGTCGATCACGCGCGAGTCGTCCTTGAATGCCTCGCCGATGAAGATGTAGCCGGCCTCGGTCGAGCCGTAGAGATCCACCTGCGACGCCGGAAACACCTCCGCGATCCGGCGCGAGTGGACCAGGCTCGCCTTGCCGTAGGTCAGGATGATCGTTCGTATCGACGGGATGGATACGCGGCGGCGCTGCGCGGCGCGGGCGAGCAGGGAAAGGTAGATCGGCTCGCCCTCCAGAACCTCGGGTTTGACCGCCTGGAGCTCGGTGACGATGCGATCCCACTCGGTCTCGGGAAAGACGAAGGGATCGCTGGTGAGGTTCAGATAGACCGTGCCGTCGAAGTAACGATGCGGAAAGGGGTGGTCCTCGTAGGGGCAAAGGTTCGAGGAACAGCCGACGGGCGCGAGGATGCACTTGCGGTGCGGGCGGTCGGCGTAGGGCGCGAGCAGGGGGTGGGCGCGATAGGCGCGGGCGAGCTGCGCGTTCCACCAACCATCCTCCATGATAACGGTCATCGGCCCCTGCGTGGTGCCGGAGGTGGACTCGTATTCGTAGCGCTTCTCGTCGAGCCCCTTTTGAATGACCCGGTAGTCCTCGAAAAACGCCTCGTGCCCATGGGTGACGATTTCCTTTTTCGAAAGCGCGGGGATCTCCCGGTAACAGGCCCAGTGCAGCGGTTCCGAATGAAGCGGGAACCGTCGGGCGTAGAGAGGGCTGCGCTCATAGATCCGGCGAATCTCACGCTCGAGCGCCTCGGGCAGGCGCGTGTCGGCTTCGCTGGAAAGGAGTTCGGGGGAATTGGCGAAGGCGGGCGCGGGAAACGACATGGAAACAAAGACCGGAGGAAATGCCGATGCGGCGGGCAAGTCAAACGGCCGACTCGAACCGGGCACAGGGCATTCACCCCATCCGCCCGGCGCGCCAGATCGGCTCGAAAAAGAGCAGGGCGTCCAGCACCAGACTGTGCGTGATGCCCCCCGCTCGAGCGCGGGCGTAAACCTCCTCCACCGGCGGCGCCGCGGTCTCGATCTCCTCATCCGGATCCCAGGCGGGCGGAGCGACGAGCCGGCAGCCCTCGACCAACACGAGATGGCAGCGATTGCTCATGAAGGCCGGATTCGGATGCACACTGGCCAACAAACGGGCGGAGGTGCCGGCATAGCCCGTCTCCTCCAGCAGCTCGCGCTGGCCCGCCACCACGGGGTCCTCGCCCGCTTCGATCACGCCGCCGGGTATTTCCCAGGAGAAGGCGTTGATGCCGTAGCGGAATTGATTCACCAGCACCAGCCGGTCGTCGGTGGTGTGCGCGAGGACGTTCACCCAGTCGGGCGCGTCCACGATGACAAATTCGCGCCTCGCGCCTCGGCCGGGATGATGAAAAGGCACGCTGTTCAAGTCGAGAATACGGGTGCGATTGAGCAATCGCGGCTCGCCCCGCTCCCAACGCATGGGAGCCGCCAGCGGCACGGCGGCGGCGGGCGCAGGGACCGTGGAGGTGCATGGGGCGGTGGGCACCGAGGAGGAAACGGCGTTGGGATCGGAAGCGGAATCGGAAGACATGGACAAAAAAAACCTCCCGCCGTTGAGAGCGGGAGGCCAAAGGATCAAAAGTCGCGCGACACGCTAAAAACCGGAGCTCACTTCTTGGGGAGCTTGAGCTTCTGGCCGACCTTCAGCGCGGTCCAGCTGACGCCGGGGTTGACGGCCTGGAGATCGGCCACCGAGACGCCGTTGGCGGTGGCGATCTTGTAGCCGGTGTCACCGGCCTTCACCAAATACTCGCCGGGGCCGGCGACGGCGGGCTCGGCGGCGGACGCTCCTGCCGGGGCTGCCGACGCGGTGCCAGCGGGGCGGCCGGAACGGGTGGCCGATTGTTGAAGCTTGGCGAGTTCTCCGTTGGTCTTCCCGAACTCGGCGGCCACCATGTTAAAACCCTCCTGCGTGGAGGTTTTTAGACTTTCAACGCCGCTCACCGCACGATTGGCGGCTGCACTGGCGTTGGTCGCGGCCGAGCTGGCGCTCGTGGCCGTCGCCTCGATGCCATCAATGCGGGACGCCTGAGACGCGGCCTGCTCCGCGGCGGCGGCGGCGGCGCTGTTGGCCTTGGATGAGTTGACGAGGGCGATGGCCCCGAGAATCAAGCCGACGATACCGGCAATGAGACCTGCGATGGGCAGGTAGCTGGGGGAGGATTCGCGCGAAATCGGGTCCATTTTGGAAAAATTACGAGGTTGTGGCTAGGCCCCATGGGAGAGGCGTTCAAGCCGAGACTGGACCACCGGGAGGAATAAGTAAAACCCTCCGAGGCCGCGGCAAGGTGGTCGGGGCGATAGGATTCGAACCTACGACCTCCTGGTCCCAAACCAGGCGCTCTACCAGACTAAGCTACACCCCGAAAACCACGATGCGGACGGGCAGCGAGGCGGGGGACCGCCGACGAGTCAACGCTGCGCACGGGTTATTTTTCGCCGCACATCCACCTTTTCCCATCCGGACAAAACGAAACCCGCCGTTTGGGGCGCCGGCGGGCTCGTCGGGTGTCCCCCAGAACCAATGGAGGAAAGGGAAAAATGGAGGGAAAGGTTTTCAGGTGGTGCGAAAAACAGACCTTACTTCACAGCGGGGAAAGAGACGGCGGCCTCTTCGGCGGCGGGAGCCGGCGACGCGGCGCCGGCGCTTGCGCCCTCGGCATCCGGAGAGCCGGTCGCGGAGCCGGAAACGGAGACCTCGGGAGCGGGCGGGAGGGCGGATCGGAGCTGCATGGCGCGCTGCGACCAGATGCCCTCGGGATCCACGGAAAGGACCAAGGTCGTCCAGCGCGTCGCCTCGGCGGTGTCGCCGGAATCGCGCGCCAACACCGCGAGGTGATAGGCCGCCTCGGCGCGGAGGGTGGTCGCGAACGCGGTGTCGTTGGCCAAGGCCTCCAGAGCGGTCTTGCCCGCGGCAGTGTCGCCCGACTGGAGAGGGGCGATGGCGGCACCGAGGCGAGCGCGCGCGCCGAGAGGCTGTCCGGCCAGCAAGGCCGACGCCGCCTGATAAGCATCGCGGGCCGCGGAGAAATTGCCCGCCTCGTAGGCTTGATCAGCCAGACGAAGGTGAGCCGCACCGGAAAGGGGCGCCTGCGGATGGGCGGCGGCAAAAGCCTGCAACTGCTCGGGCGTGCTCGCCTCGGCATATTCGGCGCGGATCGCCATCTCGCGACGCTCGGCGAAGAACCCGAAAAGCCAACGCGCCACCAAGGCGGCCACGACGATCACGATCACCGCGACGACCGTGCGCGCGTGCTTCTCCCAAAAAATCGCCAAGCGATCCTCGAAGGTTGGAGCGAGGTAGTTTTCGTCGATGGTGACCAGATTGCGGTCGTCGCCAGCGGGAGACTGTGGGGCGGAAGCGGCCATGCGGGAGATAAATTTGGGACGCTCACCCAAACACCCGACGCCGCCGCCGTAAAGCCGCGATTTTCTTTGTTTTAATTCCCTACGGGATAAAAACTTATTCAGCTACGAGGCTCCATCACGCAAACACCACCGTCCGTTTGCCATAAACCAGCACCCGGTGTTCGAGATGCGCCCGGACGGCGTGCGCCAAGACCATGCGCTCCAAGTCGCGCCCCAGGCGTATAAGATCGCTGACATCCTGACGATGCGTCACGCGGGCGACATCCTGCTGGATGATCGGACCGTCGTCCAACACGGCGGTCGCGTAGTGCGCGGTGGCGCCGATCAGCTTCACCCCGCGTTCGTAGGCCTGATGGTAGGGCCGTCCGCCGGCGAAAGCGGGCAGGAAGGAGTGATGGATGTTGATCACCGGCGCCGGGCTGGCCTCCAAAAACTCGGCCGAGAGCACCTGCATGTAGCGCGCCATCACGACCAGATCGACCTGCAGCTCGCGCAGGAGGGCCAGCTGACGCGCCTCCGCCTCCGCCTTGGTCGCGGCCGTCACGGGAATATGGTGATAGGCCAAACCGTAACCGCGAGCGGCCTCGGCGAGGTCGGGGTGATTGGACACCACCGCGACGAAATCCGCCCCGAAGTCGCCCGTCTTCCAGCGCAGGATGAGATCGTGAAAACAGTGATCGAATTTCGAGACGAAGAGCGCCACGCGCGGGCGCCGGTCGCTGCGCGACACGCTGACCGACATGCCGAGCCCGCTGGCGAAAACCTCGAACTCCGCCGTGACCGCGTCCCCGTCGTCACCCTCCGCCACGATCCACTCCACACGTTGGAAAAACACCCCGGCCTCCATGTCCCGATGTTGATCGGCGTGCAGGATGTTGCCACCGCGCTCGAAAATCCAACCCGACACGCGGGCGACGAGACCGGGCTGGTCGGGACCGTGGAGCAAGGCGACGAGACTGAGGGGAGCGGACATGCGAAAAAACGTGGGACGCCCCACGCAAGGCCACACCCCCCGGCGCGGCGCAAGCTTTTGTCGGGGCCGTGCCGTTTTCGCCACCTCACGCGGGACGCCCCTGTCCGCGTTCCGGCACCACACCCGCGTCAGACGCCCCGCCCGGCGCACCCCGCCGGAGCGGCGAGCGAAAAAATTGCGCCGGAAGCCTCCGGTGGACGACGCCGGGCCCGCTCCCCTACCCTGCCGCCTCCGATGCGTCTCTCCCACGCCAGCATGTATGCCCGTCTGCTCGCAAGCGATCCGACCTACGACGGACGCTTTTTCACCGGCGTGCTGACCACCGGCATCTATTGCCTGCCCTCCTGCCGAGCCCGGAAACCGAAGCCCGAAAACGTTCGCTTTTTTCCCAGCTGCACGGCCGCCCGCGCCGCCGGCTTGCGCGCCTGCCTGAAGTGCCACCCCGACGACTACCAAAGCGGAGCCGACCCCGTGCTCGCCACCATCGAGACCGTGGTCGGCGAACTCCGCGCGCGGCCGGCCGCGTTTCCCGACGTCGCCGCGCTCGTCCGCCGCACGGGCTACGGCACCACGCGCGCCTTCGAGCTTTTTCGCCAACACTTCCATGTCACCCCCGCCGAGCTCATCGCGCGGGCTCGCTTCGCATGGGCGCGCGAAAAACTGCTCGCCTCCGACACTCCGCTCGCCGACCTGGCCTTCGCCGCCGGCTACGCTTCGCTGAGCACCTTCAACGAAGCCTTTCGCTCACGCTCCGGCTTGAGCCCGGGACAGCTCCGCGCCTTGCCCGCATCCCCGCGTGACGACTTCGGCCTCGATCTGCCCATCGGCCACGCGACCGCGCCCTTCCTCGCCCACGCCGGCCGCGACCCGCAGTCCCTCTCGGAAAAACTCGACGGCTCCGTGCTTCGCCTCGCCACCCACCTCGGCGCACGGCCGACCGTGCTGCGCCTGGATTTTTCCCGACCCGACCGGGTAAACCTATCCGCCTCCCCCGCCCTGCCGCCGGACCTGCGCCCACTCGCCGCAGCCCGAGTCGCCGAGCTGCTCGGATTCGCCCAAAACCCCGCCGACTTCGCGCGGCTCGCCCACCGGCTCGGTCTCGCTCGTCTCGTCGCCGGACGCGAAACCCTCCGCCTGCCCGGAAGCCTCGACCCGTGGGACGCGCTCGTCTGGGCCATCGTGGGGCAACAGATCAATCTCCCCTTCGCGTTTCGCCTGCGCCGCGCCCTCACCGAACTCGCCGGCGAGCCGGTCGCCGACGGACTCGTGGCGCCGCCCACCGCGGCCGCCATCGCCGCGCTCCCGGCCGACCAGCTCCTCGCGCGTCAGTTTTCCCGGCAGAAGGCCGACTACCTCCTCCACGTCGCGCGGCTCGTCGCCGACGGTTCGCTCGACCTCGGGCGGCTCGCCGCCGGCTCGGCCACCCGCGCCGAACACACCCTGCGCGAAATCCGCGGCCTCGGCCCGTGGACGGTCAACTACGTCATGATGCGCGGCCTCGGATTCGCCGACTGCACGCCCTACGGGGACACCGGTCTGACCGGCGGTCTGAAAAAGCTCCTCGCGCTCGAAACACGTCCCGACGCCGACGCCACCCGCCGGCTGATGTTGCCCTTCTCCCCCTACCGCAGCCTCGCCACCGCGCACCTGTGGCAACTATGAGCGGCGGCTCCCTCCCCGTCCCCTCCCCGTCATCTCGCCCTTCCGCCATGCCCGACTATTTTACCTCCACCCTGCCCACGCCGGTGGGCGAGCTCACGCTGGCGACCGACGAGGCCGGCGCGCTCGCCGCGGTGATCTTCGCCGACGAACAATCCTTGCCCCGGCTCCTTGGCCCACACGCGCGCGTGATTCCGGAACCGTCGCGGATGCGTGCGGTGCGCGAAGAGCTCGCCGCCTACTTCGCCGGGGAGCTGCGCCATTTCGTGACACCCGTCGCGCCCGCCGTCGGCACACCCTTTCAACGCCGGGTTTGGACCGCGCTCGCCCGTATCCCCTATGGCACTACATGGAGCTACGCCCGCCTCGCGGCCGAGACCGGCAGCGTGGCCCGCGCCGTCGGATCGGCCAACGGCGCCAACGCCGTCAGCATCGTCGTGCCGTGCCATCGCGTCATCGGCGCCGACGGCTCGCTCACCGGTTATGCGGGCGGTCTGGAGCGCAAACGCTGGCTGCTCGCCCACGAAGGCGCGGCGCTAATCTGACGAAGACCACGACGCTCGTCGGGCGCACCGCCCGTTTGTCGTCCCGGCCGCCCTTCAGAAAGCGCGGAAAAGGCGTTGGGCGTTTCCGCGGCACGCCAAGGTTTTCACCTGTCCAAGCGGCCTTTCCGCGGCCAAAAGCTCCCACGCTCCCCCGACCGCCCATCCCGTGATCGCCCCGGAAAAACACCTCGCTTACGCCACCGGTTATATCGCGCTCGAGCTGCATGCCGAAGCCCATGCCGAGCTCGCCAACCTTTCGCCCGAGTTTCTCGCCGGGCCGGCCGCCCTCGCCGTGCGCATCGAGCTCGCCATGTCGGAACACGATTGGAAGGAGGTCGTCATGCGCTCGGGCGAACTCGTCAACCACGACGCCACGGTCGAGCGCCCGTGGATCACCTGGGCCTACGCGTTGCGCGAGCTCAACCTCATCGCCGACGCGCAGGAAACCCTCACCGCCGGCGCGCGCCTGATCGACAATCCCACCCCGCTCGTCGCCTACAACCTCGCCTGCTACGCGTGTCTGCTCGGCGAGCTCGACGAAGCCCGTCAGCTCCTCGCCTCGGTCTATGCGCGCGACAAAAAATGGCGCGAAATCGCCCGCACCGATCCCGACCTCGCCGCGCTCTACCTGAAAAAGAAGTAGGCGCGGGCGACACGGCGCGCCCGCCCGATGTAGCGTTGGCCGTCCCCGGCCAATCGTAGCGTTGGCCGTCCCCGCCAAAGTTCGACCGACGCGCCAACGTCCGACGCCGCCCAGCGAGACCGAACCGTTGGCCGGGGACGGCCAACTCTACATCTCCACCGCGGTTCAGGGCCGCGGCCCGCCTTGCGGTGCGTTCGGCCGAGTCGAGCCCGGCAAATTGTAGCGTTGGCCGTCCCCGGCCAAGGCATCCGCCCCGCCCGCCTCCGCACGGACACACCGCCGCACGGGCCGGCGCGGACGGGATACGGGTGTTTTTTTCATTTCCTGATTGGACCTCGCCGCCGCCTTGACGGACGCTGACCGCTCGCGCTCCTCCCCCGCCGCGCCTCGCGATGACCGACGCCGAACACCATCATCAACGCCTCCTGCGTTTCGCCCGCATTCGCCGGTTGAAACTGTTGCTGCGTTACGTGCCGCGGCGCGCGCGTTTCCACACCTATCCCGTCGTCGGGCGCTTCGCCGAGTTTGCCCGCAAACGCAGCTACCTCTGGTCCTTTCGCTACTCGGATCTCCGCCCCGCCTTTTACGCCGGATCCATCCTCTCGCTGATGCCCGCGATCGGCGTGCAACTCCCGGTCGCGTTTATCCTATGCCTGCTGCTGCGGACCAACTTCATGGTCGCGGGCGGGCTGCAGTTTGTGACGAATATCGCCACCGCGGTCTTCGTCTATCCGGTGACTTACAAGGTCGGCGCCGTCGTGCTTTCCCAAACGGGTTGGGGTCCCGCGGAGGCGGTGCCACCGGTGCCTCCACCGGAAATCGATGAGGCCCACACCGCTACCGTCCCCGAACCCGCCGCCGACAACTCGGGGCATCTATTGGGAAACTGGCTCGCCGATCTCGCGGCCAAGTTCCGAGTCAACAACCTCACCCATCTCTTCAACTGCCTCGTCGTCGGCGGCCTCATCGTGGGCACGGTGATGGGGGCGGTCATCGATCTGCTGTGGCGCAAGCTCATCATGCCCGCCGCCCAGCACCGCGCCGCGCGCAAACCCATCACCGCCACCGTCACTCCCCACGGCAATCCCCCGCCGCCGGACGCCTAGTCGGTCCGGTCACGATCTCCGTCTCCCCTTTTCCCCGGCTCCATGTTCCGCGCCCCCCGTCCCCTGCTCAGTTTCGGCCTTCTCTTCATCGGTCTCTTTGGTTGCAGCAGCAACCGCGCCCCGGAAGGTGCGCCGGCCTCCGCCCCCTCCGCCGCGGTGCCCGCCACGACCTCCACCTCCGCCCCCACCCGGCCGGCGCCCGCGCGCCAGCCGGTGATGCTCGGCATCGACGTGCTGGCCGCCGACGGCTTCGCCGCGGTGAAGGGCAAAACCATCGGCCTGCTCACCCACGCCGCGGGCGTCGATCGCAACGGGCGCTCCACGATCGACGTGCTTCATCAGGCCCCGGGGGTGAAACTCGTGGCGCTCTTCGCGCCCGAACACGCCCTGAGCGGCACGGTCAAGGCCAGCGTCAATTTCGAGGACGAGCGCCACGGCCCCACCGGACTGCCCGTCTATTCCCTGCACGGCAAAAACCGCAAACCCACCGCCGAACAGCTCAAAGGCCTCGATGCCCTCGTCATCGACCTCCAGGACATCGGCGTGCGCAGCTACACCTTCAACGTGGTGATGCGCTACGCCATGGACTCATGTTTCACGCATGGCGTGGAGGTGATCGTGCTCGACCGCCCCAACCCCCTCGGCGGCCTCAAGGTGGATGGTCCGCATCTCGACGCGGAGTGGATGAGCGGCGTCGGCGCCTTTCGCATCCCCTACGTCCACGGGCTCACCATGGGCGAGCTCGCCCGTCTGGCGGCCGGCGCGCCCGGGGTGCTCGACGTGCCGGAGCCGGTTCGCGCCAAGGGCAAACTCACCGTGATCCCGATGCGGGGCTGGCGACGCTCCTTGCGCTGGCCCGAAACCGGTCTGCGTTTCTCGCCCACCTCGCCGCTGGTGCGCGATTTCCCCGCCGTGGTCGGCTACGCGATGACGGGGCTCGGCTGCGAATACAGCGGATTCAAACACGGCGCAGGAAAGGAGTTTCCGTTCCGCGCGATCAGCTTCAAGGGCAAGAAGCCCGAACAACTGAAAGCCGATCTCGAAGCGCTCCGCATCCCCGGCCTCGCCTTCCGGGTCGTCACCTTGCCAGACGCCCAAGGCAAAAAGGTCAGCTCGCTCTACGTCGATATCGTGAATTGGAACGCGTGGAACCCGACGGAGCTGAGCTTCGAGCTCATGCGCCTGGCCTGCCGTTACGACCCGCCCAACCCCTTCGCCAAACTCGGCGCGAAGGAGAGCCGCAGTTTCAACATCCACGTCGGCAGCACCGCGTGGTGGGACGCCCTCACGCGCGACGGCGCCCGCGTGGACGTCGAAAAATTCCGGGCCGAGTGGGAGAGGCGCTGCACCGTCTATCAGCAACTCACGCGCAAATATTGGCTCTACCAGCCCTGAAGCCGGAGCCGGAGGCAGGGTGCATGCTGCCAATTTCGTTTTGAGTTGGCAGGCGTCGGAAAGGTAGGGCGTGACCGCCGGGCGCGCCGGTTTGGGGGGCCGAGCACCATGCGTCCGCGACGGAGAGCCCGGCGGGTCCGCCCTGCCATATGTCCCAGCCTGGTCCGTGATTGGCAGGGGGCCGCCCCGAGGAATGTTGGCCGGGGACGGCCAACGCTACATTCCGTGACAGTTCGCCCGGCCCCGCCCCAAACAAAACGGCGCGCCCGACAAGTGGGCGCGCCGTGGGATCTACAAATCGGTGCCTCCGCTCAGGAGCTGACGCCGGTGTCGGCGCTGGGCGACGAGGCGCTCGGATCCTGCTGGGTGAACTCCAGCACCTCGCCCTTGCGGATGACCTTGAGGTGCTGTCCGTCCTGGATCTCGCCCTTGAGCAGGGACTCCGCGAAGGGGTCCTCGAGGTAGTGCTCGACCGCGCGGCGGAGCGGGCGGGCGCCCATCTTCTCGTCGTAACCCTTTTCGATGAGCAGTTCCTTGGCCTCGGCGGAGAAGGTCAGCTCGATCTTCCGCTCGGCGAGACGCTTGGTGAATTTCGCCACCTCGATGTCCACGATGCGGAATAGATCGGTCTTCGCCAGCGGGCGGAAGAACACGATGTCGCTGATGCGGTTGAGGAACTCGGGCTTGAAGACCTTCTTGGCCTCGTCGAGCACCTTCTCGCGCATCTTCTCATGGTCGCCGAAGGCGCCGGAACCGGCGGCGGCGAAGCCCATCGAGGTCTGGCGCATGAGCAGATGCGCGCCGACGTTCGAGGTCATGATGATGATCGTGTTGCGGAAATCGATCTGCCGGCCGAGCGAGTCGGTCAGGCGGCCGTCCTCGAGGATCTGCAGGAGCAACTGAAGCACGTCCGGGTGCGCCTTCTCGATCTCGTCGAAGAGGACGACGGAGTAGGGCTTACGCCGCACCGCCTCGGTCAGCTGGCCGCCTTCCTCGTAGCCGACGTAGCCGGGGGGGGAGCCGATCAGCCGGGAGACGGCGAACTTCTCCATGTATTCCGACATGTCGATCTGGATGAGGGCGTCCTGTTTGCCGAACATCTGCGCGGCGACCTGCTTGGCGGTCTCGGTTTTGCCGACACCGGTCGGGCCGACGAAGAGGAAGCTGCCGATCGGGCGGCGCGGATCCTTGAGGTCGGCGCGTGAACGGCGCAAGGCGCGGGCGATGGCGGTGGACGCGGCGTCCTGGCCGATGACGATCTTCTGAATCTCCTTTTCGAGGCCGAGCAGCTTCTCGGATTCCTTCTTCTCCATGCGGGAGAGCGGGATTCCGGTCCAGTCGGCGACGACCTTCATCATCATGTCGTCGTCAATCGTGACGCGTTTCTCCTCGCGAGATTTTTTCCAGTCCTCGGTGACCTGCTCGAGCCGGGCGCGGAGCTGTTTCTCGGTGTCGCGGTATTTGGCGGCCTCCTCGAAATGTTGTTTGGCGATGGCCTCCTCCTTCTGGGCGCAGACCGTCTCGATCTCCTTGGCGAGATCCTCGAGCGCGGGCGGACGGCTGAGGGAGGAAATGCGAGCGCGCGAGCCGGCCTCGTCCATCACGTCGATGGCCTTGTCGGGCAGGAAACGCGCGGTGATGTAGCGGTCGGACAAACGGGCGGCGGATTCCAGGGCGGCGTCGGTGAAGATCGCCTTGTGGTGGTCCTCATACTTCCCGCGGATGCCCTTCAGGATGATGATGGTGTCCTCGATGGAGGGCGGCTCGACCTTCACGCTCTGGAAACGACGATCAAGCGCGGAGTCCTTCTCGATGTATTTGCGGTATTCGTTGAGCGTGGTCGCGCCGATGCACTGCAACTCGCCGCGGCTGAGCGCGGGTTTGAAGATGTTGGACGCGTCCATGGCGCCCTCGGCGGCGCCGGCTCCGACGATGGTGTGGAGCTCGTCGATGAAGAGGATGATGTTCTTGGCGCGCTTGATCTCGTCCATCACGGCCTTGATGCGCTCCTCGAACTGGCCGCGGTATTTGGTGCCGGCGACCATGAGGGCGAGGTCGAGGGTGATGACCTTCTTGTCCATGAGGATCTCGGGCACGACGCCGTTGACGATCTCCTGGGCGAGCCCCTCGACGATGGCCGTCTTGCCGACGCCGGCCTCGCCGATGAGCACGGGGTTGTTCTTCGTGCGACGGCACAGGATCTGGATCACGCGAGTGATCTCGTTTTTGCGACCGACGACGGGGTCGAGCTCGCCCTTGCGCGCGAGCTCGGTGAGATCGCGGCCGAAGGCCTTGAGCGCGGGGGTCTTGACCTCCTTCTTGCCCTCTTCGCCCCGGGAGCCGCCGGCGGAGGCTTCCTCGCCGCCACCGCCGCTCTTGCCGGGATTGTCGGCGGGGCCGTCACCGGAACCCGCGCCTTCCTCGCCGCCGGAGAACTGCGGATCGAGCTCGCGGAGGATTTCGTTGCGGGTGCGCTCGATGTCGATGTCGAGCGACTTCAGGACGCGGGCGGCGACGCCCTCGCCCTCGCGCAGCAAGCCGAGCAGGATGTGCTCCGTGCCGACGTAGGAGTGGTTGAGCTGCTTGGCTTCCTTGCCGGCGAGCGCGAGGACCTTTTTGACGCGCGGGGTGTAGGGGATGGAGCCCTGATTCTTGGTCTCCTGCCCGGTGCCGACCTGCTTCTCGACGGCGGCGCGCACGGTTTCGAGGTCGAGCCCCATTTTCTGGAGAACCGACACGGCGACCCCCTGCCCCAGCTTGATCAGGCCCAGCAGGAGGTGCTCGGTCCCGACGTAGTTGTGGTGGAAGCGGTCCGCCTCCTTGCGCGCGAGCGCAAGGACCTGCTGGGCCCGCGGGGTGAAATTGTTCATCGGTTCCATAAAAGTCGGTGGGTTGGGAGGTATGACATGGGACGCGGCAAACGCGCGTCAGGTTTTCTTGTGTAAGCTAAAATCAGGCCGGGGGACGCTGGCAAACTCCCCCCGCAGCTTCTCGGCGCGCAACATGTCGCGCTGGCCGGACTCGAGATCGTGGCGGGCCGAGACCTGCACGTGTCCCGGCTGGGCCTCAATGAGGAGACGGTCCGTCACGGCGCGAGTGGGCTCCGGGAACAGGCCGAGGTCGATGCCGAGCCGCAGAAGCGACAGCAGGTTCATCGCCTCGCTGGAGCTGAGCTGGTGGCAGTTTTGCAGGATCCCGTAGGCGCGGCCGATCTTGTCGAAGAGTTTGGCCGAATCGATTTCGAGGAGTTTTTCGCGGGCGTTGAGCTCGTGCTCGATGATCGACTGGAGCACGCTGCCGAGGCGCTTCAGGATGGCCTCCTCGGTCTCGCCCAGAGTGGTCTGGTTGGAGATCTGAAAAATGCTGCCCGAGGCGTCGGAACCCTCGCCGAAGAGGCCGCGGACGACCATGCCGAGCTGGTTGACGGCGCGGACGACTTTTTCCATCTGCCCGGAAATCACCAAGGCCGGCAGATGCATCATCGCCGACGCGCGCATGCCGGTGCCGAGATTGGTCGGGCAGGCGGTGAGGTAACCCAGGGTGGAGTCGAAGGCGTAGTCGAGGCGCTCCTCCAATTCCGAGTCGAGCCCGTCGATCTGCGACCAGGCCTTCTTCAACTGGAACCCGGCGCGCAGGACTTGGATGCGCAGGTGATCCTCCTCGTTGATCATCACCGAGACGGTCTGGTCGCGATTCACGACGAGACCGCTGCCGTGCTTGGAGCCGGACAGCTCGCGGGAGATGAGGTGGCGCTCGACCAGGATGAGTTTTTGCAGCTCGGTGAGCTCGCCGACGGTGACGTTGACCGAACGCTTCATCGGAGTGGAGGCGGAGAGCGCCTCGCGGCAACGGGCGAGCACCTCGTCGCGCTGCGCCTCGCGGCACCAGCCGGGAAAGGCGTGCCCGGCGAGGTTACGCGCGAGGCGTATCCGCGTCATCAATACGACGGCGCACTTGGAGCTGGAGGTGTCGGTGAGCTCCGAGGGGTTGGAAAGGAGGGCGGAAACGGTCATGACGGGAACCTTTCGGACGGTGTCGGATTCAGCGACGGGAACCTCCGGCGGCGGGCGTGGTGGGCGAGGGCGCGGCGGCTTGGCGGCGGAGTTCGGCGAGTTCGTCGCGCAGACGGGCGGCGTCCTCGTAGCGTTCGGTTTTGATCGCTTCGGCGAGATCGGATTCGAGTTCGCCCAGCCGCTCCAGAAGCGTGCGCCGTTCGAGCGCCTTGACCGGCACCTTGCCGACGTGGCGGGTGCCCTTGTGCATGTTGTCGAGCATCGGCCCGACCATGCCCTCGAAGGTGCGGTAACACTGCGGGCAACCGAAGCGTCCGTGTTTCTTGAAATCCGAAGGCGTGAAGCCGCACGCGGGGCACTCGGCGCCGCCCGAGGACGAGCCGGACGGCCCCGCGACCGCCTCGGGATTGAGGGAGGCCTTGAGCAGCAGATCGGCCAACGAAAACCCGCCCGGATCCGTCACGCCCTTGGCTTGGGCGCAGGCCTCGCACAGATCGACCTTGTGCATCTTGCTGTTGACGATCTGCGTGAGGTGAACGGTGGCGGGTTTGCCACAGAGGTCACATTTCAGGGGACTGGCCATGCTGTTAAAATAGGAGAAAAAAGGGGAAATTCGACTGCCGGGCTCCGAAAAGGCGGCGGTGAAACCACGCAGGCTTTGCAGAGCTTATGCCAGCGTTATTTGCGGGAACCCAAGAGTGGCGGGAAAAAGGGGACGACAAGAGAACCTTCAACCCCGCCATCGTCACCGTGCCGGGCGGGCTTTAGCTTTTGGGAGCCCCCGGGGAAATCGGTGCCGAAATTCGCAGGGCAGGCGCGGGAACTCCGATCCTCGGCGAGGCCCAAAAGCGGAAGACCGCGCCAAATCGGCGCGGTCTTGGAGCTTGGAGCGGGACGAAACGCCCCTCGCGGAGGGCGGGTCGGACGCGAGACGGCAAGCCGGGTAACGGGGGACGGGCCGCCTCAGAGACGGGTGCCCTCGATCAAGACGCGCTTGCGGAAAGCCTCAAGCACCCGCGCGGTGATCGGGCCCGGCTTGCCCGTGCCGATCACGCGTCCGTCGAGCTTGACCACCGGGATGACCTCGGCGGCGGTGCCGGTGAGGAAGCACTCGTCGGCGCACCAGACGTCGTAGCGCGTGAGGTTGCCCTCGCGCATCGGCACGCCGATCTCGGCGGCGATGTCGAAGATCGCGTCGCGGGTGATGCCCTTCAGCGCGCCCTGGGACGCGGCCGGCGTGATGATCGCGCCCTTGTGGACGATGAACAGGTTGTCGCCGGTGCATTCGGCGACGTAGCCCTGATCGTTGAGCATGATCGCCTCGAGGCAGCCCGCCTGACGGGCCTCGATCTTGGCGAGGATGTTGTTCAGGTAGTTGAGCGATTTGACGGTGGGGGGCAGCGCGGCGGGATTTATGCGGCGGGTCGCGACCGTGCAGATGCTGAGACCGCTCGTGTAGTGCTCGGCCGGATACAGCGCGATCTTCGCCGCGATGATGATCAGCGAAGGCTTCGGGCAAAGCCAGGGAGAGAGTCCGAGATCGCCGACGCCGCGGGTGACCACGAGGCGGATGTAGCCGTCGGTGAGACCGTTTTGGCGGCAGGTCTCCGCGGTGGCGTCGGAGATTTCCTTACGGGACCACGGAAGATCGAGAAGGATCGCCTTGGCCGACATCTCGAGACGCTCCAGGTGCTCCTCGAGGCGGAACACGTTTCCGCCGTAAAGTCGGATGCCCTCGAACACGCCGTCGCCGTAAAGGAGACCGTGATCGAACACGGAAATTTTCGCGTCCGCCTGATCGACGAACTGCCCATCGAGATAAATCTTCATCGGGTCCGAGCGTTGTGTGGAGTGCGTAAAATTGTCGAGAGCGCGCCGGAGATTCTGCTTGTAACGGAACAGGGCGGGGCACTTTTTGTCTGCCTGTAATCCCCCTATGACTACCTCCACCAAGCGCCTTCTCAAAGGCTTTACCCTGATCGAACTGCTGACGGTCATCGCGATCATCGGCATTCTCGCCGCCATCATCATCCCCACTGTGGGCAAGGTTCGTGAAACCGCCCGCCGTTCGGTTGACTCCTCCAATCTCCGTCAGATCGGTCAGGCTGCGCTGATCTACGCCAGCGACAACCGCGACTCGCTGCCCGGCACCTCATCCGGTTTCGTCGGGACCACCTACTCACACACCGGCAGCACGGGGAACCTAAAGAACGCCGCAGGCGGCTTGGCCTTCAGCGGTGGACTCAACGACGCAACCATCTGGATTGCCGGAGCCGATGTTTCGCTCACTGACGCAAACAGCAAGGTCAGCACCGTTCTAAACGCCGCCCGCACCGACTTGGAAACGACCAATTTCAAGAACGCCGCATCGCTCAGCTTCGTCTTCCACGCCGGCCTCAACGCCAACGACCCCTCGACCACACCGGTAGCTTTTACCCGGGGACTTGAGGACTCTCAAAGCCAATGGGCCTCTAGCGGCAACTGGAACGTCGTCGGTCCCTACGGTTCCGACGGTGGTCACGTTGTGTTCCTTGGTGGCAATGTCACTTTCTACAGAAACACTCAGAGTGCTTTCATTTCGACGAATGGAAGTCAGTCTGATCACATCATCAACACCAAGCCTCGCACCACCACGTCTTTCCTCCGTCCCTAAACAGCGGACAAAGTCGTTTTTTTACTGCGCCAAACAGCCGCCCCACAAGGCGGCTGTTTTGTTGTGCCCCGAGCACGGCAACCGGTTTTAGAAGCGAGAGAGTCCTCTTGAGCGCCTGATGGAGGCGCAGTCGGGTGAAGCCGCCGCAAAGCGGGGCCTGAAAGAAGATTGGAACTAAAGTCGGGGGCAACGGTTCGGAGCCGCCCGAAGTTAGCAGAGTGCACAAAGCCAGGAGACCCGGCTGGAGCGGAGGCACCAACGGAAGGAAGATCGTGCGAGAGGGCCTCCCTGAAAAGAGTCACCCCGGCCCCGGCCCGGAGAACAGCGATGAAGTCACCGAACCACGTCAGGGCGCCCTGCCAACCGTGCGAGCCCCCCTGAAGCGCATGCGCCTCTTCCACCGAACGGCCGGATGTGGGACGTTATTGCAGCTAAATAGCTGGTCTTGGCTGCATACTTGTCCGGGAGCCCTCTAACCACCCAATTCCAAATCATAAAACAGGCGCACCGTCCGTTTTAAGCGCTCCGCCCCAAGCGTGTCCCCGGCCTGATGCAGCAACTCAAGGTAACGCGCCCCGGCTTGCGCCAAAGCCGCCTTTACCGTCGGATCGTCCAAATCGAGACGTAAGGCCCCCGACGGACCACGGCCTACCGGTGCGGAGCCAGGCGCCAAACTGTGAAGAGCTGAACCGAGCGAACCTAAAAACTCTCCATGGTCGGGGGTCATGAGCGCCAAGAGCATGAGCTCCTCCACGGCTTCCTTGGATCGCCCCGCCTCCGCCAGAATAATCCCTTTAAGCTGCCTTACTGGAATATCATGCCAATGTTTTTCCAGAATTTCATCAAGCACGGCCACAGCCTCGTCGATCCGTCCGGCACGTTGCAGAGCTCTCGCATAATTTTCCCTTAAGCGGTTATACTTAGGTGCTTGCGATAAATCGCCACCGGTCCATCTCTCCGCCCATCGCTTGCGCATGGCCGCCTCGTATTCCAAGCCCCTCTCCAGCCACTTGATCCCGTTTTCCAGATGCGTCTTCGCCTCCTCCTTGCGGAGCGGATCGCGGGATAGGTCGTCGTGGAGCGAGGTGGCAAAGGCGCCGTAGTCGGAAAACAAGATCAAGGGCCAGTCGGCGGGATCCACGTTCTTCTCCCGATACGGAGCCAGAGCCGCCTCGATTCGTTCCATTGCCTCGAGGGCCGTTTCGGCGTTCTCGCGCACGCGCAGACGTTCGTTTGCGACCGCCGCTTGGGACTTTACGCTTCCGGGAGCGTTTTCCAAGGCCGACTGCCAAAGGGTGAGATTGGAGCGCCAGTCGTAGCAACGCAGGTGCGCGAGAAGCACCAGACAGACACACCAAGCTCCCACGACCCACGAAAAGCGGGTCCGCACCACCAAACCCGTTTCGCGGTCAGCACGCGACACCCGCTGCAAAAGACACTTCAACACCAGCGCCAGCCCGATCCATAGGAACACGCCGGGCAAGTAGTGGAACCGGTCCGCCCGGACGCTCCCGATTTTGATCAACACATTCGAGGTCGGCAGCGCCGCGATAAAGTAGGCGCCGAGCAGAAAAACGAGATTGGCGGGCAGCCTTCGCCGGAACACCAGCAACCCAAGCGGCACGACCGCGAACACGGCCATCGTGCCGAGGCCCCACCAGAAGGTTCGATTGGCGGAGGCCCAATCCGCCACCGGAATCGCGTCGAAGGAATAATCGCTGGAAAGGGAGAGCGGCAGAAAAAGGGAGTGGATCTCCATGCCCCACACCCCGAAAGCCGAGAGCAACGAGACGAGCCGGCCCTCGGCCATCAAGGGATTGTCGATGAACGGATGGTCCGAAAGCCCGGGGATCGCGTTCGAAAAGTGGCGCCGAACCAGGACAAGAAACACCACGGACGGAAGCAGGCACAACACGGCCCGTCCCGCATCCGCCCACCATAAACCGCGAGTCGCCGGATCCCGGAGCTCCCCCACGCGACAGCAGCCGTGCCAGACCACCAGAACGGGCAACGCCACCGCGCTCTCCTTCGAAAGCACGCCCACGAAAGCACAAAGGCCGCAGGCGCCCATCCACTTCACCCGCTCCCCCCCCGTGCCGCCATCCGTGGAGCGGAGGTAACACAGGAGCCCGCCCACGACCGCCGCACAGGCGAAAAGGTCGGCTCGTCCCACGATGTTCGCCACCACCTCGACCGTGATCGGATGCAGCGCCACGATCCCGGCCACCACCACCGCCGCAGCCGACGCCAAGCCCATGCGGCGGGCCAACAGGATCACCAGCAACGCGTTGCCCAGATTGAGCAGAAGGTTGTTCAACTGGTAGCCGAAGGGCGTCTCTCCGTAACCGAGAAACGAATACTCGATCCAGAAACTGAAGGTGGTGAGCGGCCGATACAAACTGGAGGCCAAGGTGGGCCACCAGTAGTTGTTCTGGACGATTTCCTGCACCGAGCCCGCGTCAAACGATCGGAGCCTCGTGTCTTCTCCGACGATGATGCCATTGTCGAAAGTGAGCTCCTCCGCCGGCATGCCCGCATAGACGAGGATCGAAGCCAGCAAAAGCAGCATGCCCCCACGCCACAGCGGACGCGCTTCAAGCCATTGACGGAGCTCTGTGAGACGGGACGAAAGCATGGGACGGCAAAGGGTCAGCGGGCTTGCCTGAGAATGGACGAGAAGCCAAGCCATCCCTTCGCCCATGCGCACCCTCGTTCCCCCGCGGCTGAAATCCGCCATCGTCATCGCCGGTCTATGGATCGCGCTGGCGTTTTGGCTCCACCAGTTTTTCCCGACCACCGAACGGCCCCTGTCCCCCCAAATAAACGCGGACAGGCTCATCGCCCAAAACTACCTCGCCGGTGAGCTCACCGCCCCCCTGCCCCCTTCGCCCCACCACTGGGCGCAACGGTTGACCGGTCTCACTCCGTCGGGCGACCGACGCTACGGGGTGGCCCGGGAGGCGGTCGCGCTCACCTTGGCGCTCTGCGGTGGCAACGGCTTCCTCGCCAGTCTTTTGGCCTCCGGAGCGGCCGCCGCCCTCTTCTATCTGGCGGCCGCTCCCGCCAACCAGCGCCGGGACGCCCCCGCGGCAGGCTTGGCCGTCCTGACCCTTCTGGCCATTCTGCGCGCCCAAGATTGGTATTGGGAGGACCCCTTCCCCTTTTTGGTCCTCGGCGCCGCCTCTCTCTTTTTCATCGCTTGGAAAAACGAGAACGCCCTCCCCTCCCGCCGCCGAGACTGGACCCGCGCCGCAGGCGTCGTCGGGCTGGGCCTCTGCGCATGGGAACTGGCTGCGGCCGCCATCGTTGTCCTTTTGCTGGATCACGCCCTGGCAACGCGACGTGGCGAGGCTCCGGCCGCCACGCATCGATTGCTCCCCAAACTGGTTCCCGTCGCCATCCTCGGCCCCGTCATCCTCATGATCGCCGGATTACGCAACCACACCATTTTCGGAAGCTTCTGGGTCTCGCCCACCTCCGCCTATCGCCAGCTCAACGTCACCGCTCCCGTGTGGTTCTGGGAAAAACTCGGCATACCTCGCGAGGGAGTGGACCGGGTTCTCGAGCGCTACGACGAGCTGGTCGCCATCCCCGCCCACCAATGGACGCCGCCGGTGTATGCCGCCTTGATCGACAAGGCTTGGAACGCCTTGGCGACCTCGGGCGGCTTCGTCCTCGCCCTCGGCGCCCTCGCCGCCGTCCTTCTGCGACCGCCGAGCACCGACACCCGCAAATTCTGGCTCCCGCTCGCCGCGCTGACCCTGTTGACCCTGCTCCGATATGGCGCCCCCCCGGAATGGTGGCTGCTGCTAACTCCGGCCCTGGCTTGTCTGCTTCGCCAGGGATTGGCGCGAGCGACGGAAGCCTCCGGGCCTGTCCAAGGCCGACGACTCCAGACCGCGTATCTCGCCGCCTACCTGCTAACGACCCCTCTGGCGCCCAAACAGCGCGTCCCCCAGCCGCACACGGACTTCGTCAAGTATCGGACGGACATTGAGGAAAAAATTCTGGAAACCCCCGGGAGGCATCTTGTGTTCCTCACCTTCGATCCGTCCTCCGACCCGAGCGTCGAGCCCGCCGCCCTGCCCCGTAATTGGGAGAGGAATCGATTGCTCTACGCTCGCGACCTGGGCCCTGAAGCCAACGCCGCCTTGGTCGCGGCCCTGCCCAACCATGCCCCTTGGCATATGGCCGTTTACCAGAATCACCTCGCGGTTCGGCATTGGTCCAAGGAGCTCGGACCACTCGGCCAGCCCGCAAACGAACAGGAGTCCTCGACCGGAAGCCAAGCCGGCTCGGAGCGGCAAGCAGCCCCCGAAACCAGTCGAACTCTTGGCGCGGATACCCCTGACCAAGAGCCGCCTCGCTGAATCACCGAAGCGGCCACGCCTGAAAACCGGCGCGGCCGCCGGCCCGGTCACCCGCTCACTCAGGCCAGGCCGCGCTCCTTCAACAAGGCCGCCAGCTCGGCTTGATCCGCCTGACCGGGCACGGTGTTGAGGAAACCGAGAACCTTCAGCCGGTCCTCCGCGCCGCAGCTCGAAATCTCGACCATCCAGTCCTCCGATTTGGGCGCGGAGACGATGACCTCGTCCGACCACGCGATAACCTCCGCGGCGTCGATGGCGCCAGCGGTGATGCCCTTGATGTAAAACTCGGCCTTGGTGCGATAGTTCATGGGGCCGCGACTGTTGAAGCCCGCCCGCCCGAGCCAAGGCCGAAAAGAAAACACAGGCCACGCCGGTCGCCCGAGCCCCCCGGCCCTTCGCTTCCTTCCCGTCCTTCGCGAGGAGTCAGGAGTGAGAACTCAGAATGGCCACCGTTCGGTGCTTCGTTCCCGCGCCCTGCGTGTCACCGGTTTTCATTCTGAATTCTGAATCCTGACTTCTGAATTCTTCTGAATTCCGGATCCATTCAGACCGCCCCCACCTCCGCCACCGTCTCCAGGCGCAGCACCACCCGGCCCGCCGCGCGGGTCGCGGGCAGCGACAACACGAAGCGCGCCTCCCAATCGTTCGCGTCCTGCGGGTCCACCAGGACCTGCGCGATGCGCCACTCCTCCGCACCCGGCTCCGCCTCGTCGAAGTGGGTGTTCGCGCTCGCCCGCCCCGCCGGATCGAGCCGGAAAAACTCCCGCGCGTCCGCGTGCGCCGCGAAGAGTTTTTCCAGACGCTTCGCCTCCGCCGCCACCTGCTCGTCGCTCGCCTCTCCCGGCGACACGCGCGCCGCGCAGGCCTCCCAGTCGCGCGCGGCGGCATCCTGCAACACGAGGTGGATTGCCACCCGCGCCGCCCGCCGCAGCGCCGCCGGATCGCGGGTGAGCTCGCGCGGCCCGCTGCCAAATTTTTTCCCGCCCGCGTCCACGCCCGCCATTTCCGGCGCCGGCGTGGCCGAGAGGTCGCCCGCCTGGAGGCGTTCCCACTCGTCGATCAGGCTCGAGTCGATGCCGCGCACCAGTTCCTCCAGATGCGTCTCCAGCTCCAGCACCGGCTCGGTCTTCGCCTCTTGCGGCACGGTCTGCGCGAGCACTTTCCACACCTGCATGAGGTGGCGGAGCAGGAGGCCCTCCGCGCGCTCCAGCCCGTAGTCGCGCACGTAGTCGGAGAAACTCATGAAACGCTCGTGCATCTCGCGCACGATGCTCTTGGGCCGCACGTTCTCGCCCGCGATCCAGGGATGCGCGGCGGCGAAGGCGTTAAACGTGTCGTAGAGAAATTCGCGCAAGGGCTTCGGGTGCTCGATGCCGTCGAGCTTCTCCATGCGCTCCTCGTAGGGCACGCCCTCGGCCTTGAGCCGGTTCAGCTCCTCGGTCTTCGCGCGGTTCACCTGCGCGCGCAGGATCGCCTCGGTGTCCTCCACGATGGCCTCGCAGAGCGTGAGCACGTCGAGCGCGTAGTCGGGCGACTCGCGGTCGAGTTTTCCCACCGTGTCGATGAGGTAGAGCGAGAGCGCCTGGTGCAGCGAAAAGTCGTCCTGGAGCGCGAGGTTGACCTGCAAACGCCGGCCGCTCGCCTGTCGTGGAACGATGGATACGATGCCGCGCTCCAGCAGGGCGCGAAACAGCTGCCAGGACCGCCGGCGGTGCGCCTTTTTCTTCACCTCGCTCTCGTGGCTGTCGTCGATCAGCCGACGCATCTCGCGGCAACCGTCGGCGTCGCGCGAGAGCACCTGCAGCAGCATCCCGTGCGTCACCTGGAAACGCGACACCAGCGGCTCGGCCGGCGCGGTCTGGAGGCGCTCCAGCGTCTTCTGGTCCCAGCCGATCGAGCCCTCGGGCGCGGACTGTTTGACCAGCTTCTTCTTGCGCGAGGGATCGGCGGCGGCCTTGGCCTCGGCGGCCTTGTTCGCGATCACCCACTCGGGCGCCTGGATGACGACGTAGCCGACCTCGTCGAAACCCTTCCGCCCGGCGCGGCCCGCGATCTGGCGAAAGTCGCGCACGCTGAGCGTGGCCGCCTTGGAGCCGCCGTATTTCCAGAGCTGGGTGAAAACGACGGTGCGCAGCGGCACGTTGATGCCGACACCGAGCGTGTCGGTGCCGCAGATGAGTTTGAGCAGGCCCTTCTGCGCGAGTTGCTCGACCAGGATGCGGTAGCGCGGCAGCAAACCGGCGTGGTGGATGCCGATGCCGTGGCGCAGCCAGCGCTTCAGCTCCTTGCCGTAGGGACTGGTGAAGCGCGCGCCCTCCAGCGCGGTGGCGAGAGCGGCCTTCTCCTCCTTGGAGCAGACGGCGAGGCTCATCAGGTTTTGCGCCGTCTCGGCCGCCGCGCGTTGCGTGAAGTGCACCAGGTAGGCGGGCGCGCGCCGCTCGCGCAGCAGTTGCTCCACCCGCTCGGCCAGCGGGATCTCCGACCACTCGAATTTCAGCGGCACGGGACGCCGATCGCTGCGCACCACCGCGACCGGGGCGCCGCTGCGCCGCTCGAACTCGCGCTCGATGAACTTGGTGTCGCCGAGCGTGGCCGACATGAGCAGGAAACGCGTGCGGCTGAGCGCCACCAGCGGCACCTGCCAGGCCACCCCGCGTTCCTGGTCCGAGTAGTAGTGAAACTCGTCCATGATGACGACCGTCAGCCCGGCCTCGTCGCCGCGCGCGAGGGACTGGTTGGCCAGAATCTCGGCGGTGCAGCAGAGGATGGGCGCGTCGGCGTTCACCGTGGCGTCGCCGGTCATCATGCCCACGCGCTCGGGCCCGAAGTCGCGGCACAGCGAGAGGAATTTTTCATTCACCAGCGCCTTGATCGGGCAGGTGTAGATGGAGCGTTTTCCGCGACAGAGCGCGAAGAAGTGGGCGGCGGCGGCGACGAGCGATTTGCCCGAACCGGTCGGCGTATTCAGAATCACATGACGCCCGGCCAGCAGCTCCAGCACCGCCTCCTCCTGCTCGGCGTAGAGTTCGAGGCCCTTGGCCGCCATCGCGTCGAGGAAACGCGAAAGCAGCGCGTCGTCGTCCGCCGACTCGGCGAGGGTGAGCGGGGCCAGGGGCGGGGTGACGGGAGCGGCGGAAACGGCGGCGATCAGCGACGAACTCATGGAAACGCCCAAAGGGCGCCAAAACCCCGGAAAAATACAGCCTTTAGTCGGACAAAGTCTCGCGGCACGAAGGGTGGCCCCGCGATAGCCCCGCGCGCCCTTCCGCCATGAACCTCGAACACACCGCCCTCAACGTTCCCGATCCCGTCGGCTTCGCCGCCTGGTATGTCGCCCAGCTCGGGCTGCGCGTGGTGCGCCATATCCCCACGCCCAACCAGACCCATTTCCTCGCCGACGCGGCGGGCGGCGTGATCGAGATCTACCGCAACCCCGCCGCGCCCGTGCCCGACTACGCGACCATGCATCCGCTGGTCTTGCACCTCGCGTTCAAGAGCACCGACGCCCGCGCCGACACCGCGCGGCTGGTCGCGGCCGGCGCCACCCATGTGGAGGACGTGCTCCCGCCCGACGGCTCGGTGCTCACCATGCTGCGCGACCCCTGGGGCATCGCCTTGCAGCTCTGTCAGCGGGCGACGCCGCTCGTTGCCTGAGCGAGCCGAGTTCTGGAGTGCGGCGGCACGACGCCGCTTTCGACGAGCCGACGCGTCGGCTCGCCCCCCCTCCCGCAGACCGCACCAAAGGTTCAGCCTCCCGACTCCTTCGCTTGCGAAGGCGCCACCCCGCGCCATGCAAGTTTGCATGCTTCGCCCCGCCCGCCTTCGCGTTCTCCGCGCCTGCATCTCCCTCGGGTTGATTGGCCTCGCCGCCGTCGCCCCCTCGCTGCTCTCCGCCGCCGAGGATCCACCCCAAGCGACTGGACGTCTGGAGATGCTGCCGGAATCGAATCCCTACCGTGCCGTCCTGCGCGAATTCGAGAGTTTTCCCGACTCCGAAAAGACGGCGCTTAGAGAGTGGGCCGATCATGTTCCTGGCACGGACAGCCCACCGCCGGAACTCGACGTCGCTCAAAAAATGATGGCTGAGTTTTTACGCAATCTATTGGTTATAAAAGCCGAAGCGCCCGCAGTCAGCTCCGACGCCTGGCCCGTCCAGCTGGACCCCAGCGACCCGGACAACCCCGCCAAGATGACGTTCACCAACGTCGGCAGCCTCCGCGCCCTCGCCAAAATCGCCGTCCGGGCCGCGCAGGAGTTTCCCGCCGATCAAGCCGCCGAAACCTACGCCGCCGTCGCCCAGCTCGGCCGTCAGCAACGGGCCGGGCTGACCTTGATCGAGCAACTCACCGGCGTCGTGCTGGAGAACATCGCGTTCGACGAGGCGGTCAGCCGGCTCGCGGAGTATTCGCCCGAAGGCTTGCAGAATCTCGCCCGGCATTGGTCCACGCTCCATCCGGCGCCCAGCAACGCCGAGGCGCTTCAAGGCGAACGAGATATATTTTTCCTCCCCTACTTGGAAAACGTCATCGCTCCGGGCCTGGAGGCCTTGATGACCGATCCCACCGCGGGCGAAAATCCGGACGATCCCCCCGGACAAGAACCCGACTCCGAGGCCGATGCGTTCAGCAACCTGCGCTTGAGCGGCATCGTGCGCATCGGTCCCGGCGAAGAGCAAATTTCCCTCGAAAACGAAGATACCGGCGAAACCCACACCGTTCGACTCGGCCGTCCCTCCGACGGTTTCGAGCTCATCCGGATCGACTTCGAAAATCACCACGCCCGGCTCCGCCGCAACGGCCACGAGGCGGTCATCAATTTACGGAGCAAGGAAATCGTCACGCTCGACCAAAGCGCCCGCAAACTCCGCGAAGCCTATCGCGGGTCGGACGTGCTCTACGGAGAAGGCTCGGGTGACAACGCCTTGGCCAAAACCTTGGAGCTCGTGCGCGCCCACCCGGAAGGCGTCGCGGGCTACCTACGCGATTTGAAACACGCCTACCAGACCAACATCGACGCCCAGCTCGCCCTCGCCGACTCGGCCGACGCCCCGACCGAAGACCAACCAGCCGCCCCCACCATCGACCCCATGTTGGCCCAGTCGTTGCCCATGATCGGCCGACTCGCCCGCACCCTCAACAACGCCGCCACCTACCCCACCATGCTCCAGGCCGCCGTCCACCACCGGCTCGCCGAGCTCGGCCAAGCCCCCGCCGCCGCCGCCCCAGCCGATCCCTGGGCCGAGGACGGCGCCGCCTTCGGCCTCGAACGCACCGACGACGGCGGCTTCATCCTGAGCTCGCGCTACGAGGTCCACAGCGGCGCGCCCCTGCGGGTAAAATTCGCCGCGCCCGACGCCGGTTTCGTGCGGCCGACGAGCAACTGAAAACCACTCCGTCCACCTCCGCTCACCTCCGCCGTGGCCGCCATCCCGGCTACGGCAGACCCCGGGGAAAATTCTGCCGAGCCGGCCAAAGCCGCCGCCTCCGCCATTTTTAATCGACTAAGCTAAAGCGCCTTACAACACACGAAATCACGCTGGCCCATCTTTTGCAGAAGCGGCCGGCAAATGATCGCGTTCGCATCCTCCCCCACCCTCGATCCGGTCGCCGCCGCCCCCGCCCCGGCCACCGATCTCGCCGAGCTTCAGCCCACCCTGCTCCACCTCGCCAGGCTGCTGAGCGAGGCCCCCGACGAGCTCGCGGCCATCCGCGCCGCCCGCCTCTCGGTCGCCATCCTGCTCGGCCGCTCCCCCCAGACGCCCGCCCGCGGCCCGCTCACCGCCGCCCTGATCGCCGCCGCCGAGGCGCTCCTCGCGCACCCCGCCGCCGCCCAGCCCGTCTCGGCCGCCACCGTCGCCGCGGCCGACGATTTTCGCGCCGCCGGCTGGTCCGGCGACCTCGCCCGCCTCTTCGCCGCCCCCGCCTGGCAGCTGTCCACCCTCCGCCCACTCGCCGATCAACCCGCCTGGCTCTGGGCCACCTACGCGCGTTACCTGTTCGCCCCGCCCGCCTTTTTCACCACCACCGAACAGGAGGCGCGCTGGGCCGCCCACCTGCTCACGCATCTCGAGCCGCTCGCGCGCAGGTTCGAGCTCAACCGCGGCTCGTCCGCTCTCCGCTCCGCCGCCCGCATCGCCTCCGAACTCGCCGACGCCTGGCCCTTGATCGGCGATGACGACCAGCTCCGCCGCCGCCAACAGGCGCTCGCCCGCCTCCGCGCCCTGCTCGCGCCGCGTTTGCCGGCCTTTTCCGCGCCCGCCGCCGCCCGGTCCGCCGCGCCGGCGGCCGACGCCATCCGCCCTTCGCGCCCGCTCCGCCTCGCCATCGTGGGCCAGGCCGACACCGAGGGGGGCGACGCCGCCGCCGACATCTTCGCCGGCGACCTGCTCAAATCCCTCCTCGATCCCGAGCGCTTCGAGCTGAGCCACCACGTCACGCGCTGGCCCCACCACTCCTTGCCCCCCGAGCATGTGCGCTTCCTGCCCGAGACGCTCGCCGAGCAGGTGGAGACCCTCCGCGCCGGAGCTTACGACTTCGCCATCTTCCTGGGCGACCTCACCCGCGCCGACTCGCCCGCCGCCGCCATCGCCCGCCACCGCGTCGCTCCCCACCAGTTCGCCACCGCCTCGTGCCCGCTCAGCACCGGCGCCGCGGAAATCGATTTTTTCCTCGCCGATCCCTCCTTCTCGCCCTCCGCCCACAGCGAGCGCCTCGTGCTTCTCCCCGCCGCCCGCAGCCACGCCCCGCGCGACCCGGACGAGTCCGGAGAAACACCGCCCGCCCGCGCCGATTTTGGCCTGCCGGACGACGCCCGCCTGCTCCTCGCCACCGCGCACCCGGCCCACACCACCGTCGCCGTGCGCGCCGCCTGGCGCAGCCTGCTAGACGGCGATTCGCTCGCGCGCCTCGTCCTCCTCCCCGGCACCTCCGGCCCCGCCCTCCGCCTGCTCCTCGCCGAGTTGGAAAAGACCTTCGCCGACCGCGTCATCGTCGCCGGCGACAGCCCGCTCGACACCACCGCGCTCACCACCCTGCTGCGCATGGGCGACGTCTATCTGCCCGCCCCCTCCGGTCACGACCGCGACACCAGCACGCTCGCCGTGGAGCTCGGCCTCGCCGTTCCCGACGCGCCCCGCCGCGCCGACCACCTCGCCTACGCCGACAACCTCGCCGCCACCCTCGAAACCATCGCCACCGCCGCCGCCACAGCGGGACACCACCCCGCCGGCCGCGCCCCGCTGTGCCTGCCCGAGGTCGAAACCGACACCCCCTCGCGCCACCGCCACGGCTGGGATCTTTTGACCGCCGGACGCCCCGACCGCGCCGTCGTCTATCTGCTCGCCGCCGCCGAGGACCCGCAGGCCGACGCCGCCGTCTGGCACGATCTCGCCCTCGCCCTCCACGCCAACCACCAGACCACCGAGGCCATCCAGGCCCTCGAGACCTGCGTCCGCATCGCTCCCGACCGGCTCGATTCCTGGCTGCAACTCGCCGAGCTCGCCACCGCCTACGGCCACGAGGAGCTCGTCCACGACATCACCTACATCGTGCGCGAGATCGCCCCCGAGGATCCGCGCGTCGCCGCCCTGATCGACCGCCGGGCCGCCCTCTAGGCGGCTCCCGGGCCCCCATCGCTCCCCCCCGATCCCCCGTCCCCAAACCCCGCGCCCCGCCCCCGCCATGCTCTCCCTCGTCACCACCTGCATGAACCGCGAACCCCACCTGCGCGCCACGCTCCCCCGCTGGCTCGGCATCCCGGGCATCGACGAGATCGTGATCGTGGACTGGTCCACCGGCGAAAGCATCGCGGACCTGGTGACTCTCGACCCGCGCGTGCGCGTGCTCCGCGTCGAGGGCGAGACGAAGTGGCGCCAGCCCTACCCGACCAACTTCGGCATCGGCCAGGCGCACGGCGACGTGATCCTCAAGTGCGACGCCGACTGCATCCCCTCGCACCGCATCGCCGACTATCGCCCCACCGACACCGAGTTCTTCGCCGGCCACTGGCGCGAGGGTCGCCCCCTCGGCAAAGCCTGCGTCAACGGCCAGTGCCTCTTCACCCGCGCCGCCTGGGAAAAAGTGAACGGCTTCTCCGAGCTCTTCCGCGTTTACGGTCGCGACGACGAGGATTTCTACGCCCGCCTCGCCGCCGCCGGTTGCGCCCGCCGCGACATCGCCGCCGCCGACCTCGAGTTTCTCAACCACAGTCAGGAGGAGCGCGTCGCGCACCAGGGGCTGCCCTCCGAAAACGAGGATCCCGTCGCGGCCTTCCTGCACCGTCAGCCCGCCTTTCACGAGGCCACCAACCTCGTCATCAGCCACTTCCTCCCCTGGGGCCCGTGGTTCTCCCGCGCGCCCTTCGAGCTGCTCTCCGAGCACGAGCGTTTCGCCTACTACCGGCGCGACCACGCCCGCGAGATTCCGCTCTCCCCCGCCCTGCTCCAGCAGGCCCACGCCCACGCCACGATCTCCGTGGTGACGCAGCTCTTCAAAATCGCCCCCGCCGAGGCCTCCCGCCTCGACCTCGCCCGCTGCCACCAGCTCATCCGCCACCACCTCGCCAGCCGCCGCGCCCCGCTCGCCGCCTGAGCCGACCCGCCGATGCACGCCCGCCGCCCCCGCATCCTCCTCTGGACCGACGACCCCGAGCGCGGCGGCGTGGCGCACTACAACCACGCCCTCCTCCTCGCCCTCGCCGCCCGCGGCGACGCCGTCGTCTGCGTGCAGTCGCCGTCAACCAGCCCGCTGGTGGCCGCGCAAAAGGAGGCCGGCGTGGAACACGTTTTCCTGCCCTACGACAGCGCCGCCGAATTCGGCCGCACCGTCATCGACATGGATCTGCCCCGCGCCGTGCTCCAGCGCCACCGGCCCGACCTCGTCGTCTTCAGCGACTGCTGCCCGGTCTCCAATCTCGCCGCCCGCCAGACCGCGCTCGCGCTGCGCATCCCCTTCGTGGTCGTGGTCGGTTTCGCCGCCGCCTACCTGGCCAAACAGTTCGCGCCCTGCCTGCCCCTCCTGGCCCGCCATCACGCCGCCGCCCGCGAGGTCGTGGCCGTATCCGAAGAAAACCTACAACTGCTCCGCCGCCTCTTCGGCCTGCGCGCCGACCGCGGTCGCGTCATCCACTACGGCCGCCCTGAGGCGTTTTTCGAGGACGTCGATCCCGCCCGCCGCGCCCGCCTGCGCGCCGAGCTCGGCCTGCCCGCCGACGCCGTGGTCGCGCTCACCAGCGCACGTCTCGCCAAGCTCAAGGGCCACCACCACCTGCTCGCCGCCCTCGCCCGCCTCGCGGGCTCCGACCGCGCCCGCGAGCTGCACCTGCTCTGGCTGGGCGACGGCGAACAGCGCCCCGCCCTCGAAGCCGAAATCGCCCGCCTCGGGCTCGGCCTGGAGAAACGGATTCACCTGCTCGGCCGCCGCTGGGATGCCGCCGCCTGGGCCGACGCCGCCGACTTTTTTTGCCTGCCCACCGACTACGAGGGCATGCCGCTCGCCATCATGGAGGCCATGGCCAAGGGCCTGCCCGTCATCGCCACCGCGGTCAGCGGCATCCCCGAGGAGCTGGGCGACACCGGCCGCCTCCTGCCCGACCCCGCCGGCCCCGGCGGCGCCGAGCGGCTCGTGGTCGAACTCACCGAGGCCCTCGCCGAGTGGACGGCCGACGCCGCTCTGCGCCGCCGCCTCGGCGACGCCGCCCGCGAACGCGCCCGCGCGATGTTCCGCGAGTCGCGCATGCTCGCCCAAACCCTCACCGTCCTCGACGCCGCGCTCGCCACCCCGCCCGCGCGTCAGGCCGCGTCCGCCGTCAACCCCGCGCCCGCCGGCTCCCGCTCCGCGCCCCAGCCCCTCGCCTCCTCCCGATGAAATTCGATTTCCTCATCATCGGCGCCGGTTTCTCCGGCCTCGTCCTCGCCGAACGCCTTTCCAACACCCTCGGCGCGAGCTGTCTGGTCGTTGACCGCCGTCCGCACATCGGCGGCAACGCCTGCGACGAATACGACGACCACGGTGTATTGATCCACAAATACGGCCCGCACTACTTCCGCACCGACAGCCAGCGCGTGCTCGACTACCTCTCGCGTTTCACCGCCTGGCGCCCGGTCAACTACCGCATCCTTTCCTGGACGCAGCAGCGCTACTGGAAATTTCCGGTCAACCTGAACACCTTCGAGCAGATGATCGGCCGCCCCTCCACCGAGGAGGAATTCCGCGCCCACCTCGAAAAGGTCCGCGTGCCCATCGCCCACCCCGCCAACTCCGAGGAGGTCATCGTCTCGCAGATCGGCTGGGAGCTCTACGAACGGTTCTTCAAGGGCTACACCCGCAAGCAGTGGCGCCGCGATCCCGCCGAGCTCGACGCCTCCGTCTGCGCCCGCATCCCGCTCCGCACCAACCGCGACGACGCCTACCTGCGCGAGAAATTCCAGGCCCTGCCCGCCGCCGGCTACACCCGCATGTTCGAGCGCCTGCTCCAGGCCGCGCCCGGCGTGCGCGTGCTCCTCAAGGCCGACTACCGCGAGGTCGTGCGCGACATCCCGCACCGCAAGCTCATCTACACCGGCGCCATCGACGAGTTCTACGACTACCGCGCCGGCGTGTTGCCCTACCGCTCCCTGCGTTTCGAGCCCGAGAGTTTCACGCCCGAGCAGCTGCGCGAACGCGAGCCGATCTCGGGGCGCGCGGGTTTTTGGCAACCGGCCCTGCAGGTCAACTATCCCAACGAGTTCGACTTCACCCGCATCGTCGAGGTGAAGCACGCCACCGGGCAGCTCTGCGAAAACACCACCATCGTGCGCGAGTATCCGGCCGACTACGTGCGCGGCGGCGAGGCCTACTATCCGATGCCGACCGGCGAGGCCAAACGCGCCTACGAAGCCTACGCCGCCATCGCCGCGCGCGAGCCCCACACCTACTTCGCCGGCCGCCTCGCGACCTATCGTTATCTCAACATGGACCAGGTCGTGGACGCCGCCCTCGACCTCGCCGACACCGTCGCCCGCGACTGGCTCGCCGAAACCCTCACCCCCGCCGTCGCCTGAGCCGCCCGCGACCTCCCGTCTCCGCCCTCCGTCTTCTGGCCTCTGTCCTCCGGCCTCTCCCGCTCTGATTCCCATGCCCCCCGTCACCGTCGTCATCCCCGTCCACAACGACGCCGCCACCCTCGTCGCCTGCGTGCGCGCCGTCTTCGCCCACACCGACCACCCCGACTGGAAACTCGTGGTCGTGGACGACGCCTCCACCGACGGCGGACCCGACGCGCTGCGCGCCGCATTCCCCGACGTTCAAATCCTCCGCCAACCCGCGCGCGGCGGCGTCGCCCGCGCGCTCAACACCGCCCTCGCCCGCCCCGAACACGCCGGCCGCGATTTCGTGCGCCTCCACGCCGACGTGGTCGTCGAAACCCCCGGCTGGCTCCAGCTTCTCGCCGACGCCGCCTATCAGCATCGCGACTCCTCCGCCGCCCACGCCGGCCCCGGCGCCGCCGTGGTCGGCGCGCGCCTCGTCCTGCCCGACGGACGCATCCAGTCCGAGGGCCGCGCCATCATCACCGGCCTCGGCCTGCACCCGCAGCACCGCGACCGCCGCGCCTTCTCGCCCGAGGGCGCCGCCGGCCCCGTCACCGAAGTGGACGGCGTCTCCGGCGCGCTCGCCTACCACCGCCGCGACCTCTTCGACCAGATCGGCCGCTTCGACGAAAACTACGGCGTCGCCTGGATGGACGACGACGACCACTGCATCGCCGCCCGCCACCGCGGCCACCGCGTGCTCGTCCACCCCGGCGTGCGCGGCGTCCACTACACCCGCGCCCTCGCCCCCGGTTTCCAGGCCTTCGTGCAAGGCTCCGGCCCCGAGCTGAAACAAACCCAGCTCCTGCTCAAGGACGCCGCCCTCCGCCTCCAGGCCGACTACTGGCAAGCCAAGTGGGGCTGGGATCCCTTCCACCCCGACCTCGGCGAAATCCGCCGCCTCCACGGCCACACCGCGATCTGCTGGCAGATCGGCGAACGCCTCGCCTACCGCCCCGCCGACGAGTGCCCCACCGTGGACTGCTGCCTCGTCACCTGGAACACCCTCCCGCTCCTCCGCCGCTGCCTCGAGAGCCTCGCCGCCACCGACTACCCGGCCGACCGCCTCCAGGTTTACATCGCCGACAACGGCAGCACCGACGGCACGCTCGACTACCTCGACGCCCTCGCCGCCACCTACCCCTTCCGCCTCCACGTCATCAAACTCGCGGTCAACACCGGCGCACCCATCGGCTTCAACTTCGCCGTGGCCGCCGGCTCGAGCGAACTCGTCGCCCGCCTCGACGACGACATCGTGCTCCCACCCGACTGGCTGCGCCCGCTCGTCGCCGACCTGCGCCTCCGCCCCCACGCCGGCTGCGTCGGCCCCAAAATCCTCAACGACAACCCCGCCCGCACCATCCAGTGCGGCCCCTACCGCCACTTCCCCGCCATCTTCGGCCACGACGACGAGCCCGACCAGGGCCAGGCCGACTACCTCGCGCGCACCACCCACGTCCGCGGTTGTTGCAACCTCTACCGTCGAGATGTCTTCAAACGCTGCGGCCTCTTCGACCCGCGTTTCAGCCCCAGCCAGTTCGACGACCCCGACCACCACCTCGCCCTCCTCCAGGCCGGCTACGAGGTGCTCTACGACGGACGCGTCGCCGTCGTGCACAAACTCAACAACGGCCTCGCCCGCTCCCACGCCGGCATCAGCAACCAGCACGGCAACGCCGCCAAGATGTTCGGCAAATGGGGCAACGACGTCTTCGAGGTCCTCGAACGTTCCCTCGATCTCTCCCGCGAGGGCCGTTACCTGCCCGACGACGGCGACACCTCCGCCTGGCTCGCTCGCGCCCCGGCCGCCTCCAGTTTTCCCCGCCGCCTGCCCGCCCGGCCCAAACCGCTCGGCATGGTCCAGCGCATCTGCGACGAGCTGGGCAAGGCCTCCGCCAGCCCCTCGCTTCAGGCGATCCGCGAACAACTGCTCACCCTCGCCACCATCAAACAGCGCGTCGGCTCGCCCGCCCAAGCGCCCGAAATCCTCCTTTGCGCGATCGGCTTCGACCCCACCCACCTCCCCATCTACCGCGCCCTCGCCGAGGTTTACCAGGTGCTCGGCCAGCCCGCCCTCGCCGCCGCCATCGCCCGCCGCGCCCTCCACCTCGCGCCCGATGACGAGGCCCTCCGCGCCCTCGTTGCGCCCGCCGCCGACGCCACATCCGCCACCGCCCCAAACACCGCCGGCGCCGCCACCAACCTCGCCCGCGCCGACCTCATCGGCGAAAACGCCGTCGGCATCACTACCCCGCAGGCGGGCGACGCCCCGCTCTCCACCGCCACCGACTCCGCCTCGCGCACCGGCTCCGCCGCGCACCCCGCCGCGCCGCGCTCCGGCCTGCGCGTGCTCATGCTCAACACCTTCGAGCCCCGCCTCTCCGGCGGCGACATGCACCAGGTGAAAAAGACGCGCCAGTATCTGCAAAAACTCGGCGTGCACGTGGACGTCTCCTGCTCCCCGCGGCCCGACCCGCGCGGCTACGACCTCATCCACATTTGGAACAGCTGGTTCCCGCACCAGACCCTGCCGCAGCTCAAGGCCGTGCGCGCCTGGGCTCCCGACCTGCCCGTCGTGATCTCGCCCATCTACTGGGACATGCGCGAAAAACACTGGGCCGACACCGCCGTGCCCGCGCTCTTCGCCGAGGCCACCTCGCTGCCCCAGCTCAACGAGTCCCTGCAACACCTCGCCGCCGACAAGATCGCCCGCTCCGGCCGCACCCGCGCCACCGCCGCCGAGCCCAACTACGCCGGCTACGAGCTCTACCAGCGCCACCTCTTCGAGCTCGTTGACCACCTCCTGCCGCAGAGCCGCGCCGAGTTGATCAACCTCAAGGCCACCCTCGGCGTCGAAAAGCCCTTCACGCTCGTGGCCAACGGCGCCGAAACCTCCGTCTTTGACCGCGCCACGCCCGACGATTTCGTGCGCCGCCACGGCGTCCGCGACTTCGTGCTCATCGTCGGCCTGGTCGAGCCGCGCAAAAATCAGCTCATGCTGCTCCACGCCCTGCGCGACAGCGGCCTGCCCGTCGTCGTCATCGGCCGCCACTACGATCCGGGCTACTACAAACTCTGCCGCCAGTTCGCCCCGCCCGGCACGCTCTTCATCGAGCACCTGCCGCACGAGCAACTCGCCTCCGCCTTCAAGGCCGCCCGCGTCCACGCCCTGCCGAGCTGGATGGAGTGCGCCGCCTTCGCCAACGTCGAGGCCGCCCTCTGCGGCTGCGCCCTCGCGGTCAGCGACCGCACCTCGGAAAAAGAATACTTCGGCGACGCCGCCTACTACTGCGATCCGGCCAACCTCGTCTCGATCCGCAACGCCGTCCTCTCCGCCCATCGCAACCACGCCGCCGACGCGCCCAAACGCGCCCGCCTCGTGCAGCAGTTCCGCACCCGCTTCACCTGGGAAAACGCCGCCCGCCAAACCCTCGCCGGCTACGAGACCGCCCTCGCCGCCGTCCGCAAAGCCACGCCCGTCGCCGCATGAACCCCGCGCCCCTCGACCTTCCTTCCTCCCCCGCGGCCCTCGGTTTGCTCTCCCTGCCGCCCGAGCTCATCCCGCCCGGCACCGCGCTCACCTGGATCGGCGGCCCCGCCACGCTCGCCGGCGCGGCCCGCGTCCACGCCCTGCCCGAGGCAAACACCCAACGTTTCCGCCTGCCCTACCCCGACGCGCGCCAACCCGCCGTCCTGCTCGGCCCCCTGCCCGCCACGCTTTCGAGCGACACCCTGCTCGCCCTCCTCCTCGAAACCGCGCGCATCGCCGGCGGCCTGGTCGCGATCATCGTTCCGGCCAACGCGCCCCGTGACCGCGCCCTGCTGGAGAACGCCGCCTTCCTGGTAAACCTCCGTAAACACCCGGCCTTCCAGACAAACGCGCCCGCCGCCCTCGCCGCCGCGCTCGCGCCGCATCTGCCGGCCGACGCCGCGGACGCCGGCAACACCGCCGCGCCGCTGGTTTTTCTTTTCGAAAAAATCCCCGCCCTCGCCGCCGCCCGCCACCCGCTCGCCGCCCTGCGCGCCGAGCGCGATCTGCACAACGACATGCTGCGCGAGCCCGGCCGCCGCGCCGAGGCCCACACCCGCCGCTACACCCTGGCGCGCGAATTTGTCCGTCCCGGCATGCGCATCCTCGACGCCGCCTGCGGGCTGGGCTACGGCGCGCCCATCCTCCGCGCCCACCCCGACGTCGCCGTGACCGGTGTCGATTGCAGCGAGTTCGCAATCGCGTATGCGCGGCTCCACTACACGCGGCCGGGCTCGCCGGATCGTTTCCTGCGCGGCGACGCCACCCGGCTCGACTTCGCCGCCGACGCCACCTTCGACCTCGTCACCTCCTTCGAGACCATCGAGCACGTCATCGACCCGGCCGCCTTTCTCACCGAGCTCGCCCGCGTGCTGAAGCCCGGCGGTCGCCTCGTGTTGTCCGTGCCCAACCGTTGGATCGACCACGACGGCAAAAACCCCGTGCCCTGGCATCTCCATGTTTACGACTTCGCCCAACTCGCGCGTCAGGTCGGCGTCGAGTTCGAGCTCGAGCAGGTGCATCGCCAAAACGCCGGCGGCGGCTGGAAACGCGAACAGCCCGACCGCTTCGAGCGCCTCCCCGGCCTCGTTCCCTCCGACGAAGACCGCCAGGACGCCGAGTGGTGGGTGATCGTGGCCCGCCGCCGCCTCTCGGCCCCCACCTCCGCCCCAACTACCAACTACCAATCCCCAACTACCAACCCCCAACTACCAACTACCGCCGAGGCGTCGCCCGCGGCCCCGCCGCGGGCTCGTGCGACGCCTCGGCTCCTCATCCTCGACGAATCCGCGCGCCACCCCGAGCTTTACGGTCGCGCGCTCGCCCTGCTCGGCGCCGAGCTCCTGCCCGCGCCCGAGCTCGCCGACCCCGAGGCCGTGGTCGCGCTCGCGCCCGACGCCGTGTTGCTCAGCCGCGAGTGGACACCCGAGTGGCGCCTCGTCGCCGCCGCCTGCCGCCGCGCATCCATACCCGTCATCTACGTCATGGATGGCGTCATCGAGTGGTCCTACCTCTGGAACAACCAGAGCTACATCCGCCCCGCCGGCGGCACCTTTCTCCAACCCATGGTCGCGGACCACCTCTGCGTCATCGGTCGCCACCCCGCCCGCATCCTCGCCTCGCTCGGCCTCGGCGCGCGCACCCACTTGGTCGGCCTGCCGCGGCTCGACACCTACGACCGCGGCCGCCGCGTCACCGCCGGCGCCACGCCGCGCGTGCTCATCGCCACCGCGCGCACCGCCGGCCATGATCCCGAACAACAACTCATGGCCCGCCGCGCCCTGCGCGACCTGAAGGCCTTTTTCGACGCCACGCCCGGCGTCATGCCCGTCTGGCGCATCGCCGCCGACCTCGCCGAGGACATCGAGGTCGCGCCCGACATCGCCGGCTCCTTCGCCGACGCCCTCGCCACCGCCTCCGCGCTCATCAGCCTCCCCTCCACCTGCGTGCTCGAAGCCATGCTCAAAGGCGTGCCCGTGGCGCAGCTCGATTACCGCGCCGTGCCGCTCTACGTCGCCAGCGCCTGGGAGATCCGCGCCGCCGACCACATTCCCGCTGTCGTGCAGGAGCTGCTTTACCCGCCGCCCGAAAAACTCGCCTGGCAAAACGCCTGCCTCGCCGACGAGCTCGAACCCGGCGACGCCTCCGCCCGCCTCGCCGAAGTCGTCACCACCGCCATCCGCGAACGCGGGGCCACCCTCTCCGCCCTCTCCAGTCCGGCCGCGCCCATCACGCCCGCCGCCGCGCCCGGCGTCGGCGCGCTCGATTTTCGCCAAGTCCATTCCGAGCTCAGCACCTTCGCCGCCGCGCCCGCCACCACGCTCGCCTACGAGCTCGACGCCGCGCACCGCCTGCTGCGCAAGGCCCGCGAACAAAACCGCGACGAAGTCCGCGAGACCGTTGAACTGCTCGAGGCCACGCTAGCGCAGGACCTGCGCGACCTGCGTCGCCACGCGCTCATCGACCACCTCGCGCAGGCGACGGTGCTCACCGAGGAGCACGGCTCCGTCTCCGCCGGCACCGGCACCTTGGAAGGCCGCACTTGCCGCACGCTCTTCATGGCCGCGCCCGCCCGGGCCACCTGGACGCTCCCTAGCGGCGCCGAGGGCGTGCTCGCCTTTGCCGTGTCGGTGCATCCCGCGGTCTGGACCCGCTTCGACTCCGGCCCGGTGCGCTTCGTCGTTCGCGCCAACGACGCCACGCTCGCCGAGGTGGAGATCGACGCGACCAACGACCCCGCCGCGCGCCGCTGGTATTGGCTCAACCTGCCCGTGGCCGCCGCCGAGCACCCGCACCGGATCGAGTTGTCCGCCCTCGGCCTCGGCGGCCAGGCCTATCGTTGGACCCTGTGGCGCAACCCGCTCTTCCTCTGGACCGATCCCGCCGCCACCGCGACGCAGGAACCGACCCTCCCGCTCGCCGCCCGCCGCCCCGACTACTACGTCCCCAACCGCAGCGTCGTCTAAACAACCAAGGAGGACGGACATTCCTGTCCGTCGGCTCGAAGCGTCGATCAGCCCATGTGCCCCAGCAAACGGACAAGAATGTCCGTGCTCCCTCATTTCGTGCCCCGTCCCACGTCACCCGCCACAAGTCACACCCTCAGCCCCGCGCCCTCCCATGCTCCGCATCCTTTGCAACAGTTGGCCCAAAGCCGGCACCCACGCCCTGCTCGAGTTTGCCCGCCTCGTCATCGGTGACGGCGATTGGTATCGCGACCCCGACATCAAATACCCCGGCGGCGACCACGAATTTGTCGCCAAGGCCCGCGAACGCCTCGAGCGCCACGCCGGGAAAAACTTCGCCATCAAGGGCCACTTCGGCCGCGGCGACGCCATCGCCGACTTCCTGCGCGAGGAAAACTTCCGCCACCTCTTCGCGGTGCGCGATCCGCGCGAGGTCATCTGCTCGACCTACCGCTGGCTCAAGGACCTGCGCCCGCAGTGGGCGATCAGCCGCCACCTCGCCGCTCTCTCGCCCGAGGAGCAACTGGAGCAGATCATCGTCGGCCTGCCCGTGCTCGCGCCCTTCGACGTGGACCGCGACATCCGCTGGGATTTGCCCCTCGCCCAGCGCTACGCCGCGCTCAGCGCCTGGCTCGACGCGCCTGAGGTCTACGTGCTGCGCTACGAAGACATCACCGGCATGAACGGCCTCGAGGCCCAGCACACCAACCTCGCCCGCGCGCTGCTCGCGCTCGGCGCCTCCTTCGCCGCCGACGACCTCGCGGAGATCGGGCGAAAAATCTGCAACCCGAAGTCCGCGACCTTCCACACCGGCCCGGCGTCGGATTGGACGCAGCTGTTCACCGAGCGCCACCGCCAGCTCTTCGTCGAGACCGGCGGCGAAGTCCTCGTCGAGCGCCTCGGCTACGCGCCCACCCTCTCGCCCAGCCTCGTCATGCCAGAGTAGCGGGAGCTTCCAGCTCCCGTCCTCCGTCGTCCACCACCGCGCCTCGCCCCCCGATCTCCGACAAACCACGGGAGCAGGATGCTCCCGCTACTTTCCGCTCCGCCTCTCGTCGCCATGTCCGCCGCCGCCCAGGAAATCCTCGTCCTCGCCGACTCGCACGGCGCCGTTTTCCGGCACGATCTTTTCAAGACCCACTTTCCGGACATCACGCTCGACGTCCACCTCGTGCACGGCGCGACGGCCTCGGGGATGGAAAACCCCAACAATTCCCAGACACAGGCCTACCCGATCTTCATGGCCGCGCTCGCCGCCAGTCGCGCGCCCAAGGCCGTCGTGACCCTCGGCGAGGTGGATACCGGTTTTGTTATCTGGCACCGCGCCGCCAAATACGGCGACTCGGTCGAGGCCATGGCCGTGCGCGCCATCGCGGCCTACACCCGCCTGCTCGGCGAAATCGCCGCGACGCGCGAAGTGCTTTGCCTCAGCACCGCGCTGCCCACCATTCGCGACGGCAACGTCTGGGGCGAGGTGGCCAACCTGCGCAAGACCGTCACCGCCACCCAGCACGAGCGCACCGAGCTCACCCTCTGGTTCAACGAACGCGTGCAGGACTGGTGCCTCGCCCACGGCGTGGACTACCTCGCGCTCGACGGCGTCTCGCTCGGTTTCGACGGTTTGGTGCGTCCCGATCTGCTCAACCCGAACCCCTGCGACCATCACTACGACTGGACGCGCTACGCCGAACTGATCGCGCCCCGCATCGGCGCCTTCTTCCGCCGCCCGGTGCCCGCGCCCTTGGTCTGATCTGGAGTGCGGCGGCACGACGCCGCCTTCGACGAGCCGACGCGTCGGCTCGCCGCCCACCTGATCGGATGGGCTCACGAGGATTGCGCCCCGTGAGCCTTCCACACCGCCGGGCCTGCGGTTTTCCGCATGCGGCGAATGCGCTCCAGCTGCGTCTCCTTGTGCTCGCCCAGCAGCCCGGCGGTTTGCGCAACCGTGCGTCCATCCACTCCGGCGCCCCCGGCGTTGGCGTTCACCTTCGTCCACGCCTCGTCCAAGTTTTCCGCCTACACGACGTCTTCCAACGTCACCGCGGGCGTTTCGTTCGCGTTCATCGTTTCCCCATCCGCCGCCCGGTGCCCCACCGCGGTCAAAAAACCGGACGCCGCGCCCCGCGCCCGTCTCACTCCGCCCCCCGGCCTCTCCGGCGCCGAGTTTTTTGAAGCGGCTACCGCTCCCCTTCGCCATCCCCCGGCCCCCTGCCTCGTGCGGATCTCGCCGCCCGCTCCCGCTCTCCCCGCTGTCCCGGGAAGCATGCTCGCTCAACGTTGAGCGTCTCGCGCCTTGTCGCGCGCGTTTGCCGCGCGCCACGCTGCTCCCCGTCGCCCCTCGCGACCGAAAAGCCATGCGCCCCTCCGCCCGTCTTCGCCCCGCATTCCCGGGCCTGCCCCGACTCCTCGCGATCGCGCTCGCGTTCACCTTCGTCGCCCTCGCGTCCCTCCGCGCGGCCGACTACACCATCACCGCCGCGTCGCCCGACAGCGTTGACCTCTCCAACGTCGGCCTCCTCCCCGGCGACACCGTCTTCATCCAGGCGCACACGCGCCAGAAGCTGATCATCCAAAATCTCACCGTCGGGACCGCCGAGAACCCCGTCCTCATCACCAACCTCGGCGGCCAGTTCGTCATCGACACCACGACCTCCGACAAGGGCCTGCACTTCTACAACTGCCGCCACTTCATCCTGCGCGGCACGCCCTCCCCAGGGAACTACGCCTACGGCATCAAGATCGCCCGCGTCTCCAAGTCCGGCGCCATCGGCCTCGCCTTCATCCAGGGCTCCACCGACTTCGAGGTCTCCCACCTGGAAATTTCCAACGTCGGTTTCGCCGCCATCATGGCCAAGAGCGACAACCTCGCGCGCGGCGCGTTCACCATGCGCAACGTCTCCTTCCACCATCTCTACATCCACGACATCGGCGGCGAAGGCATCTACGTCGGCAGCTCGTTTTATCACGACACCGCCAAGAACCCCCACGAGATCCACGGCGTCGCCATCCACGACAACCGCATCGAAAACACCGGCTGGGACGGCATCCAGCTCGGCTGCGCCACGCAAAACGCCTCCATCTACCGCAACCGCATCGTCGGCTACGGCGCCGCCGACATCTTCGCCTCCGACCACCACGAGCAAAACGAGGGCATCCGCATCAACCCCGGCACCGCCGCCCGCGTATTCGACAACTACATACAAGGCGGCAACCCCGGCTCGGGCTCCGGCATCTTCGCCAATCCGCACGACGACAGCGTCTATTACAACAACGTCATCGTCACCCCCGGCGAGTCCGGCCTCGTCATCGGCGCCGACGCCGCCCTGAAGACCGGCACCAGCATCGCCTTGGTCAACAACACCATCGTCTCGCCCGCCCTCCACGGCATCGAGTTCTGGAGCACCGGCAGCAGCGGCAACACCGCGACCAACAACCTCGTCGTGAACCCCGGCGCCGGCGGCCAATACGTGTTCAAAAAATACCCGTCCGTCGTCCTGCCCGTCACCGCCCCGCTCCACGTCGCCACCGCCGCGGAGGCCGGTTTCGTCAACGCCGCCGCCCACGACTACCGCCTCGCCGCCGGTTCGCCCGCCATCGACGCCGCCGTCTCCGTGGTCTCGTTCGGCGTCACGACCGACCTGCGCGGCGTCACCCGCCCCTTCGGCCCGTCCACCGACATCGGCGCCCACGAATACGTCGTCTCCCCCACCGGCGTCCCCCTCGTCGTCGGCCAGTCCGTCGCCAAATCCACCCGCCTCGGCTCGCCCGTCACGCTCGAAGTCGTCGCCACCGGAAACGAGCCGCTCGCCTACGCCTGGACGCGCGACGGCGCTCCCGTGCCCGACGCGAACGCCGCCACGCTCACCTTGCTCAACCCCACGCTGGCCGAAGCCGGCGACTACGTGGCCACCGTCACCAGCACCCTCGGCACCGCCACCAGCGCGCCCATCCCGCTCACCGTGATCGCTCCGCCGCCGGTGATCGCCACCCACCCGGCGAACCAAACCGCGATGATCGGCAGCGATGTCACGTTCACCGTCGCCGTCTCCACCCACGGCGTTCCGCCCTTCACCTACCAATGGAAAAAAGGCGGCGGCGCCATCGACGGAGCCACCGCGCCGACGCTCACCCTGACCGACCTGCAAACCGCCGACGCCGGCGACTACACCGTGACCGTCACCAACCCCGGCGGCTTCGCGACCAGCCGCGTCGCCACGCTCACCCTGACCGCCCAGCCCGCGCTCCCGACGAGCATCGCCATCACCACGCTCGCCTCCGACGCCACCGCGCGACCGCACGTCAACACCGCCAACGCCTACACCCACGCCATCAACCTCAACGCCTCTTCCACCGTCACGGTCAAAGGCGTGCCCTTCGGTTTCGGCACCGGCAACGGCGGCGGCGCGCAAGCCGCGAAAAACTACACGCTCAACGCCTTCAGCCACGCCTTCACCACCTTCAACTCCGCCGCGACCGGGTCGATGCACACCTTGCTCGCCACCCACGGCACCAACACCAGCTCGGCCACCTACACGCTCACGCTCACCGGCCTCACCGCGGGCAGACGCTACACGCTCGCCCTCTTCACCAACTCGACCCACGGCGCCGGTCGCAACTGGTATCGCGTCTCCCAAAACCTCGACACCGTCGCCACCGACGTCGATTTCTCCGCCGCCGGCGCCAACACCTCGCGCATGCTCGTGATCGGCTACTCCGCGACCGGCCCCTCGGTGACCTTCACCTTCACCCGCCGCGACGGCATGGGCACCACCAGCAGTTCCTCCTGGGTGGGCTTCGCCGGCTTCGTCAACCACGAGGTCCGCCAGACCGCGCAACGCACCACCGCCGCCGGCCAGTTTGATTTCAATTACCTCCTTACCCTGCCGCCCGGCTACGACCCGGCCGGAGCGACCGAGTGGCCGCTCCTCGTCTTCCTCCACGGCATCGGCGAACGCAGCCACGGCGAGACCGACCCGATGAACCCCGTCCACCTCGACAAACTCCGCGCCCTCGGCCCGCCCCTGCGCATCGAGCAGGGAGACACGTTTCCCTTTGTCGTCGTCGCGCCCCAGTGCTCGACCGATTGGTGGAACGGCGCGCAACTCGAGGCCTTCATCGAGGACCTGCAAACGCGCCACCGCATCGACCGCACCCGCATCTACCTCACCGGCCTCAGCATGGGCGGCTTCGGCGTTTACGACCTCGCGCAACGCCAGCCCTCGCGCTACGCCGCCATCGCCCCGATCAGCGCCGCGCCGCAGGTTGACGCCGCCAACTCCGCCGCCGCGCCCTGGCTCCGCGACCTCCCCATCCGGGCCTTTCACGGCGCCAACGACCCGCTGTATTCGGTGACCGCCTTGCAAAACTACCTCGACCTCATCCGCGCCGTCGGCGGTGCCCCGTCCGTCACGATCTACACCACCTCGCCCGGCAACGCGCACGATTCGTGGATTCCCGCCTACGCCGACGACTCGCTCTACGCCTGGCTGCTCACCCACTCCGCGCAACCCGCGAGCATCGCCACCCCGCCGCAAGCGGCCACCACGACCGAAGGCGAGTCCGCGACCTTCACCGTGACCACCGCCGGCCGCTGGCCCTTCACCTACCAATGGACCAAAAACGGCGCCGCCATCCCCGGCGCCACCGCCGCCACGTTCACCTTGGCCGAAACGACGCTCGCCGACGCCGGCGACTACGCCGTCACGGTCACCAACGGCGTCGGCTCCGCCACCAGCACCGCCGTCCCGCTCACCGTCGCGCCGGCGGAGCCCTTCGTGGCCTGGACCGAGGCCGCCGGCCTGCCCGCCGATCAACGCGGCGGGACCGACGACCCCGACGCCGACGGCCGGCCCAACCTCCTCGAATTCGTCTTCGGCGCCGACCCGCTCGCGCCCGACCCGCCCGGCGGCCCCGTTGTCCAGGTCGGCAATTTCGACGGCACCGCGTATCCATTCATCACCTACGCCCGACGCCGCGAACTGGGCGCCGCGCTCGTCCAAGTGATCGTGACCAACGACCTCGACACCGCCCACGACCTCGGCTCGGTCGAGGTGTCGGCCACCGAGCGCGACGCCGACACCGACACGGTGGTCACCCGTTCCTCCCGGACTATGACCGAGCAGCCGCGCCAGTTTTTCCATCTTCGCGCCCGGCTTCCGTGAAAAAGGAGCAGCGGCAATCCTGCCGCCGAAACGAAACGGCTCCGCCGTTCCGCTACGCATTTCCGACGCGCGTAGCGGAAGCGCGGAGCGCTTTCGTCCCCCCTCGCCCGCCCGCGCCCGATCTCCCGCATTGGCGTCACGCTCCGGCTCGCGCAGTGTTTCCGGCGCTTCCGCCACCGCCCGTCCCATGCCTCCGAAACCGAAGTCCGCCCCGATCCGCCTGGCCGAGATCGCCCGCGAGGTCGGCCTCTCCCGCTCGGGCGTTTCCAGAGCGCTGCGCAACGATCCCTCGATCCCGCTCGCCACCTGCCGCGAGGTGCAGAAAGCCGCGCGCAAGCTCGGCTTCGTCCTCGACCACAAGGTCTCCCGCGCCTTCCAGCTCGTGCGCCGCTCGACCGGCACCGTGACGGCCGGGACGCTCGGCCTGATCGACGCCTGGCCGGCCGCGAACCACTGGCGCGACCGGCCCGACGACTACCTCGCCCGCGTCCACGTCGCGGCCGCCGGACGCGCCTCGGAACTGGGCTACCGGCTCGACGTGTTTTCGTTGCACGAGCCCGGCATGTCCGCCCGCCGGCTCCAATCCATCCTCGATGCGCGCCGCGTGGCCGGCCTGATCGTGCCCCCGATGCCGGACGACACGCCCACGCTGTCCATCCGCTGGGAAAAGTATGCCTGCGTGGCGCTCACCTATTCGCTCCACCGCCCGGCGCTCCACCGCGTCGTCCCGCACCAGTTCCAGGCGGCGTCGCTCGCCCTCCATCACCTACGCCTCGGCGGCTACCGGCGCATCGGTTTCCTCACCTGGGAAGACATCGACGTGCGAGTGAACCACCACTTCCGCGCCGCCTATCTGGCCGGCCAGTCCACCCTCCCGCCCGAAGATCGCCTGCCCATGCTCGCGCCGCACGGCGACACCGACGCGCTCATCGCGGCCTGGCTCGCCGAGCACCGGCCCGACGCCGTCCTCGCCACCTTGCCCGGCTTCGTGGAGCTGCTCGCACGGAGCGGATTCGACGATTATCCGCGAAAGGGCTTCGCCAGCCTGGGCGGGCCCTTCGTGCGCCCCGGACACCCGCTGCACCGCAAGGTCGCGCACATCGACCAGAACATCGCGCACGTGGGCCGGGCCTGCGTCGATCAACTCGTCGCGCAGATCGACCGCCGCGAACACGGCGTGCCCGCCGTGGCCAACGTCGTCATGGTCGAAGGCTCCTGGATCCCCGGCGCCACGGTGCGAACGCCCTGATTCCCCTTTGTTTTAAGCCCGGGCAACCCCCGCCGACGCGTCGGCTTTGGACCTCTGTCTTTTCGTCGCTGGTTCCCATCACAGGCGAAATCAACAAACAATGCCCCGGCCCCTCCGGGGCGTCCGTGGCTGAAGAAACGCGCCTCAATCGAGGCGAAAAAATCAACTCCGTCACCATCGCCTGAGAGCAACGCCGGACTTGTCATGCTACAATCTGCGCTACACGTTCCCGCCATGGTCGCCGCCACCAAAACCGCCAAGAAACCCGCCGCCAAGGCCACCGCGAAGCGCCCCCCGCGCGCCTTCCGCCTCGGCTACGCGGCCGGCGTCATTCGCGTGAAGGCCGGCGTGGATCTCACCCAGCCCACCGCCCCCGAGAAAAAGGCGGCGTGAAAATTCGCGGCGTCCGTGCGCTCGGCCTGCGTGGCACGCCCATCGGCGCGGCCGACAGCATCATCGCCGCGACCGCGCTTCACTACGGCCTCCCCCTCGTCACCAAAAACACGAGGCACTTTGCCAACGTCCCCGGGCTGGATCTGCGCGCGTATTGAGCGCGTGAATCGGCAAACAACGCCACGGCCCGTTTGATCAGCTGCCTGGCGGCTGCCTGGCGGTGATTCCATCGTTCCACGGCTCGTAGGTGGACGCGCAGGTCCCTCTGCGCGTTGGCCTGTCTTGATGAAAAATTCGCACCTCGCCGATTAAGGCTTTTCAGGCCCTCGGCCTCGGGATCATAAGCACTTGCGCATGGCCAGTTACGCCAGCTTCCCGGTTATCCACCCCGCCCGCCCGAACCGGATCGGCTCCGGAAATCGTCGCCTCGAAAATCCGAGGAACCGGAGCTAACCGAAAAAACCTAAGTGAACGTCGAACTCCCCGAACTCTACCGGGCCTACCGCGCCGCCAAATTTGAGGCGTTTCGTGACACCAACTGTGCCCACGGTCTAAAGTTCGCTGAGTTCGAGGCCAAGCTGGCGACGAATTTGGCCCGGCTGCAAGGGGAGCTAAATAAGCCCAAAGCAACTTGGTCGGCCAATTTGGATTTCATCGGTGAAGTCGCCTGCATTCCTAAATCCATCGAGTTTCCCGATGGCGAAAAAGGCGCGCCCGAAGAAATTCACTGCCAGGAAAGCGACCCGCTCCAGCAATGGATAACCGATTGCGGCGGAAGGAAGGCTACTGCCGACTTTCGACCCGTCATCAACGCTTCCGTGGAGTTCGCCATTGTTTCCGCGTTGTGGGTCCAGCGTGTCGGGCACCGTTACGATGCGCGCTTGGACACGCGTTACGCGGTCGGCAATCGACTGCGCCGACTGCGTCCCGACGAAGCTACTGAGCCCGGGACAACGGGCGAGCTTCACCCGTTCTCGCTCGGTCTATTCGCGCCCTATTTTTCGGCCTACGGCACTTGGCGATCCCAAGGCTTAAAGATCATGCGCCAAGAGTTGAAGGACGGTCACCGGATCGTCGCCGTCACCATGGACCTCAAGCGCTTCTATCATCAGGTAGACGCCGCATTTTTGCTCCATCCCGATTATCTCCAAAAGATCGGTCTCAAGCTCAGGCCCGAGGAAAAAGCATTCACCCAGTTACTCATCGAGGCGTTCGAGACCTGGAATGCCGAGGCTCGAAAATTTTTTGACGGCGGTCCGGTGGGCTTGCCCGTTGGCCTTACGGCTTCGCAGGTGATCGCGAATGTCCTTTTGCATGAGTTTGATCATCACGTCGTGCGCGAACTCTCCCCGGCATACTACGCGCGCTACGTGGACGATGTGTTCCTCGTTCTGCGCCACCCCGACCGATTCGACAGCGGGGCCGACTTCATTCAGTGGTTGGGCCAACGTCTGGCCCCGCTGACGAGAATCGAAGGTGATAGCGGGATGGCGGGCGACGAACTCTCCATTCGCATCAAATTACCCTATGCGAAAACGTCCGATCTGCGATTCGTAGGAACGAAGCAGAAAGTCTTTCAGCTTTCTGGAGCCGATGGCCTCGACCTGATCGGCCCGATTGAGGAGCAGATTCGCGAGCAAAGTAGCGAGCATCGCTCGATGCCTGCGCTACCCAAAAGCGAAAAGGCGATGGCACATCGGGCGCTGCTGGTGAGTTCCGATGCCAGTCTCAGCGCCGACGCGCTGCGCAAGGCCGACGCCGTGACGCTGCGCCGCTCTGGGTTCGCGATGCTGCTGTCTGACATCGAGGCCTACGCTAGAGACCTTGACCCGGAGACATGGAAAGAGCTGCGCCATGAGTTCACCAAACTCGTCGCCCGCCAGCTACGCAGTCCCAAATCATTCTTCGATTACAGTCGTTACGTCTCTCGCGTGGTGGGGGTGATGGTCGCCTGCGGGGATTACGAGGACGCCAAGCGCTTCGTGCGCAGTTTCGGCAAAGTGTGTGAAACAATCTTGGAGCAGGCTGAAACTAAGACCGGGAAGAAAATCGGGCAGGTGCTGCCCCTTTGTCGCCGAACCCTCGGCGCACGCTTGGACGAGGCCGCATTGCAGGCGGCCTGCGAGTCTCCCCTGAAAGTGGGGTCGCTACGGAAGGTGATTAGGGCGGTCTTCGGATCGCCAAAGAGCAGACACCGAAAGTTGGCCGCAACGAAAGACGCTGTCCTTGCCCTTCGTCTCGCAGACTGGTCGCGCGATTCCTACGCATCGCGGTGGGTTGAGGCAATGAAGGACGAGATGGGACCACGACGCCCCACGAAGAGCGCGGTTGGCGATGTCATTGATTTCGCCGCTATCGAAGAGTTCAGGCGACTGGCTCGGCTGAGGACGCCATATTGGCCAGCAATCGCTTTTCCCACGCGGCCCATTCCCCAGCGTGAAATCACCTCGCGTGCTCCTGAACTCATCAAAGACGGGGAAAAACTAAACCGTGCGGTGCGCACGCTCCGTGGCACTTGGCTGCCGACCAAGAGCGAGTTGGAGCTGGTGGCGGGCGACACGAACACACCTCCGCATCGTATCATCCCTTGGGAGCAGATACCCAAACCCAAGATTGCGATCACGAGTTTCGAGGTCAGCGACCGGGAATGGAATGCAGCGGCAGTCGGGACGCCGATGCTCACGTTGGAGCGATACGAACGGCTGAACCGGATGCTGGATGAGGTCGCCAAATGTCGGCAGCGCCCCGACTACGTCCTTTTCCCAGAGTGTTCGATTCCTCGCCGATGGGCGATGCCCTCGGCCACCCGGTTGGTCACTCGCGGCATCTCACTCATCGCAGGCCTCGAATATCGGGCCGATGCGAATAATCCCAATAAACTATACAACGAGGTATTGGTCGCGCTCAGAAGCAACTTCCCGGGCTATACGACCAATCTTTGTCTCTTTCAGTCCAAAGAGTGCGCGGCTTGGCATGAGGCGGAGCTGCTGAGCGCACTCGGCAAGCGGTTGCCGAAGTATAAGCCCGATAAAAATCGTCACGTCGTCTATGTGCATGGCGGCCTCTGCTTTGGTGTTCTGATTTGCAGCGAGCTAACGAACATCCGGAACCGTGCGCTATTTCAGGGTAAAGTTGATACCCTCTTCATCCCCGAGTGGAACTCCGACCTAGAGTCCTTTGGCGCGTTGGTCGAAGCCTCTGCCCTGGATGTCCACTGCTATGTCGCTCAGGCAAACAACCGAAGGTATGGCGACAGCCGCATGCGGGCGCCATTCAAGGTGCATCATGAGCGTGACGTTATCCGGCTCAAAGGCGGCGAGAACGACTACTTTGTGGTCGGCACAATCGACTACATGACGCTGCGCCGTTTCCAGTCCTTCGCCGTGCCGCCAATGGGTAAAAACGCCACGTTCAAACCCTTCCCGTTAGGTTTCCCCCGGCGGCTTTCAGCACGGCGCAGGGTGATACCCATGTCAGAAAAGAATTCCGAGTAAGAGCCGAGCCGAGGCGCCGAGCCGAAGGGGACGGAGCCGAGCCGATGGGAGCCGAGCCGATGGGTCAGGGCGTTGTTTGCTGATTATTCCGCGTAAGGCCCCTCCCGGCTGCAGATTTGAACATGAGTGAGGCGCGAGATCCGCGCGTATAGCGCGAGAGCGGGCGCGCGGGAGACATGCCCGTTTCCCGAGTTGCGGCGTATGGGGAAGCAGAGGGTCGAGAGCCGGCCACAAAACCGCGCGGGCAGGATGGGAAGATCGATTTGTCGGTGAGTCAGGAACAGCAGCGGAGCCTCCGGTGACTTGGCCGACCGATCACTCGATCCTCGGCAAAGCCGCCCGTCCGCGAAGCTATTTGGCTCGTCTCACCAAAAGGAATACCGATCCCGCCAGTAGCCACCGCGCCGCCTCCACCGCTCACCGCACAGGGCCAAAGACGGTGAACTCGGCCACGGCGGGCCGGATGCCCTCCGGGTGCCCCACGATCACCAGGCGGACGCGACTCGCGGCGGTCGGCGCGCACTCGCGGTAGTCGATGAGAAAATCCTCCGTGCTGTCGCCGCGGTCGATGATCGTGGTCCACTGGTCGGGCCCCGTCTCCGCCTCCACGCGGTAACGGAACGGCCCCGGTTTCACGCCCTTCGGCGTATCCAGACCGACATCGCGCCAGATCACGCGCACGGCACGGACTTCGGAGTGGGGAAACGAGGTCGTGAGCACCGGCTGCGCGTCGTCCTCGGCCGGCAGCCACCAGGTCGTCATCGAGTTGTCCACCGCCAGCCTTCCCCCGGTGTTGGGCGCGCAGGAACTGCCGAAGGTCGGCTCGCCGTCGTTGAGCGCAACCCAGGGCGTCGCGTCGGCCGCACCAGGGACCGGCTGCGGGGTCGAGGTGGCGGCCGGCACGTGGAGGTTGCCTTCGGCGTCAAACGCGGCCGGGTCCATGCCGATGCGGCGCTCAAAACCGAACACCACGGCGGACAACACCGTGTAGAAAACCCAGGGGCGATCACCGGGGCCGAGCACGACGCATCCATGCCCCGTGCCGGTGACAAGGCCTTCCGTGTTGCGGAAGATCGGATTGCGCGCCTGCGGGTGGAAGGGCCCGAGCGGAGAATCGCCGACGTAGCAGCCCATCGCGTAGGTGCGATACTGCGTCCCGGCCGAGGCATAGGTCAGGTAATAACGGCCGGCGTGCTTGAGCATCCAAGCACCCTCCATCCAGCCGGCGTGGCGGTTCTGGTTGCGATTGCCAAGGGACTCCCAGGGGAAGGCACGCGGATTAAACCGGAACATCTCCCGAGGCTCTCCCTTGGGCGTTATCAGATCGGTGGCGTCCAGTTCCACGCCCCAGATGCCGCCGTCCTCGGTGCAGCCCCAATAGAAAAACAGGCGGCCATCATCATCGGAAAACAGCATCGGGTCGATCATGACCGGGAGCCCGCCTTGCCCGAAGGGGATCTTCAGCGCGCCGACCGGGCCAAAGGGCCCGAGAGGCGAATCGCTCCGGTGAATCTCCGAGCCGGAGCCCATGAGGAGAAACCCGCCCGCGTGACGCACGATGGTGGGGGCGTAGCCGAGGTCGCGCACGTTGAGCGGATGATGCTGCCAGGTGCGGCCCTCGTCGCGGCTCACCCAGGCCATGTCGCAGGACGGGTAGAGATACCATGCGCCCTCGAACCACAGGGCGCTCGGGTCGGCGAGTTCGCGGTATTGCTCCTTGTGCTCGGAGAGCCAAAGGCCGCCGTCGCTGGGTTCGCCCTTGTTGATCCCGCGCGCCAGCTTGCCCACCGGATAGTTGGGGATCGGAAGGGGGTTGCAGTAGCGCTCCGGCGCGCGCGACTCCGATGCGACGAGCGAGCCGGCGGAGAGGGCGGTGGAGGCGAGCGTCGGGACAGGCGAGTCGGAGCGGATGGCGGGCGGCATGGAGAAAAGGATAAAGAGCGTGTCGGCCCCGGTTTTCCGGACACAAGGCAAAGATAGAAAAGGCGCCGGGATCGGCGCCTTGTTTGTTGATCGGTCCACGTAAGGCGGAACCAAGCCGAGCGAAGGGAAGCAGACCGGGAACTCGAAACGCCCTCCATGGACAAGACCCCACCCTGCCGAGTTTAGCCTCCGCCCAAACCACCCCCTCCGCGCACGCCCGGTTTCGGCGTCCATGCCTGAGGCCGGCATGGGGCCCACAACGGGAACAAACGCCGCATGGGCACTTTCCCCCGGTAAAGAGTTTAGACATTGAAACACCGCCGCCAATCGGCCGGTTTTACGTTCGCTTTCAATTGCTTGCCCATCTCGCCATGATCAGGTCGGCCACTCCGGGCGACACAAGGCAACGCCGTTTCCCCAAACCACCGTCCTCCACTTCAATCCCATGTCCAAGCATCGTTTAACCCCACCCGCGATCACCCCGTCCACCGTCTTCCGCCTGGGCCTTTCCTGAGCCCTTTCCGCCGGCTTCGTCGCTTCCTCGGCCTATGGAGCCTTGATCGCGTCGGAGTCTTTCCAAGCCACCAGCTCCGGAACCGGCGGCACTTACGACGCCGACGCCAACCTCGGCTCCGCGCTCAATCTCGCCGTTGTCACGGGTAACTTCGGGTTTGATTCCGCCACCGGCAAACGATGGACAAACTCGACGGCCGGAGCACAGGTCAACCTGAACGGCCTGTCGCATTCGTCCGTGCCGGGCACACTCCAAAGCGGTGGCGTCCGCGTGGGAAATCTTACCCCCGGCATATCTCGACGCTCCTACCGCCCGTTCGCGGATCTGCCTCCGGCGGCGGACACCTATTTTTTCAGCGGTTTGGTCAACCTGCCCACGCAAACGAGCCTGAACGGCGTGAGCCAGAGCTTCACCGGGCTCACCGTTTCCACCGGCACGACGCAGGATTCGTTCAACATCGCGAGCGGCATCCACTATGGCCTGATAAAAAACGGCTCCGATGAAATCTACCTGTCGGTCGCGGCGGGGGACACCGTCTTCAATCTCCAGCAGATCACGGGGACCGACGTGACCTTCCAGGTGGTGCTTCGGCTGGATGTATCCACGACCGGCACGGAAACCCTGTCCGCGTGGTATGCATCGGCCGGCGATTCCCAGCTCTCGGTCGGGCTTACCAGCATCGACGTCGGCGACATCTATTCTTCGCCCGCCAGCTTGGGGGCGGTGATCGTGCAAACCAGAAATCAAAGCGCCAACAACAACACGGGGCGCACCGTTCTGTTCGACGAAATCCGGTTCGGAACGTCCATGAGCGACGTCACCTTGGCGGCCATTCCCGAACCCGCGCAGGCATCCCTCTGGTTCGGACTGGGGGCAACGCTCGTTCTTTCCGGCACACGCCGCCCTCGTCGCCCGTCCGAGACACGGATCTAGCAGCCGGTCGGTCGGGCTTGGCAGCCACCCGACGCCGCCCTCGGCCCCGACGTCGCGCCGCACGGTGTAACGGATTTCCGGACACACCGCGCCGCCGGCCTCGATGACCACGGCCTCGAAGCCTGACGCCCGGCCGACCTCGCCGGAGATCAGCCCAAGCGGGGCGCCGGGTCCCGGGCAGACGCGGGGCCCGAAGCGGCGACAGCGATGCTTACGAGGACGAGGGGGCAAGAGGATGAGCCTTGGCCGCCGTGAAAACGGGCTCCGGCGGGTGTTGACGATAAGGGTGCAGGGAGCACGGGCACGCCTACCCGTGGCCTTGGTGCGCGTGGGGATCCGTGAGCGTCGTTCAGGCGCTCTTGGCGGTGCGCCCGGCGGGCGTTCCCGCATAATCGAACACGGACAGGGAATATCCGTGCCCCCGCCGGCTCCCCGCCGCTCCACCGTCACCACCGGCGAAGTGGCGTAGCTCGACCGGAAAGTCCGCTGATAAGGGCAGAATGGCCACGCCCCCATCGCCTCACCCCGGCATGCCCCGTCCGTCCACGCCCGTCCGCCCCTCCGTCCGCCTCGCCTTGACCCTCGCCTTGGCGCTCGCCCTCGGCGGCGCGGCCGCCGCCGCCGCGCAGGACCGCCTCGTGCTTTTCGGCACCAAGGACGCCGGCGTCACCGACAAGGCCATCGCCGAGTGGGGCCTCGATACCGCCTGGCCCAGCCACGACAACATGCGCCGCGGCCTCGTCTTCATGGGCGCCGACCAGGTGGACCTCGTGCGCGTCACCTTCCCGATGAACGCCCCCGTCGTGGACGGCCAGCTCACCACCGCCCAGCTCGACGACATCGCCTACCGCGTCTGGCTGGCCAACCTCGCCGGCGCCAACAAACCCCTCACCCTGACCGCCGACACCGGCGCGGGCGTCGATCCGTGGTTCAAAAACGGCAACCAGGTCATCCCGTCCCGCTGGGTCGAGACCATGGCCGCGGCCGTGCGCGCCTACAAGGCACGCGGCAAAACCTTCGCCGCCGTCTCCCCCTTCAACGAGCCCGACTACGGCTGGGACCAGGGCACGGTGGGCAACCTTTACGACATCCTCGGCCTGCTCCGCACCCACCCCGACTTCACCGGCGTCGCCTTCGCCGGCGGCAGCACGCTCAACAACGACGCCGCCCTCACCTGGTATAACCCCATCAAGGACCGCGTGAGCGAGGGCACCACCCACCAGCTCGCGGGCGGCTTCGACACCTACGCCGCCTTTTACCAGACCGTGCGCGCCAACGGCCACAAAGCCGTCAACGAGGAACTGCACAACGTCGGCGAAGCCATCGTCGGCGCCGAATACGGCGTGCAGAGCGGCACCTGGTGGGCCAGCGCCGAGCGCACCCGCGGCGCCTTCGTGAAGGCCAACCAGGGCGCCCGCCTCGGCTACGCCGAACACCGGCCCAACTGGACCGCCGCCGCCGTCTATCGCGCGCCGGGCGGCGCGGTGCAGGCCTTCGTCGGCAGCTCGGAACGCCAGGCCGTCACCACCAGCTACCGCTTCGTGAACCGCGACCGGAAGGTTTTCTACGACGGCGAGGGGCCGAAATACGCCCACACCGTCACCATCCCCGGCGGCACCGGCTACCAGACCGGCCAGACCAACGCCGAGACGATGGTCAACATCACCTGGGGCGCCGACGTGCCGCCCCCGCTCAACGGCCGCTACCTCCTCGTCAACCGCGCCAGCGGCAAGGTCATGGAGGTCGCCGCCGCCGGCACCGGCGACGGCGCCAACATCCGGCAAAACAGACCCACCGGCGGCACCCACCAGCTCTGGGATGTCGTCCCGCTCGATTCGCGTTCCGGCGGCGACTACGCCTACCACACGCTCGTCGCCGCCCACAGCGGCAAGGCCGCCGACCTGCTCAACTGGTCCCACGACGACGGCGGCAACGTCCTCCAATGGCCCGCCGGCGGCGGCGCCAACCAGCATTGGTTTTTTGAATACGTCGGCAACGGCTGGTTCCACATCCGCAGTCGCTGGAGCGGCAAATATCTCGACGTGAACGGCGCCTCCACCGCCGACGGCGCCAACATCCTCCAGTGGTCCGGCAACGGCGGCCTGAACCAGCAGTGGCGGCCCATCCCCGCCGGCGCCCCGGTGGAGTTCGTCGCCCCCGCCGCGCCGACCGGCCTCGTCGCCGCCGCCGACGCCGTGTCGGTGAAACTCGTCTGGAACGCCAGCCCCGCCACCGACCTCGCCGGCTACACCGTCCTCCGCGCCGAGGCCCCCGCCGGCCCCTACGACACCATCGCGCGCGGCGTGGTGGACACCCACTACACCGACGAGACGGCCCTGCCCGGCCGCGCCTACTACTACGGGGTTCGCGCCGAGGATCGTTCGCTCAACCGCTCCGGCGCCGCCGGCCCGGTGTCCGCCACGCCCACCGGCGCCCCCGCGCTCGTGGCCCGCTTCGCCTTCGACTCCGATCCGCTCGACACCTCGGGCAACGCCAACCACGCCGCGCCCGGCGCCGGCTCGGGCGCCGCCGGCTACGCGAGCGGACGGGTCGGCACCGGCGCCTTCGCCTTCGACGGCGCGACCCGCCACCTCGAACTGCCGCCCGGCGTCGCCGCCCACGAACAGCTCTCCATCGCCACCTGGGTTTACTGGAACGGAGGCGGCGTCTGGCAGCGCATCTTCGACTTCGGCAACGGCACCGACCAATACCTCTTCCTCACCCCGCGCGCCGACGGCGCCGGCCTGCGCTTCGCGATCAAAAACGGCGGCGCCGAGCAACAGCTCAACGCGCCCGCCCTCGCCACCGGCCAATGGGTCCACGTCGCCGTCACGCTCGGCGCGGGCGACGCCCGCCTCTACGTCAACGGCGCGCAGGTCGCCGCCTCCACCGCGATCACGATCCGGCCGGGCGACTTCAAGCCCGTGCTCAACTACCTCGGAAAATCCCAGTGGCCCGATCCGCTCTTCGACGGCCGCCTCGACGACTTCCGCATCTACAACCACGCCCTCGCCGACACCGACATCGCCGCCCTCGTCGCCGGCCCCCTGCCCGCTCCGGTCGGCGTCACGCTCACGCCCGGCCCGGAGCAAATCGAGCTCACCTGGCCCGCCGTCGCCGGCGCCACCGGCTACACCGTGCGCCACGCCACCTCCCCCGCCGGCCCCTACGCGCTGTTGGCCGAGGGGCTGACCGAGCCGGGCCATACCCACGCCGGCCTCGCCTACGGCCAGACCTACTACTACGTCGTCGAGGCGGTGAACATCGCCGGCGCGGGCGCCGCCTCCTCCGCGGCCGGCGCGACGCCGGAATCGGCGCTGTTGACCGAGGCGGAGCGTCTCGCGGTGCGCGTCGAGCTCCGCGCGACCACCACCCCGGAGCCCGCCACGGTGGCCACGGTCACGGTGCCGGCCGCGGCCTCGGTGCCGGGACACGTTTACCAACTCCACTACACGGAGGATCTGGCCAACGCCGCCGCCTGGACCGCCATCGGCGAACCGCTCCTCGGCGACGGCACCGAGCTCGTGCGCGAATTCGCCCCGCAGGCCGCCGCGCCCCGCGCCTTCTACCGCGTGCTCATCTCACGCTGAGCCGGCTAAGGCGGCGCGCCAAAATCCGCGCCAAGAAGCACGCCGCGCGCCCCGCGTAAGCCGGCGTTATTCCCGCGCCGCCCGAGGCCCCGTCACTTGCGGCCCGACGATCCCGGCGCACCGTGCCGGCCATGGACGACCTGCTCGCCGCCCGCGCCACCATGGCCTTCTCGCTGGGCTTCCATATCGTCTTCGCGGCGATCGGCATGACCATGCCCTTCTTCATGTCGGCGGCGCATTGGGTGTATTTGAAAAAGCAGGACGCCGACCACCTCGCCCTCACCCGCATGTGGATGAAGGGCGTGGCGATCTTCTTCGCGGTCGGCGCGGTCTCCGGCACCGTGCTCTCCTTCGAGCTTGGCCTGCTCTGGCCCGGCTTCATGGCCCACGCGGGCGCGATCATCGGCATGCCGTTTTCGTGGGAGGGCACGGCCTTCTTCCTGGAGGCCATCGCCATCGGGCTCTTCCTCTACGGCTGGGACCGCATGCACCGCTGGCTGCACTGGGCCACCGGCCTGGTGGTGGGGCTCTCCGGTTTCGCCTCGGGGATTTTCGTGGTGGCGGCCAACGCGTGGATGAACGCGCCACAGGGCTTCGACTGGATCGACGGCGCGGCGCACAACGTCGATCCGGTGCGGGCGATGTTCAACCGCGCCTGGCTGCACCAGAGCCTGCACATGCAGCTGGCGGCGATCCAGGCGGTGGGCTTCGCGGTGGCGGGCATCCACGCCTTCCTCTGGCTGCGCGGACGCGCCCGGGAGCTGAACCTGAAAGCGGTGAAAATCGCCATGGCCTTCGGCGCCACCGCCGCCTTGTTGCAACCGCTGGCCGGCCACTTCGCCGGGCAACGCGTCGCCGAGCTGCAACCCGCCAAGCTCGCCGCGATGGAGGGGCACTTCGAGACCGGCCGCCGCGCGCCGCTCTACATCGGCGGCCTCCCCGACGAGGAGACCCGCACGATGCGCTGGGGCATCCCTCTGCCGGGCATGTTGAGCTTCATCGCCCACGACGATTTCGACGCCGAGGTGATCGGCCTCGACCGCTTCCCCCGCGCGGAGTGGCCGCCGGTGCTGGTCACGCACGTGGCGTTCCAGATCATGGTCGGCATCGGCATGCTGATGGCCGCGCTGGGCGCGCTCCACTGGTGGTTCCGCCTCCGAAAAACGCCGCCGGGCCGGGACGCGTTTCCCCGCTGGTTTTTGTGGAGCCTGGTCGCGACCGTCCCCCTGGGCATGATCGCCATCGAGGCCGGCTGGGTGGTCACGGAGGTCGGGCGGCAACCGTGGATCATCTACGGCATCCTCAAAACGAAGGATGCGGTCACGCCGGTGCCCGGCATGGTTTACCATTTCGCGCTTTTCCTCGTCCTCTACCTCGCGCTCGCGGCGATGTCGGCGTGGTTGTTGCGCCGTCAGATCGTGGCCGCCCAGCGCGGGGCCGAGGCGAGGATCCGGGAGGACGCGTCATGATCGACATCCTCGTGTTTTTCATCGGCGCCTCGCTGCTGCTCCACGTGCTGCTGGGCGGCTCGGACTACGGCGCCGGCATCCTCGAACTCCTGCCCGCCGGACGCCTGCGCGAGGCGCAGAAACACGCGGTCAACGAGGCCATGGGGCCCGTGTGGGAGGCCAACCACATGTGGCTCATCCTGGTGGTGGTCATTCTCTTCATGGGCTTCCCCGCCATCTTCACCACGCTCATGGTGGCGCTGCACCTGCCCATGCTGGCCCTGCTGGTGGGCATCGTGGTGCGCGGCACGGCCTTCACCTTCCGCCACTACGACGCGATCCAGGAACCGCGTTCCCAGGGCGCCTACACCTGGCTCTTCGGGCTCTCCAGCCTCTGGACCGCGCTGTGGCTGGGCATCATCGTCGCCAGCCTCAATCGCGGGCTGATCGATCCCGACGCGCGCGATTTCCAGACCGCCTACATCGCGCCCTGGTGGGGCCTCTATCCGCTGGCGGTGGGCGGCTTCGTCGCCTGCATCTTCCTCTTCCTCGCCTGCGTGTATCTCATCGGCGAGACGGAGGAGCCGGAGCTGCGCCGCCGCTTCACCCGGCACGCGGCGGTGGCCAACGGGCTGGTCGTGCTCGCGGGCGGTCTCGTCTTCGCCGCCTCGCTGCGCGAGACGCACAGCCTGCCCGAGCGCTTCCTGCGCGAGCCCGCCCTGCTCGCCACCGTGGGGCTGGCCACGCTGCTTTTCGTCGCGCTCTGGCGCTTCATCAACCGCCGCCGCGTCTGGCTCACCCGCACGGTCGCCGCCGGCCAGGCCACGCTCATCCTCGCCGGCTGGTGGCTGCTCTACGCGCCCGACGCCGTGCATACCACGCGCGGCCCGATCGGCTTCGCGGCGGCGGCCGCGCCCGCCGCCACCCAGCGCCAGCTCGTCCTGGCCCTGCTCGTCGGCAGCGTGTTCATTTTCCCCAGCCTGTATTTCCTGCTGAGGGTCTTCAAAACCCGCCGGAAACCCGCCGGCCGGCGCCACGGCGAGGCGTAGGCGTCGGGCGCGGGCGTCGCGCGCGGTAGGCGTCGAGCGCGGGACTGCGCCTGATTCTCAACAACAAGCACGCCTCTGCGGCGCGGGCCCGTTGCGCATGGCCGGAAAGGGAGCATGGTGGGCGGCGACCACATCGTCCGTCGCCCCCGGGACGCCCGGAGCGGCCAAACATCGTATTCACTCATCACCTACACGATCACGACCATGAGCACCACGACCCAAGACGCCACCTCCGCCAAGGCCTGCGCCAACTGCATCCACTGGAAAGCCCTCGCCTCCTCCACCGGCGAATGCCGCCGCCACGCCCCGCAAACCGTCGCCTTCCAGGTGGACGAGGGCGTGAAGTTCGAATCCCGCTTCCCCGAGACCGCCGCCTCCGATTGGTGCGGCGACTTCACCCTGCCCTAGGAGCGAGGGGAGGACGGACATTCTTGTCCGTCTGTTTGGTTTTATACGGGCTCGGCGAACGTCCGAACCGACGGAGCGACGGACAGGAATGTCCGTCCTCCTTGGCCCGGTAACCCCGCGCGCGCGGCCCGCGTCTCGGGAAACATGCAACGTTTTGGCCGCTCCCTCGCCGGGGCCCTGCTGGCGTTTTTGCCGCTCGATCCCGTTTCGGTCTCCGCTTCACAAGTCCCCGTGGCCGAGGCTCCGACGAGCTCGGTAACCGAGCTGGAAAAGGCGGCCCATGCGCTCAATCGCCTCGGCTACGGCCCCCGCCCCGGCGAGATCGAGCGCGTGGCGGCCGGGGGCGTCGAAGCTTGGATGCGCGCCCAGCTCGCCCCCGCCGCCCTGCCCGATCCGGTCGCCGACGCGGAACTGGCCAAACTCGACCGCCTGCGCCTGCCGAGCTCCGAGCTCGTCGCCGCCTACCAGCGCGAAATCCGCGAACGCCAACGCCTCCAGCGCGACCGCGCCGCCGCCGCCGACTCAGGGGCAGGCGCCGAAGCCATGGGCGAAACCATGGCCGGCACGCCCGCCGGCGCGGCCTCGCCCGAGCTCGCCGAGCCGCCGCCCATGCCGCCGCGCGGCGCCGACTCGGCCGACCGCCTGCTCGTGGCGGAAGCGCTGGGCGAGCTCCAGCACGCCAAGCTCGCCCGCGCCGTGCTCTCCGAACGCCAGCTCGAGCAGGTCCTGGTGGATTTCTGGTTCAACCACTTCAACGTGGACGCCCGCAAACAACAGGTGCGCGCCACGGTGGTCGGCCACGAGCAGGACGTCATCCGCCCGCATGTTTTCGGCAACTTCCGCGAGCTGCTCGGCGCCACCGCCAAAAGCGGAGCGATGCTCGTGTATCTCGACAACTTTCGCAGCTCCCGCGAGCAGGCCGTCGGCCCCGTCGAGCGCAGGATCGCCGAGCGGGTGAAGACCGAGACGCTCGGGCTCGACGCCGCCGACGCCGCGGCCACCACGCCCTCCCGCCGCGGACTCAACGAAAACTACGGTCGCGAGCTGCTCGAACTCCACACCCTCGGCGTGGACGGCGGCTACACCCAGAAGGACGTGCAGGAGGTCGCCCGCGCCTTCACCGGCTGGACCATCGATCCGCAGAGCGGCGAATTCCGTTTCCGCCGCCAGTGGCACGACAACGCGGCCAAGACCGTGCTCGGCACCACGCTCCCCGCCGGCGGCGGCCAGGCTGACGGCGAGAAGGTGCTCGACCTGCTGGCGACGCATCCCGCCACCGCGCGCCACCTCGCCTTCAAACTCTGCCAACGCTTCGTCAACGACAGCCCGCCCGAGGCCCTGGTGGCGCGCGTCGCGGACGCGTTTCTCCAGAACGACGGCGACCTGCGCGCCACCTACGAGGCGATCTTCTTTTCCCCGGAGTTTTTCGCGGCGGAGAACCTGCGGGCGAAGACCAAGTCGCCCTTCGAGTTTCTCGCCTCCTCGCTGCGGGCCTCGGGCGCCGATCTGGTCGAGGTGACCGGGTGGCGCGGGCGCGCGCCGCTGCGCGCCATCGAGGCCGGCGCGACGCTCGGCCGCGGAGGTGATCGCATCGCGCGCCTGCCGCGCAAAACCGCCCTGCTCCACCTGGTCGAGATGGGCCAGTCGCCCTACGCGTGGGGACCGCCGACCGGTTTCCCCGAGGACTCGTCCACCTGGGTCTCGGCCGGCGCGCTGGTGTCGCGGCTCAACTTCGCGCTCGCCCTCACCGGCGGACAGGTCGCCGACGCCCGCCTCGATCCGCGGCGGCTCCTCGCCGACGCGCCGACCGATCGCCCCGACGCGCTCGTGGACCACCTGGCGCGGGATCTCTTCGGCGCTCCGCCGAGCGACAACACCCGTCGCGTGCTGCTCGCCGAGGCCGCCCCCTCGCGCGAGGGCGAGACGGCCGTGCCCGACGTGCCCAAGCTGCTCGCCCTCATGCTCGGCTCGCCCGAGTTCCAACGCCGTTGAACGCCCTGAACGCGAAATCGTCACAAAGTGCCCCGCCCGCTCCGCAAGCGGCCCGACGCGCCTCCGGCAATCCACCCGCTCCGCACCACCCCACCCCGCCTCCGCCATGAACACCCCGCCCGTCACCCGTCGTTTTTTCCTGAAACAGGGCGCCCTGGCCTTCGCCACGCTCGGCGCCGGCGCCCTGCTCGGCCCCGATTTTCTCCGCTCCTCCGTGCTCGCCGCCGAGACCACCAAATCGGTCGGCGGGCGGCGCGTGCTCGTCTGCCTCTTTCAACGCGGCGCGGCCGACGGTCTCTCCATGGTGGTGCCCTACGCCGACCCGGACTACTACAAGCTGCGCAACGAGATCGCGCTCGCCGCGCCCTCGCAAAAGGCGGGCTCGGCGGGCGTGCTCGACCTCGACGGGCGCTTCGGCCTGCACCCGGCCCTGCGCCCCCTGCACGAGCTCTACGGCGCCGGCGAGCTGGCGGTCTTGCACGCCTGCGGCAACCCCGGCTCCACCCGCTCGCATTTCGAGGCGCAGGACCTGATGGAGTCGGGCACGGCGACGGACCGCAAACTCGCGACCGGCTGGCTGAACCGCCTGATCGGCTGCTGCCCGGAGGACGCCGCGCACCACTCCGCGCTGCGCGCCGTGGCCATGGCCGGCCAGATGCCGCGCAGCCTGCACGGCCCGGAGGAGGCGCTCGCCATCGCCGACCTGGAACGCTTCGGCGTCGGCGCCGGTGGATCGGGCGTGGCCGGCGCGGAGACGGGCGCGGGCGCGAGGCCAACCACCCGGCGCACCGAAGGCTCCGCCGGCAAGAGCATGGGCATGGAGGCCGCGCGGAGTTTCGAGGAGATCTACGAGACCGCCGCCGGCGACGCGCTGCACGGCGCGGGCCGGGAAAGCTTCGCCGCGATGGACCTGCTGCGGAAGGTCGATCCCCGCCGCTACTCTCCCGCCAACGGCGCGCTGTATCCAAACGGTGGATTCGGCAAGTCGCTGCGCCAGGTCGCCCAGCTCATCAAAGCCGAGGTCGGCCTGGAAATCGCCTTCGTCGAGATCGGCGGCTGGGACACCCATGCCAACCAGGGCGCGGCCAACGGCGTGCTGGCCAATCGCCTGACGGAGCTCGCCGCCGGGCTGGCCGCGCTGCATCGCGACCTCGGCGCCAAGATGTCGGACGTGTTGGTGCTGACCATGAGCGAGTTTGGCCGCACCGCGCGGCAAAACGGCAACCGCGGCACGGACCACGGCCACGGCACGGCGTTTTTCGCCCTGGGCGGCGGCGTGCGGGGCGGACGGGTGCTGGGCGACTGGCCGGGGCTGGCGACGGAGCGGCTCTTCGAGGGACGCGACCTGGCTATCACCACCGACTACCGCGACTTTTTCGCCGAGGCCTGCGTGCGCCACATGGGCGTGGCCGAGGGCGAGCTGGCGAAGGTGTTCCCCGGTCACGTCGCCGATCCCGCCAAGTTCCGGGGCTATCTCGGCTGAGCCAAAGCCCGGGCCTCCACGGCAACGCCGCCCGACAAAACCGGTGATCGCAACCTGTAGGCCTGACCGTTGGTCAGGCTGCCCGACCAGCGGTCGGGCCTACATCGGAGTCACGGGACGGCGCTCGCTGAAAACAGCGACGGGGCTCACTTCTCCGGCGCGGTCTCCAGGGCCAGGTCGTCGAGGAGCTGGCGCCCCACGCGCTCGATGCCGAGGCGGGCCAGGCTGCTGGCGGGATAGAGGCTCTGGGCGGCGAGCCACTGGGTGAGCGCGGCGGCGGGTCGGTCGGCCTCCTCGTGACGCCGAGCCTCGTCGATGCGGCCGACGAAGTTGGCCACCCGGGGCGCGAGCTCGGCGCGGCGCTGGTTGACGGGCACGTCGTCGGGCACGAGTTCGCCGGCGGCCTCGAGCGCCTCCCAGGCGGCGAAGGCGTTGTTCTGCGCCAAAAGCTCGCGCGCCTGGGCCAGGAAAATCTCCACCCGCGACATGCGCTCGATGATCTCCTTGAGCCGGGGCCCGCGCACCGCGTCGCTCAGCAGCGCGATGGCGAGCTCGCTGCGCTGTTCATAGAGGTGGCGCAGATCGCCGCGCTTGAAGGCGTCGTCGAAAAGCAGGGCGGCCTGCGAACCGAGGTCCACCTGCTTGGCCATGTTTTCGGTGTAGCTCTGGATGGCGGGGTTGAGCGGCCAGAGGCTGGCGGCGCGTTCGACGCCCTGCTGGGCGCGGAGGAAATCGCCGACGGCGGCGGCCTGTTGGGCGGCGTGGAGCGCGAGCGTGCTCATGCGCTGGGCCGAGCGCAGGGCGGAGACGACCTCGCCGACACGAAAATCCTTGGCGCCCAGGCCGATCTCGGCGGCGAGTTTGTCCACCGCGTCGAAGTCCTTGAGGTCGGCCAGCCGGCGCGCCGTGTCGATCTGCTGGTAGAGGTGCAGGAGCGTCTGCTTTTTCGCCCGCTCGAAGCCGGTGACGGCGGGCAGGTATTCGCCGAGGAAAAAGGTTTCCTGGAGCCGTTCGAGCGCGCCGACGAGTTGTCCGTCCTCGTAGTTCGCGCGCACGGCCTGCATGGCGCCGTTGACCTCGTTGAGGGCCTCGCGGGAGAGAAACTCGAGCGTCTCGACCGTGAGCGGCATGTCGCTGGAGGGCAGGAAGGCCTGCAGTTCCTTTTTCCCCACGTCGAGCTGCTGCGCGGTGCCCCTGAAGATGAAGCGGTAGAAACTGGCGCCGATCAGGCAGTGCTGGAAGCGGCGCTGGAGGAAGAGGTTTATCAGCGAGGTCTGGAACTGGATCTTGGCTTCCACGCCGCTGAGGGCGGCGCCGGCGGCGGCGGCCTGGATCTTCGCCTCGGTTTCGGCGAGCTCGCGGCTTCGCAGGAGCTGCGAGCCCGGATCCACCGCCTGCGGCGAGGACGGCGCGGCGCCGTCGGAGGCGGTGTTCGTGCCGGCGCGCGCCGCCGTGCTGGCGACGGAGTCGGTCGCGTAGGCCGTGTCGCGCTGTTGTTGGCGGCGAAGCCGGTCCATCTGCGACTTGGCCACGGCGAAGGCCTCGCGCTCGTCGCGGATGCGCCAGGCGTTGAAAACCTGGTTGGCGACGGTGAGGGAGGCGCCGGCGTCGGCCTCGTATTCGGCCGCCTGATACAAAAGTTGCCAGGCCTGGCGGGTGGTCTCCTCGCCGACGGCGCCGCCCCGGGTGGACAACAACTTGAACACCTCGTCGAGCAGACCGCGGTAAACCTGGTCGTCCACCGTCTCGGGCTGGGCGAGGTAGCGTTCGAAGCGGGCGCGGAAGGCGCGCATCTGGCCGAGCTGGTAGGTGTGGCCCTTCCAGGTCAGCGTGCCGTCCTCGGGATTGAAGGCGTCGGAGTCGGTGTCGAAGGCCTTGTCGATGATCCGCAGGATGGTGTCGCTCTCCAGCTTGGTGGTGCCGAGACCGGTGAAGACCGACTCCGCGGCCGAACGCGGGGCCGAGCCGGTGGCGGCCGGCGCGGCGACCTCGGCGGCGGGCGAAGCCTGGAGCGCGCCGGGAGCGGACGGGGATGCGGGGCCGGAAGACTCGCCCGGGTCCTGCGCGAACGAGAACAGGGGGACGGCGGCCAGAGACGCGGTAAAGAGGACGGAGCGGGGCGAAGGCATCGGAACGGGGGCGAAGCGCGGGGTGGAGACGAGGCGCGGGGTGGAAAGGGAGAGACGAGGGATATCGGGGTGAGCGAACGGGCTACGGCGGCGGATCGTGGCGGATGCCCGAAACCGGTGCCGGGCGCCGACGGCGGCTAGAGTTTCCGCAGGGAACTCACATGGAGCAACCCGCCGCGACGGACGGTGAGCTCGAAGCGGTAGCGCTGGGCCACCATCAGGTTCGCGTCGAGCGAGTCGGCGATGAAGAGCGGCAGGCGCTCAGCGGTGGCGCCGTCGCTCCGGGCTCCGGAGCCGGCGGACGCGAGGGGATGCACGGAGAGCAGGCGGCCGACGCCTTCGCGCCAGTCGAGCTGGGCGTCGATCTCGGCGTCGAGGGTGTAGCGGTTGCCCTGGAGGTTGTCGGGAGCGGCGAGGTAGGCGGCGACCGGAAAGGGCTCGTGGCTCTGCCGGGCGCAACCGGGCGCGAGGAGGAGCAGGGCGAGGGCGGCGAGCGGGGGCAAAACCGGACGGGCGACCGGCGACAGGAGGCTGCGCATAATGGTTCGCAAACATCCTCCGCGCCGTGGCGGGGGCAACGGCAAACACCCGTCGGCGGCGCGGCGGTGTAACAGAACGTGATGTCACGGCATGGGTAGGGCGGGACCACCGGGACCGCCGCGCCTGCCTGCGCGTTTCGTCACGCTCTCGGCGCGCCCGGCGGCCGCGCCCTTGTTGCTACCTTCCCGAGTTGGCGAGAGCCGACATCGTTTCCTGTTACACCCGCGCGGCGGAACCGGACGGCCCCCCAGCCCCCGGACGGCGGCGCGATCGGCGGAGCGCCTCGCCACCCTCCGGAGGCGCCGCCCATCCGCCGCGCACGTCTCCGGCCTCAGCGCGAGACCGAGAAATTCGTGAAGTCGGCGTGACCGCCGGCGCCGTCGTGGCTCGCGGACGCGCCGGAGCAGAACACGCCGACCTTGGCGCCCACCCAGCGGCTGGAGCTCGCCACCAAGGGCTCGCCGAGCGGGGCGAACGGCTCCTCGCCGGACGCGTCGCGATACGCGAAACGACAACGCAGATCGGCGTCCACCGTCACGCGCAGACGCAGCTCGCGATCTTCCGACCACGGCAGGCTCGCCACCACCCGCTCGGTCCCGCCCTTGTCGGCGCGCGAACACAGCACCTGGCGAAGCTCCACGCCGCCGTCCATGCTCCGGAAGAGGCCGATCCATCCGTAGTCGTAACCAAATACAATCAGTCCGGCCCGCGTCCCCGCCGCGCCGCGCGCGCCCGCCGAGCCGGGGGCGAGTCCGAGGGTCACCTCGGCCGAGAACTCGGGTCCGGGAAATTTCTGCATGAGCAGATTGCCGGCGAGCCAAAGCGAATCGTCGGCCGGCGCCGGAACCGCGCGCAGACGGAGGCCCGGCGCGCGGGCGTCGCCGCGGGGCGGCAGCCAGTCGGCGTCGGGATTGCCCTGCCATTGCCACTGCAAGCCGAAGCGGCCGCCCTCGAAGGTGTCGCTCGTGGCGGGAACCCGCACCGGCTGCCCGGGCAGGTCCGGCTTCGCATGCACGAGGACCGGTTCACCGGTGCCGTCGTCCTCGGGATCGTGTCCCATCACGGGCCAGCCGTCGGCACGCCAGCGCATGGGCTGGAGATGCACCACCCGGCCGTGGGCGGGCAGCTCTTGAAAATGAAAGAACCAGTGCTGGCCCTCAGGCGTGTCCACCCAGGCGCCCTGGTGCGGGCCGTTGATCGGCGTCGCGCCCTGCGCGAGCACGACGCGGTTTTCGTAGGGGCCTCGAATATCCCGCGAGCGGAACACCGCCTGATAACCCTCGGCCACGCCGCCGGCGGGGGCGAAGATGTAGTAGTAGCCGTCGCGTTTGTAGAGCTTGGGGCCCTCGATGGTGCGCCAGCCGGGCATCTCGTCGCCGTTGACCACGAGCACGCCCTCGTCGAGCAGCAGGCGTCCGTCGGGCGACATCTCGTGCAGGGTGAGTCGATTGGAGATGCCGGCGCGGCTCCTGGCCCAGCCGTGGATCAACCAGGCGCGTCCGTCGTCATCCCACAGCGGACACGAGTCGATCAGGCCCCGGCCGCCCTTGAGCAGATGCGGCTCGCTCCACTTCCCGCGCGGGTCGGTGGCGGTGATGACATAGAGGCCGAAGTCGGGGTCGGGATAAAAGATCCAGAACTTGCCGGCGTGGAATCGTATCGACGGCGCCCATACGCCCTCGCCGTGACGCGGGGTGGCGAAGTGTTTCTCCGGCAACTGCACCGGCAGGGCGTGGTTGACCAGGGTCCAGTTCACCAGATCGCGCGAATGCAGGATCGGCAGGCCGGGCACGTGGTTGAAGCTCGACGCGGTCATCCAGTAGTCGTCGCCCACCCGGATGGCGTCCGGGTCCGAGTAGTCGGCGTGCAAAACCGGGTTCCGGTAGGTGCCGTCGCCCTGGTCCGCCACCCACGGGGCGGCGACTGCGGGACGCGCGGACAATTCGGGCAACAAACCGGTGGGCGGAAGAGTCATGATCAAGGTGAGGAGACCGGACGAAAAACGGGGTGGACGTTGGAGCATCACAGGGTGGAGCTAGGACGAAACAGGGGTAAGCGGATCGGCTGGCGCATTGTTGAATTCGAGCGAAGCCGCGCCGGTGGAAACGTCGGACGGGGTCCGGCCCAGCCGACGCCGCAACCAGTCGGTTAGAACGCGGGTCCAATTCGGGTCGCGCCCCGCCCACTCCGTCAGGCGATGGCCCGCTTCCGGAATGACGTGGAGATCGCAGGGCACGCCGAGCTCGTGCAGGCGGGTTTGAAACGCCTGCGACTGCGCCAGCGGCACGGTCTTGTCGGCCTCGCCGTGGATGAGCAGGGTCGGGGGATAGCCGGCCGTGAGCAGACGCACCGGCGACACCGTGCCAAGCCGCTCCATCGTCTCCGGTGTCATCTCGGCGGAGATGTCGAAAAGCGCCTGGAGCGACACGCTGGGGCCGCCGCGCCGCACCGTGTCGGACACGAGGTCGCTCACGCCCGCGCAGCCCACCACCGCCGCGACCGGGGCGGGTTTTCCGTCCTCCGGGATCGCCGCGTAAAAGGCCAGATGCCCGCCGGCCGAGTGGCCCATGATGGCCATGCGCTCCGGGTCGCCCCCGTAGTCCGCGACATGCTCGCGAATCCACGCCACCGCCGCGCGCGTGTCGTCGAGACCGGCCGGCCAGCGGTGCGCCGGCGCGAGCCGGTAGTTGATCGAGACCCAGAGGAAACCCGCGTCGGTCAGCGGTTGAAACCAGGGCCGGATGTCGGCGCCGGAGCCGGGCTTGGTGCCCTCGCCCTTGTCGCCCGAGGACCAACCGCCGCCGTGGACGAGAATCACCACCGGGAAGGGCCCCTCGCCCTCCGGCACCCGCACGTCGAGCACGCGGGCCGGATCGGCCTCGGCCGGCGCGTCGTAGGGGATATCCGAATACATCCCGGCCGCCTTCGGAGCGGCCGAGGCGGGCGCGGCGCCCGCCACGAAGACAAGAGCCAGGACGAGGAAACGCCCCGGCCCGCCGACGCGGGCCCGAAGCGCGCCGCCGGGGGTGTTCACGGTTTTCACGCCCGCGCCTCCGGTTGCTCGATGCGCGGCACGAGGATCTGCAAGACCAGCAGGGAGAGCAGATACATCATGGAGAAGTAGGCGAAGACCCGAATGTATCCGCCGCTCCCTTCGTATTGATCCAAGATGTAACCCGTTAAGCCGTTGACGAAACCGCCGGTGAAGTAGGCCACGAAGCCGCCCAGCCCCACCACCGAACTGATCGCCTCCTTCGGCATGGTGTCGGACACCACGCTGAAGAGATTCGCCGACCAGCCCTGGTGGGCCGAGCCGGCCAGGCCGATGATCACCACCGCCATCCACACGCTGGGCGAGAAGGGCGCGAAGTAGATCGGCACCACCGCGAACGCGCAGGTGAGGAGCGTGAGTTTGCGGGCCTTGTTGAGCGTCCAGCCCTGTTTCATGAACTTGCCCGACAGCCATCCGCCGCCCACGCCGCCGGCCGCCGCGAGCGCGAAAAAGATCGCGGTCCAGAGACCCGTGCCGGCCAGCGAGAGCTGGAAGTTTTTGCTCAAAAAGTCCGGCATGAACCACTGATAGAAACCCCAGGCGGGACCGGCCAAAATGCTCGCGATAACGTAGGCCCAGACCGCGCGATAACTGAACAGCTTGATCCACGGCACTCGCTTCGGCGCCGCCTCCGCGACCGCCGGCTGGCCGTCGCGGATGTGGGCGCGCTCGCCCTCCGAGAGGAGCGGATGGTCGGCCACGTCGCGATACAGTGCTTTCCACGCCGCGAGCCAGAGCAGGCCGGCCGCGCCGGTGACGTAGAAGGTCCACTCCCAGCCGATCCACTTGTAGAGGAAGGGCACGAGCAGCGGGCAAAGCACCGCGCCCACGTTCGAGCCGGTGTTGAACCAGCCGGTGGCCAGCGCGCGCTCCTTCACGGGAAACCACTCCGCCACCACCTTGATCGCGGCCGGGAAATTCGCGCCCTGCAGCAGGCCCAGCGCCGCGCGCGACACCACGAAGCCCATCACCGTCATGGGCATCACCAGCGTGGCCAGCGCCAGCCCGCTCTCGGTTTTTTGCAGCCACGGATAGCTGAAGGTCGCTCCGGGCGCGATGAAAGCGCAGAAACCGTGCGCGATCGCCGCCAGGCTCCACAGGCCCACGAACCACGGCAAACCGCGCCGCGGTCCCACCCGGTCGATGATGCGTCCGCCAAACAGGTAACCGAAGGCGTAGGCGAAGGACCACGCCGCCGCGATCATGCCGTAGTCGATCTCGCTCCAGCCCAGCTCGCGGCTGAGCTCGGGCTTGAGAATGCTGAGGATCTGCCGGTGCAGGTAGTTTACTACGATGGAAAAAAACAGCAGGCCGCAGATAACCCAGCGGAGCCTGCCGCCCGGAGACGCCGGGGCGGAAGTGGGGGTGGTGGACATGGGTAAAACCGTCGATGACGCTGCCGCCCCCACCTCGCGCAACCAAACACCACGCCATGCACATCGTTGCGCAACGATGCGCGCGCGGGTTCCGATTGCGGCGCCCCCGGGGCCGACCCCGTCTTGCCCAATACCCTTTGCGCCCCCCTCGCCCGAGGTCGCGCCCCTCCGATTTCCCCATGCGTCCGGCTTTGTCGCACCCTTTGCTGTTCCTGCTGCTGCTTCTGTCTTTCGCTCCGACGTGGGCGGTGGAAACAGCTTCCGCGCCCGCGCCCGAACAAACGCCCCCTCAAACCGCACCCGCCCCCCTGCCCCCGCCGGCCGCCGCGCGCATCCCGGCGCGTGAGTTTTCCTCCACCGCGCTCGGCGTGCCGCCCGCCTCGGCCGCGCCCGTCACCGCCACCCTGCAACGCGCCATCGACCACGTCGCCCAGTCCGGCGGCGGCCGCCTGGTGCTCGAGCCCGGCCGCTACCTCTGCGGCCCGCTCACCCTGCCCACGCGTTTCGACCTGCACCTCGCCCGCGGCGCCACCCTGGAACTGCTCGACCGCGAGCCCGCCTACCCGATGGCCGGCGGACGCTACACCAGTCTGCTCTCCGCCCTGGGCGAGACCGACCTGCGCATCAGCGGCGAGGGCGTGATCGACGGTCGCGGCGAGGCCTGGTGGCGCGCCTACCGCGCCAAGGAGTTCACCGCCCGCCGGCCACAGCTCGTCATGCTGGAGCGCTGCGAACGCGTCGAGTTGACCAATTTCACCACCCGCAACCCGCCCAACACCCACTTCGCCCTCCGCCTCTGCCGCGACGTGACCATGCGCGGCCTCACCCTCGAGGCCCCCGACGAGTCGCCCAACACCGACGGTCTCAACATCTCCGGCAAAAACTACCTCATCGAGCGCTGCCGCATCAGCACCGGCGACGACAACATCGTCGTCCTCACCCACTCGGCGCCCGACTGGCCCGCGCCGGTCTGCGAAAACTTCACCATCCGCGACTGCGCCCTCGGCTTCGGCCACGGCCTCTCCATCGGCAGCTTCACCGGCGGCGGCATCCGCGGCCTGCGCGCCGAGCGCATCACCTTCGACGGCACCACCGGTGGCATTCGCCTCAAGGCCGACCGCGACCGCGGCGGCCTGGTCGAAGACCTCGCCTACCGCGACATCACCCTGCGCGGCGTGAAACACCCCGTCTATCTCTCCAGCTATTATCCCAAAGACCCCAAGTCCCCCGCGCTCGACGCCGAACCGAAACCGATCACCGAAAAAACCCCGCGCTGGAAAAACATCCTCATCGAGGACCTCGACGCCACCGACTGCGAAAACTCCTTCGTGATCTGGGGCCTGCCCGAGCAGCCTTTCGAGGACCTCGTCATTCGCCGCGCCCGCATCGCCAGCAAACGCGGCGCGCGTTTCTACCACGCCGGCAACCTCAGCATCGACGCGCAACTCGCCAACCCCGCCTCACCCGCCGCCGACTATTGGCCCGCCCTCGCCTCCCCCCGCCCATAAATTTCCCCCTCCGCCGACCTCCCGTCTTACGGCCTCCGATCTCAGCCCCCCGACCACTGATTTCCGACCTCCGGCCTCTGGCCTCCGACCTCTGGCCTCTGGATTCCGGCTTCCGGCCTCTGACCTCCGGCCTCTCCCGCCCCGCTCCCCATGCCCCCCGCCCCCCGCCTCCTGTTCCGTTCTTTCCTCGCCCTCGGCGCCGCGCTCCTCGCCGCCTCGCCCGCCCTCGCGTTCCGCGAAAAACTCCCGCCCATCGCGCCGATCCACGCGCCCTTCAAGATGCCGCAGCTCCAGCGGCCCGCCTTCCCCGAGCGCCAGGTCAACATCCTCGACTACGGCGCCGTGCCCGGCGGGGAGGTGAAAAACACCGCCGCCATCGCCGCCGCCATCGCCGCGCTCGAAAAAGCCGGCGGCGGCCGCCTGCTCATCCCCGCCGGCGTCTGGCTCACCGGCCCCGTCCACCTCCGCAGCCACATCGAGCTGCACCTCGCGCAGGACGCGGTCCTCAAATTCAGCGACGTGATGGAGGACTACCTGCCGGTCGTCTTCGTGCGCGTCGGCGGCATCGAGCTCTACAACTACTCGCCCTTCATCTACGCGCGCGGCTGCGAAAACATCGGCATCACCGGCCCCGGCCGCCTCGACGGCAACTCGCAGGCTTGGTGGGACTGGAAGACCAAGGAGACCCGCGCCTTCTTCGATCAGGGCGCCCGGGGCGTGCCGGTCGCGGAACGGGTTTACGGCACCCGCGAGGCCGCCATCCGCCCGAGCTTCGTCAGCTTCTTGGAGTGCAAAAACATCCTCATGGAGGGCTTCACCATCGGCGGCGGCCCCAACTGGACCATCCACCCCATCTATTCGGAAAACATCATCATCCGGCAGGTAAACGTCCTCACCGAGGGGCCCAACAACGACGGCATCGACCCCGATTCCTGCCGCAACGTGCTCATCGAGCACTGCACCTTCTCCACCGGCGACGACTGCGTGGTCCTGAAGTCCGGCTACGACCAGGACGGCCGCCGCGTGAACCGCCCCACCGAAAACGTCGTCATGCGCCACTGCGTGGTGAAACGCGGCCACGGCGGCATGGTCATCGGCAGCGAGATGTCCGGCTCCGTGCGCAACGTCTATGTCCACGCCAGCACCTTCGACGGCACCGACCGCATCCTGCGCATCAAATCCCGCCCCGGCCGCGGCGGCGTGGTCGAGAAGGTCTGGGCCGAAAACGTCTCCGGCCGGAACCTGAAGCGCGAGGCCGTCATCCTCAACATGGACTACACCTCCGACCCCAACGCCGTGGTGGACCGCCACCCGCCGACCTTCCGCGACATCCACGTGAAAAACCTCACGGCCGACGGCGCGCCGGTCGCCATCCGTATCACCGGCATGGATACCTCCGCCATCCGCGACGTGACCTTCGAGAACATCAAGATCTCCGCCAAACGCGGCATCCTCCTCACCCACGCCGCCGACGTTTCCTTCAAGAACCTCGATCTCACCGTCGCCGAGGGTCCGCGCTTCGTGCTCGACCAGGCCGCCGACATCACCCTCGACGGCGTGCCGCTCCCCCAAGCTTCGGCCAATCCCTGAGTCCTGATCTTGAACCACGGAGTCCACCGAGAGCACGGAGCCGCGCCGAGCGCCATCTGGCACGATTCCCCCGGCTCCCGCCGCGCCTGGCTCCCCTCCGTGTCCTCCGTGACCTCCGTGGTGAAAAAACTCCGCGTCCCTCGCCGCACTCCCCGCCCACGTCGCCGACATTCATCATTCTTCCTTCCTGATTCTTAATTTTCCCGCCGCCGCCGCCTCCCGCCCCATGCCCTACCGTCGTCGCCTCTTCGCCCTCCTCCTCGCTCTCGTCGCGACCGTGCAACTCGTCCGCGCGGCGGCCGAGCCCGTCAACGGCACCACCGGCACGCCCCTCGGCGGCTTCGGCGCCGGCGCGGTTAAATTCGACGCCGGCCGAGGCACCTTCGCCGCCATGCTCCGCCCGCCGGCCGACGCCTACGATTTCGCCGCGCTGCCGGGCGCGAAGTTCCAGCTCTTCGTCGAGCGCGAGGGCCGCATCACTACTGTGGACACGCTCAAGGCCCGCCGCCTGGACGGCGTGCCCGACGACGACGCCATCTGGCCCCTGCATCGGGTCGCCGCCGAATCCGCCGCCGACGTCGCCGTGTCCCTCACCGCCTTCTCCCCGCTCTCCCCGACGAAGCCGGAGATCATGAGCCTGCCCTACGCCTTCTTCGAGTTCACCTTGAAGAACGAGGGCTCGTCCCCCGCCACCGTCGCGCTCGCGTTGCAGGTGGATACCGGCGAGGCCGACGCCACCCTCGCACCGGGCCGCGGTTTCCGTTCCAAGCCCTGGTCCGTCTTCGCCGCCTCCCCCGCGCCCGGCGCGCTCGTCTCCGCCGGCTCCGGCCCCGACCTCCGCGCCGCCACTCTCTTCGCCGCCGCACCCGCCCGCGGCGCCACCGCCACCGCCGTCCGCCTCGAACTCGTCCCCGGCGAAACGGCGACCGCGCGTTTTGTCCTAGCCTGGCACGAGGACTCCGACCCCGAACGCTCGTATTACCTTGGCCACTACGCCGAATCCGGCGCGGTCGCCGCCGAGGGCCTGAAAAACTTCGACGAACTCCGGTCCAACGCCGAGCGCCTCGTCGCCGGCATGCGCGGCTCCAACCTCCCGCCCTGGCTGGTCAACCAGACCCTCAACACCCTCGCCAACTACGTCACCAACTCGATGTATAAACGCGACGGTCGCGTCGCCTTCGCCGAGGGCCAGTGGACCTGCTTCGGCACCATGGACCAGATGTGGCACGCCCGCCAGATCATCGGCCAGCTCACACCGTGGTTCGCCTGGCAGGAGCTGCGCTACTGGGCCCGCACCCAGATGAAAAACGGCCAGATCCACCACGACTTCAACCTCATGAGCGTGGGCGACGAGAAGGCCCTGCGCTCCGCCCTCGTCGCCTGGGACGACACCGAACACGCCGACTACCGGAACATCCAGAAATGGGTGGACCTGAACTGCGGCTACATCGTCTCCGTTTACGAGACCTACCTCGCCACCGGCGACCGCGAGGAGTTCGCCTTTCACTGGCCCCACCTGAAACGCGCCGCCCGGCGCATCCTCGACCAGGTCGCCGCCCACGGCAGCCGCGAGTTCCCCTTCACCTTCGAGGATTCGGAAAACTCCTACGACGCCGGCGGCGACCCCGACCCGTTCAACGCCAGTTTCTCCGCCGTCGCCTACCGCGTCATGACCCTCCTCGCCGCGGAGATGGGCGAGCCCGACCTCGCCGCAGAATACCAGAAGGCCCACGACACCGTCGTTCCGTCCTTCGCCGCCCGCTACCTTGGCGAGGGCGCGCTGCCCGTCGGCAAACACTGCGAGGCCCACTACGGCGGCCAGTGGCTCGCCCTTCATCTCGAGCTCGGAGAAATCTGGTCGGCCGACCAGACCGACTCCGTCCTCGCGCGGCTCAACGGCTACTACGACCCCGCCAACCGCGGCCTCGGGTATCCGAAAGGCACCTACGACGAGTGGACGCCCTACATCCTCGTCCACTACGCCGGCCTGCTCCTCAACGCCGGCCTCCCCGATCTCTGGGAACGCCTGCAAAAGGACGCCTACGATCGCCACTACCTCGACCGCAACCGGGTCTTCAACCACCCGCTCAACATCCTCCCCGTGGTCGAGTCCCCCGTGCCCGTGGCCAAGGAGATCCGCAGCAAAAAACAATACATCAGCCTGCCCGGCCTCTGGCGTAATTATTACGACATCATCGGCTTCCACCGCGACGCCCGCACCAGGGAGCTCTGGCTGAAACCCATCCTCCCGCCCGCCGCCGGCCACCGCCTGGAAAACGGCTACTACGTCACCCCCGAGGGCGACGGCACCATCTCCTGCGCCGAAAGCGGCGAGCGCCACCAGAACCGCGAGATCGTATTCAAACCTTCGCGACAAATCGACGTGAGCGCGCTCTACCTCGCCGATCTCTACGCCGACCAAGTCGCAGTGAAAATCGACGGCCGCCCGGTCGAGTTCACCCGCACCGGCACGGGCCACGCCCGCCTGCTCAAGGTCGCCCTCGACCGCGCCGTCGGCCCCGAGGGGCTTCGCGTCGAAACCTCCGGCGACCCCGCGCCGGTGCGCAAGATCGTCGCCCTGATCGCCTCCGGCGAAGGCCCCGCCGCCGCGACCGCCCCGCGCCTGGACGCCTTCGACAATCTGGAGGCCGAGTCGGCCACCAAGACCGGCGGCACCGAGATCGCCGAGACGTCCGCCGGCCTGCCCTACGTCACCTCGTGCAACAACTTCGACTACGTGCAGTTCTCCAATGTCGATTTCGGCGCCAAGGGCACGGCCGAGTTTGTCGCGCGCGTCGCTCGCGTGCGGGCCGGCAGCTCCATCGAGGTCGCGGTGGGCGACGTCTCCGCCGAGCCCCTCGCGGTCCTGCGTTTCCCCGAGGCCGTCTCCGGCGAGGGCTGGACCGAGGTCAGCGCGAGCCTGCCCGAGCTCAAGGGCCTGCAAGACGTCTTCCTGCGCTTCTACGGCAGCACCGAGGACAACCTGCTCGACCTCGACCGCATCCGCTTCATCGAACGCAAGTGAGGCGCCCCGTGATGAGAAATCCGCTCCCCCTCCTCGTCGCGCTCGCCCCCGCCGGCGCCACCGGCTCCCTCCACGCGACCAAACGCGAGGGCCGCCGGACCCACGCCCCCGCCGCCAAGCCGCGCCTCTTTGGGGGAGCCGACCGCCAGTTCCGCCGCATCGGACTTCGCCCGATCACGGAGTTCCCCGCCGAGACCCGCGCCGCCCTCGATACCCGCCAATGAACCCCGCGCCGCCCTTTCATTCATAATTTTTCATTCCCAGTTCTTAATTTCCCTCCCCCCATGCGCCCTCGCTCCCTGCTCACCCTCGCCACCCTCTGCGCCCTCGGCCTCGCGCCCGCGCTCCTCGTTCCCAGCCCCGCCCGTGCCGCGCTCACCCACCCGGTCGTGCCCGCCGCGCCCGTCGCGCCGAGTTTCGCCGCCACCCGGGTCAGCCTCGCCGACTTCGGCGCGGTCGGCGACGGCGCCACGCTCAACACCGCCGCCTTCGACCGCGCCCTCGTTTCCCTCTCGGAAAAAGGCGGTGGCACCCTCGTCGTGCCGCCCGGCATCTGGTTCACCGGCCCGGTCCGCCTGCGCAGCCACGTCAGGCTCCACCTCGAGGCCGGCGCGCTCATCCAGTTTTCCCGCGACCACACGCTCTACCCGATGTATGTCTCCGACGCGCGCGGCGAAAAATCGGTCGATACCCTGTCGCCGATCTACGGTGAAAAACTCGTGGACATCGCCATCACCGGCGCGGGCGTGATCGACGGCGGCGGCGACGCCTGGCGCCTGATCAAAAAACCCAAGACCACCGAGCCCTTCTGGAAGGCCCTCGTCGCCTCCGGCGGCGTGCTCAACGCCAAGGGCGACCAGTGGTGGCCCAGCCAGGCCGCCCTCGACGGCGACGCCGCCACCTCCGCCCTCCGCGCCCGCGGCTCGCTCAACCCCGCCGACTACGAGCCCTACCGCCAGTTCCTCCGCCCGCGCCTGCTCCGCCTGCTCGACTGCAAACGCGTGCTCATCGAGGGCGTCACCTTCCGCAACGCGCCCAACTGGACCCTCCATCCCTGGCTTTGCGAGGACCTCACCCTGCGCGACGTGAAGATCTTCAACGACCGCTGGGCGCAAAACTCCGACGCCATGGACATCGACTCCTGCCGCCGCGTCCACGTCACCGGCTGCATCATCGACACCGGCGACGACGGCCTCTGCATCAAGTCCGGCATCAACGAGGTCGGCCGCCGCATCGGCGTTCCCACCGAGGACGTGTTGATCGAAAACTGCACCGTCTACGAGGGCCACGGCGGCTTCACCATCGGCAGCGAGATGTCCGGCGGCGTGCGCAACATCCTCGTGCAAAACTGCACCTTCATCGGCACCGCCATCGGCCTCCGCTTCAAGACCGCCCGCGGCCGCGGCGGCCTGGTGGAAAACATCCACATGCGCGGCATCCGCATGACCGGCATCGAAAACGCCGCCATCGATTTCAACTTCCACTACGCCGCCAACGGCAAGCCCGCCGAGGCCGTGCCCGAGCCCACCATCGAGACGCCCGCCTTCCGCAACATCCTCATCGAGGACGTCGTCTCCCGCGGCAGCCGCACCCCGCTCATCATGCGCGGCCTGCCCGAGATGCCCCTGCGCGACGTCACCCTGCGCGACGTCACGCTCGACTCCACCCACGGCGCCGACCTCGCCCACTGCGAACGCATCGTCTTCGACCGCGTGCGCATCCACGCCGCCGAGGGCGACGCCCTCCGCACCGACACCGTCACCGCATCCCGCCTCGAGCTGCAACCATGAGCCGACGCGGTCGCCCGTCCCGGCTGAAAGGCTCCGCCGTTTTGTTCGGCCTCGCCCTTCTCGCCATGCCCGCCACGACTCCGGCGGCCGACTCGGCCCCAGCGCCGGACGCGCCCCGCTACCGCCACGAACCGCTCATCCGTCACCTCCACACCGCCGATCCCTCGGCCCACGTCTTCGATGGCCGGCTCTATCTCTACACCTCGCACGACATCGACGCCGGCGTCACCGACCGCACCGACGGCAACCACTACGCGATGCGCGACTATCACGTCTTCTCGATGGATCGCGTCGGCTCGCCCGTGACCGATCACGGCGTGGCCTTCGCGCTCGAGGACGTGCCGTGGGCGAGTCGCCAGCTCTGGGCGCCCGACATCGCGCGGGCGAACGGTCGCTACTACTTCTATTTTCCCGCCCGCGACCGCGAGCAGGTCTTCCGCATCGGCGTCGCGGTCGGCGACTCGCCCGCCGGTCCCTTCAAGCCCGAGCCCACGCCCATGGCCGGCGCCTTCAGCATCGATCCCGCCGTCTTTGGCGACACGGACGGCGCGTTTTATCTCTACTTCGGCGGCCTCTCCGGCGGCCAGCTCCAGCAATGGGCGGGCAACACCCGCGTGCCCGACGCCCCCGAGCCCTCCGGCGACCAGCCCGCCGCCGCCCCGCGCGTCGCCCGCCTGGGCGCCGAGATGCTCGGCCTCGCCGAGCCCGCGCGCGAAATCCAGATTTTGGACGAGGCCGGCGAGCCGCTGCGCGCCGGCGACGAGTCCCGCCGCTTTTTCGAGGGCGCGTGGCTGCACAAACACGAGGGCGTTTACTACTTTTCCTACTCCACCGGCACGAGCCACCTGATCTGCTACGCCACCGGCGCCTCGCCCTACGGCCCCTTCACCTACCGCGGCGTCGTCCTGAAGCCGGTCAAGGGCTGGACCACCCACCACTCCATCGTGAAGCACGAGGGCCGCTGGTATTTGTTTCACCACGACAGCCAGCTCTCCGGTCGGAGCCACCTGCGCAACGTCAAGGTCGCCGAGCTCCACCACGAGCCCGACGGCACCATCCGCCCCATCGACCCGTTCATCCCGGCCACCGAGTAAGCCACGCCCCCCGCCGCCGCCATCATTCATAATTCTACATTCTTAATTCTTAATTTCCCATCCCGCCCCACCCCATGTCCACGCGCCACATCCTATCCCGGCTCGCGTTTCTTCGCGTCCTATTCGCCGGCCTCGGCCTCGCTCTCGTCGCCGCCTGCAAGCACTCGCCCTCACCCGCCGCCGCCGATCCGGCCCCGCCCGCTCCGGCCAAACCCGTCCACATCGTGCTCGTCGGCGACTCCACCGTCACCGACAACGCCGGCTGGGGCCTCGGCTTCCGCCAGTTCCTCGGCGACGGTATCCAGTTGACCAATACCGCGCGCGGCGGCCGCAGCTCCATGAGCTTCATCGTCGAGGGCTCCTGGGAAAAGGCCCTCGCCCTGCGCGGCGACTACTACCTCATCCAGTTCGGCCACAACGACGAGCCCGGAAAACCCGGCCGCTCCACCACCGAGGAGGAATACCGCGGCTACATGGAGCGCTACGTGGACGAGACCCGCGCCGCAGGCGCAACGCCCGTGCTCGTGACCTCCCTGGTCCGCCGCCAGTTCAAGACCCAGAACAACCCGCACCTCATCACCTCCAGCCTCGCCAACCGCGCCGAGATCGTGCGCGCCATCGCCCGCGAGAAAAACGTCCCGCTGGTCGAGCTCCATGACCGCAGCAAGGAACTCTGCGAAAAACTCGGCAAGGACGGCTGCCTCGTCTTCAGCCCGCCCAAGGACAACGGCCAGTTCGACGGCACCCACCTCAACGCCGAGGGCTACGTGATGTTCGGCCGCCTCATCGCCGACGAGCTCCGCGTCGCCGTGCCCGCCCTCGCGCCCCGCCTGCGCGCCGAGCCGCGCAACCCCCGTCCCCTCGCGGGCGAGACGCGTTTCGACGCCGTCGTCGCCTTCGACGGCTCCGGCTCCCACACGACCGTGCAGGCCGCCATCGACGCCGCGCCCACCAGCGCCACCGCCGCCAAGCCCCACCGCATCCTCGTCAAATCCGGCACCTACAAGGAGCACATCGTCATCCCCGCCGACAAACCCCACCTCCACCTCCTCGGCGAGTCGGGCGAGGCCGAACGCACCGTCATCACGCTCGACACCAACGTCAAAACCCCGATCCCCGGCGACGCCTCCGGCAAGACCCTCGCCACGCCCGACAGCGCCACCGTGCTCATCCGCGCGAGCGATTTCACCGCAGAGAACATCACCTTCGAAAACACCACCCCGCGCGAGGCCCGCGTGCAGGCCCTCGCACTCTACGTCACCGGCGACCGCGTCGCCTTCCGCCGCTGCCGTTTCCTCGGCTGGCAGGACACCCTCCGGCCCGACTCGCCCAAGGGCGGCATCGCGCGCCAGTATTTCTCCGACTGCTACATCGAGGGCCATGTGGACTTCATCTACGCCGCCGGCACCGCCGTCTTTGATCGCTGCCACATCCACGCCAAGGCCGACGGTTACCTCACCGCCGCCAGCACGCCCGCCGAGGCGGCCTTCGGCTACGTTTTCCTCGACTGCAAAGTCACCGCCGGCCCCGAGGTCGTGAAAGGCTTTTATCTCGGCCGCCCCTGGCGTCCCCACGCCGCCACCGCCTTCCTGCGTTGCGAGCTGCCCGCGCAACTCCGCCCCGAGGCCTGGCACAACTGGGGCAAGGTCGAAAACGAAGGCACCGCCCGCTACGCCGAGTATAAAAACACCGGCCCCGGCGCCGCCGACCTCTCGCGCCGCGTCGCCTGGGCCAAACAGCTCACCGACACCGAAGCCGCCGCCTACACGGTGGAAAACATCCTCGCCGGCCCCGACCGCTGGCGCCCCTCCCGCTGACCGACGTAGCGGCACGGCGGAGCCGTTTCGCCGACCCGTCGCCCGCCATGCCACAAGCCTATTTCAGAATGCAATCGCCCCTCTTCGCCCTCGCCGCCCTCGTCGCCGCCTCCGCCGCGCTCTCCCCCCTCGCCGCCGCCGAGACTCCCCCGCCTCCGAAGCTCTGGTATGAGCGCCCCGCCGGCCAGTGGGTCGAGGCCCTGCCGGTCGGCAACGGCCGGCTCGGCGCGATGGTCTTCGGCGGCATCAACCTCGAACGCCTTCAGCTCAACGAGGACACGCTCTGGGCCGGCGGCCCCTACAATCCCGCCAACCCCGAGGCCCGCGCCGCCCTGCCCGAGATCCGCCGCCTCGCCGCCGCCGGCGAACTGAAGGCCGCGCAGGACCTCGTGCAGGAGAAATTCATGTCCGTGCCGGTGCGGCAGATGCCCTACCAGACCCTCGGCGACCTGCTCCTCACCCTGCCCGGCAGCGAGACCGCCGCCGACTACCGCCGCGAGCTCGACCTCGACTCCGCCGTCGCCACCACGACCTTCCGCCTGGGCAGCATCGTCCACACCCGCGAGGTGTTCTCCAGCCCGGTGGACCAGGTCATCGTCATCCGCCACTCCGCCCGCAACGCCAAGCGGCCCGAGCAGGCCGCCGCCTTCGACCTCGGCGTCGCCTTCACCTCCCTCCAGTCCTCCGCCTCGCGCACCGAAAACGGCGACACCCTCATCCTCGCCGGCCGCAACGGCTCCGCCCACGGCGTCGATGGCGCCCTGCGTTTCGAGGCCCGCGCGCGCGTCTCGGTCGAGGGCGGCACGCTCTCCGCCGACGCCGGCCAGCTCCACGTCGCCGGCGCCTCGTCCGTCACCATCGTGCTCGCCGCCGCCACGAGTTATCGCCGCTTCGACGACGTCTCCGGCGATCCCGCCGCGCTCAACACCGCCACCCTCGCCGCCGCATCGGATAAAAACTACGCCGCGCTCCTCGCCCCCCACCTCGCCGAGCACCGCCGTCTCTTCCGTCGCGTCTCGCTCGACCTCGGCTCGAATCCGGAGGCCGAGAAACTGCCGACCGACGAACGCGTGCGCCGCTCGTCCGAAACCGACGATCCCGGCCTCGCCGCGCTCTATTTCCACTACGGCCGCTACCTGCTCATCAGCTCGTCCCGCCCCGGCACCCAGCCGGCCAATCTCCAGGGCATCTGGAACGACCACCTCAACCCGCCCTGGGGAAGCAAATACACCATCAACATCAACACCGAGATGAACTACTGGCCGGCCGAGCCGA
>CBINNW010000004.1:0-107592 GCA_966252115.1 uncultured Akkermansia sp.
TCACCCCAGAAGCGGAACACCTGTTACCCTTGACCCGAGTCCATACACGGCGGTCCCGCCCTACCACGGAGGCGGCGGGCGCGGCGGCGTCAGTCCATCGGCGGGAGCGCGGCGGGAGGGTTGTCCAACGTGTCGCGCACCTTGGCCGAGAGCGTGTCGAGCGTGAAGGGTTTTTCCAGGAATGGCAGGTTGTAGTCGGCCACGGCCTGCACCGTCTCGGTGTTGCCGAGGTAGCCGGACATGAAGAGGGTGCGCAGGCCGGGCTGGTGGTGGATCTGGATGTGGCGCGCGAGCTCGAGGCCGTCCATCTCGGGCATGATGACGTCGGTGAGCAGGAGGTCGAAGACGGGCGGCGGGTGGTCCTCGTAGAGCCGGAGCGCCTCGTCGCTGCCGGGCACGACGGTCACGGCGTAGCCGAGGGAGTCGAGGATGGCCTGGGTGATCTGGCGGATCGCCTCGTCGTCCTCCACGACGAGGATGCGCTCGACGCCGGTGACGACCTGCTCCTCGTCGGCGAAGAAAAGGTCCGTATCGGGCGGATCGATACGCGGCATGAAGATGTGGAAACGGGTGCCGCGCCCGCGCTCGCTCTCGAAGGTGATGAAGCCGGCGAAGTTTTTGACGATGACCGCGCAGGTGGCGAGGCCCAGCCCGGTGCCGCGGCCGACGGGTTTGGTGGTGAAGAAGGGGGTGAAGAGGCGGGCCTGGACCTCGGGGTCCATGCCGGCGCCGTTGTCCTGCACGGTGAGGCGCACGTAGCGGCCGGGGGGCACCTCGGGGGGCAGGCCGGAGTCGGTGTCCACGTTGCGCACGCGCAGCACGAGCGCGCCGTTGTGGGGCATGGCGTCGCGGGCGTTGAGGCAGAGGTTGAGCACGACCTGCTCGATCTGGTTGCGGTCGGCGTTGAAGCAGGCGTCGCCGTCGATCAGGTCCACGTCGAGCGAGACGTTTTCGCTGAGGAGCGAGCGCACGAGGTCGCGCAGACCGGAGACGACGGCGCTCATGTCGAGCGTCTCGGGCTGGAGGACCTGCTTGCGGCTGAAGGCGAGAAGCTGGCGGGTGAGCGAGCTGGCGCGGGCGGCGGCCTTGAGGATCTCGCTCGTCTTGGAGCGCAGCTCGGGCGCGACCTCGGCGAGGTCCTCGTGGAGCATGTCGCCGTAGCAGCGCACGGCGGTGAGCAGGTTGTTGAAGTCGTGGGCGACGCCGCCGGCGAGCTGGCCGACGGCCTCCATTTTTTGCGATTGGAGCAGCTTGTGTTCGCTCTCCTGGAGCGCGAGCTCGGCCAGGGAGCGCTGGTAAACGGTGCTGATGATGGTGCCGAGCGCCTGGATAAAATCGAGGGCCTCGCGGCCGAAGGCGCGGGTCTCGGAGCTGAGGCCGGTGAGGAATCCGATGACGCCGCCGCCGTCGCTGAGGGTGGTGGCGACGGCGCTGCGCACGCCGAGGGTGAGGTGGTTTTCGCGGCCGGGGAAGATGGCGGCGTCCTCGTCGAGGCGGAGGTGGGCGTAGCCGGTCTCGCGGGCCTCGCGGCCGTTCATGGGCGCGTGCTGGAAGCCGGCGGGCAGGCCGCTGGTGCTGGAGGCGACGAGCTGGTCGGACTGGCGGGGCTCGAAGAGCAGGATCTCGGCGAAGTCGAGGTGCAGCGTGTCGCAGAGCAGGCGGGTGGCCTCCTGCTTGATCTGGGGCAGGGTGTGCTGGGCGAGGGCGAAGCGGCCGAAGCCGGCGAGGGCGGCCTGGGTGATGGCGCGGTAGGCGAGGAGCGTCTCGGCCTCGTGCTGGTCGCTGATGTCGAGGCAGGAGCCGATGCAGCCGGCGAAGACGCCGTCCTCCTCGTGGGGGATGCCCTGGCAGGTGACCCAGCGGTAGAGGCCGTCGTGGCGGCGCAGGCGAAAATCGAGCCGGAAGGGCTCGCGGCGGCGCAGGTGGGTGGCGAAGTCCTTGAGGAAGCGGGCGCGATCCTCGGGCAGGAGGTGGTTGAGCCAGCCCTGGCCGGTTTCCTCCTCGAGGAGGCGGCCGGTGAAGTCGAGCCAGGGGCGGTTGAAATGGAGGAAACGTCCGACGGCGTCGGTGATCCAGACGAGCGAGGGCGCGGAGTCGGCGAGCGCCTTGAAGCGCGCGTCCATGAAGCGGCTGGGGCGCGGCGAACGCAGGCCGCGGAGGATGCGGGCCAGACGGTCGGGCAGGCGGTCGGCGTCGCGCAGGGAGAGGAAGTCCTCGGCGCCGGCGCGGAGGCAGGCGACGACGTGGTCGCAGTCGTCGTCGTCGGACACCGCCACGAGGCGGGCGGAGGCGTGGTGCGCGCGGAGGGCGGCGATGCGGGCGGGCAGCGAGGGCTCGGCGGCGGTGGCGGCGACAAGGACCGGACCGGCCAGCATGGCACCGGGGGCGGGCGCGCCCGGGGCGAGGGTGAAAAACGCCTGCGCGGCGGAGGCCGGATCGCCGGAGGTGGCGGCGGAGGCGGCGGCGAGGCGCGCGGCGAGGGCGGGATCGTCCGAGAGCAGGGGCAGGGACTCCGGACGCGGGGCGGAATCAGCCGGAGTGTTGCTCATAAAGTTTTTGCAGCCGGCCGACCGGGGGGGCGGGGGGCGGCACGGCGACGCGGGCGGGGCCGAGGCTGTGGCGCAGGACGAGTTGTTCGTTTTCGCGCAGGATGTGGAGGATCTGCAGGAGGCGGGCGCGAGCCTGCTCGATGACGGCGGCGCGGCGGGCGCGGTCGGCGGGATCGGCGGGGACCTCGGAGACGTCGCCGGAGCGGAGGGCGGCGAGGCTGAGCTCGAGCCTGTCCACCAGCGCCTGGTGGCGCGCGAGCAGGGCGGACTCCGGCACGCGCTGCTGTTGTTTCAAAAATCGGTTTTCCTCCAGGGCGAGCTGGTGGAGCTCGTCGCAGATTTGCAGGTGGTCGCGGAGGAGGTCGGACATGGGCGTGGCACGCGGGGCGGCGGGGTTGCGGGGGAGGCGTCGCGGTCGTCGTCGGCGATTTCCGGGTGGTTCAGGAGGGGGCGGGGGAGGGCGGGGCGGACTCGGCGGGGAGGGCGGCGGGCGCGAGGGCCTCGTCGGAGGAGGATGCGCTGGCGGCGGAGGTGGTGGCGGCGGGCTCGGGTTGAGGGAAGGGGGCGAGGCGTTTTTCCGTGAGGTCGATCCAGTCGAGGTGTTGCAGGCGCCAGGCCGCCATGGCGGCGATGTCTCGCACGAGGGCGGAGGAGGCGGAGGCATCACCGGTCTTCGTGGACGATGGGTCAAGGATGCTCTGGTAGGTGGCGCGGGCGAGGGCGGTTTGTTTGAGCCGTTCCTGGCACAGGCCGATCTGGTAGCGCACGGGCACGAGCCAGTCGGGCGGGCCGCCGAGCTCCTCCAGGCAGCGGTAGATGGTGAGGGCGCTGGAAATGTCTCCCTGTTCGTAAAACTCGTTCGCGAGCTGGTTGCCGGTCTTGCGTTGCCAGCGCGTCCAGGCGGCGGGATCGGCGGAGGTGCGGGTGTTCTCGGCCTGGAGAAGCTCGAGGACGGCGGCGAGCGATTCCTGCGAGCGGCCGAGGCGGCGGAGGGAGATCGACAAAAGGTAGCGGGCTTCGGGCGCGTCCTCGCCGTCGGGGAAGAGCGAGAGGTAGGCGCGGAGCTGGGTGACGGCGGGCTCGTGTTCGCCTCGCAGCTGCACGGCGTAGGCGGCTTTGAAGGAGGCGCGGGCCCGGTCGGCGGGGGCGAGGTCGAGCAGACGCAGGCGGGAGAAAAAACGCTCGGCCTGCTGGTAGTCGCCGGAGAGGAAATAGGTCTCGGCGATCTCGAACTGGGCGGTGCGCGCGAGCTGGCGGTAGGTGTCCTGTCCCTCCTCGGGCAGTTTGAGGGTGGAGTTGATGACGCTGTAGAAGCGGTTGATGGCGAGGCGGTGGGCGCCGAGGGCGCGCAGGCAGCGGCCGAGCTCGAGGTAGATGGTCGGCAGGTTCGGGTCGGCGGGGAAGTCCTTCACGTAGCGCTCGTAGATGGCGACGGCCTTGGTGAGCTGGCGTTCGCCGCGGTGGGCGCGGGCGAGGCCGAGCAGGGCGGCGCAGGTCTGCTCGGCGGTGGCGGCGCGGCGCGCGGCGAGGACCTGGCCGAAGGCGAGCTGGGCGGAGGGCCAGTCCTGTTGTTCGGTCTTGGCCGTGCCGATGCGGAGCAGGCTGACGATCTCCTCGGGGGTCGCGACGGTGGAGACGGCCGGTGCGGCATGGGCGGCGGCGGCCTGGGCGTGGGTGTCGGCGTGCGGGTCGGCGGACGCGGCGGCGTGGGTGTCGGTGGCGGCGCCGGAGTCGGCGGCGGCGTGGGCGGCGGTGTCGGTGAGAGGGGCGTGCGACTCGGCGGCGTGAGCGTCGGCGGGCGGGGTGGCGTGGGTGTCGGCGTGTGCGTCGGCGTGCGAGTCGGCGGATGGGGTGGGGGACGCTTCGATGGCGAGGGCCTCGTGGGCGGGTGCTTCGGGCGCGGGGTGGTGGTCGGGTGCGGAGGACGCGGGCGTGGCGGGCGCCGGGGCCGGGGCGTGGTCCGTGTGGGCCGGTGCGTGGGCGGCGTGTTCGGTTTCGGCGGTGTGCTCCGCGGCGCGGACGGGTGGGACTGCGGTCGCGAGCGCGCAGAGGAGCAGGCCGGCGAGGGCGCCGGCGAGGGCGGAGGGCGGGCGGGAGGAGGGCCACGGGCGTGGCGAAACGTGGCGGGCGCGGCCCATCCGATCCCGTGGTGGCGAACAAAAGGTGGAGAGGGTCGGCATGGGCGTCATCGCTGCTGGTAGGTGGCGGAGCTGGGCGTGGGGGAGGTCTCGAGGCCGCCCGAGGAGGGGAAGCGGAAGAAGGGCAACACGTCCTCGGCCCGGATGGCGCGCGGGGTGTCGTCGGGCAGGATGGAGAGACCGGGGCCCTCGGCGGGCACCGGGACGGCCGGGGCGGTGGCGGTCGTGGCTGCGGTGGGGTCGGGCGGCGGTGGCGTGCCGGTGGCGGCGGTGGCGCCCGGGCCGGCGTCGGAGGACGGGGACGCGAGGTCTGCGGATGTGGTGGCGGTGGGGGACGGAGCGCCCGGATCGGTGGACGATGCGTCGGGCGGGGCGCTTGCGAGCGAGAGGGCGGCGTCCTGATTGCTGGCGGCAATGTCTCCGAGCACTCCGTCCGGCCGGGGCGGGGCGCCGGCGACGGGGCGGAAGGGATCGGTCTCGGGCGGAGCGGCGCGTTCGAGGAAACGCAGGGAGGGGGGCGCGCAGACCAACAAATAGGGCAGGGAGGTGGCGGATTCGGCCGCGCGTTCGGCGATGCGACCGGCCGGGGCGCCGCCGCGGCCGGCCTGCGCCGGCGTCACGCAGGCGGGCAGCAGGGCGCACACCAGCAGGCGGAGCAGCGGGCGCGGAGGCGGCGGAGGATAGGGAGATACGGGAGGCATGGCGGCGGATCCGCGCTGACGGACGCCGACACGGCGTCCAGCTCGGGTATCGGCGCGGGGCCGGTTCTCTTTAGCGACCGACGGCGTGGGCCGAGGGCTCGACCGGTGTTTTCCCGCCGTGGTGTCGGCCGTGGGGGCCGATGGATCGGCGGTCGGCGGCGGTCGGCAGGCGGTCGGCAGCGGTCGGCAGGCGGGTGGGGCGGGTGCCGGGTGCAGGGTGGCTCCGGTTGCTGGTGTGGTGGGCCCGAAATGCCTGATCATAATTCAGCCGACTTCGGCCCGGTCCGGGGAGCGCACGCGTCCCGCGTGCTGGTGAGAGCGTCCCGCTCTCACCTCCGAAACAGCGGGCGAGACGCCCGCTGAAGCACCCGGGACGGGTGCGCTCCCCGGACCCTCCGGCTCTGGGATTTTGTTCAGTCACCTGGCGATCACCACACTGGGCGGAGGGGGACTTTTATGGCGGCACCGTCGGACCCCCCCGCGAGAGGGGAGCTTGGTCGCCGCCCAATCCGGCGCGCGCGGAGGGCGCGGGCAACTTTGGGATCAAGCCGCCGGCTTTTTGGCGAACTTGTTTTCCGTGCCGGCCAGCAGGCGCTGGATGTTGGTCCGGTGTCGGAGGATAACGAATACGCCCAAGACGGTCGCGAGCACGGCGAAGGCCGTCGGCGCGCCGAGCAGCCATGCCGCCGCCGGCAGCGCCACCGAGGCGACGATGGAGGCGAGCGAGACGTAGCGGGAGGCGAAGAAGGTGACGATCCACGCCACCAGCGCGACGAGCGTGGGCAAGGGCAGGAGCACGATCAGACCGCCGGCCGAGGTGGCGACGCCTTTGCCGCCCTTGAAACGCGTCCAGCAGCTGAAGCTGTGGCCGACCAGGGCGAAGACGAGGCCGGTGATGGCCTGGGGGACGCAGGAGTCGAGTTGAGCGATCCAGCCGCCGTCGGGATATATCCAAATGACGTCGTTGCCCTCACCGAGCGGGACAACCGCCCGCATCATGTTGTGCGCATACCACAGCGGCCAGCCCGCCGCCGCCGCGCCCTTCAGCGCATCCAGGAAAAACGCCAGATCGCCGGCGCGTTTGCCCTTCTTGCCGAACATCCCGCCGAGCACGCGTTTGACGTTGGTGGCGCCGGGGTTTTTCGAGCCGTGTTCGAAGATGTTGATCCCGAACTTGCGCGCGATGAGCCAGCCGAAGGGCAGCGCCCCGAGGAGATAGCCGGCGACGGCGGCGATGAGCAGGGGGAGGAGCATGGAGGGGGCTAAAAGTAGCGAGTAGCGGGTAGTGAGTAGCGAGTAGATCGAGCCTTGGCGATCAGACCGCTGGGAGTGTGCCTCATCATGCTCACTACCCGCTACTCACTACTCGCTACTGCGGCGCGGGCTTCCCCGCGCCGCTTCGCCGCTCAGAGCTGCACGAACTTCGCCAGCTTGATGTTGGCGTTGTTCTTGAGCGCTTCGCGGGCGGAGGCGCTGGGCTCGTGATCGACGCGCACCACCATGTAGGCGGTGCCGCCGGGGGTGAGGCGCGAGAGCGACATGTCGGCGATGTTCACGCCGTCGCCGCCGAGCAGGGTGCCGACGGCGCCGACCATGCCGGGCTTGTCGTTGTTTTCCAACACGAGGAGCGAACCCTCGGCGGCGACCTCGACCTCGCGGCCGTTGATGCCGACGATGCGGGGCTCGTTGGCCTTGCCGAGGAGGGTGCCGCGGGCCGAGTGCACGGTGCCGTCGCCGGCGGTGGCCTCGAGCTCGATGAGGTCGGTGTAGTCGCCGGCGTCGCTGCTCTTCACCACCTCGAAGGCGAGGCCGAGGCGCTGGATCTGGCCGGGGGCGTTGACGCTGTTCACGCCGTCGCCGCTGATGCGGCGGAGGAAACCGCACTGGAGGGCGCGGGTGATGGCGTTGACGTCGAGCTCGGCGACCTTGCCCTGATACACCACGCGGAGCTTGGCGATCTGCTTGGGCGCGATCTGCTGCACGAGGGTGCCGAGCTTGGTGGCGAGATCGAGGTAGGGCGCCACGACCTTGGCGGCGGCGGCGTCCATCGAGGGCATGTTGACGGCGTTGCGCACCGCGCCGTGCAGGAGCACGTCGGCGATCTGCTCGGCGATCTCGATGCCGACCGTCTCCTGCGCCTCGGTGGTCGAGGCGGCGATGTGGGGGGTGAGCACGATATTGGGCGCGGAGCGAAGCTCGCTGTCCTTGGGGAGGGGCTCGGTCTCGAAAACGTCGAGGCCGGCGGCGCCGACCTGGCCGCTCTTGAGGGCGGCGACGAGGGCCTTCTCGTTGACGATGCCGCCGCGGGCGCAGTTGACGATGCGCACGCCCTTCTTGCACTTCGCGAGGGCGGCCTCGTCGATCATGTTGTTGGTCTCGTCGGTCAGCGGCATGTGGACCGTGATGTAGTCCGAGGCGGCGAGGAGCTGGTCGAGGGAGACTGACTCGACCTGCATGGCGGCGGCGCGGGCCGGCGTGAGGTAGGGGTCGTAGGCGAGGACCTTCATGCCGAAGGCCTGGGCGCGCTTGGCGACCTCGCCACCGATGCGGCCGAGGCCGATGACGCCGATGGTCTTGCGGAGGAGCTCGACGCCGCTGAGCGTCTTGCGATCCCAGTTGCCGGCCTTCATCGAGGCGGCGCCCTGGGCGATCGGGCGAGCGCAGCAGAGGATGTGGGTGAAGGTGAGCTCGGCGGTCGAGATCGTGTTGCCGCCGGGGGTGTTCATCACGACGACGCCGCGCTCGGTGGCGGCGTCCACGTCCACGTTGTCCACGCCCACGCCGGCGCGGCCGACGACCTTCAGGAGCGGCGCGGCCTCGAACACCGCGCGGGTGATCTTGGTCTCCGAGCGCACGGCGATGGCCTGCACGTCCTTCACCAACTCGAGCACCTTCTCGGGAGAGGAGCCGTAAGCCTCGATGACTTCAAAGCCCGGCTGCTGACGCAGGTAGGCGACGCCCTTTGGAGAGATCTTGTCGGCGACGAGGATTTTCATGGCGGGAAAAGAGGTTGAGCGAATACCCCGCGCTTCCGGGGCGGCAAGGAAAAGCTCGGCGGCCCGCCGCGCCGCGCCACGCTCGGCCGCTTCCGCCATGACCCGCATCGCGCAGCAATTCGCGTTTCTCACCGAGGCCCTGAAGCTCTCCGAAATTTTCCGGCAAACTCTTTTGCCGGTCAGCCGTCGCCGCGAAAACGACGCCGAGCACTCCTGGCACATCTGCCTCATGGTGCTCGTGCTGGCCGAGCACGCCAACACGCCGGTGGACGCGTTGCGCGTGCTGAAGATGTTGCTCATCCACGACCTGGTCGAGATCGACGCGGGCGACACCTACGCCTACGACACCGCGCGCATGGCGGATCAGGCCGAGCGCGAGCGGCGCGCCGCCGACCGGATTTTCGGGCTTTTGCCGGGCGACCAGGCGGTCGAGCTGCGCGCGCTGTGGGACGAGTTCGAGGCGCGCGCGACGTCCGAGGCGCGTTTCGCCGCGGCGATGGATCGGCTGCAACCGGTATTGCTCAACATCCTCAGCGACGGCGTGAAGTGGCGCGAACACGGCGTCACGCTGCCGAAGGTCGTCGCGCGCAACCAACACGCCGCCGAGGGCGCCCGCCCCGTCTGGGAACACGCCCTCGCCCTGCTCAACGACGCGGTGGAGCGGGGCGTCCTATCCCGCGGTTGAGTCGGGCGTGCATCACAGGTCGTTCAGCTCGGCCGCCAAGCGCGCTTCGCGTCGGGCCTGCACGCGGGCGCCCACGACGATGGCGACCTCGTAGAGAAAATAGAGCGGGGCCGCGAAGAGGCACTGCGTGAACGGATCCGGCGTCGGCGTGACGATGGCCGCGATGAGGAAGATCGCCACGATGGCGTGACGGCGGAAGCGCCGGAGCGTCTTCACCTCCAGCAGGCCGAAGTGGATCGCCATCACGATCAGCAGCGGAAACTCGAAGGCCAGGCCCACGCCGAAAACCAGCCACACCAGAAGCGAGTAATAGCTGTCGGGCGTCCAGAGGGTCGAAAAACCCAGCAGGGAGTTGAGCTCGATGGAGACGCGCAACGTGCTCGGGATGAGCAGGAAAAACCCGAATGACGCGCCAAGCAAAAACAGGAGAAACGCGCTCAGCCCGGTGGGCGCGACCAGCCTCAGTTCGTCCTTGGTGAGGGCGGGCGCCACGAATTGCCCGACGAAAAAAATCATGAACGGCGCCGCCGCCGCGAGCCCGCCGAAGCCGCAGAGCTGGATGACGATGCCGAAGCTCTCCATCACGCTGCGCGTGCTCAGATCGAGTTTGAGCGAGGGGTTTTCGGCGGCGACGTGGTGGAGCGGCCAGAGCAGCACGTCGTTGAAATCCTTCATGAAGTAGGCGATCACGCCCGCCGCGATGGCGAAGGCCACCGCGCACTTCACGAGGGTCCAGCGCAGCTCCTCGAGGTGTTCGAGGAACCCCATCGCCTTGCCGCCCTCGGACGCGCCGCCCGCGCCGCGCCCGGCGTCCGGCGCCTCGGAACCGTGCATGCCGCCCGCGTCGTCGGGGTCGATGTCGTAGGCATCGTCGTCGGTGGGCGGGCGGTTGGGATTCACGGTCCGCCGAGCAAGCCGCGCGGGTGGCGGTTTTCAACTCCTACCTTGGGAGAAGCCCGCAGCGGAGGATTGATCGCCATCACCGAGGGGGAGTCGATGGCGCACTGCCACACGAGAGACCAATCATACATCAACCCGACGCACTCCCCTCGCCGCCAACCCCAAGATACCGCTCCTTCAAATGCCTGACCCGTATCTCATCGAATCCAGACCTCGGCGCGATTTGGCTATCCAGCGCAGCCATCAACCGGTCCGCAATATCTCCATGCTCTCGACCATGTCGTTCGATAAACTCTCCGAGCAAACCGATCAGCTCGGGGTGCGTTTCGTTCTCCAAAAACTTTGCCCAATCCGCTTGTGTCAGCTTTCGTAGCGGCTCCAAGTCGTGTGAATTCCAGCCCTTGCCGTGTGATGATGTGGCTTCGAGTGCGTGGATAGGCGTCCACGGAGTCTGGCTTCGCAATCGCTCGAGTTCATCATTCAGGCGCGTGTGAACGCTGGCGGATAGTTGGGTAAGGAGCCGTTCCTGGCGGGGAGAGTGGGTGCCGAGGTGCTGCTCTTCAAATATTTCATGCGCCCGCCGCTTGATCGCACGCTCAAGCAAAGGTTCAAAATCATGGGTCGAAAGCCCCTCCTTCACGAGGAACTGCGCCACACAGTCGATGTCGCGCAAGCTGAGATACTCCCAGCGCTTTTCCACAAACTGGACGAAATCTGCGGCCCACCGTTTACCATCCACGGTGAAATTGCTGCGGTAGATCGCCCAGAAGTTCTGCTCCACCACACCGTGTTCCGAAGCAATCGCTTCTCGCTCAATATCCTCCAGCATTGACCGGGTCGATTCCAAATCGACATAGCCCTCCTTGAGAAAACCAATGACGAGCGCATCGGAGGGCCGCTCAAACTGGTAACCAACCCGTTTTAGGCAATCGAGCTTTGCAGTCCTCAAGCGGGCTGACGCTGCGCTTTCCTGCGTCGCGTTGTCGGGTTTGGAGGAATTTCCCTCGCCCAAGTAAAGGGACGCCAGATCCGTGACTCCGAGCTCCTCGATTGAGACGAGGTCAGGATAACAATAGTGCAGTATCGCCAGCTTGGTGGCTTGCGCCTGAAATCCTGGCCAAGCGGTGGGACACGCGCGAAATGCCGGCTCGAAATATTCGAGCATCAGGCAGATCAAACGGAGCACGCGGATGTTATCGACCCCGGCCTGATCCAAAACTTCTCGCACAGCGGAAGGAGCATCCTTCTCCCACACAATTTTCCTCAGCTCCGCCAGTTCCGGAGTGTAGCGGATTTGCCTATCTATGATTTTCTCTCGGTAGGACGCGATTGCCGAGCGCTCGGCCTCGGTGAGCTTGTCGTCGTTGTAGATCAGCACGACTCGGCAGCCTCGCTGCGCCACCAGTTCGTCGATCAGTCCCAATATCGCGGTAGCGGGAAGCTCGGGCTGCTTGCGTTCCAAATCATCCAAACAAACTAGGGAGTCCTTCAGGCTGGTGCGTGCAGCCTCGGCCCAAATGCGAGCGGTCTTAAGCCGGAATCCCGGAGCCGTGAGTTCGAGGTCGCGGAAAACAGCGTGCACGCGATCCAAGCGCCATTTCCGATAAAACTTCGGAATTCGAGTCCAGCGCCACATTCGTTGCCACCACGGTGGCGCCCCTTTCAGCAACTCGACGTTCGCCGTCAGACGTAGATAAACTTCGTCGATGTCTTTGACGCCGAAGAGCGACGCATAAGTCACATGCACGGGCACGCACTTGCCGATGTTGCCCTCTTCCTGAAACGATTGGCGCCACTCACGCCAGCGATAGGTCTTCCCCTTCCCCCACGGGCTGGTGATCGCGAGGACGCGCAGCTTCTCGTTGCCGATGAATTCGCGGAGCGCAGTGCGGATCTGGTCGGCCATGCGCCATTTAAAGGGCGATTCGAGCAGCCCGGGCAATCTCCCACATGAGTGAACAGAAAACCACCGCACCGACACCATCGCGTCTCCGGGTCCTTTCCTTCGCCCGAAAGCCGGGGGGAAACGTGCCGCCGTATCACAATCCGGGCTTCGTCACCGGGAGCGCCGGCATCCCTTCCTGTTGCGCCCCCTGAAAACTCCCCCGCCCGGCCCGCCGTTGACACTTTGCGCGCGCTCGCTCTTAGCTCCCGCCTTTGTGCGCCCCGACCCCGGGTGCGGAAAACTCCTTCCCTCGTTCGACACATCACCACCATGGCCAAAGCCACCACCAAAAAACCCGCCGCGAAGGCCGCCAAGCCTTCCGCCCAAAAGTCCGCCCCCGCCGCCAAAGCCGGCAAGGGCCCCAAATACGTTTACACCTGGGGCGCCGGCAAAGCCGACGGCGACGGCTCCATGAAGGCCCTCCTCGGCGGCAAGGGCGCCAACCTCGCCGAAATGACCCGCATCGGCCTGCCCGTGCCTCCCGGCTTCACCATCACCACCGAGGTCTGCACCTACTTCTACGCCAACAAGAAGACCTATCCCGCCACCCTCCAGGCCCAGATGGAGGCCGGCGTCGCCAACATGGAGAAGATCATGGGCACCAAATTCGGCGCCACCTCCGGCATGCCCCTGCTCGTGGCCGTCCGCTCCGGCGCCCGCGACTCCATGCCCGGCATGATGGACACCATCCTCAACCTCGGTCTCAACGACCAGACCGTCGTCGCCCTCGAGAACACCACCAACAACCCCCGCTTCGCCTGGGACTGCTACCGCCGCTTCATCCAGATGTATGGCGACGTCGTGCTCGGCGTGCAGAAGCGCGAGGGCGAGGACCACGAGCCCTTCGAGACCGTCATCGAGGCCTTCAAGCACGAGCGTTACCACGGCGACGTCGAGGACTCCAAGCTCACCGCCGACGACCAGAAGGAACTCGTCAAGCGCTTCAAGGCCCTCGTCAAGGAGCGCACCGGCAAGGTGTTCCCCAACGATCCCTGGGACCAGCTGCGTGGCGCCGCCGGCGCCGTCTTCGGCTCCTGGATGAACGACCGCGCCATCGTCTATCGCCGCAAGTATAACATCCCCTCCGAGTGGGGCACCGCGGTCAACGTGCAGGCCATGGTCTTCGGCAACACCGGCGAGACCTCCGGCTCCGGCGTCGCCTTCACCCGCAACCCCGCCAACGGCACCAACGAGTTCTACGGCGAATTCCTGGTCAACGCCCAGGGCGAGGACGTCGTCGCCGGCGTCCGCACCCCCGAGCCCGTGCTCAAGCTCAAGGACGTCATGCCCAAGAGCTACGCCGAGCTCCTCAAGGTCCGCGCCACCCTCGAGAAGCACTTCAAGGACGTGCAGGACGTCGAGTTCACCATCCAGGACGGCAAGCTGTTCATGCTTCAGACCCGCAACGGCAAGCGCACCGCCGCCGCCGCCCTGAAGTTCGCCGCCGACATGGTGCAGGAAAAACTCATCGACTGGGAGACCGCCATCCTGCGCAACCCCGCCGACCAGCTCGAGCAGCTCCTCGCCCCCATCTTCGACCTCGCCGAGGTCAAGAAGGCCAAGGTCATCGCCACCGGCCTCCCCGCCGGCCCCGGCGCCGCCACCGGCAAGATCTATTTCAACGCCGACCGCGCCGTCGTCGCCGCCGAGAAGGGCGAAAAAGTCCTCCTCGTCCGCGTTGAGACCTCGCCCGAGGACCTCCGCGGCATGATCGCCGCCGAGGGCATCCTCACCGCCCGCGGCGGTGTGTCCTCCCACGCCGCCCTCGTCGCCCGCCAGATGGGCAAGGTCTGCGTCTGCGGCGCCGCCGCCGTCTCCATCGACTACGACGCGAAGACCGCCACCATCGACGGCAAGACCTTCAAGGAAGGCGACTTCCTCTCCATCGACGGCACCTCCGGCCTGGTTTACGCCGGCCAGATCAAAACCGCCCCCTCCGAGATCATCTCCGGCCTGCTCAACGACGACAAAGCCGCGCAGAAGACCGAGAAGTATAAGAACTACGTCCAGCTCATGAAGTGGTGCTCGCAGGCCACCAAGCTGGCCGTCCGCACCAACGCCGACACCCCCGAGCAGACCCGCCAGGCCATCGCCTTCGGCGCCCAGGGCATCGGCCTCGTGCGCACCGAGCACATGTTCTTCGAGGGCGACCGCATCGACGCCATGCGCGAGATGATCCTCGCCGACAACCTCGCCGACCGCGAGGCCGCGCTCGCCAAGCTCCTCCCCTACCAGCGCGACGACTTCCACGGCATCTTCAAGGCGCTGAAGGGCTTCCCCGCCACCATCCGCTTCCTCGACCCGCCTCTGCACGAGTTCCTGCCCCACACCAAGGAGCAGCAGATGGACCTCGCCCGGAAGCTCCACATCCCGGTCGAGAAGATCATGGCCCGCGTGCACGAGCTGCACGAGTTCAACCCCATGCTCGGCTTCCGCGGCTGCCGCCTCGGCATCAAGTATCCCGAGATCACCCGCATGCAGGCCCGCGCCGTGCTCGAGGCCGCCGCCAAGGCCAACAAGGAAGGTCTCAAGGCCAAACCCGAGATCATGATCCCGCTGGTCGGCTTCAAGAAGGAGCTCGATCTCCAGGTCGCCATCGTCCACGAGGTCGCCGCCCAGGTGCAGAAGGAGACCAAGACCAAGATCGCCTACTCCGTCGGCACCATGATCGAGATCCCGCGCGGCGCGCTCACCGCCGACGAGATCGCCCAGACCGCCGAGTTCTTCAGCTTCGGCACCAACGACCTCACCCAGACCTGCCTCGGCATGTCGCGTGACGACTCCGGCTCCTTCCTCGGCGCCTACACCGAGAACGAGATCGTGAAGAAAAACCCCTTCGCCTCCATCGACCAGACCGGCGTCGGCCAGCTGGTGAAGATCGCGGCCGAGAAGGGCAACGCGACCCGCCCCGGCATCAAGCTCGGCATCTGCGGCGAGCACGGCGGCGACCCGGACTCGGTGAAGTTCTGCCACAAGGTCGGCCTCACCTACGTCTCCTGCTCGCCCTACCGCGTGCCGGTCGCCCGCCTCGCCGCCGCCCAGGCCGCGGTCGAGGAGAAGCGCGCCGCCGCCAAGGCCGCCCCCGCCAAGTCCAAGAAGAAGTAAGCCCGTAAAGTAGCGGGAGCTTCCAGCTCCCGTTCCTTCACCCAAGCCCCCGAGCCCCGCTCGCGTGAAAAACGCGGCGGGGCTTTTTGCCGCCCTGGCGGCTCTTGGGCCGGACCGGGGTCCAGCCGATAGCTGATACGAATCAGGTTCCGAGTTGGTTGTAACCTTCCGGAAAGTAGCGCGCTCACTCCGTGAGCGCCGCCTCCGGCGCCCGGGCAGTTCTTTTGGGGGACACGGAGGGCACGGAGCGCGGGCCCCCGGAGGACACGGAGGTCTCGTCCGGCGTCGGGTGGCGTTTCCGTGGTGGCCGGGGCTTTTGCGTTCTCCAAACCAACCACGTTTCGCGGCGGACCTTCCGGGAAAGTAGGGCGTGCCCACCGGGCGCGCCGCTTCGGGTGCCGATGCCCCTTCGCACTCTCGTGCCCCTTCGCCTCTCGCGGCACCGCATCCACAGCTCCACACACTCCGACGGGCGACTCCCGACTCCTATGCGCCGCCGACGCGTCTCCGCCGCCGACGCGGCCCTCGGCCTTTGTCCCGCCGCTTCAATGTGTGGCGCCGCCTCGATGTCGCAGGGAAAGGTCGGTCGCCCCTCGAGCAGATGGATCTGGTGCGCGTTTATCGCCCCCATCATTTCGGCGACCTCGTGTCGTGAGGGGACCGCTACCCACGCGCGCGATTCTCCGCGCGATTCTCCCGGCCCCCCGTGTATCCGCCGGGGTGGTTCCGCCTCCCCGCCCTCCTGGGCCTTGTCACTGCGAGACGACTTTCAGCGCCTCGCCGCAGAGTTCGGTCTCGGAGTGGATGGCGACGTCGCCGAGCGAGAGGATGCCGACGAGGCGTTTCTCGCGGTTCAGCACCGGGAGGCGGCGGATTTGCTTCTGCTCCATGAGCTCGGCCGCGTCCTCCACCTGCTGGTCGGCGTAGATATAGACGATGCCCTCGGTCATGGTGTCGCGCACGGTGGTGCGCCGCGGGTCGCGACCCTCCGCGATGGCGCGCACGATGATGTCGCGGTCGGTGAGCATGCCGGCGAGGCGGTCCTGATCGCAGATCGGCACGGAGCCGACATCGAGCTCGCGCATCACTCCGGCGGCTTCGACGAGGGAGGCGGTGGGCGGCACGCAACGCACCCCCGGCGTCATGATGGTTTCGATTTTCATAGGACACCGAGACTACGCCCGCCGGTGCCGCCACGCACATCGGAGCGCCCACCGAGCACCGGACCGGTCCGGGTCCTGCGCGGTGGCGGGGCGGCGCTCCGGTGCGACGCGCGGCGCCCGGCCCGCTGGTGGCGCGGCGCGGCATGAGGCAGTCTCAATCCATGCAAAATCAAGAACGCCGAAACGGTGGCGGTGGGACGGGATGGGGCGCGGGCCAGGGCCACAAGGATGCGCGCGAGGAGGCGGAGTTGATCGCCGACCGCGCCCACGCGATTTGGGAACAGAGCGGACGGCCCGAGGGCTGCGCGCAGGAACACTGGCTGCGCGCCGAGGCCGAGGTGCGCCGCGAACGCGAGCAGGCGCGTCAACTGCGGGGCGGACTGCCCGCCAGCGCCGCGCCCTTCCCCCGCCGGAGCTGAACGGGCCATGGACGCCGTCGTCATCGTCGATCTGCAACGGGCCTTTCCCGTGCCCGCCGATGTGGAGGAACGCATCCGCGTGCGTGCGGCGCGATTTCCGCGACGCATCTTCACCCGCTTCGTCAATCCGGCCGGTTCGCTCTTTCGTCGCAAACTCGACCGCCGTTCCTGCGGCCCGCGCGACGACGACTGCGAACTCGTCATCACGCCGTCCCCGGGCGATTTCGTGTTCGAGAAACCCGGCTACGGGCTCTCCGCCGCGCAGATAAAAAAGATCCGCGCCGCCGACATCCGCCACGTGCTGGTCTGCGGCATCGACACCGACGCCTGCGTGCTCGGCGTGATGTTTTCCCTCTTCGACGCCGGCATCGAGTGCTCCGTCGATCCCTCGCTCTGCTGGAGCGCGGCCGGTCTGCACGACGAGGCGCTGAGCATCATGGAGCATCAGTTCGGCACGCCCGGCGACCTGCTCCGCACCACGCTCGACCAGATCCAGGCCGACGAGGCGCGGGCGCGGGAGACGGTGGTGCCGGAGCGGTAGATTTTCCGGGACGCGGCTCGGCAATGCCCCACGTGGGCCGCCGCGACGCATCCGATACACCGCGAGCCCGTCGCGGGTTAACCTGATTTGGTCGCCGGCGGACCCCCGCGCGTGCGTCCGCGGCCGGCGACGATTCTCTTTTATATGTCCAAACGAATCCTCATCACCGGCGGAGCCGGCTTCATCGGTTCCCACCTGGCGGACGAACTTTTGCGACGCGGCCACCGCGTGCGCGTGCTCGACGCCCTCGTTTCCCAAGTGCACGGCGAGGACGCCGGGCGGCCCCCCTACCTGGATCCGGAGGTGGAGCTGCGCGTGGGCGACGTGCTCGATCCATCGGCGGTGCGCGACGCCCTCGACGGGGTGGACGCCGTCTATCACCTCGCGGCCATGGTGGGCGTCGGGCAGAGCATGTATCAGATATCCGACTACACCGCGGTCAACAACGAGGGCACCGCCGTCCTGCTCGAGGCGCTCTCGAAGCACCCGGTCGGCCGGCTGGTGGTCGCCTCCAGCATGAGCATCTATGGCGAGGGGCTCTACCGCGACGTCGCCGGCCGCGCCGTCCCGGGCGCGCAGCGTTCGCTCGAGCGCCTGAAGGCCCGCGACTGGGAGCTGCGCGACGCCGCCGGCCGGGTGCTCGCCCCCGTGCCGACGCCCGAGGAAAAGACCCCGGCCCTCGCCTCGGTGTATGCGCTTTCCAAATACGACCAGGAGCGCCTGTGCCTGATCGTGGGGCCGGCCTACGGCATCCCCACCGTGGCGCTCCGTTTCTTCAACGTCTATGGTCCGCGCCAGGCGCTCTCCAATCCCTACACCGGCGTGCTCGCCATCTTCGCCGCCCGGCTGCTCAACGGCCTGCCCCCGCTGGTCTTCGAGGACGGCCGGCAGCGACGGGACTTCGTCAACGTGCGCGACGTCGCCCGCGCCTGCGCCGACTCGCTGGAGGCGCCGGCCGCGCCCGGTCGCGTGATCAACGTCGGCAGCGGCCGGCACCTCTCCATCGAGGAGGTGGGGCGGCGTCTGGCGCGCGTCCTCGGCCGCGAGCACATCGAGCCCGAGATCACCCACCGTTACCGCGTCGGCGACATCCGGCACTGTTTCGCCGACATCTCTCTGGCGAGGGAGCTGCTGGGCTTCGCGCCCCGGGTGGCCTTCGACGACGGCCTGGCCGAGCTCGCGGAGTGGCTGGAGGGCCGCATTGCGATCAATCGCAGCGAAGAGGCGGGCCGCGAGCTGGTGGAAAGGGGGCTCACCGTATGACGCCGCCCGTCCCCTCCTTCGCTCCCGCGCCCTCCGCCGACGCGCCGGTGCTCATCACCGGCGGGGCCGGCTTCATCGGCTGCAACCTCGCCGACCACCTGCTCTCGCTCGGCCGCCGCGTGCGGGTGTTCGACAATCTCTCGCGTCCCGGCGTGGAGCGAAATCTCCACTGGCTCGCCCGCCGCCATCCGGAGCGCCTGCAGTTTCTCCAGGCCGACATCCGCGACCCGGACGCCGTGGCCGACGCGGTGCGGGGCGTGGCGCAGGTTTACCACTTCGCCGCGCAGGTCGCCGTGACGACCAGCCTCGAGGACTCGTCCACGGATTTTGAGATCAACGCGCGCGGCACGCTGAACGTGCTCGAGGCCATGCGGCGTTGTCCGCGTCCGCCCGGGCTGGTGTTCACCTCGACCAACAAGGTCTATGGTCATCTCGACGACGTGCCGCTGACCGTGGTCGGGCAACGTTACCTGCCGATCGACGCCGACCTGCGCCACGGCTTCGACGAGACGCGTCCGCTCGCGTTTCACAGTCCCTACGGCTGTTCCAAGGGGGCGGCCGACCAATACGTGCTCGACCACGCGCACACCTTCGGCCTGCCGGCGGTGGTCTTCCGCATGAGCTGCATCTACGGCCCGCACCAGTGCGGAAACGAGGACCAGGGCTGGATCGCGCACTTCCTGCTCCGCACCCGGGCCGACGAGCCCGTGACCATCTACGGCGACGGTCGCCAGGTGCGCGACGCGCTGCACGTGGACGACCTGGTGGACGCGCTGCTGCGCGCGCAGGAGCGGCTGCCGGCCATCGCCGGCCGTGCCTACAACATCGGAGGCGGCCCCTCGCGCACCACGAGCCTGCTCGAGTTGATGGAGATCCTGCGCGCCTTGCGGGGCGTGGCGCCGGTGGTCGAATTCGCCGACTGGCGCGCCGCCGACCAGCGTTACTACGTCTCCGACGTGCGGCGCTTTCAGGCCGACACCGGCTGGACTCCGCGCGTGGGACTCGCGGCGGGCGTCGCGCGCCTGCACCGCTGGTTCTCCGAAAATCGCGTCTCCGAAAATCCCTTCTCCCTGCCGGAGCAGGCGCGCTCCGCATGAGCATGAAAACCGACTACACCGCCGCCGTGCTCACCGCGCCCGGCCGTTTCGAGTTTCAGCGGCTTCCCATTGAGGAGCCCGGCCCCGGCCAGGTGCGCGTGCGACTGGAGGGCTGCGGCGTCTGCGGGTCCAACCTGCCCGTCTGGGAAGGCCGCGAATGGTTCCGCTACCCGCTTCCGCCCGGCGAGCCCGGGCACGAGGGCTGGGGTGTGGTCGATGCGGTCGGCCCCGACGTGACCGCGGTGCGCGAGGGCGACCGGGTGGCCACGCTCTCGAACCGCTCCTTCGCCGAGGTGGAGATCGCGCCGGCCGACCGGGTGGTGCCCCTGCCTTCGGTGTTGCACGGCCAGCCCTTTCCGGGCGAGCCGCTGGGCTGCGCGATCAATGTCCTGCGCCGCGCCGAGATCCTGCCGCACCACCACGTGGCGGTCGTGGGCATCGGCTTTCTCGGCGCCCTGCTCACCCAGCTCATCGCGCAGACCGGCGCGCGCACCTACGCCATCGCGCGGCGCCCCTTCGCCCAGGAGCTGGCGGCGCGCATGGGCGCGAGCGAGGTCATCCCCATGGACGACCACTGGCGGATCATCGAGCGCGTCAAACAACTGACTGGCGGCGTCGGCTGCGAACGCGTGATCGAGGTGGTCGGCCAGCAATGGCCGCTCGACCTCGCGAGCGAGCTGGTGGCCGAGCGCGGCCGGCTCGTCATCGCGGGTTACCACCAGGACGGACCCCGCCAGGTGAACATGCAGTCGTGGAACTGGCGTGGCATCGACGTCATCAACGCCCACGAACGCGACCCGCTCGTCTATTCGCTCGGCGTGGCGGCGGCCGCCGAGGCCGCGTCCACCGCGCGGCTCGATCCCCAGGCGCTCTATACGCACCGCTTCCGTTTCCCCGAAATCGAGAAGGCCTTCGCGCACCTGGCCACGCGCCCCGAGGGTTTTTGCAAGGCGCTCGTCACCTATGTCTGACCTGCTGCCCGTCCCCCGCCGCGTGCTCATGACCGCCGACCCGATCGGAGGCGTGTGGACCTACATGCTCGAGCTCGTGCGCGGCCTGGTCGGCGTGGGCGTGGAGGTGCTGGTGGCCAGCCTCGGCGGCCCGGTGTCGGAGTCGCAGCGCGCGGCCTTCGCCACGCTCGGCCCGCGCGCCGCCCTGCGCGTGAGCACGCGCAAGCTGGAGTGGATGGACCGGCCCTGGTCGGACGTGGCGGCGGACGGCGAGTGCTTGCTCGAGCTGGAGCGCGAGTTTCGCCCGGACCTGGTCCACCTCAACGGCTACGCGCACGCCGCGCTGCCCTGGGGCGCGCCGGTCCTCGTGGTCGCGCACTCCTGCGTCTATTCCTGGTGGCAGGCGGTCCACGGTTCCGCGCCGCCGGCGGCGGAGTGGCTGCGCTACCACGAGGCGGTGGGCGCGGGCCTGCGCGCGGCCGATCTCGTGGTGGCGCCCAGCCGCGCGATGTTGCGCCAGCTCTCGCTCCACTACCTCACGCCGGCGTCGGCGCTCGTCATTCCGAACGGCCGGGAAAACGCGTCCCCGCCCGAGCCGTCGCCGACCCGCGAGCCCGTCATCCTCGGCGTGGGGCGGCTCTGGGATGAGGCCAAAAACCTGCGCGCCCTCGCCGCCGTCGCGCCGGCGCTTCCCTGGCCGGTGCGCCTCGCCGGCGCCGTGCGCGCGCCCGGCGGCGGCTCAAGGAGGACGGACATTCCTGTCCGTCTGCCCGGTGATGCCGGAGACGGCCGCGACGGAGAATACGACGGCGACGACCGCGAGACCGGCTTTCGCGGCGTCGAGCTTCTGGGCGTGTTGTCCGAGGCCGAGCGTGCCCGCCACTACGCCCGCGCGGGGATTTTCGCCGCGCCTGCGCTCTACGAGCCCTTCGGCCTGTCGATCCTGGAGGCCGCGCAGGCCGGCTGCGCGCTGGTGCTCGGCGACATTCGCAGCCTGCGGGAAAACTGGGACGGCGCCGCGCTTTTCGCCGACCCGCGCGATCCGGTGGCGCTGGCCGATGCGCTTCGCGAGCTGATCGCCCGGCCCGGGCTGCGTCGCGAGCTGGCGGTCGAGGCCGGCCGCCGCGCGGCGGCCTTCACCCCGTCCCGCATGCGCTCCGCCTACCTCGCCGCCTACGGGCGGCTCCTCTCTCTCCGCACCCGCAACCTCGTCCCCGCCTAGGCCGCCCCATGTGTCCCCGCCCCATCGTTTGTCCCGCTGCCCTCGCCGAGAAGGTGGAGCGCGTCGTCCTCGACGCGCTTGCCCGCGGCGGCGGTCGGAAAACGCGTTCAGGACAACGCGTTCCACCCGGAGTCACGCGTCGGGGACAGCGCGTGTTACCCGACCCAACGCGTTCAGGACAACGCGTTCCACCTATCACCGCGCGTTGAGGACAACGCGCTCCACCCGAGCCCTCGTCACCGCCCAAGCATGCAAATCCGCCTCTTTTACCACTCGCTGCTCTCCTGCTGGAATCATGGCAACGCGCACTTCCTGCGCGGCGTCGCGACCGAACTCGTCCGCCGCGGACACGAAGTCGTCGTTTACGAGCCCGGCGACAGCTGGAGCCTGCGCAACCTCATCGAACACCACGGCCTCACGCCGGTGTGGCGCTTCCGGGAAGTCTATCCCGACCTCGTCTCCTGTCCCTACGACCCGGCCGAGCTCGACCTCGATGTCGCCCTGCGCGACGCCGACCTGGTGATCGTGCACGAGTGGAACCCGCCCGACCTCGTGCGCCGCATCGGCGAGGCGAAGCGCCGCCTGGGCTTCACCCTGCTCTTTCACGACACCCACCACCGCTTCGTCACCGAGCCGGAGGCCATGCGTGCGTATGACCTTTCCGAATACGACGGCGTGCTGGCCTTCGGCCGCGTGTTGCGCGACCTCTACGCCGAATCCGGCCTGACGCCCCGCGCCGAGATCTGGCACGAGGCGGCGGACACCGTGCGCTTCCACCCGCGCGAGGACGTGGCGCCCGACCGGGATCTGGTCTGGATCGGCAACTGGGGCGACGACGAGCGCGGCGCCGAGCTGCACGAGTTTCTCATCGAGCCCGTGCGGACGCTCGGCCTCTCCGCCACGGTTTATGGCGTGCGCTACCCGCCGGAGGCGCTGCGCGCCCTGGAGCGGGCCGGCATCGAGTATCGCGGCTGGTTGCCGAATTTCGACGCGCCGGACGTGTTTGCCCGCCATCGCGTCACCGTCCACGTGCCGCGCCGGCCCTACGTGCGCGCCCTTCCGGGCATACCCACGATCCGTCCCTTCGAGGCCATGGCCTGCGGCATTCCGCTGGTCAGCGCGCCTTGGGAAGATGCGGAGGGCCTGTTCACGCCCGGACGCGATTTTTTGGTGGCCCGCGACGGCGCGGAGATGACGGAGCACCTCGACCTGCTGCTCGCCGACGAGCATCGCCGCCGCGATCTCGCCGCGCATGCACTGGAGACCATCCGCGCCCGCCACACCTGTTCGCACCGCGTCGATGAACTGCTCGCCCTGGTCGGCTCCATCCGCGCCGGCCGCGCCCGCCGCGCCAAGCCCGTCGAGCTGCTGGCGCCGCTGTAGGTCGAGACGTATCCGTCTCGTGTCGCATGTCCAAGGTCGAAGGTCCGAATGTCGTCGCCCGCGCCGCGAAGCGGCGCGTCCCATCGAGTGGAATGGCCCGCGCCGCGGGCCGCTGGCGACCTTGGACCTTGGGACCTTTGACCTCCGACCTTCGGTCTTGGCCTTCGGTCTGCGACCCGCCCTCGGCTTCTCCCGCCTACCTCAACCCCTCCCACCCAGCCAACCGTGCCCGCCACCCTCGACATCGCCTTCTTCGGGTCCAGCCTCGTGTCCTCCTATTGGAACGGCGCCGCCACCTACTATCGCGGCCTGTTGCACGCGCTCGCGCGCCGCGGCCATCGCGTGACCTTCTACGAGCCCGACGCCTTTGGCCGGCAGCAACGTCGCGACATGCCCGATCCCGATTGGGCGCGGGTCGTCGTGTATAAGGCGGACTCGGCCGCCGACGTTCTGCCCGTGGTGGAGCGCGCCCGGGTCGCCGACCTCGTGGTCAAGGCCAGCGGCGTGGGCGTGCACGACGCGCTGCTCGAGGAAGCGGTGCTGGCGCTGCGCCGCGAGGGCAACCGCGTGGTGTTCTGGGACGTCGATGCACCCGCCACGCTCGACCGGCTGCACCACGATGCCGACGACCCCTTCCATGCCTTGATCCCGCGCTACGACCTCGTGCTCACCTATGGCGGCGGGCGACCGGTGATCGACGCCTACGAGGCGCTCGGCGCGGCCCGCTGCGTGCCGATCTACAACGCCCTCGATCCGCTCACCCACTTCCCCGCGCCGCCCGATCCGCGTTTCGCCTGCGACCTCGGTTTTTTGGGCAATCGCCTGCCGGACCGGGAGCGTCGCGTGGAGCAGTTTTTCCTCGCCGCGGCGGCCGCCCGCCCGGGCAAACGGTTCCTGCTCGGTGGCAGCGGTTGGGAGGACAAGCCCATGCCGGCCAACGTCCACCGCCTCGGGCACGTCGGCTCCTGCGAGCACAACGCCTTCAACAGCAGCGCGCGCGCCGTGTTGAACATCAACCGTGAGAGCATGGCGCGCTACGGCTTCTCGCCGCCCACCCGCGTGTTCGAGGCCGCCGGCGCCGGCGCCTGCCTCATCACCGACGCCTGGGAGGGCATCGGGCAGTTCCTCGAGCCCGGCCTCGAGGTGCTCGTCGCCGGCGACGGTGCGGAAGTCGCCGCTTGGCTCGACACGCTCACGCCCTCGCGGGCCTCGGCCATCGGCGAGGCCGCGCGTCGCCGCATCCTCGCCCACCACACCTACGAACACCGCGTCGTCGAGCTGGAGGAACTGCTCGACGCCCAAACGAGCGCCGCCACGGCCGCGGCCGGAGCCCTCCGCCCATGAAGATCGTCGTCCTCGGCCTCAGCATCACGTCCGCGTGGGGCAACGGCCACGCCACCACCTACCGCGCCCTGCTGCGCGAGCTCGCCCGTCGCGGCCACTCCATCGTCTTTCTCGAACGCGACGTGCCCTGGTATTCGGAAAATCGCGACATGCCGTCCTGCGATTACGCGAGCGTGGCGCTCTACCCCTCGCTCGAACACCTGCGTCGCGAGCACGCCGACATCGTGGGCGCGGCCGACGCGGTCATCGTCGGCTCCTACGTGCCGGAGGGCGTGGCGGTGGGCGAGTGGGTCCTGGCGACGGCGCGCGGCGCGGTGGCCTTCTACGACATCGATACTCCGGTCACCTTGGCGAAGCTGGGTCGCGGCGATCACGAATACCTCACGCCCGATCTCCTGCGGCGTTATCCGCTCTACCTCTCCTTCAGCGGCGGACCCATTTTGCAAAAACTCGAACGCGAGCTGGGCTCGCCCCGCGCGCGGGCGCTGCACTGCGCGGTGGACCCGACGCTCTACTTCCCGGAGCCACGAGACATTCGCTGGGACATCGGTTATCTCGGCACCTACAGCGCCGACCGGCAGCCCGGGCTGGAGATGCTTTTGCTGGAGCCCGCCAGGCGCCGCCCGAGCGGACGCTTCGTGGTCGCCGGGCCGCAGTATCCGGCGTCGATCCAGTGGCCGGGCAACGTCGGCCGCGTCGAGCACCTGCCGCCCACCGACCACCGCGAGTTCTACAACTCGCAACGCTTCACGCTCAACCTCACCCGCGCCGACATGATGGCCGCCGGGCACTCGCCCAGCGTGCGTCTGTTCGAGGCCGCCGCCTGCGGCACGCCGATCATCACCGACGCGTGGCCGGGGCTGGAAAACTACTTCGCGCCCGGCCGAGAAATCCTGGTGGCGCGCAGCGTGGCCGACGTCGAGCGTTGCCTGCGCGAACTCTCGCCGGCCCGGGCCGCCGAGATCGGCCTGGCCGGGCGCGCCCGCGTGTTGCGCGAGCACACGGCGGCCCACCGCGCCGCGCAGCTCGAGCGCGAGCTGGAAGAGCTCATCCGCGCTTGCGCCAAGGCCGCCGCCATCGAGCCCCCGTCGGCCGCGGAGACGCGGACCAACCCCGCGCGCTTCATGGTGCGGGCGAGCGGCGCGCCCACGGGTCTCGCGGCCGAGGCGGCGCGGCTCGGACCCTGGTTTCACAACCTGCACCTGCCGGACGGCTCGCGGACGGCGCCGCAGCATCCGCTGGGCGATTTCCCCGCGATGAAGTGGGCGCAGATCGCGCCCTTCATCCCCGAGGATCTGGATGGCTGGAGCGTGCTCGATATCGGCTGCAACGCCGGGTTCTACAGTCTGGAGCTCGCGCGTCGCGGCGCCGAGGTGACGGGCATCGACGTCGATCCGCACTTCCTGCGTCAGGCCGAATGGGCGGCGCGCGTGTCGGGGTTGGAGCATCGGATCACCTTTCGGCAGGCCCAGATTTACGAGTTGGCGCACTGGGAACGGAGCTTCGACCTGGTGCTGTTTTTGGGCGTCTTTTATCACCTGCGCTACCCCTTGCTCGGGCTCGACCTTGTGGCGGAGAAGACGCGGCGACGGCTGGTGTTTCAGACCCTCAGCATCCCGGACGACGCCGAGCTGGAGACGCCGGAGGACCAGGATTTCGATGACCGCTCCGCGATGGTGCGCCCGGGTTGGCCGCGCATGGCCTTCATCGAAAAGTCGCTCGCCGGCGATCCGACCAACTGGTGGGCGCCCAATCACGCCGGCATCGTCGCGATGTTGCGCTCCGCCGGCCTGCGCGTCACCGCGCGGCCCGGGCATGAGCTCTACGTGTGTGAGCCGGTCGCCTTGCAGGGCGATGCCGCCGGGTGGAGCCGGCGCGATCCCGCCGAGCTCGACGCCGCGACGGGCCGCGCCGTGATTGGTGCGCTGTCGTCTGTGTAGCGCCGTCGAACCCCGCTCCGTTTCGAGCCGAATTGGCCGCGGAGGAACGCAAGGGGCGCGGAGAAAGGAAGCAGGGACGGTGTCTGGCTCCCTGCTCTCCGTGTCCTCCGTGGTGAAACATCAGCCCTTCAGGCCGGGGATGGGTGGGTCCCAGGCGGCGGGCGCGATCTCGGGCGAGGGGTGGCCGCCGGGCTTGCGCATGGGGCGGTCGGTGAGGTGGGCGAGCACGCACTGCTGCACGAAGTTCATGTTGGGGATCGCGCCGTGGAAACCGAGGTGGGCGATGGTCTTGTCCTTGAACTCGAAGAAACCGAAGTCGTCGGGCGTCACGCAGACGAGCTGCTCGACCGGGATGAAGGCGGAGCGCGCGCCGAGGTAGGGCACGGTGCCGTCGCCGGTGCGGAGCTTGTCGTCGCCGCAGTAGTCGTTGACCGGATCCTCCAGCTCGAAAAAGGGCCGGCCGTTCGCGTCGGGCCGCGAGACCAAACGCACGCGGGTCTTTGTATCCACGCCGACGATACAGAGCCAGCGTTTGGGGTCGTCGAGCTTGAGGCCCTCGATGCGGGTGCGGTGTTTCCATGCGGTGTCGAGCATGTGGGCGAGCAGCTCGGTGGCCTGCGCCTCGGCGCGGTCGGGCGTGAGGCCGTTGCGCTCGATGAAGAGTCGCAGGGTTTGCAGGATGCCGGGCTGCCAGGCCTCGGGCAGGAAGATGTCGGCGGACAGGCCGCCCTTCGCCTCGATGGCGCCCGCGTAGGAGGGAAGCAGGTGGTAGAGGGCGGGCGTGACGCGGGCGGCCTCGCGTTCGCGGGAGGCGCCGGAGCCGAGGCTGAAGCCGCCGACGCCGATGGTGGTCTTGGCCACCGCCTCGAGCGAACCGCGCAGGGGCGAGGCGAGGGTGGCGACCTTGTGGACCCGTTCGAAACCGCGCGTGCGGATGTAGCCGGCGACGATGAGGCCGCCCATGGAGTGGGCGACGAGGTTCACCTTGCCGGTGGCGGGCGTGTAGCCTTGGGCGTGATAGTGGCGTTGCAGCGAGGTGCGGGCGACGACCTCCTCGATGAAGGTCTCCAGCTCCTTCTGGAGCACGGCGAGCGGCTGGCGCCAGTCGTAGGCGAAGGGATAGACCGGCACGGCCTCCTCGGGGGTGGGGCTGAGATTGTAGCGCAGCTCCTCGATGATTTCGCCGTAGAAGAGACCGAAGACCTCGTCCTTCACCACGCGGGCGGGCTCGCGCAGCTCGTAGCGGAGGTCGTCGGGGTGGAGCGTGATGCGGTCGTAGTTTTTGGTCGCGGCCTTGAGCACGGACCAGACGTTTTCCGGCGAGAGCGCATACTCGTCGCGCAGGGTGCTGCCCATGATGCCGGGCAGGAAGATGACGGGGTCGGGGAGCGGAGCTTTGGGCTTGGCGGGGGCGGCGGTGGACGGCGTGGAGGCGGGGGCGGCCGAGGGGGCGGCCGAGGGCTCCGGCGTGGCGCGGGAGCGAGGGGGGCGGGGGCGACTGCGGCTCATGGCGGATGAGGGGGCTGTGATTGTGGCGGCGAGGAGGAGGCGGCTGCGACGGCCGGCGGGAAGCGCCAGCGAGTTGTGACTACCGTGATTCGCGCGTGGAACCACCACGTAATGAGTGGAATCCCCTCTAATTTATTCTGAAAATGGGGCCGCCGCCTGATTGCGAACGCCGCCCGGCACCCGCACCTCGCAGGCCACCAGCCCGATACCCGGTTGCATCCAAACGTATAAGAACCGCGGCTCCGATGTAGGCCCGACCGCTGGTCGGGCAGCCTGACCAGCGGTCAGGCCTACAGCTTGCGATCACCGGTTTTATCCCGGATTCCGCGATTGGTCTTCTCGATCGAGTAGGAAGCGTGGGCAAAAGCAGTCCAAGGACACTTTCCGTAAGCCGTTGATTTCAGAGTTAAGCATGAAGTGGGCTTCTTGTTGGAGTATAAGGGTAAATATGCCGGAAACCCAATCGCGCCGCGATTGAACCATGGGCCTCCAAAAACGGAATCCGGGTTTATTACGACGGAACGCGAATTGGTGTGAGCGCGGCCGCGCGGGCCCATTCGGAAACGAGTCGCTTCAAGTTCCGGGGTTCGTCGGTTTCGCCGCCGCGCTTCGTCATGGTCGAGCCCAAGGCGGGCCGGGAGAGGGCGGCGTTTTCAACCCCTGTTTCAACCTCCATACGGCCGTGGCGGGAAAGTGGCTGTGCCTACCCGATTCCGCCCGCTGCCGCCAACTCGCCGCAGGCGGCGAGGTGGGCGGGGATGAGGGGGAGATCATCCCGCGCGGGTGCGCCACAGCCGGGGATTCACCACTCCGGCCATTTTGGTCACGTCTTTGAAAGCGGGTTCGTCCACGAACTCCACGAGACGCCGAATTTCTTTTTCGGGATCCGCGATCAAGTCGGCGTATTCCACCGTGAGCAACCGGACGTTCCCGGTCTGCTTTAGAAACTCGAGCGTCTCATCGATATGCGAGGAGAGCAGTTTCGCCATCTGGCCGACATCACGCTCGGGTGACGCGGTGTTCATTTGTTTGATCATCCTGGCTTGGGATTCCGCCACTTCCGCCGGGTGGCGCAGCATGTAGATCACCTTATACGTATGGTTCTTGGGGAGATGCTTGAGCAGCATGGAAACCACCTTGGCCGCCTTGCCTTCCCCCTGCTCGATCGCCTTGGGATTTTGCCTCAGTTTCTTGATCGGTTCGTATTCGAAGTAACCTTCCGGATTGTTTTCGTCGGCCGGTCGATGGGCGTCCACGAGGAGCTCCTTCCCCCCGGCCTTCAAGATTTGCATCATCAACGACGTTCCCGATCTGGGCGCGCCGGAGACGATCAGGTATTCTCGACCGCCGGGCTCGACCACCGGGGCGGGCGTATCCGTTTTTTGAATATCGACGGGGGGCGGAATCCGGGTTTGCCTCCGTTTTTCCGCGCGCGCCTCGGCGCTTTTGACCACGAGCTCGCGCAATTTGGCCCGCGCCGCCTTTTCCTCCTCGCGCTGGGCGATCAGCAACTGCGCCACCTCTTCGTGTTTCGCGGCTTTCTCGTGATCGCCGGTTTTTCGCAGCAAGATGGACAGTAGTTTGTGCGCCAATCGATTTCGGGGCGCGTAGGCCAGGGACACTCCCAAGGCTCGGATGGCATGGTCTCGCAGTCCCACGCGTTCGGCCGCAAGGGCGAGCTGATAGTGGGCCATGGGCAAATCGGGCTTTCGCTCGATCGCGGCCAAGGCGCTCGTCATGGCCTCCATCGGCTTGCGCAAGCGCACCTGGGCAAATGCGAGGCCCTGGTATGCCAGCGCGTCGGTGTCGTCCCGTTCCACGATTTGTTGAAAGCAGGCCTCCGCCTCGGCGAAGCGACCGAGCCGGTTGTAAACACGGCCTATCTCCCTTTGAATGCCGAGGAAACTGGGGTAGGACTCCTCGATCTTCTTAAGCTGGTGCAGCCCGCCGGTAAAATCGCGCTGGTCCAGGGCGATTTGCGCGCGCGAAAGCATGGTGAGCGGGCCCTCCTCCATCGATTCGCAAAGCTGCCGGGACGTCATCTCGGCCTCTTTGTAAAAGCCGAGCAGTCGCTGGGTATGAAGCAACAATCTGCCTATGTCCAAGGCGCCTGGCAGCTCGGTGAACAACTCCTCCAAAAACGGGAGCGCCATTCCCGGTCTGCCCTCGTCGAGCCATTCCCGCGCCAGATTTAGTTTGTTCGTTCGCTCGGTTTGTCGGGCGGCCACTTGGTGATCGGGATCGATCGGGTCGATGTAGCCCAGGGCGACGAACTGCTTCAGCAGCGCCTCGGCGTCTTCGACGGCGTATTTGGTATCGGGCGCATGTCGGCCGCACTCCCCGGCCACGGTCTCCCAGGAGTTGATCGTCGTCAGCTGCGGCGGAGTTTGGAAGATCTCGCTCAGCACGCGTCCGGCCATGTCGCGGGCGGGTGGTAGCCCGCTCAACGTCAGGATGGTGGGGCAAATATCCACGAGACGGGCGCCAAATACCCGCTCGCCTTTGGCGATCAGGGGGCCCTTGGCGATGAACACCCCGTGATCTCGGTGCCATGCCTCCGGGTTCACGAACGGATTTTCATGAAACCTCGGTCGGCTTGGGCCCGTTTGAAACCCGTGATCGGAGACGACCAGGATGGTGGCGTCGGTCGGCAACAGCTCCAGATAGCGCGCCAACATCGCGTCGAACAGGCGATAGACGCCCGGTATCACCTCGCGATACAGTTCGAATGCCCGCTCGTCTATGCCCTCCAGCGCGGGAGGGTGGTAGGGCATGAAGTGGTGCTTCAGTATGTCCGGGGTTCGCCAGTAGGCCGCGCAAAAATCCCACGACCGGTTTTCGAGGAGCCAAGTCGCGGTGGAATGGATCGTATAGGCCTTCGCCAGCTCGTTCGCGATCACGTGCAGCTTGCGATCCTTGGCTTGATCGACCTCGGCGGCCCGAGGGACGAGCATGCGGACAAGATCGGGTGCGACTTCGTCGGGGCCGATACGCAAGGCGGCGAGCGGTCTGCGCAGCTCCGACGGGTGGACCGTGCCGGGCCGCAGAGGCCATGCCTGCCCGGCCGGCGTGGCGCCTTCCGGGAACAGATCGCTCACGCTGGAGCCGTTCAGCGGCTCGGCGGGGTGGCTGGCGAACCAGTTTACCACATGGCAGTCGAAGCCCGACTGCATGAGTATGTTCCATATCGCCTTGCACTTTCTGGAAATGCTGGAGGCCGGCCTCACGGTCCCGCTCGAAGGATCGACTTCGCTGAAACCGTGGATGCCGTGTTGCTCGGCCCGTTTCCCCGTGGCGATGCTGTTCCAGAGCATCGGCGACAGGGTGGGGTGCAAGGTGCGCAAATCACCCGAAGTGCCTTCCCTCACCAGGCTTTCGAACGCCGGTAGGGCGCCCTCTCGGATCAACGGGTTCAGTATGTTCCACTCCAGTCCATCCAGTCCGAGCAGGATGATTTTGGGTTTCTGGCTCTGCGTTGACATGCGGGGTGCGTAAAAGCGGAAAGGCGAGGCCTCGGCGTGGCCTCGCCTTTCCCTGCCGACTTTTGCGTTGGAGGTATTCGGTCGAAGGAAACCTTGATAGGGCTTCCGTTTTTACCCGCCTTTATTCGACCTCGGGGCGGGTGGCGATGCCACGACGACGACGGAAGGCCGCCACGCCCATGGCTCCGGCGGCAAACAGGGTCGCGATGTTCGCGGGCTCCGGCACGCCGACCAAAGCGGGGACATTCTGACTGGTTTGGATGCCGATGCTGTGAAGCGTCATCGTGTCGTCGGCATTGGCGGTGAAATCGACCCAGCCATAGTGGGTGCGCCCACTGACGGTGATGACGAAGCCGGTGGTATCGCGCACCGCCTCGGCAAATCCGTTACGGAAGGTTCGGCTCGAGCTGGCGACAATCGTGAAAGAGGAGGCGATGCTTCCCGAGGAAGGGCCCACAGAATCACCCGGATCCAAATTGATCGCCTCTCGCCGGCCCGACACGGATATATAAAGGAACTGCAGGGTCACACCGCCGTAAATCTCGCCATCGAAATAGACTCCGGTGGCCCCCGAGTAGAAGCGGATGTTGTCGCTGGCGCCGTTTACCCCATCCACGGTAAAAATCAGGCTGTCGGCCCCGTCCGAGAAGGACGATAATCTTATGTAGTCGTTCGTATTGGCCGAGGGGGTCAATTCGAAGTTGTGGATGACCATCGCGGCCTGCGCCAACGGGGCCAGTGCAAGCGTCCCGGCGGTTCCGATCGAATATTTGAGAAGGTTTTGTGGGGTTTTCATAGGAATTTGAGGAGGCAGGCGGGCCAACACGGGTGAGCCGGATATCGAAGCGCTCGGCTGCCGGGTGCAAGCCCGTTGATGGGGCACATCCGGCCGTGGCATGCTCTGGGGCTCAGCGCCCGCCTCACCCGGGCGTGGCGCTGTCCGGCCTACTCCGCCGGCGGGGCGACCTCCACGCGCAGGAAGTGGCGGGGCGTGGTGGAGGCGGCGCTTTCCCGCACCGTGACGAGCTCCACCTCGTCGCTCACCGGAGTCACGGCCAGCTGCTCGACCGCGGTGGGTTGCCAGGTGGCGGCGAGGTCGTCGGTCACGGGGAAACTCCAGTCGAAGTGGCGGGCCTGGGGGTTGCGCGGGTAGCTGATGACCAGGCGCCGGCCCTCGCCGTCCACTTCGGCCTCGTGGAGGATGGTCGCGGGCGGCGGGGAAAATTCCCTCGGGTGCAGGCCAAAGGCGTATTCGGCGAAGTTGGGGAGCCCGTCGCCGTCAGCGTCGGCTTCGGGGGTGGTGAGCGTGCCGGCGTCGATCTCCTCGGCGTTAAAATACCGCTCCTGCCAGAGCACGAAGGAATCGCGCGGGGTAAACTGGATGAAACGCTCGTGGCCGAGGCGTCCGTCGGCATCCACCGGGGCGAGGGCCAGCACGTGGGGCAGGTCGGCTTGCACCTGGTAGGCGGTGGGCACGGTGGTGGAGGTGGCGCCGTCGGTCACGGTGGAGGCTGCCGGTTCGGTGCCGTTGATGGCGGAGACGGGTAAAACGATCCGGTGTCGAAACGCGGTGATCGCGAAGGGCGCCGAGCCGGCGCACTCCATGTAAACCGTGCGACCGACGGGCGTGCTCCAGCGGTCGTGCGAGTCGCGGGCGCGCAGGAAAACGGTGTTGAGTCCGGGCTGGAGCAGGGCGGCGAGGGTGGGCGCGGCGGCCGTGGTCGGCGCGTCGAGCGCGCCCGTCTCCGACTGCGGAAGGGGCGTGGCGGAGCCGGCTCCGGGATCGGTGCCGACGTAGGCCTCGACCTCGGCGGTCACGGGCAGATCGGCGAAGTCGTGGAGCAGGAAGAGGGTGCGGTGAAGCGTGGGGCTCCATTGTTCGGACTGGCTTCGCGACGGGTCGAAGAGGCGGGCCGAGAGGGTGGCGACGCCCGGGCTCAGGGTGTCGAGCAGGGCGGGCGGGAGCATGTCGAACGAGAGCGCCGAAACGGGCGGACCCTCGGCGGCGTCGATCACGAGATGGTGGCCGGCGCCGTGGCCGGGGTCGGCGCCGACGAACAGCTCGAGGGTGAGGGTGCCGGGTTCGGTGGAGAGCGCGCCGGAGGCCGGCGGGAGCAGGCCGCCGAGCAGCGCGGCGGCGAGGAGCGGGAGGGTGGGACGGGAGGGCATGGCGTGGCTGAGCCGGGCGGGGCCGTTCAGGGCTGCACGCGAACCTCGACGCTCAGGCGGAGATCGGCGCGGTTGGAGATCTCGGCGGGCAGGTCGATGCTCTTGATGACGGGCAGGGAGGGGATGCCGGAGAGGACGTAGTAGCCGTTGGCGAACATGCCGCAGTCGGAGCCGCCGGTGCCGGCGCCGATGGCCGGGCTGCCGGCCGCGAGTTGCCAGCGGGCGTCGGTGCTGCCGGTGCCGAGGAAGACGCCGGTGTCGTCGGAGAGAATGACGTTGTCGGAACCGGCGAGGGTGTAGGGCGCGGGCGGCGTGCTGTCGGCGATGACGTTGTTATGTGCGACGAAGTCGGAGTCGTCCGCGATGTTGCCGGGTCTACCGAGGAAAACGCTGTCGCGCACGACCCAGTTGGAGAACGAATCCACAGTGTTGATGCTGGGGTTTTGGTGGGCGATGACACAGTTCCGCAGCGTGCCGGAGTTGAGCGGAGCATTGAGCTTGAGGTTGCCTCCGATGTAGCAGCCGGAGATCAGCGTTCCGGTGCTGTAGGAGCTGGTCGTGTTTCCGGAGCTAGACAGGGAGGCATAGCCGAAGCCACCGTCGAGATAACAGCCGAGCAAGGTGATGCCGGAGGTGCGGACGTAGGCGCCGGCGCTGTTTTGTCCAATGTTCACGCTGCTCGTGGCCCGGCAGCGACGCAGGGTGACGCGGTCCGCCGTCAGATGGGCGGCCCCGATGATGGTCAACCCGCTGATGACGGTGTCGGCGGCCGCCGAGCCGGAGACGCTGAGCGTGCCGACGGTGGCCGGCAGGGTGTCGCCGCTCAGTCCGAGGTTTTCATCGAGGAAGTAGCCCGGCCCGTAGATGGTGAGGCGTTTTGTGATCGAGATGTTGCCGTAGCTGGAGGCCGAGCCGGCCACGTAGATCACGTCGCCGTCCGAGGCGGAGCTGATGGCGGTCGCGAGGCTGGTGTGGGTGCCGTGGCCGGAGGTGGGATGCACGCTCAGGATGGCGGCGCGGACGAGGGGCGAGACGGCGGCGAACGCGGCGGACAAAACCGCGAGGCGGGCGAGGCGAAAGGCGGATAAACGCATGGCGATGGTGGGCGGGTGGTGGTAAGGACGGCGGCGCCGGGCGGGTCCCCGGATAAAGACCGGAATCTTCCCGATGCGTCGTCCCGTGTGGATGCCGGTGTCTGGGGCCCTGCGCCGCGACCCGCAACGCGCGGCGACCCGGACGGTGAAGAATAGGCGAATCGCCTATGCGCCGCGAAGGCGCCCGGCGGGGGGCGTTCGGAGGTATCCGGTAGGCAAATACGGGATGGGGTCGGATTGCGGCTTGCGGCGCGACGGCGGGCGCGTTTTGCCGAAGGGCGTTTCCGGCCAACATGAACTCCGCAACGACATCCCGGCGCGTTTTGGTGGTGGACGACCACGAGGTGTTTCGGCTCGGGGTGGCCGCCTTGGTGGCGGGAATCGAAGGGCTGGAGCTTTGCGGCGAGGCGGGCGACGTGGTCGAGGCCCGGGAGCGGACGGTGAGGCTCGCGCCCGACGTGGTGGTGCTGGATTTGTTGTTGGGGCAGGGGGACGGCCTGACCCTGATCCGTGAGCTGCGCGGTCTGCGGCCGGGCCTGGAGGTCGTGGCGGTGACGATGCTGGAGGGGCGGGACTACGAGGCGAGGGCGCGGGCGGCGGGGGCGCGGGCCTTCGTGGCCAAGGGCGCGGGGACCGGGGTGCTGGCGCGGGTGCTGCGCGGATTGACGGAGGGCGGGGAACACGAGTCGGGCGACGGGGCGGCCGTGTCGCGCGAGGCGGTGTCGGAGGTGGGCGATTTGTCCGACCGGGAGCTGCAGGTGTTTCAACTGCTGGGCTTGGGTCGCGGGCCGCGGGAGATCGGACTGGCGCTGGGGATCAGTCCGCGAACGGTGGACGCGCATCGCGAAAACATTCGGGCGAAGCTGGGCGAGCCGAACGCGCGGTCGCTGCTGCTGCGGGCGGCGGCTTGGAACCGGGACCAAGGCATCGGGGGCTGAGCCGAGATGGTGAATCCGCCGATACCGACGCCGGTCCTGGCCTGGCTGCATCCGGCGGTGGCGGTGAACGTGTTGTTCTCCCTGCAAGGGGTGGTCTGGGCGATGTGGGCGGTGGCGATCCTCGGCGGAGGTCGAACCGCGCGGGACGGTCGGGATGCGGCCTGGCGTTTTTTCGCCGCGGGCGCGCTGGTGAAGGCGGCGGGCGTGGCGGTGTTGTCCTTGCTGTCGGACGCCTTTCCCGAGGGCCGGGAGGCGCTGCGCGACTGGGGATACCCGGCGTTTTCGCTCCTGGCGCTGGGGTGCTGGTCGGAGCACGGGGCGCGGGAGTTGGTGACGCCGGGGCGGGCGCGTCGCCGGTGGCGGGTGGTCGCGGCGCTGTGGATGGGGCTCGGTGCGGCGCTGCTGGCGTGGCGGGGCTGGGAGGCGTGGCCGTGGGTGGGCGGCTTGCCGTGGCTGGTGCTGGGTCTGGTGCTGGCGTGGCGGGCGCGCGGCGCGGGGATGCGCGCGGCCTACGTCTGCTGGGCGCTGCCGGCCTTGGCGGAGTGGGCGGGGCCGCGCTGGCTTTTCAGCTGGTTCGTCAGCTTCACGCCCGATCTCGCGTATGGCTGGGAGGACTACGCGACGGCGATGGCCGGGGTGGACACGGCGTTTTTGACCAACGGCCGGCTCTATCTGCATGTGCCCGGGATCACGCGGGTGATGGCGGCGGGCCTGGTGCTAGCGACGGCCGCGGGCTTCGGCTTCTGGGCATGGGCGGCGCGTGCGCGGGAGGGCCGGCGCGGCCGGGTGTTGTGGCTGGCGCCGGTGCTTTCGGGGGGGCTGCTGCTGGCGGGCTTCACGCTCTACAATTTCGGGATGGTCACGATGGCGGGCGTGATGCGGCGCGCGGTCGGCGCGCGCCTGGAGGCGATGGCGGCGGTGGCGGCGGAGCTGCCGGAGGGGGCTCGGGTGCGGGCCTTGTTGGCGCGGCAGGCGGACCTCGGGCGGCACGCGATCGTGGAGCTCCGGGATGGGCGGCTGGTGGGCCGGCCGGGGCTGGCGGAGGCGGTGCCCGAGGCGGAGGGGAGGCCCTTGCCCGAGGGCCTGGGGGCGGCGGTGGCGCGGGGTGAGCCGGCATTCTGGGGCCCGCTGCGGGCGGGGGGAGGCGAGCTGGTGTTTTACGGCTTCACGCCGATCGGCGGACCGATCGGGGAGTCGGGGCCGGCCCGCTGGCTGTTGACCGCCCAGCCCTACCACCACGGGGCGGTGTATCGGCGGCCGATGGCGCTGGCGGCGGGCGTGGCCTCGGCGCTGGGCGGACTGCTGGGCGCCCTGGGCCTGGCCTATTGGTTGCGACGGGAGCGGGAGCTGGCGGAGCGGGCGGCGAGGGAGCGCGCGGAGGCGACGGAGCGGGCGCAGAGCGAGCTGCTGGCGGCGTTGGGGCACGATGTGCGCACGCCTCTCCAGAGCGTGCTGGCCTACGCGGAGCTGCTCGAGGCGACCGCGCTGGATCCGGGGCAGCGGGAGCTGTTGACCGGGCTGCGGGAGCAGACGCGCGGGCTGGGGCACCTGTTGCAAAATCTGCTTCAGCTCGGCGCGGTGCGGATGGGCTTGCCGCCGCGGCGCGAAGTGATCGAGCCGGCCGCGCTGGTCGCGGAGCTGCGCGGCACCTTCGCGCCGATGGCGACGGCGAAGGGGCTGCGCTACGCGGACGCGGTGGCGGACGAGGTGCCGCGACGCGTGGAGGGCGACGGCACGCGTCTGCGGCAGATCCTGCTCAACCTGCTCCGCAACGCGGTGACCTACACGGCGCGTGGCGAGGTGGTGCTCGAGGTGCGCGGGGTGCCGGCCGAGGCGATGGACGAAGCGCGGGCCGCCGGCGGGGCGGAGCTTGAAAAGGCGGGGGGCGACGCGGCGCGCGGGTGGCTCGAATTTGTGGTGCGCGACACGGGGCCGGGCTTGCCGGCGGAGGCGCGCCGGCGGCTGGTGACGATGCGGCCGGTCGGTGTCGGCACGCGGCTGGCGCCCGACTCGGGTTTTGGGTTGGGGCTGCCTCTGGTGGGGCGGCTGTGCCTGTGGCTGGGCGGCGGAGTGACCGCGGAAGCGGGGCCCGCGGGCGGCACGGAGCTTCGGGTGCGCCTGCCGTTTTTTCCGGCGAAACAGGCGTCGGGGCCGATACCGTCGGCGCGGTCGGGAGGCGGGCCGGCGCGGATGCCCCGTCGGGTGTTGCTGGTGGAGGATCACGCGACCCTGCGGGAGCTTTTGCGCGCCGGTTTGGCGCGGCACGGCCTACGGGTCGAGGTGGCGGGCGGCGTGGCGGAGGCGGAGCGCCTGTGGCGCGGGGCGACGGAGCCCTTCGATGCGGCCTTGGTGGATCTCGGCCTGCCGGACGGGGACGGGCTGGAGCTGGCGGCGCGTTTGCGGAGCTGGGCGCGGGGTCCGGTCTGGCTGGCCGCGTTGACCGCGGCGGCCGGGGGCGAGGCGGCGTCGCGGGCGCTGGCGGCGGGGTTTGATGTGTATTTGCCCAAGCCGATCGAGCCTTCGGAGCTGGCGCGACTACTGGGGGCGGGCGGGGTGGGCGCGGAGGCGCGGACCGCGGCGGGCGAGAGGTCGGCGGGCGCGGGTGACTGGAATCTGCGCCTGGCGCGGATCGACGCGGCGAGCCGGGTGCGGGACGCGGGGCTGGTCGCGCGGGAGGCGCACTATCTGCGCACGAGCGCGTTGCTGGCCCGGGCCGAGGACGACGCGGCGCGGCTGGCCGCGATGGAGAAGGCGGCGTTGGCGGCGGATTGGGCGGCGGTGGAGGCGCTGCGACGGGAGCTGCGGGAGAATTTATGAAAAACGAAGCCAGGCCACGCGCCGGACGGGTGTTGTTGATGTGGGGTTGGGCGATGGGCGGGCTGGGCGCCTGCGGCGTGGCTTCGCCGGCCGGGGGAGAGTCGGAGGCGGTGGCGCATGTGCTGCCTCCGCTGGAGGTGAGCGCCTCGCGGCGGGTGGAGGAGACGATGAGCACGGCGGTTTTGGACGGCGGGTTCCTGGCGGAGTTCGGGGTCGAGGGGCACGAGGATCTGTCGTGGTTCGTCCCGGGGTTGGTGGCGCAGGAGCAGTCGCCGGCGACGCCGAGCCTGAACATCCGCGGAATCACGACGGACAGCGGGGATCCGCGCGGGGAGACGCGGGTGGCGGTGTTTCAGGACGGTGTATCCATCGGGCGGATGCGCGGGGCGGCGGTGGAGTTCTTCGACCTGGAGCGGGTGGAGGTGCTCAAGGGGCCGCAGGGCACGCTGTTCGGCCGGGGGGCGGAGATCGGGGCGATCGCGATCACGCAGGCGAAGGCGGGCGAGCGGGCGGAGGCGGAGCTGGCGACGCGGGCGGGGGAGCGGGGGGAGCGCGGGGCGGAGGGCGTGGTGAACGTGCCGCTGGTCCAGGGCGAGTGGGCGGCGCGGGTGGCCTTTCGCGTGTCGCAGCGGGATGGATATACGGAAAACCTGGCCGGGGGCCCCGCGCTGAACGGGCGCGACACGGCGGCGGCCCGGCTGGCGCTGCGCTGGACGCCGGGAGACGGCGCGACGAGCGTCGATCTGTTGTTGAACCATCAACGGGACCGGCCGCCGGCCACCGGCGTGAAGAGCATGGTCATACCGACCGGCGCGGGGGACACGGATGCCTTTGGCGCGACGGAGCTGAATCGGGCCGACGAGCTGCGGGTGGATCGGCGGGTGTCGGGCGCCACGCTGTTGGCGGAGCGAAAACTGGCGGAGGGATGGACGCTGCGGAGCGTGGGCGGGCTGCGGGGCTTCGACTCCTTCGAGGACTACGACGGCGACGGTTCGCGGCTGCATCTGCTGGAATTTTCCGAGGACGCCCGGGGGCGGCAGGCGAGCCAGGAGCTGCGCCTGCACTACGACGACGACGGCCCGCTGGCGGCGTTCGTGGGGGTGGGTTGGTTTCGGGAGACGGGGTCGCAGCGGATCGACGCGCTGGCGGACGACCGGGCCTTGTGGCCGCTATTTTCGGACGACTTTCGCGACGGTTTGGTCGCGGCCGGGGTGCCCGGCGCGTTGGCCGGGACGGCGGTGCCGGCGATGAACCCGTTTTCGCCGCAGGCGGCCCTGCCGGCGGAGTTCGCGTTTTTCAACAGTCCGTTTCTGCCGCCCTCGCTGCGCGCGCTCTCGGCTTTGGCGGGGGCGCCGCTGGCGGGGCCGACCACGGAGAGTTACATCAACGACGCGCGGACGGAGGCGTTTGACCTGGTGTTGGACGGGACGTGGCGGGCGTCGGGGCGATGGTCGTTCACGGCGGGCCTGCGGTTGGTCACGGAGCGGGTGCGGTCGGGCTACGAGGTGATCGATCGCGACGAGGCGTCGGCGCTGGGCGCGGTGCTGGGGGCGTCGCCGAACGGACTGTTCGCGCCCACCGATGGAAGGAGGGAGGCGGAGGGGCGTTTCGATTCCTGGGACGGGCGGGCGGGGGTGGCGTATGCGTTTGCCTCCGGTTTGAGCGGCTACGCGGCGATTTCGCGCGGGCACCGGCCGGCGAGTTTGTTGGTGGACGAGGACTCGGTGACGGAGCTGCGGGAGGAATCGGTGGTGCATGGCGAGGTGGGCCTGAGGGGCGGGGCCCGCGCGCTGCCGCTGGCCTGGCACGCGGCGGTGTTTCGCTATCGGTATCGGCACTTTCAGACCTCGGTGGTGGATCCGGCGAATCCGGCCCGGTTCGTGCCGCTCGACGCCGGCAACGCCACCGGGCGCGGTTTCGAGTTCTCGGTGCGGGCGCGGCCGGGCGCGCGGCTGATGTGCTTCGCGAGCTACGCCTTCACGGACGTGGTCTTCGACGGTTTCGACGACGAGGGGCGGCCGCAGCAATACGCCGGCGACACGCCGCGCCTCTCGCCGCGACATGCGTTGACCCTGGGCGCGACGGGGGAGCTGGCGCGCGGGCGGCGCGGGGCGGTGTTCGTGTCACCGGTTTTCCACTACACGTCGGAGCGCTGGTTCGACGACGACAACGACGCCCATGGAGGAAGGCTGCGGCAGGGCGGCTACGGCTTGGTGAACCTGAGCGTGGGCTGGCGCTCGACGGGGGGCGACTGGTCCGCGGTGGTGGTGGCGACCAATCTTCTGGACCGCGAGTATCTGGCCGACGCGGGCAACATCGGCGGGGCTTTTGGGCTGCCCACCACGCTGGCCGGGGCGCCGCGCCAGCTCTCCGCCGTGGTGACGCGGCGCTGGTGAGCGGCCTGGGGGCGGCTCGCCCGTTGGTCGCCGTCTCGTCGGAGGTGGGAATCTATCCAATCGAGCCTGGTGGTGACGCACCCTGCCCACGGAGAAACAGCTTGGCGCCGGATCGCCCCGCCGCGACCTGATCGACCAAATCTTGACGGCTCAGAGCTCGACGTCGCGGCAGCGGGACTCGAGCTCGCGCACGACGGCTTCCATGCCGGCGGGGTCGAGGCGGGGGGAGCCGATGCCGACGGCGTCGCCGGTGGGGCGGCCGATGAAGTCCATGAGCTCGCGCGGGGCGAGGGCGTGGACGGCGCCGCGGCCCTTGCGCAGAACCGTCCAGCCGGGGAAGACGAGGAGGGCGTAAACCGGGGTGGGGCGGCCGAGCTGGTTTTCCAGATAGCGGCCGAGCCACTCGGCCTGGCGGTGGGCCTGGTCGAGGCCGTGCTGGTCCTCCCCCCAGGGGTAGGCGAGCGCGTTGCCGTCGTAGATGATCTCGTGGGCCATGAAGCCCACGCGGGCGCGGCCCTTGCGGCGGGTTTTGGTCTCGATGGCGAAGACGCCGGCCGGGCCGACGACGACGTGGTCGATGGTGGCGAGGCCGGAGCGGGCGGGGTCGGCGCCCTCGGCGGCCTCGGCGCCGTCGCCGGCGGGCAGGTCGTGAAACACGCGGTGGCCGACGGTTTTGAGCGGCTCGAGGTGCTCGGCGACGATGCGTTCGCCGAAGTAGCCGAGGCGGGTGTTGCGCCGGCGGTCGATGAGGGCGACGAGGCGGCGGGCGCCGAGATAGAAGGCGACGAGCAGGCCGACGAGGCCGAGCGAGATCAGGGTGTAGGAGAAAATCGGATACGCGTCGCGCAGCCGGGCGGCGAGGTAGAGCAGGGCGCCGTAGGCGACGGCGGGCAGGCCGAGGGTGAGGACAAACTGGTCGAGCAGCTTGTCGTCGATCTCGGTGAGGCGGCGCAGGAGGGATTCGCCGGAGGCGCGGAGGAGGCGCGTGTTGTCGGGGAAGGGGGCGCGGTCCTGGCGCGAGCGGGCGCGCAGGAAGAGGATGAGAAAAACGGTGCCGGCGAAGAGGCCGAGGTAGCCGAGGGCGAAGTAGAGCGACGTCATGGCGAGACGGGCAGGGCGGGAGGGAGCGGGCAATCAAGCACGGCGGCGAAGGCGCGCAACATGTCCGCTTCCGACTGGGTAAGCCTTTGGTCGGCGGTGAGGGCGGTGGCGAAGGCGAGCAGGATGCGTCGGCGGAAAGGCGCGGGGGTGTGCGCGAGGTGTTCGAGGGCGAGGTCGAGCTCGTCGAGCGTGGCCGGGCCGGCGGGGTGGTAGGCGAGGGGCGGTTGCAGGCCGTTGAATTCGGTGGCGGCGCGGGCGAAGGCGATGGCGGCGGCGCGTTCGTCGGAGGCCTCGATGCGGGCGGCGGCGGAGAGGGCGAGGGAGAGCTCGCCGACGACGTCGGTGGGGGAGAGCACGTGGATGGCGTCGCGCGGTTTCGAGGCGAGGCCGAGGGTGCGCGCGACGATTTTTTGCAGGGCGAACTCGTGCGGGGTGAGCATGCCGTCGGCGTGGACGAGGGCGTGGAGGGTGTCGATGAGGGTGGCGGCGGCGCTTGGGTCGAGTTGGCGGAGCGCGGGGGCGGCGAGCTGGAGCAGGGGCAGGTGGTGGGCGCGCGGGAGATCGGCCACGAGCGGGTGGAGTTCGCCGACCTGCCGGGCGATGGCGGCGGAGGCGTGGCGGGCGATGAGCTCGAGCCAGGCGGCGGGCGGGGCGCCGGGGCCGTCGGTGTGGGGCGGCAGGCAGAGCGCGAGGCAGAGGGCCGGGGCGTGTTCGGGCGCGCGGGCGGCCTGGCGCAGGGTGTCGGGCAGGTTGGCGAGGAAGGCGCGGCCGGCCTGCACGGTGGCGGTGGAGAACTCGCCGGCCGCGCCGATGAGGCCGGCGGCGTCGAGGGTGCCGGGGCGCGGCGGCGCGCCGAGGGCGGAGAGCGAGGCGGCGTGCAGGGCCTGGGCGGGCGCGGCGGAGAAGAGCGACGGGGCGGTCTGGTGGGCGGCCGGGTAGGGGACGTGTTCGGGGCGGGGCAGGGGCGCCGGCGGCAGGGTGGGGAAAACGCCGTCGAAGCTCGGGTCGATGGCGCGCAGGCGGCGGGCGAGCGGCGGGTGGGTGGCGAGCAGGCCACCGAAGGCGGAGCGGAAGTTCTGGGCGAAGCAGAAGTGGCTGATCTCGCCGGCGGTGGCGACGCCCATGCGGCCGCCGAGGGCGGAGCCGCCGAGCTTTTTGAGGGCGCCGCCGATGCCGGCGGGGTTGCGGGTGAACTGGACGGCGGAGGCGTCGGCGAGAAATTCGCGTTGGCGGGAGACGGCGGCCTGGACGAGGCGGCCGAAGAGATGGCCGAGGTAGCCGATGACGAGCAGGGCGAGGCCGGCGGCGGCGACGAGGACGATCCCCTTGGCGGAGTCGCGGTCGCCGCGGCTCCGGCGTCGCGACATTCCGGATACATCGGCGCCGATGCCGACGCCGCGGAGGACGACGCGGCCGAGGATGGAGAGGGCGAGGATGCCGAAGACGAGGGCGGTGAGGCGGGTGTTGAGCCGCATGTCGCCGTTGAGGATGTGGCTGAACTCGTGGGCGACGACGCCCTGGAGTTCGTCGCGGTCGAGCCGGTGCAGGGCGCCTTCGGTGACGGCGACGGCGGCGTCGGCCGGGGAGTAGCCGGCGGCGAAGGCGTTTATCCCCGCCTCTCCGGGCAGCACATAGACGGCGGGGACGGGCAGGCCGGAGGCGAGGGCCATCTCCTCGACGACGTTGAGCAGGGTGCGTTCGCGAAGGTCGGTGGTGTCGGGCTCGACCGGGCGGCCGCCGACCATCTCGGCCACGGCCGGACCGCCGGCGCGGAGTTGTCGCCCTTTGTAGATGGAGGCGATGCCGCAGACGAGGAAGGTGAAGACGGCGACGCCGCCGAGCAGGTCGGGCTGCCAGCCGACGAGGGGGCGGCCGACGCCGAAACGGGCGAGGAGAATCGCGACCCCGTAGAGCGCGGCGATGGTGCCGAGCAGGGCGAGGGCGAAGAGGACGACCAAGCGCCCGGAGCGACGGCGGGCGCGGTCTTGGGCCTCGAAAAAGTCCATGGGTGGCGGCGGGTGGGCGGGGAGCCGGAGCGCTGGTGTGCCGGTCTCAGTGGAGAACGGACATTCCTGTCCGTCGGTTGGTGGGCAGGGAGTTGTTGAACATTCGGACCGACGGACAGGAACGTCCGTCTTCCTTGGCGCTTGGCCATCGCCGTTTTCCGCTCCTCAAAACTGCACCTTGGGTGCGACGCGTTCGGCGGGGGTTTCCACCGCGAAGAGTTCGGCGGCTTGGAAACCGAAGGCGCCGGCGAAAACCACGGTCGGGAAGGTCTCGCGCCGGGTGTTGTAGGTCATGACGGCGTCGTTGAAGGCCTGCCGGGCGAAGGCGATTTTGTTCTCGGTGCTGGTGAGCTCCTCGGAGAGGCGGAGCATGTTTTGGTTGGCCTTCAGGTCGGGGTAGGCTTCGGAGACGACCATCAGGCGGGAGAGGGCGCCGGCGAGGCCGGACTCGGCGCCGGCGAGCTCTTTGAGGGCGGAGGCGTTGGCCGGATCGGCGGCGACGCGGGTGGCGGCGGAGGAGGCGATGTTGCGCGCCTGGATGACGGCTTCGAGCGTCTCGCGTTCGTGTTTGAGGTAGCCCTTGGCGGTCTCGACCAGATTGGGGATGAGGTCGTAGCGGCGTTTCAGTTGCACATCGATCTGGGCGAAGGCGTTTTTGAAGCGGTTACGCAGGGTGACGAGGCCGTTGTAGAGTCCGACGAGCCAGAGCGCGAAGACGACGAGGAGGACGGCGAAGACGATGAGGATGATGAGCGCGGTGGACATGGGGGCGGGGCGGGCGATGCGGAGGTGGTGGGCGGTGGACGGAGACCGGGTGGCGCGCGGCCCGTGGTGCTGGCGCGAGCGGCGCGGCGAAAACGGTTTGCGTGACGATGGAACGCGGGGCGGGGCAGGCGAGTCCTAATCGCGGTTGCCATGCGGGCGAGCGGCTCCCCAGCTTGCCGGGCATCCCGACCCGTTTTTTCCGACCCTGTTCAACTCAACCGTGACGGCACGACGTTTCTTTTCCCCCCTTTTCGCGAGCTTGCTTCTGGCGCTGGCGAGCGGCGGACGTGCGCAGGGCGAGGCGGGGGCGCGACCGGAGGCGACCTTGTTCGCGCCGGTGCCGCTGGCGCCGACGCCGCTCTCGGCGGGGGCTTTGTTGGTGAGCGAGGAGTCGGCGCGGCGGGCGTTGGCGCTGGGTTTCGCGGCGACGGCGGCGGCGGAGGCGGAGCGGCTGGTCGCGGAGTTGGAGCCGGGCGATCCGGCGCGCGACGCGGCGGTGCGCCTGCTGACGGCGGCGCGGCTGGAGCTGGGCGACCTGGCCGGGGCGGAGCGGGCGCTGGGCAACCACAGCACGGCGCGTCCGCCGACCTATCGTCTGCGGGCGGGGTTGATCGCGGCGCGGCAGGGGGACACGGCGGCGGCGCAGGCGCAGTTGGTCGGGCTGCGGCCCGAGCTGCTGCCGGACGAGGAGCGCGCGTGGTATTATCTTTTGCAGGGCATGGTGGCCGAGGCGGCGAAGGACACGGCGCGGGCGGCGGCGGCCTACGATCAGGCGCAGTTGGTGGCGACCTCGGAGTGGCAGCGGGCGCGGCTGCGCTTGACCCGCGAGCGGCTGCGTCTGGCGGAGGGCGAGGCGACGCAGGAGCAGGCGGACGAGTTGCGAAGGCAGTCGGAGCGGTATGCGGGGCGAAGCGTGGGGACCGACTACGCCGTGCAACATGCGGTGGCGCTGGGACTGCTGGGGCGGCGCGACGCGGCGACGGAGTTTTTGCAGGGGCATCTGACGTCGTTGGCGGAGATGGGCTCGTCCACCTCGCGGGACGATGTGCGCCTGATGCTCGGTTTGCTGGCGGGGCCGGGCTCGAACGCGGGGCGGACGGCCTTGGAACAACTGCTGGCGGCGGGGACGGATCCCATGAAGCAGCGCATGGCGCTGAATTTGTTGACCGAGGGGGCGGGCACGTCGGAGGCGCGGGATCGTCTGCGGCGCTTGTTGGGCGAGCTGCTCGGTCGCTCGCCGGCGCATGTGTTGGCGGAGGAGTTGTTGCTGGCGCGCGCGGAGCTGGCGCTGGCGGAGCGGGACCACGCGGCGGCGGAGGCGGACGCGCGGGATTTGTTGGCGCGCTTTCCCAACTCGACCCAGAAGGCGCGCGCGTTGACCCAGCTGGCCTCGGTGGCGTGGGAGCTGGAGCGGTTTCGAACGGCTGCGGACTACGCGGCGCAGGCGGCGGGCGCGGCCCGCGATGCGGCGACGGCGTCGGCGCTGCGGCTGCTCTCGGCGGAGGCCTCGTATCGGGCGGAGGACTACACGACGGCGGCCGAGGCCTACGCCGCGGTGGTCGCGGCCCCGCCGCCGGGCGTGCCGCCAGCGGACGTGATGTTCCAGGCGGTGATGGCGGAGATCGGCGCGGGGCGGCTGGGCAAGGCCGCCGAGCTGATCGATCGTCTGGGCGCGGATCCGCGTTTCGACGCGACCACGCGCTGGCAGGCGGAGTGGAATCTGGCGCGCGCGCTGCAGGCGGAGCGGCAGGGGGAGCTGGCCCTGGCGCGGGTGGCGCGGCTGCGCGCGGAGGAGGGGGCGGCGGAGCGGCCGGTGGCGCTCCGCGCGCGTCTGGCCTGGCTGGAGGCGCGGCTCGCGCAGGAGACGGGGCGCTCGGAGGACGCGCTGCGCCTGGCGCGGGCGGTGCCGGAGCAGCTGGCGGGGCTGGATGCGGGGCTGGCCCGGGAGGTGGCGGGCTTGGCGAGGCTGGTCGCGGCGGAGGCTTTGTTCGGGCTGGACCGGGTCGAGGACGCGGTGGCGGAGCTGCAAAAACTGCGGTCGGATTTGTCGGGCTCGGAGGCGGCGCTGGAGTCGTTTATCGTCGAGGCCGACATTCGCGCCACGGAGGGCGGTTTGGTGGAGTCGCAGCGGCTGTTGACCCAGTTTGCCGACGACAACCGGGATCATCCCTACGCGCCCCATGCGATTTATCAGGCCGCGCTGAACGCCGAGCGGCGGGGGGAGGACGCGTATTATCGCGACGCCTACAAGTTGTTAGAGGAGCGGTTGATTCAGCAATACAAGGACAGTCCGCTGATCTTCGACGCGCGCATGAAGCAGGGCGATCTGCTGCGTCGCCTGGGGGAATTCGCCGCCGCGCAGCAGATCTACGAGCTCTTGGTGAACGAGTTTTCGCAGCAGCCGCGTATCCTCGAGGCGCAGATGGCGCTGGCCGACAGCCACCGGGCGCAGGCTTCGCGCGACGCGTCGCATTTCGAGAGCGCGATCACGTTGCTGGAGCGCTTGCGGGATCTGGCGAACGCGCCGCTCGATCTGCGCATGGAGGCGGGTTTCAAGCTGGGCGACATGTTGGCGCAGCGCGATGCGGAGGAGGCTCTGGCGGCGTGGGGGCCGGTGGCGGACGCCCTGGTGGTGAAACGCGAGCGCGCGGCGGAGCTGGGCGCGCATGGGCGCTACTGGGCGGGGCGGATGCTGGTGCGCATGGCGGGCGTGTTGGAGGAGATGGGGCGGGCGGATGAGGCGAAGGATGTGTGGCGGCTGCTGGTGGATCGCGGGCTTCCGGGCATCGCGCTCGCGCGGTCCCGGCTCGGGCTGGCGGTGGCGGCGACGGCCTCGGGTGCGGCGGGTGGCGGCGCGGGTGGCGCGGCCGCGTCGGCGAGCGTCGGCGGCGGTTCCGGGGCGACGCCGGTGCCGGCGGTGGCGCCGGCGAGCGTGCCCGTGCCGGCGGCTGCGTCGGGCGGTGGCGTCGCCGGCGGTGGCGGGGCGGCGTCCCCCGCGTCGGGCGCCAAGTCGGCGACGCCCGCGGCCGGGGGGGCGCGGAGGCCTTGAAGCCCGCGACGCACGGCGCCAGTTTTACCGACCCGATTTTTCGAACTCATGGATCCCTCCCAACTCAGTCTGCTCGAACGCGGCGGCCCCGTCATGTGGGTGCTGTTGTTTCTGGGCACGCTCGCCCTGGTTTTGTTCGTCGAGCGCATGCTCTACCTGCACCGCGGGCAGATCCGCTCCACGGAGTTTCTGGACGGGGTGAAAAACATCCTCGCCCAGCGCCGTATGGCGGAGGCGGTGACGGTGTGCGAGGAGGCGCCGGGGCCGGTGGCCGCGGTGGTGAAGGCGGCGCTCCTGCACGCGGGGGACGACGAGGTGCGTATGCGTTACGCGGTGCAGGATGCGGCGGTGGTGGAGTTGCCCGCGTTGGAGCGACGGCTCGGGGCCCTGGCGGCGATCGCGCATATCGCCCCGTTGGTGGGCCTGCTCGGCACGGTGCTGGGCATGGCCACGACCTTTCAGGCCTTTATGGAGGGCGGGCAGTATGCGACCGCGCAGGCGCTTTCGACCGGCATGTGGCGTGCGCTGATCACCTCGGGGGCGGCCCTGGCCTTGGCGATCCCGGCGCATCTCGCGCACCATCTTTTGTTTGGTCGGGTGAGGGCCATCGTGCGCGATGTGGAGTGGGCGGGTAACGAGATCATGCGTTACCTCTTGATCGATTATCGCGAGGCGGCGGCGGGCACCGAGGGGGCGCGCGGTGTCGAGGGGGGCACGGAAGTCACGGACGGCGCCGCAGCCGGGGCGGTGAACCCGGGGGAGACGCGGGGATGATCACGCGTCCGCTCGATCTGGCGGCCCGCCTGCGTCCCATACCGCGTGGCTGGGACACCCTGTTTTACGTCAACGTGTGTGCGTTGGCGGTGTTCTTCTTTGTCTTTGGCTCGCGGTTCGTTCTCGCGCCGGGATTGGCGGTGGATTTCACGCTGCCGCAGGCGGGGACGGCGGCGACCGCGACGGTGCGAACGGATGTGGTGATAGCGGTTCCGGCCTCCGGGATGGCGGTCGTGAACGGCGCGGTTTTGGACTTCGCGGGTTTGGGCGTATGGCTGCGTGAGCAGGGAACCGCTTCCGGTGGAGCGGGGGTGGCGGACGGGGGCGCGACCCGGCGGAAGCGCTTGCTGGTGCAGACCTCGGCGTCCCTGCCGGCGCGCGATCTGGCGCAAATTTATGCATTGGCGGCGGATGCGGGTTTTGAGGGGGTCTTGATCGCGACGGCGGAGTCGGATCCGGTGGCGGCGGGGGGCGGGCGCTGAGGCGTGGGAGCATGGCTGCGGCGGCTTCCAGATCGGTTTCCCCTTGGCTGCCGCCGGCGGTCTTTGTCGTCGCCGGGGCGTTGTTGGTGTTGGTGGCGAAATCGGTCACCGTGCCGGCGATCCGCCCGGAGGCCTTGATCGGGGCGAAGGCGGGGCGGGTGGACATAAAGCCGGAGCCGGAGCGGACGGTGGCGGGCGAGCGGCTGGACACGCCGACGCTGGTGCTTACTCGCGTTGAGCGCTTGCCGGTCGGTGGTGAATTGCGGGAACGCCTGTGGTTACTGGACCCGCGCCCGCTCTTTTTGCCGGATGACCGGGGCGGGGTGGGGGGGGCGCCCGGACCCTTGAGCGGCCGCAATCAAAGTCCGGCCACGGGGCCCATTCCCCCGGCGCTTCGTTTTGCGGATCGGGCTCCGGCGAAGGAGATAACGACGCCCTCGCTGCCCGCTTCCCCGGCGGCGGCCGCGACGCAACTAATTGAACGTCGATGGTTTCGGGGCATGGCCAGGCAGGAGGCGGTGGACGGGGCCGGGGAGGGGGAGATGCGTGTCGCGCGGGTGGAGGTTTACCGTGTGGACGAGAGCGAATCGGTGGCGGCGGCGGACATCACGACGGCCGCCGGGATCGGTCCCGGCGCGTGGCGGCCCTTGACTCTCACGGTCTTGGTGGGGGCGGCGGGATCGGTGGGGCACCCGACCCTGGTCTCGAGCTCGGGGGTGGATGAAGTTGATGAAAGAATTCGCTGGATTGTCGGCCGGGAGCTGTTACCGAGGCTGCCCCTGCGTCCGGGAGTTTATCGCTTGGAAGTGGGGCCTTGAGTGGAGGTTTTGAGAATCTAATCAATTCTCTAAAATTCCAGTTGACGGGAGTCGGTAGGAATTGGAGTTTCAGCGCCCTTTTCGTTTTTTGACCCTTATTGGTTTGCCCAGATAGCTCAGTTGGTAGAGCACGCCCTTGGTAAGGGCGAGGTCGACAGTTCGAATCTGTTTCTGGGCTCCAGGTCAAAAAGCGGAGAATTTTCCTAATCCACCCACACCAAAACGTCCCTTCCTCCCATGGCTAAAGGCACATTCGAGCGCACGAAACCGCACGTCAACGTCGGCACCATCGGCCACGTTGACCACGGCAAGACCACCACCACCACCGCCATCCTCGCCGTTCAGGCACGCAAGGGTCTGGCCGAGGTCAAGACCTATGCCGATATCGCCAAGGGCGGCACCGTGCGTGATGCGTCCAAGATCGTGACCATCTCCGTCGCCCACGTGGAGTATGAGACCGCCAAGCGTCACTACGCTCACGTCGATTGCCCCGGCCACGCCGACTTCGTGAAGAACATGATCACCGGCGCCGCCCAGATGGATGGCGCCATTCTGGTGGTCTCCGCCGCCGACGGCCCGATGCCCCAGACCCGCGAGCACATCCTCCTCGCCCGTCAGGTCGGCGTGCCGAAGATCGTGGTGTGGCTGAACAAGGTGGACCTCATCGACGACGCCGAGCTGCTCGACCTCGTTGAGATGGAAATCCGCGAGCTCCTCTCCAAGTATCAGTTCGACGGCGACAACGCCACCATCGTTCGTGGCTCCGCCACCGCCGCCCTCGAGGGCAAGCCCGAAGGCGAAGCCGCCATCGGCGCTCTGATGGACGCCATCGACAACGATATCCCCGAGCCCGCTCGCGAGACCGACAAGCCCTTCCTGATGTCCGTCGAGGACGTCTTCTCGATCACCGGTCGCGGCACCGTCGCCACCGGCCGTATCGAGCGCGGCGTGATCAAGGTCAACGACACCGTCGAGATCGTCGGCCTCAAGGACACCCAGGAGACCGTCGTCACCGGTATCGAAATGTTCCGCAAGCTCCTCGACCAAGGTCAGGCTGGCGACAACGTCGGTATCCTTCTCCGCGGTATCGACAAGGACGCCATCGAGCGCGGCCAAGTTCTCGCCGCCAAGAAGTCCATCACCCCGCACAAGAAGGCCAAGGCCGAGATCTACGTTCTCTCCAAGGAAGAGGGCGGCCGTCACACCCCCTTCTTCAACGGCTATCGTCCCCAGTTCTACTTCCGCACCACGGACGTGACCGGCGTTGTCAATCTCCCCGCCGGCGTCGAGATGATCATGCCCGGTGACAACATCGCCGTCGAGATCGACCTCATCGTTCCCATCGCCATGGAGAAGACCCAGCGCTTCGCCATCCGCGAGGGCGGTCGCACCATCGGTGCCGGCCGTATCACCGAGATCATCGAATAAGTTCGTTCTCGTTTCAGATTCCAAGACCCCGCCGAGGCCCCCGTATGGGCCTCGGCTGCGTCGTCTAAAGATTTTCCCACAGGCGTGTAGCTCAATCGGTAGAGTAGCGGTCTCCAAAACCGTTGGTTGGGGGTTCGATTCCCTCCGCGCCTGCCACTTTCCCCTAGATGAAAAACCCGTTTCGCAGCACCCGCATCTTCTTCGGTGAGATGGTTGACGAGCTTAAGAAAGCCTCGTGGCCCTCTTGGACCGAGCTGCGCGATTCCACCGTGGTGGTGATCGTCGCCTGCGTGCTACTCGGAGTTTTCACCAGCGTCGCCGACTTTTCGCTCTATCAGGTCGTCGATCTTTTCACTTCTTGGGTTCGCTAACCCTCGTCCTCCCTAGCACCCATGTCCACCCCGACGTCAGCGCCCGCCGGCGCTCAATGGTTCGCCGTCCACACTCTCTCCGCGCAGGAGAAGAAGGTGAAGACCTACATCGAGAAGTTCAAAAGCCAGGAGGAGCTGGACGAGTATATTTTTGAGGTGCTGCTTCCCACCGAGGTCGCCTCGGAGGTCAAGAACGGTAAAAAGACCACCAAGGTTCGCAACCTGTATCCCGGCTACGTGTTCATCCAGATGCGGATGTATGACGAGGAGAAACACGTCATCAACAAGCCGTGGTATTTCGTCAAGGAAGTCGCCGGCGTGATCGGTTTTGTTGGCGGCGACCGACCGGCCGCCCTTCGTCAGTCCGAGATCGACGAAATCAAGGCGCGCGTCGAGGCCGCCGCAGGTAAAGAGGTGCCCAAGGTCACGTTCGACGTGGGCGAGGAGGTCAAGGTCACCGATGGTGCCTTCGCCAACCTCACGGGCCGCATCGACGAGGTCGATCCGGAGCGTGGCAAGCTCAAGATATCCGTTTCCATTTTCGGCCGCTTCACCCCGGTCGAGCTCGAATACTGGCAGGTGCAACGCGCCACGGAGTGACGCGACGCCCTCTTTGACACCGCCGACGTTCAGCAAAGAACAACACGTCACCTAAAACACCCGCCAACCTCACCTTACCATGGCCAAGAAGATTCAGGGCTACATCCGCCTCCAACTCCCCGCCGGCGCCGCCAATCCCGCTCCCCCGGTCGGTCCCGCGCTCGGCGCCCAGGGCGTCAACATTATGGCGTTCTGCAAGGAGTTCAACGCCAAGACCAAGGACCAAAACGGCATGATTCTGCCGGTGGTCATCACGGTTTACTCCGACAAGTCCTTCACCTTCATTCTCAAGAGCCCGCCGGCTTCGGTCCTCCTCAAGAAGGCCGCCAACATCGCCTCCGGCTCGGCCAAGCCCAACCAGGACAAGGTGGGCAAGGTGACGACCAAGCAGCTCGCCGAGATCTGGAAGCTCAAAAAGGCCGACATGAATGCCAAGGACGAGGCCGCCGGTATCAAGATCATCGCCGGCACCGCCCGCAACATGGGCATCGAAGTCGTCGATTAATTTTCCGTCCGACCACCCAACCGCGGGAGACCGTTTCACGGTCGCTTGAACCGCTAGGAGTCCAACATGCCAAAAACCTACAGCAAACGCTACCGGGCCGCCGCCAAGGCCGCCGACCTGACCAAGAGCTACACCCTCGCCGAAGCCGTCGAGGTGCTCGCCAAGTTCCCGCAGGCCAAGTTCGACGAGACCGTCGAGCTCTCCTTCCGTCTCGGTGTCGATCCGACTCAGGGCGACCAGATGGTCCGCGGCACCACACCCCTGCCCAACGGTTCGGGTAAGAAGGTGCGTGTTCTCGTCTTCACCGACAATCCCGAGGTCGCCCTCAAGGCGGGCGCGGATCATGCCGGCCTCCAAGACATGATGACCAAGGTGTCCGAAGGCTGGCTCGATTTCGATGTCGCCATCGCCACCACCGAGGCGATGAAGCAGGTCCGCACGCTTGCCCGCGTGCTCGGACCCAAGGGCCTCATGCCCAACCCGAAATCCGGCACCGTGACCGACGACGTCGTCGCCGGCATCAAGGCCGTCAAGGCCGGTCGCGTGGAGTTCAAGATGGACAAAGCCGCCAACATCGGCGTCGGCGTCGGCAAGCGCTCCTTCGCTCCCGCCGCCCTGCAAGAGAACGTCGCCGCGGTTATCGATGCGATTTCCAAGGCCAAACCCGCCTCCTTCAAGGGCGTCTTCATCAAGGGCGTCACCTTGTCCTCGTCGATGAGCCCCGGCGTCCAGCTCGCGGCCACCGAGTTCAACAAAGCTTAATCTGGAGTCCCACCCATGAGAGCCGAAAAGAAATATCTTATCTCCGAAGTCGAGGGCCACCTCCAAAAGTCGGATTACGTCATCCTCGCCAACTTCACCAAAGTCACCGTCGCCGACACCGCCGAACTCCGTTCGCGTCTCGCCGCCGAGAACGCCGAGTTCCACGTCGTCAAGAACAGCTCCTTCCGCGTCGCGGCCAAGGCCCTCGGTCTGCCCGAGGTTGACGATGTGCTCAGCGGTCCGACCGCCGTCGTCGTCGGTGGAAAAAACCCGGCCGGCGTTGCCAAGATCCTCAAGAAGTTCTTCGAGGAGAAGCAGAAGCTCGAGGTCAAGGTCGGTGTTTTGGACAAGAAGGTCATCTCTGCGCAGGACCTCGCCGCCATCGCGGATCTCCCGCCCTTCGACGCCCTTCGCGCCCAGTTCCTCAGCCTCCTCACCAGCAACGCCGCCGCGTTCGTTCGCGTGCTCGATGCCAAGGTCAAGAAAGAGCAGCCCGCCGCCTAACCCTTTTTTCAGAACGACGTTTCATCACGTCCGCCGAAAAACCCGAATCAACCGCGACGAGCTAGGGGATACGTCCCTTAAACGAGCAGCTTCCGCAGCCGCTAGCCAGCCGCAGGAGATATCACCATGAGCAACATCAGCAAAGATCAAGTTATCGAGTGGCTGTCCGCCCAGCCCGTTCTGGAACTCGCCGCCCTCGTGAAGGACCTCGAGGCCAAGTGGGGCGTTTCCGCCGCCGCCGCCGTCGTCGCCGCCGCTCCGGGCGCCGCCGCCGCCGCCGCTCCCGCCGAGGAGAAGACCGAGTTCGACGTCATCCTCAAGGAGGCCGGCGCGAACAAGATCGGCGTCATCAAGGAAGTCCGCGCCATCACCGGTCTCGGTCTCAAGGAGGCCAAGGACCTCGTCGAGGGTGCTCCGAAGCCCGTCAAGGAGGCCGCTTCCAAGGCCGACGCCGAAGAGATCAAGAAGAAGCTCGAGGCTGCCGGCGCCAAGGTCGAGCTCAAGTAAGCACTTGGGTAAAAACGCGTTCCACGCTTCCTTTTCTCCGAGACAGGCCGTGCGTCAGCGCGGCCTGTCTTTTGCCTTTTCGCATTTCCCGTTCTTTTTCGATTCCGTCGGCGCGATCCGCCCGGCGTTGCTTTGATGGTTGCACCGGCCCTCTCGCCGCGTGCCGCCCCCCGCATTTTCCCATCCCTCCCAACCGGATATTTCCATGGCCGACCGCACCCATTCTGAGCGTCAAAACTTCGGTAAGCTTCGTGAAGTGGCTCCTCCGCCCAACCTGATCGAAATACAGATCACCTCGTATCTGGATTTCCTTCAAAAGGGTCTGCCGGAAAAACAACGGAAGAACCAAGGTTTGGAGGCTGTATTCCGGGAGATTTTCCCCATCGAGTCTTACGACGGCCGCCTGAATCTGGAGTATGTTTCCTACTCTCTCGGTGATGCGCGCAACACCGAGATCGAGTGCCTCAAGGATGGCGTTACCTACTCCGTCCCCCTCCACGTCAAACTCCGTCTCCGCGAAGAGGAGTTCATCAAGGACGAGGAGATCTACATGGGCGAGATCCCCATGGTGACGGAGCGAGGCTCCTTCATCATCAACGGCGCGGAGCGCGTCGTGGTTTCCCAGTTGCACCGTTCTCCGGGCCTCTGCTTCGAGAAGGATCGCCACACTTCCGGCAAGGAACTGTTCGCCTTCCGAATCATCCCCGACCGTGGCACTTGGCTGGAGGTTCAGTTCGATCAAAACGACCTCCTCTACGTTTACTTGGATCGCCGTCGTCGCCGTCGTAAGTTTCTAATCACAACGCTGTTCCGTGCCTTGGGTTACTCGGACAACGCCAAGATCCTGGAGCTGTTTTACGAGGTCAAGGACGTTAAGATCAACAAGCTCTTGGACATGGAAAACGTGTCCACCTTGGTGTTCGTGGACGACGTCATCGACGCGCACAAGGGCGTGGTCTTGGCCCGTGCTTTGGAGCAGCTGACCAAGCAGACCATCCGCACCTTCGAGAAGCACGACATCACCAGCGTTCGGGTGCTCGACACCGCCATCGACGATGGCGCGATCGTGCGCGCGCTGAAGAAGGATCCGACCATTAACGAGGAGGAGGCCCTCAAGGAAATTTACAAGCGCCTCCGCCCGGGCGAGCCCGCCACGATCGCGAACGCCAAGGCGCTCCTGAAGCGTCTATTCTTCGATCCCAAGCGCTACGACCTCGGCGCCGTCGGTCGCTACAAGATCAACCAAAAGCTGAACCTCGAGACTCCCATCGAGCAGCGCATCATTCTCACCGAGGACATCATCGAGTCCACCAAGTATCTTGTTCGCCTCAAGCGCGGCGAGGGTGTGGTGGATGACATCGATCACCTCGGCAGCCGCCGCGTCCGCACCGTGGGCGAACTGCTCGCCAACGAGTGCCGCAAGGGCCTCGCCCGCACCGAGCGTCTCGTCCGCGAGCGCATGACCATGTATGACCAATCCGTCGATTCGATCACTCCCAACAAGCTGATCAATCCGAAGGCGCTCACCACGGTCATTCGCGACTTCTTCGCCCGTTCGCAGCTGTCGCAGTTCATGGACCAGATCAACCCGCTCGCCGAGGTCACGCACAAGCGTCGCCTCTCCGCGCTCGGGCCGGGTGGTCTGAACCGTGATCGCGCCGGCTTCGAGGTCCGCGACGTGCATCCCACCCACTACGGACGCATCTGCCCCATCGAGACGCCCGAAGGTCCAAACATCGGTCTGATCAACTCCCTCTCCACCTATGCTCGCGTCAACGAGTATGGTTTCATCGAGGCGCCTTACCGTATCGTGAAGGACGGCCGCGTTTCGGATAAGATCGAGTATCTCACCGCCAACCAAGAGGAGGGCAAGGTCATCGCCCAGGCCAACTCGGAGTTGGACGACAAGAGCCACTTCGTCGGCAAGGTCACCGTTCGTAAAGACGGCGAATTCTTGGAGGTGAACGCGGACGAGGTTCATCTCATGGACGTCTCGCCCAAGCAGGTGATCTCCATCGCCGCAGGCATGATTCCCTTCCTTGAGCACGACGACGCCAACCGCGCGTTGATGGGCGCCAACATGCAACGCCAAGGCGTTCCGCTCCTCCAGGCCGAGGCGCCCTTCGTGGGCACCGGCATCGAGGAGCGCGTCGCCCGCGACTCCAAGATCGTCGCGGTCGCCGAGGAGGCCGGTGTGGTCGCCTCGGTCGATGCCAAACGCATCGTCATCACCCGTGACGGCGAGTTGCCGCGCAACTTCGACAAAAATCCGAAGTCCGACGCCAAGAACGGTGTGCAGGTTTATGAGCTGCGCAAGTTCATGCGCTCCAACGCCGGCACGAACTTCAACCAGAAGCCCATCGTTAAGAAGGGCCAGAAGATCAAGGCCGGCGACATCATCGCCGACGGCCCCTCGACCGACAAGGGTGAGATGGCTCTTGGCCGCAACATCCTCGTCGGCTTCATGCCGTGGAACGGATACAACTTCGAAGACGCCATCCTGATCTCCGAGAAGGTGCTGAAGGAGGACATTTTCTCCTCTATCCACATCCAGGAGTTCGAGGTCACCGCGCGTGACACCAAGCTCGGGCCGGAGGAAATCACCCGCGACATTCCGAATGTCGGCGAAGAAGCCCTCCATAACCTCGATCACAACGGTGTCATTCGAGTCGGCGCCGAGGTGAAGCCCGGCGACATCCTCGTCGGCAAGATCACGCCCAAGTCCGAGACCGAGCTCGCCCCCGAGGAAAAGCTGCTGCGCGCCATCTTCGGCGAGAAAGCCGCCGACGTGAAGGACACCTCCCTCATCGTTCCCTCCGGCGTCACCGGTATCATCATGGACGTGAAGGTTTCCAGCCGTGTCGATTTCGAGAAGGAGAAGCTCTCCCCCTCCGACCGCCGCCGCGAGATCAAGCAGATCCAAGAGGAATATAAAACCCAGATGGACAAGCTCCGTGAGACCCTCACCGAGGCGCTGTCCAATATCCTCCTCGGCGAAAAGATCCCGCTCGACGTCACCAACGGCGCCACCGGCGAGATCATCATCCCGGCCAACCGCAAGATCACCAAGACCCTCCTCCGCAAGCTCGCCGCCGTCTCCAAACACGTCGAGATCGACCCGTCCCCGGTTCGCATCAAGATCATGGAGATCATCGCTTCCTTCCAGTCCCGCTTCGACGAGCTGGAAGGCGACCGCGAGCGCAAGGTTGCCGGCATCGAGTCCGGTGACATCGCCGGCGACGGCTCGATCAAGCAGGTGAAGGTTTACATCGCCACCAAGCAAAAGCTCGAGGTCGGTGACAAGATGGCCGGCCGTCACGGTAACAAGGGCGTGGTCGCCAAGATCGTGCCCGAGGCCGACATGCCATTCCTCGCGGACGGCACCCCGATCGAAATCTGCCTCAACCCCCTCGGCGTGCCTTCGCGCATGAACGTCGGTCAGGTTTTGGAGACCCACCTCGGTTGGGCCTGCAAAAAGCTCGGCATCAAGGTCGCCACCCCGGTCTTCGACGGTATCCCCGAGAAGCAGGTGCGCGAATACCTCCGCCAAGCCAACGAGATCGAGAAGTCCAACGGCGGTCCCGTCACCGTGACCACCTCCGGTAAAGCGACCCTCTTCGACGGTCGCACCGGCGAGAAAATCGATCAGCAGGTGGTGGTGGGCTACATCTACATGATGAAGCTCAACCACTTGGTGTCCCACAAGATCCACGCTCGCGCGGTTGGGCCCTACTCGCTCGTCACCCAGCAGCCGCTGGGCGGCAAGGCCCAGTATGGTGGTCAACGCTTCGGCGAAATGGAGGTCTGGGCGCTCGAAGCCTACGGCGCCGCGCACACCCTCCAGGAGCTGCTCACCGTCAAGTCCGACGACGTGCAGGGCCGCACCAAGATCTACGAGTCGCTCGTCAAGGGCGACAACACGCTCCAGGCCGGCACCCCCGAGTCCTTCAACGTGCTCATCAAGGAAATCCAGTCCCTCGGTCTGGATATCCGTCTCAACAAGCGCGACGCCCTCGGCAACCTCGTCGAGACCCGCCCGCCCTCCGCCGCGCAGATCGCCTCCGGCAATCCCCGCGCCACCAGCCTGTAATTGGTTTCCAACCACAAACTTTAGGGAAAGAACTTAAATGAGCATTCAACCCAACGAAGTTGCCGCCGGCGCCCGCGACGAAGTCCGTTCCGCCCTCGGCCTCGACGAGAATCCCTTCGACTGCGTCTCCATCACCGTCGCTTCGCCCGAGACCATCCGCAACTGGTCCCGCGGCGAGGTGAAGAACCCCGAGACGATCAACTACCGCACCTTCAAGCCCGAGCCGGGTGGTCTTTTTTGCCAAAAGATCTTCGGCCCGGTCCGCGACTACGAGTGCGCCTGCGGTAAGTATAAGCGCATCAAGTATAAGGATGTGGTTTGCGACCGCTGCGGCGTCGAGGTCACCGTCGCCCGCGTCCGCCGCGAGCGCATGGGCCACATCGAGTTGGCCGTTCCCGTCACCCACATCTGGTTCCTCAAGAGCATGCCCAGCCGCCTCGGCTTGCTGCTCGACATGACCGCCCGCTCCCTCGAGCGCGTCATCTACTACGAGAACTACATGGTGATCGATCCGGGTAAGACCCCGCTCGAGCCCAAGCAGCTCCTCACCGACACCGAGTATCGGCAGGCTCTCGACGAATACGGCGACGATTCCTTCGTGGCCAAGATGGGCGCCGAGGCTCTGCGCGAGTGCCTGAAGCTCATGGACATGGACGCCACCGTGGCCGAGCTCCAGGAAAACATGCGCGCGACCAAGTCGAAGCAGATCAAGAAGAAGCTCTCCAAGCGGCTCAAGGTCATCCAAGGCTTCATCAACTCCAAGTCCCGCCCCGAGTGGATGGTGTTGGAGGTTCTGCCCGTCATCCCGCCCGACCTGCGCCCGCTCGTTCCCCTCGAAGGCGGCCGTTTCGCCACCTCCGACCTCAACGACCTCTATCGCCGCGTCATCAACCGCAACAACCGCTTGCGGAACCTGATGCAGCTCAAGACGCCCGACGTCATCATCAACAATGAGAAGCGTATGCTTCAGGAGTCGGTTGACGCCCTCTTCGACAACGGCCGCCACGGCCGCCCCGTCACCGGCGCCGGCAACCGCCCCCTGAAGTCGCTCTCCGACATGCTCAAGGGCAAGCAGGGTCGTTTCCGCCAAAACTTGCTCGGCAAGCGCGTGGACTACTCCGGTCGATCCGTGATCGTCATCGGCCCCGAGCTCAAGCTCAGCCAGTGCGGCCTGCCCAAGAAGATGGCGCTCGTCCTCTTCGAGCCCTTCATCATCCGCCGCCTCAAGGAGCTCGGCTTCGTGCACACCGTGCGCGGCGCCCGCAAGATGATTGAGAAGAAGTCCCCCGAGGTGTGGGACATCTTGGAGGAAGTCACCAAGGGCCACCCGGTCCTCCTCAACCGCGCGCCGACGCTCCACCGCCTCTCGATCCAGGCTTTCGAGCCCGTGCTCATCGAGGGCGAGGCCATCCGCGTTCACCCGCTCGTCTGCACCGCCTACAACGCCGACTTCGACGGCGACCAGATGGCCGTCCACGTGCCGCTTTCCTTGGAGGCCGTGATGGAGTGCAAACTCCTCATGATGGCGACCAGCAACATCTTCTCGCCCTCGTCCGGCAAGCCGATCCTCACCCCGTCGCAGGACATCGTTCTGGGCGCCTACTACCTGACCATCGAGCCCCGCAAGAAGCCCGCCGCCGACACCCATGTGCCGCTGCTCTCCGGCCTCAGCGAAGTGCTCTACGTCAAGGCCGACGGCGCGCTCAAGTTCCACGACTGGGTGGACGTTCCCAATCCCGACCACGGGCGCGACACGGTTTACGGCAACAAGGAGAAGAAAATCATCCGCACCACCGTGGGCCGCGTGATCTTTAACCAGATCTGGCCGGAAGGTCTCGGCTTCGTAAACTTCCCCGTGCCGAAGGGCAAGCTGGGTGACCTGATCCTCAACACCACCAAGGTGACGACCGACGTCAAAGTGGTCGAGACCCTCGACAAGCTCAAGGACCTCGGTTTCCAAACAGCCTTCCAAGCCGGCATTTCCATCGGTATCGATGACATGATCATCCCCGAGGCAAAGAAGGACATCGTCAAGGATGCCCGCGCCAAGATCACCGAGGTCGAGGGCCAGTTCTCCAAGGGTATCATCACCGACGGCGAACGTTACAATAAGGTGGTCGATATCTGGACCGGCGTCACCGACAAGATCGCCAAAGAGGTGTTCGCGAAGCTGGAAAACAACGACGGCAAACCCGAGGTGAATCCGGTGTTCGTCATGATGGATTCCGGTGCCCGCGGTAACAAGCAGCAGGTGCGTCAGCTCTGCGGCGCCCGCGGCCTCATGGCCAAGCCCTCCGGCGAAATCATCGAGCGCCCCATCCTGTCGTCCTTCCGCGAAGGCCTCACCGTTCTCGAATACTTCATCTCGACCCACGGCGCCCGCAAGGGTCTGGCCGACACCGCGCTCAAGACCGCCGACGCCGGCTACCTTACCCGTAAGCTTTGCGATGTGGCCATGGACGTGGTCATCGCCGAGGAAGACTCCGGCGCTCGCGACGGCATCTGGAAAAAGGCCATCGTCGAGGGCGACGACGAAATCGTCTCCCTTCGCGACCGCATCGTCGGCCGTTTCAGCTCCGACGACGTGCCCAACCCGCTGGATCCGTCTCAGATCCTGGTCGGCTCGGGCGAGCTTATCACCGAAGAAATCGCCACCGCCATCGTCGAGGCCGGCGTGGAGCGCGTGAAGATCATGTCGCCGCTCAGTTCGACCAGCCCGCTCGGCATCGACGCCAAGTGCTACGGCATCAACCCGGCGACCAACAAGGTCGCCAAGGTGGGCGATTCGGTCGGCATCATCGCCGCCCAGTCCATCGGCGAACCGGGCACCCAGCTCACGATGCGCACGTTCCACATCGGCGGCGTCGCCTCCGGTGGTTTCAAGACCCCCGAGATTCGCGTCCGCACCGGTGGCAAGGTCAAGTATCGTGGCCTGCGCTTGGTGGAAGTTGCCGAAGGCGCCTCCATCGTGCTCAACAAGACCGGCAGCATCCAGATCCTGGACAACGAGGATCGCGAGCTGGAGACCTACAACATCGTCGTTGGCTCCGTCTTGACCGTCGCTGACGGCGAGAAGATCGCGAAGGGCGAGGTTCTGGCCCAGTGGGACCCCTACAACGTTCCCGTGCTTTCCGAAAAGGGCGGCACCTTGGCGTTCAAGGACATGATCACCGGTGTTACCGTCAAGCGCGAGCTCGACGAGGCCACGGGCCGCATCGCGATCGTGGTTATCGAGCACAAGGAGGACCTGAATCCTCAGATCGAAATCCGCGACGGCTCCAACCGAGCCATTGCCGCCTACTCCATTCCTGTGGGGGCGCAGATCGTGGTGAACGAAGGCGACGAGATCCAGCCCGGTGCGCTCCTGGCCAAGACGCCTCGCCAGGCGTCCAAGACCAAGGACATCACTGGTGGTCTTCCGCGCGTTGCCGAGCTCTTCGAAGCCCGTCGTCCCAAAGACGCGGCCGAAATGGCTCGTATCGAGGGCGTGGTTTCCTTCGAGGGCACCTTGCGCGGCAAGCGTAAGCTGGTCGTGCGCAATCCCGACACGGCGCAGGAGGAGGAGCACCTCATTCCGGCCGGTAAGCACATCATCGTGCAGCCGGGCGACCTCGTCCATAAGGGCCAGCACCTCACCGAAGGTTCCGCCGATCCGCACGAGATTCTGGAAATCCTCGGGCCGGCCGCCCTCTACGAGTTCCTCATCGGTCAGGTGCAGGAGGTTTATCGTCTCCAAGGTGTGACGATCAACGACAAGCACATCGAGATCATCATCCGGCAGATGCTCCGCAAGGTCCGCATCACCGATCCGGGTGACAGCGAATACTTCTGGGGTGAGCAGGTGGATCGCACCACCTTCTTGGCCGAGAACCGTCGCATTGAGGAAGCCGGCGGCAAGCCGGCCGAGGCCGAGCCGATTCTGTTGGGCATCACCAAGGCGTCTCTGGAGACCGAGTCGTTCATTTCGGCCGCGTCCTTCCAAGAGACCACGCGCGTGCTCACGGATGCCTCGACCTTGGGCAAGATCGACAATCTTCGCGGGTTTAAGGAGAATGTGATCATGGGTCACCTGATCCCGGCTGGAACCGGCCTCCCGACCTACAAGAAGGTTCGCATCAGCCTCCCGTTTGGCGCCGATGTTGAGGACCAGCCAGCCTCCTCGAGCAGCCCCGCTGTCGCTGGCTAAGGGCGATTGATCCAAGTTCCCTGGAGGACCGTTTGACCGCCGGATGCAGATCCGGCGGTCTTTTTATGTCCTTTGCGAAAACGGATTCCCGAGGATGCCTCCTGCGGAGGCTGGTCTCCGCGCGTTTCGGGTTCCTGATTACTCTCTCCTCTCCCGTGCCCGAGGGCGAAACTCTGCCGCCCAACCGGACAGCTGGATCGGTCCGAAGTTTGTATGCGATCAGCGATCAAGCGCTTGGCTTGGTAGACCATCGGTGAGCATGGGGGGAGGACCGAGGGGCGAGGGCGCTCTGTATGAGCGAGGTGGGTATCCAGCTGGGCGCACGTTCGGCGCAGTTCTTATCGGCAAAGCCGCAAGGCGAAAGTGCAATTACTTACCGTTTGCGGCGAGGAAGCCAAAGAAGGTTCTGTCAGAAAAAGATTGCGTTCAGCGCTTGGTGGTATCTGTCTCCTATTCCCTCCCGCCAAAAACTCTGTCTGGAGCCTAGCTCGACAGGGTTTATCACCCGGCCTTCAATGGCCGGGTGTTTTTTTTGGGGGCGCTGGCGCATGGCTCCGATTTCGCGGGCTGAGAAGGCTTCGGCCCGGCCGGGGACCTATGAGACAAGCGCCGGAGCGGGGGCGCCATGGGAGATGACGGGGCCGCCGGCCGCAAAGTCGATTCCGGTCGAAGCGCCCGTCGGCGCGGTGGGGGAGCTGGTGCGGCGAGGTTTGGATGTCGTAGCTCCCGGCCTTGCCGCAATTGCCGCAGCTTGCGCTCCCCAAAGGGGCGATGTTCGCCTGCTCCGCTTGGCTTGGTCGTATTTTTCCGAGAATCGGTGCTCATGCTGCCGAAGGATCCTCAAGGTGCCGAACTTGCACGGTCATCGTGATATCCCCGTCTTCGTCGTTCGGTAATCGGAGTTCGCATAGCGCTGGGGGCGCGGCGAGCATACGGCCCTCGGTTTGTGCGAGGCGCTCCCGTGCCAGTCGGGGTGGTCCGGGATTCATCCTCTTCTGGCTACCTTCCTCGGAAACGCGTCCTCTTTGGAAACTTTTTAGCCGATGCCCCCGGTTGACGATACGGGCGAAAGCTGGGTGGCCGTTCGGGCCGAGGCGAGGGTGGGGCACGGAGCGGGTTTTGCGAGCGAGCCTCAACAATAGAGAGTGGTCGGTTGTTGTGCGGCGGCCCCGGACAATCGCGGCGCAAAATAACGTGACTGCCTGCAATCGAGGCAGTTCCTCCGCGCTATTTGCCACGAGACCTCTTGTGGGAGGACCGGAGGAGGCGATGCTCTCGCTGCTCTCAAGAAATTGCTTGCACCAGAGGTGGCGGACGTGCGTTGCTGATCATCCTCATCGAAACTTCCCGCCGGAACACTCAACCGGCCGTAGTATCGAACCCACCTCGTTTCACGTTGGTTGCGCCACTGGGGTTGCTGCCGACGTGGGTTTTTCGCGATTCTCAGAGATTTCGCTTGCGCTCATCTTCCGAGAATCGCAGCGTCGTCGTCTTTTCCCTATTTCTCAGCGTCTTTAACCCGTCATGCCTACCATCAACCAACTCGTGCGCAAAGGCCGCCGCCAAGTGCGCGCCAAGTCCAAGTCCCCCGCATTGGACAACAATCCCTTCCGTCGCGGCGTCTGCGTGCAAGTCATGACCCGCACCCCGAAGAAGCCGAACTCCGCTATTCGCAAGGTTGCCAAGGTGCGCTTAACGAACGGCAACGAGGTTATCTCCTACATCCCCGACGAAGGTCATAATCTTCAGGAGCACTCCATCGTGTTGGTTCGTGGTGGACGCGTGAAGGATCTTCCCGGCGTGCGTTACCATATCGTTCGTGGCACCCTCGATGCGACCGGCGTTGAGAAGCGCCGCCGTTCCCGTTCCAAGTATGGCGTCAAGCGTCCCAAGGCCGCCGCCGCCAAGAAGTAACCTGTCAGCACCGCAGTCATCAGCACCTTAACCGACCATGTCACGTCGTCACCGCGCCACCAAACGTCAGGCCACCCCGGATTCCCGCTACAGCAGCACGCTGGTGGCGCACCTCGTAAATGTCGTGATGCAATCCGGCAAAAAGAATCTTGCTGAGCGCATCGTTTACGGTGCCTTCGAAAAGGTTTCCGAGAAGCTGCAGAAGGGGGATCCGGTGGACCTCCTGATCGGTGCCTTGGAGAACGCCCGTCCCCGTTTGGAAGTAAAGAGCCGCCGCGTTGGTGGCGCCACCTATCAGGTGCCGATCGAAATTTCCTACGAGCGTCAGGAATCTTTGGCTCTCCGCTGGATCGTTGACGCCGCTGGTAATCGCAAGGGCCTGCCGATGCGCGAGGCTTTGGCGGCCGAGATTGTCGATGCCTACAACAACACCGGAAACGTGGTGAAGAAGAAGGAAGACACTCACAAGATGGCGCAGGCCAATCGCGCTTTCGCCCATCTTCGCTGGTAATTCGCCTCCTCCTTTTTCCTCCGACCTTCGCGCACCATGTCCGCCGCCCCTCAAATCACCATCGTCACCGACAAGGCCAAGACGTCGCCCGTCAACGCCAAGGAACGTCCGTTCCCCTTGGAGTGGACCCGCAACATCGGCATCGCCGCTCACATTGATGCCGGCAAAACGACCACGACCGAACGCATTTTGTTCTACTCGGGCGCGGTCCATAAAATGGGTGAGGTGCACGAGGGAACTGCGGTCACCGACTGGATGGAGCAGGAGCGCGAGCGCGGCATCACCATCACCGCCGCCGCCATTTCCTGTGCTTGGAATGCCTCACATGGCCCGTGGAAGGGCATTCGCCAGCGCATCAACATCATCGACACCCCCGGACACGTTGACTTCACCGCCGAAGTCGAGCGTTCCATGCGTGTTCTCGACGGTGCCGTTGCCGTTTTCTGCGCGGTTGCCGGTGTCCAGCCCCAATCGGAAACCGTTTGGCGCCAGGCCAACAAGTATGGTGTTCCCCGTATCGCGTTCATCAACAAGATGGACCGCACCGGAGCCAATTTCTATCGCGCCATCGACGAAATGCGCGAGAAGCTCAAGGCCAACGCCCACCCCCTCTTCCTGCCGATCGGTAACGAAGAAAACTTCACCGGTCTCGTCGATCTGGTCCAAGAGTGCGCCTACATCTTCGAGGAGCCGGCGAATCTCGACCTCGAGCCCACTCGTCACCCGATTCCGGCTGAATTGGCGGACCAAGCCAAGGAATACCGGGAAAAGCTAATCGAAGCGGTTTCCGACTTCGATGATGCAATTGCCGAAAAGTATCTTGGCGGTGAGACGATTGCTCCGGCCGAGCTCCTTGTTGCCGTTCGCAAGGCCACCATTTCTATGAAGTTCACCGGCGTGGTGCCGGGTTCCGCCTTCAAGAAGAAGGGCGTTCAGCGTCTCTTGGACTGCGTGGTCAACTATTTGCCTTGCCCGCTCGATCTGCCCCCGATGACCGGCCAGAATGGCAATGGTGAGTCGGTTGGCGTTTTGCCCGACGACTCGGCGAAGCTCGCCGGACTCGCGTTCAAGCTCTGGACCGACCCATTCGTTGGAAAGCTGGTGTTCTACCGCGTTTACACCGGTCGCATCAACAAGGGCATGCCGCTTTACAATCCGCGCACTCGCCGCTCCGAGCGTGTTTCTCGTCTCGTTCTCATGCGCGCCATGGATCGCGAGGAAATCGACGTGGCGTTCTCCGGCGACATCTGTGCCCTCGTGGGCGTCAAGGATGTCATCACCGGTGATACCCTCAGCCACGAAGATGCCGACATTCGCCTTGAGCCGCCCTCCTTCCCGGAGCCGGTTATCGCGATGTCCATCGAGCCCAACTCCAAGGGTGACCAGGAGAAGCTCGGCACGGCTCTGCAGCGCCTCGTTGCGGAAGATCCCACTCTGCGCGTCAAAACCGATACCGATACCGGTCAAACCATCTTGGCCGGCATGGGTGAGCTCCACTTGGAAATCATCGTGGACCGCATGAAGCGCGAGTTCAAGGTCGAGGCCACCGCTGGCAAGCCCCAGATCGCCTACCGCGAGACCATCCTTGGCGCGGCTGATGGCGAAGGTAAATTCATCCGCCAGTCCGGCGGTAAGGGCCAATATGGCCACGTCGTGGTCAAGATCGAGCCCAACGAGAAGGGCAAGGGCGTTGAGGTCATCAACGAAATCGTGGGTGGCGTCATCCCGAAGGAGTTCATCAAGCCCGCCACCGAAGGAGTGCTGGAAGGCACCAACAACGGCGCGGTCGCCGGTTATCCCGTGGTGGATGTGAAGGTCCGTATCGTGGACGGTTCGTTCCACCCCGTGGACTCCAACGAACTCGCGTTCAAGATGGCCGGTATCTTCGCCTTCAAGGAAGCGATGAAGGCGGCCAATCCCATCCTTCTCGAGCCCATCATGGGTGTCGAAGTCACCACGCCCGAGGAGTTCCAAGGGGATCTCATGGGTGATATCAACCGTCGCCGCGGCCAGATCCAAGGCATGGAGAACAAGAACGGCGCCTGCATCATCACCGCGCATGTTCCGCTGGAGAATCTTTTCGGCTACGTCACCGACATTCGGTCCCTCTCCAAGGGACGTGCTTCCGCGTCGATCACGCCGTCCCATTTCGAGCAGGTGCCAAGCCAGCTCCTAGCCAAGATCGTTGAAACTTCCTCCCGGGCTCCCGCTCGTAGCTAATCTTTCGTTCTTTTCCCGCCATGAAAGGCCAAAAAATCCGCATTCGTCTCAAGGGCTTCGACTACCGAGTGATCGACCAGTCCGCTCTCGAGATCGTCGAGACGGCCAAGCGCTCCGGCGCCCGCGTCTCGGGTCCTGTTCCGCTCCCGACCCAAATCGAGAAGCTGACCGTAAATCGTTCTCCCCACGTGGACAAGAAGTCCATGGAGCAGTTCGAGAGCCGCACCCACAAGCGTCTCATCGATATCATCGAACCCACCGCCCAGACCGTGGACGAGCTCAAGAAGCTCAATCTCCCGTCCGGCGTGGACATCACCATCAACGTGTAAGTAGCCGCCTCCGCGATTACTCACCCAGTCCTTTCAGTCCGACAGTTTAGCGGCACTCCGGCGCCCAGCCGGAATCGCTAATGTAGGTCTCACGAAACGGAAAACCTCCACCTACCGCTTAGCCATGATCAACACCCTCATCGGTAAAAAGATCGGGATGACGCAGGTCTATGACGCGCAAAACGTCTTGGTCCCCGTCACCGTAGTCGAGGCCGGACCCAACTCTGTGGTCCAGGTCAAGACCCTCGAATCCGACGGCTACAACGCCGTCCAACTCGGATTCTCGGCCAAAAAGGTCAAGAATACCTCCAAAGCCGAACTCGGCCACGCTCAAAAAGCGGGGCTCGAATCCGCCCCCCGCGTTCTCAGCGAAGTCCGCCTTGCGGACAAGCCCACCCAGAAGGCCGGTGACGTTGTCACCGTCGAAGCCTTCAAGGAAGGGCAGCTGGTTGACGTCATCGGTATCACCAAAGGTAAAGGCTTCCAGGGCGTCGTCCGCCGCTTCCGCGTTGCCGGCGGTCCCGCCTCGCACGGTTCGATGTTCCATCGCCGTATCGGCTCCATCGGCATGCGCCAGACTCCTGGCCGCTCATGGAAGAACCAAGCCATGCCCGGTCACATGGGGCAGGTGCGCCGCACCCTCCAGAACCTTCAAATCGTGAAGGTTGTCGCCGACAAGAACCTCATCCTCGTCAAGGGCTCCATCCCGGGCGCCAACGGTGACGATGTCATCGTGCGCACCGCCATCAAGGGCCAGCCGAAGGCCTGATAAAGGAGAACGCCACCCATGAAACTCAAAGTTTATAGCGCCGACGGTAAAAGCTCCCGGGAACAGGACTTCGCCGATCTGCCCCAATTCGAAGGCGACAAGGGCGTGCAAGCCCTCAAGGAAGTGATTGTTGCCATCAACGCCAACGCCCGTCTCGGCACCCATTCCACGAAAACCCGTGGTGAGGTGTCCGGCGGAGGCAAAAAGCCCTGGCGCCAAAAAGGCACCGGACGTGCCCGCGCCGGCTCGACCCGCTCCCCCATCTGGGTTGGTGGCGGTGTCGTTTTCGGTCCCAAGCCCCGCGACTACTCGAAGAAGATCAACGACAAGGTAAAGACCTTGGCCTTCTCCCGCGCCCTTTTCGACCGCGCTTCCGCCGGCGAAATCGACGTGATCGAGGCGTGGACCGTGGCCCAGCCCAAAACCAAGCTCATCAACGAAGTCATCGGACTTATCGCCCCCGAAGGCAAAGTGCTCGTCGTGGATGACCGCTTTGAGGACAACGCGGCCCGCGCCGTCCGGAACATCGAGCGCGTCTCCACCCAGGAAGCCGCGAAGCTCAACGCCAAGGACCTCGCCCAATACAAGCGCATCATCGTCAGCTCCAAGGGCCTTGAGAAAATCATCGCCCGCGTCAACGGAGGTAAGAACTAATGAACGCCCTCGCCGTCCTCAAACAGGTCCGTCTCACCGAAAAGGCTTCCCAGCTTTCGGCCGAGCTTGGCCAATACACCTTCGAGGTTTTCCCGAAGGCCACCAAACACCAAATCGCCGTCGCCGTGGAGAAGACCTTCAAGGTGAGCGTCGTCCGGGTGAACACCCAAGTCATCAAGGGCAAGCCGAAGCGCAGCCGCTCCGGTCGCCCGATCACCACCTCCACCGTCAAGAAGGCCATCGTCACCCTCAAGGCCGGTGACAAGATCGAGCTGGTCTGACCGCTCGTCGTATCAAGGAACCAACAACATGGCTCTCAAATCCTTCCGTCCCCTCACCCCTTCGCTCCGCTACACGGTTCTGAATCAGGATGAGACCCTCTCCGACAAGCGTCCCGAGCGGTCGCTGACCTACTCCCAGGCCAAGTCGGGCGGCCGTAACAATAACGGTCGCATCACCAGCCGTCGTCGCGGCGGCGGCCACAAGCGCCTCCATCGCATCGTCGATTTTAAGCGCGCCATCCTCGACGTGCCGGCCACCGTGCTGGCGATCGAGTATGATCCCAATCGTTCCGCCCGTCTGGCCTTGCTCCAGTATCAAAACGGGGAGAAACGTTACATCGTTGCGGCCAACGGCTTGAAGGTCGGCGACACCGTCGTCACCTCGAACAAGGCCACGACCAACGACTTTATCGTCGGTAACAATTTCCCCCTCGAGATCATCCCTCCGGCGACGAAGCTCCACTGCATCGAGCTCATCCCCGGCCGCGGCGCCCAGCTCGGTCGCACCGCCGGCACCTCCATCGAGCTTGTGGCCGTCGAAAACGGCGCCGCGCAGCTTAAGATGCCCTCGGGCGAGATTCGTTTGGTCAATCCCAAGTGCCGCGCCACCATTGGTGAAGTCGGCAACGGTGACCATATGAACCGCTCGCTCGGCAAGGCCGGTCGCAACCGCTGGCTCGGCAAACGCCCCCGTCAGCGCGGCGTTTCCATGAACCCGGTTGACCACCCCAACGGCGGTGGTCAGGGCAAGTCCAAGGGTGGTGGCGGTCGCCAGCACCTCGTTTCTCCTTGGGGCCAGCTCGCGAAGGGCTTCCCCACCCGCAAGCGTTCGAAGCCCTCGAATAGCCAGATTCTCGTTCGCCACAACGGCCGCAAGCCGCGCGGCAAGAAGTAACCTTACCGCCCACCCACCATGGCCCGTTCAATCAAGAAAGGCTTTTTTGTCGATTACCACCTTCTCGAAAAGATCGAGAAGGCCACCTCGACCAAAAACAAAAAGCCCATTCAAACTTGGTCCCGTCGCTCGACCATCACGCCCGATTTCATCGGCCACACCTTCAACGTGCATAACGGGAAGGCCTTTGTTGCTGTCTATGTCACGGACAACATGGTCGGCCACAAGCTCGGCGAGTTCGCCCCGACCCGCGTCTTCAAGGCGCACGGTGGCATGACTCGCAAGGAAGTCTGAGCTCCTTCGGTAGTCCCGCTTCGCGGTTCCCTCAGATGCGTTCTTTTGTCAGCCTTTTCGTCGTCTTTGCCGTCGCCTCCGTTCAGGCGACGACCGGCACGACGTTGGCGGGATATGAACGATCCGTGGGTTCGGCGAAGGTGGTTCGGGTGGCCAGCCTGTCGGTGGCCGACTTGGTCCTGCTCGACGCAGGCTATGAGTCGGGTCTTCGGCAAGGCATGGTCTGCTCCGTTTCCCGGGACTCGGAGTTGATCGGCGAGCTTTTGCTGGTCGATCTACGCCAGAATTCGGCGAGCGCCGTCATCACCGCATTATCCGGCCACTCGGTTCGCCCCGGCGACCAGGTGGCCGTCAAAACTGTTTCGTCTAGAAGTTAACCAATTAAAAGGGCAGGGGACCGTCCTTCGGTCCTGCTGTCGCCTTTTCAAAAAAGGAATCTCATCCCATGGAAGTCACCGCAGTCACTCGCAACGCTCGCATGTCCCCCAAAAAGGTTCGCGAAGTTGCCCGCACCATCACCGGACGCCCCGCAGTCGAGGCCTCCGAGTATCTCGCGCTCATCCCGCGCAAGTCCGCCCAGCTCATCAACAAGACGCTCAAGAGCGCCATCGCCAACGCGGAGAACAACAACAACCTCTCCTCGGACAGCCTCGTGGTCAAAACGGCCTACATCGATCAGGGGCCGGTCCTGAAGCGCTTTAAGGCCGCCGCCCGCGGAACCGCCGCTCCCCGTCGTCGCAAGATGAGCCACATCACCGTCGTTCTTTCCGACGGCACCTCCAACTAAGACTTACCACCATGGGCCAGAAAACCAATCCCACCGGCTTCCGTCTCGCCGTCCGTCGCAACTGGCAGTCCCGCTGGTATGCCACCAAGAAAGATTTCGCCAAGCTCCTCCACGAGGACCAGCTCATCCGCAGCACGCTGATGGAGAAGCTCAAGGGCGCCTCGGTGCCCAAGATCTTCATCGAACGCGCCTCCAACCGCGTGCGCGTCAAGATCTACACCGCTCGTCCCGGTATCGTCATCGGACGCAAGGGCGCCGAAGTCGAAGTCATCAAGGCCGACCTGGCCAAGCTGACCGGCAAGGATGTCCTTCTCGACATCCAGGAGATCAAGAAGCCCGAGATCGAGGCTGGTCTCGTCGCCGAGAACGTCGCGCTCCAGCTCGAGCGTCGCATCGCTTTCCGTCGCGCCATGAAGAAGGCCGTCGAAACCGCGATGAGCTTGGGTGCCGAGGGTATTCGTATCCAGTGCTCCGGTCGCCTCGGCGGTTCCGATATCGCCCGCCGCGAATGGCAGCGCAAGGGTCGCGTTCCGCTCCACACCCTGCGTGAGAACATCGACTACGGTTTCTTCGAGGCCAAGACCCTCTACGGAAAAATCGGCGTGAAGTGCTGGATCCTGAAGAAGGACGAGACCTCCGCCTGAGCGTTCGGCCGTCCAAACACCACCAAATCCTAACAGGAGACATCCACCATGGCTCTCGCTCCCGCCCGCACCAAATTTCGTAAATCCCAAAAGGGCTCTCTCGCCGGTAATGCCAAGCGTGGCAACACGCTCGCTTTCGGTGAATTCGGCCTCCAGTCGCTCACCCGCGGTCCCATGACGGGCCGCCAAATCGAAGCCGCTCGCGTGACGATTTCCCGTCACCTCAAGCGCAAGGGCAAGCTCTGGATCCGTGTGTTCCCGCACAAGCCCGTCACCAAGAAGCCCGCCGAAGTCCGAATGGGCTCCGGCAAGGGTGGCGTCGAGTATTACGTCGCCCAGATCAAACCCGGTGCGGTTCTTTTCGAACTCGCCGGCGTCCCCGCCACCATCGCCAAGGAGGCCTTTCGCCTCGCCGACGCCAAGCTGCCCTTCAAGTGCCGCTTCATCGTGCGCGAATCCGCCGCCGCCTAATCCTTCCCGGAGAACCTTATCATGAAAGCCAAGGAAATCCGCGACCTCTCCGTCGCCGAGATCAACGTCAAGCTCAACGAGACCCGCGAAAAGCTGCTCGGCCTGCGTCTGCGCAAGCAGACCGGTCAGGTTGAAAAAACCCACGAGCTCCGCGCTCTCCGCAAGGACATCGCCCGCCTCGAAACCATCAAGACCCAGAAGAGCGCCGCCTGAGGCCGCTCGCATACGAGGATTACCCACAATGTCCACCGAACGCAATTCCCGCAAGACGCTCGTCGGCAACGTCACCAGCCGCTCCGGCGACAAGTCGATCAAGGTCACCGTGCCCTTCAAGGTTCCGCATCCCCGCTACCAGAAGGTCATCAATCGCAAGACCGTCGTTCACGTCCATGACGAGAAGAACGAGACCAAGGTCGGCGACAAGGTTGAGATCATGGAGACCCGCCCGATCAGCCGCCTCAAGCGCTGGCGCGTGATCAACGTGATCGAGCGCGCCGTCACCGCCGACGTCGCCGCCGTCACCGAGACCGACGTCGCCGCCTCCATCAAGGCCTAACCCCCTCCGGAGAACCCAGATCATGATCCAACTCCGTTCCATTCTCGAAGTTGCTGACAACACCGGCGCCCGCAAGGCCGCCATGATCAGCAAAAAAGGCCAGAACACCGACACCGCCGCGGTGGGTGACATCATCACCGTCCACATCAAGGACTCCGGCACCGATGCCACCGTGAAGAAGGGCGAGGTCGCCAAGGCCGTCGTCGTTCGCACCAAGGCTCCCGTTCGCCGCGCCGATGGTTCCTACCTCCGCTTTGATTCCAACGCCATCGTCATCATTGGCGCCGACGGTAATCCGAAGGGCACTCGCATCTTCGGACCGGTCGCCCGCGAGCTCCGCGCCAAGAACTTCATGAAGATCATCTCGCTCGCTCCGGAGGTCCTCTAACATGCCCGCCACCTTCCACATCAAACGCAACGACGAGGTCGTTGTCATCTCCGGATCCCACAAGGGCAAGTCCGGCAAAGTCCTCGAGATTCTCGCCTCCAAGCAGCGCGCCCGCATCGAGGGCGTCGCGATGATGAAGCGCCATCTCAAGAAGTCCCAGGAGAATCCCAACGGCGCCATCGTCGAGCGCGAAGGTTCGATCCACCTTTCGAACCTCATGCTCAAGAGCCGCTACGAATCCTCCAAGAAGCGTTCCGCCGCCAAGGCGGCCGCTTGAGCGGAGAATTCCGTTCCCGGGACAAATAACTGCTTGCTAGGGGCGGGGTGCCACTCTGTAACCTCGCCCCTTTTCGTCCCTCCATCTCCTCTTTTCGAATCAACACTCTAGGTCGTCGGGTCGGTATCCGGCGGTAACACCATCCAAATGAGCTCCCAACGCGTTCCCTTCCTGAAGCAACAATACTTCGAGCAGATCGTTCCCGCCCTCATCAAGAGCCGCGGCTACAAGAACAAGCTCGAGGTTCCCAAGCTGGTCAAAGTCAGCCTCAACACCGGCATCGATGCCGAGGCCGACAAGAATCAGATCGCCGACATCCAGCGCGATCTCTCGGCCATCGCCGGTCAAAAAGCCGTTCTCTCCAAGTCGAAGAAGGCCGTTTCCAATTTCAAGCTGCGCCAAGGCCAGATCGTCGGCGCGCACGTTACTCTCCGCGGCGACTCCATGTGGGAATTTCTTTACCGCCTAATCGCGGTCTCCCTGCCCACCATTCGCGACTTCCGCGGCGTTCACTCCAAGCTGGATGGCCAGGGCAACTACTGCCTCGGCATCACCGACTTCACGATTTTCCCCGAGATCGTCGTGGAAAACGTGAAGAAGTCCATGGGCTTGGACATCAACATCGTCACCACCGCCTCTTCCGATGATGAAGGCCGCGAGCTCCTGAAGTTGCTCGGCATGCCCTTCCGCCGCACCGAGGCCCAGATCGCCGCCGAAGCCGCCAAGGCCAACGCCGCCTAACCTTAGCCAAAAGCTCTTTAGCCATGCCCAAGACCTCCGCCATCCATCGCAACGAGAAGCGCAAGCACCTCGTCGCCAAGTTCGCCGTCAAGCGCGCCGAGCTGAAGGCCAAACTGCTCGATCCCAACACCACCGACGAGGAGTTCTTCGCGGCCAACAAGGCGCTTCAGAAGCTGCCCCGCAACTCCTCCCCGGTGCGCGTTCGCAATCGTTGCAGCCTCTCCGGTCGTCCCCGCGCGTTTATCCGCAAGTTCGGCGTGTCGCGTATCACCTTCCGCGAACTGGCCCTGAGCGGCAAGATCCCCGGCGTCACCAAGTCCTCCTGGTAATCCTTTTCGGCCCACGGGGGTTGTTTCCCGCGAAAGCGGGAACCGGATATGACCCGCGCGGCCCGTTCTCAAACCACCAACATCCACCACCATGACCGATCCAGTCAGCGATTTCCTGACTCGCCTGCGCAATTCTTCGCGCGCCGGCCAGGCCCAGTGCGTCGCCCCGCACTCCAAGCTCAAGGAAAGCCTCGCGCTCATCCTTAAGAACGAAGGTTACGTTTCCGACGTCGCCAACGGCACCGACGCCAACGGTCACAAGACCGTCGTCGTGACCTTGAAATACGTCGATAACGCCCCCGCGTTCACCAACCTCTCCCGCATCTCGACCCCGGGACGCCGCCTCTATGTCGGATACTCCGACATTCCTCGCGTTCTCAACGGTCTCGGCATCTCCATCCTCTCCACCTCCAAGGGATTGAAGAAGGATCAGGATTGCCGTCGCGAGAAGCTCGGCGGCGAGCTCGTCTGCAACGTTTGGTAACCAAAGGAGCCAACACAATGTCACGCGTAGGCAAAGTTCCCGTTACCATTCCCGCCAAGGTGAAGGTGGAAGTCAAAGACACCACCGTTTCGGTTGATGGCCCCAAGGGCAAAATCACCCGCACTTTCGCTCCCGTCGTCTCCATCGCCTTGGCCGACTCCAAGGTCACCGTGAAGCCGAAGGACGACTCCCGGTTCTCCCGCGCCATGTTCGGCACCGCTCGCTCGGTGATCGCCGGCATGGTCAAGGGCGCTGCGGAAGGATTCGTCAAGGATCTCGAAATCACCGGCGTCGGTTTCAAGGCCGCCCTCAAGGGCAAGCAGTTGGACCTCGCTCTGGGTTATTCGCATCCGATTCTCTTCGACATCCCCGAGGGCATCAAGGTCACCGTCGCCGATGGCACCAAGGTGAAGATCGAGGGCGCCGACAAGCAGCTGGTCGGCATGGTCGCATCCCAGATTCGCTCCTTCTATCCGCCCGAGCCTTACAAGGGCAAGGGTGTCAAGATCGTCGGCGAGCGTGTTCGCCGCAAGGAAGGCAAGACCGTGGCGTAACGCCTCCGGCGTTTCCCAACCTTCCATTTTTAACCACAAATTTCAAACTAGCGATGAATACCATTCGCAAAGCCGACCTCCTTCAGAAGCGCCGCTGGCGCATTCGCAAGAAGGTGCAAGGCACCTCCGCCCGTCCCCGTCTCGCCGTCAAGTTCTCCGCCAAGCACATCTACGCCCAGGCGGTGAACGACGACACCGGCACGACCCTCGCGTTTCTCTCGAGCCTCGACGCCGATCTCCGCGCCAAGAAGCTCTCCGCCAACCTCGCCGGTGCCACCGCCCTCGGCGAAGCTTTCGCCGTCAAGGCCAAGGCCGCCGGCATCGAAGCGGTCGTCTTTGATCGCTCCGGCGCCATCTACCACGGTAAGGTCAAGGCCTTCGCCGAGGCCGCCCGTGCCGGTGGTCTCATCTTCTAATCCTTTAAAATGAGTAACTTCAATCCTCCCGCTGGCGGCAACAACGAAGGCCGTCCCCCCCGCGGTCCCCGCGGCCCTCGTCGTGAAAATCGCGAGCCGCAGGACGACTCCGGTCTCTTTGAGAAGGTCGTCTTCATCAACCGCTGCGCCAAAGTCGTGAAGGGTGGCCGTCGCTTCTCCTTCGCCGCCATCGCCGTCGTTGGTGACCGCGCCGGCAAGATCGGTGTCGGCTATGGCCGTGCCAACGAAGTGCCCGACGCGATCAAGAAGTCCACCGAGGGTGCGCGTAAGCACATGTTCTCGGTGAAGCTCAAGGGCGACACCATCCCGCACGAGGCCTTCGGCGCCTACGACGGCGGCAAGGTTCTCCTCAAGCCCGCCACCACGGGCACCGGCCTCATCGCCGGTGGCGCCGTGCGCGCCGTGCTGGAAGCCGCCGGAGTCAAGAACGTGCTCACCAAGTCCATGGGCAGCAGCAATCACATCGCGGTGGTCAACGCCACCGTCGCCGCCCTGCTGAAGCTCAAGACCGCCGAGGACTACGCCAAGGCAAAGGCCTGAGGCCGTCAGGCCGGTTTAGGTTAAAAATCCGAGTCCCGTCCCAACATTTTGGGACGGGGCGTCCCATCTAGGAACCCATTCATGAAACTCCACGAACTCAAGAACGTCCCCGGTGCCGTGCACCGCAAGAAGCGTGTTGGCTGCGGCGAAGGCGGCGGCCACGGCAAGACCTCCGGTCGCGGTGGCAAGGGCCAGACCGCCCGTTCCGGCGGCTCCATCCGCCCCGGCTTCGAAGGCGGCCAGATGCCCCTTTATCGTAAGCTGCCGCACCGCGGCTTCAACTCCGCGAATTTCCGCGTCGAATATCCTGTCGTGAACGTCGGCGATCTGGCCGCCCTCGACGCTTCGATCACCGAGATCAATGCCGAGGTGCTGGCGAAGGCCGGCCTCCTCCGCAAGGGCACCGGCAGCGTGAAGATCCTGGGCAACGGCGAAATCGGCCGGGCGCTCAAGGTGACCGCCGCCAAGTTCTCCGAGTCCGCCAAGGCCAAGATCGAAAAGGCCGGTGGCGAGGTCATCGTCGCGGCCTGAACCGTGCGCGCGTCCATGTCGCGAGTCGGTCACGATCGCGTGGCATGATCCTTTCGATGGGCGGGTGAGCGCATTCCGGCGCCCCCGCCCTTTTTCCGTTTCCTGTTCGCCCCTTTTCCCAACGTGTTTTCCGCCTTCACCAATTCACTGAAGATTCCGGAGCTACGCTCCCGCATCTTCTACACCTTAGCGCTCCTCTTCGTGGCTCGCGTCGGTGCGCACATTCCGTTGCCCGGCCTCGACCCGAAACCGTTGCAGGACTTCTTCGCGGCCAACGCCGGCGGCGCCAGCGGCGCGGTGGTGGGCCTCTACAACATGTTCACCGGCGGCGCGCTCCTCAAGGGCGCCGTTTTCGCGCTGGGCATCATGCCCTACATCAGCGCGTCGATCATTTTCCAACTCATGAGCGCGGTGGTGCCCGCGCTCACGCGCCTCCAGCAGGAGGGCGAGATCGGACGGCAGAAGCTCACCCAATACACCCGTTACGCGACGGTGTTAATCTGTATTGTTCAAGGTGTTTTGCTTATTCTCACGCTTGAGAATCCGCAGCGACTCTTCTCCGGTTACGACGTCAATGTCTATGGCCCCATCGTCATAGCCGACCACTTCACCTTCCTTACCACGTCGGTTATCTTCCTGGCCGCCGGCACGATGTTGCTGATGTGGATCGGCGAGCAGATCACCGCTCGCGGTATCGGAAACGGTATCTCGCTGTTGATCACCGTCGGCATTCTCGCCGACGTTCCCGGTGCGGCCGCCACGCTTTGGGGCCTCATCAACCCCGCCGTGGGCGTCAAGGGCTTGGGTGCGCCCCAGCTCATCGTCATGGTGGTTCTCTTCCTCATCGTCACCATGGGCCTGATCGCGGTCGTCCAGGGGCAACGGAAGATCCCGGTGCAATACGCCAAGCGGGTCGTCGGCAACAAGGTCATGGGCGGCCAGAACTCCTTCCTGCCGCTGAAGGTCAACTACTCCGGCGTGATGCCCGTGATTTTCGCCAGCGCGATCCTGCTCTTCCCGCAGCAGGTCTTTTCTTGGCTCGGAGCCGCTCTCGATCTCCCCTTTTTGGTCGAGTTCGCCAACAACTTGGTCAGCGGACACTGGGTCTATTACGCTGTCATGGGTGGTTTGATCCTCTTCTTCAGCTACTTCTGGGTTTCGGTGATGTTCAAACCCATCCAGATTGCCGATGACCTGAAGAAATATGGCGGCTACATCCCCGGTGTCCGTCCCGGCGAACCCACCGCACGCTTCCTGGACTTCGTGATGACCCGGCTCACCTTGGCCGGCGCCATTTTCCTCACCGTCATCGCGGTCTTCCCCGACTTGCTGATGAACCAGCTCAAGGTCCCGCAGCGAATCGCCATCTTCTTCGGCGGCACCGGCATGCTCATCACCGTGGGCGTCATTCTCGACACCATGAAGCAGGTCGAGACCTTCCTCCTGCAGCGCCACTATGATGGTTTCCTCAAAAAGGGTCGCGTTCGCGCCCGGAGTGGCAACGTCGCCGGCGCCCTCAACGATGCCGCTGATATGCAGACCGTTGGGAAGCTCTGGCTCGTTCTCGGCATCATCTTCGCGGTCGGCATCGGTGCATGGGCCCTGAAGTATTTTCAAGCCCGCTAAAAAAGCGGCTTTACAGGCCGCTCCGTGTTTGCTTTGCCTTCAAACCTTTTCCCCGTTTCGGCCGACCGCTCAACCAAGTGGTTGTTCTTGGACGGGGAGCCCTCGCCCTCCGGCGATTGGGCTGATCAGTTTCGTTCTTTGCACATTGAGCACGTCTCTCTTGGCACCTTGGTAAGCCAGGAGATTTGTCGCCGCTCCCCGCTCGGCCAATCGGCCGAGCTTGCGCAGCGGCGGGGGACTCCGGTCCCGGCCGATATCCAGACCGCCGTCGTTCGGCGCTGGTTTATGGCTCGCAAACCCGATGCGGGATTCGCCCTCTCCGGCTTCCCGGCTACGTTGCTCCAAGCTCGTATTCTCGACGAATGGCTCGACGCCAGAGACGAAGGTCTCGACGCCGTCTTCGCCCTCACCCCGGCAGCCGCCGGTGGTGACATCGCCGATTACTACCGCACCCACGGCCTGCTTCTTGCCGAAGCGACCGGCGGCTCGATTTCTCGCCTATGATCCCGATCAAAGATGCCCATGGCATCGCGCGGATGCGCGAGGCCTGCGCCGTCGCCGCCTATGTCCTGCATGAATTGCGGAAACACGTGCGGCCTGGTGTGACGACCTACGACTTGGACCAAATCGCAAAGGAGCTGATCGCCACCCGAGGCGCGCGTAGCGCCTGCTACGGGTATCAGATCGGTGACCGTCGGTTTCCCGCCCATACCTGCCTCTCGGTCAACGAGGAGGTTGTCCACGGTATCGGATCGCTGAAGCGGATTCTGAGCGATGGAGACATCATCTCGCTGGATGTCGTGGTCGAATACCGCGGCTACATCGGCGACAATGCCTGCACCGTTCCGGTCGGCGAAATCGCTCCCGCGGTCCGTAAGCTTCTCGCGGTTTCGCAGGAGGCGCTGGCCTTGGGAATCGCCCAAGCCCGGGTCGGCAACCGTATCGGCGACATCTCCCACGCCATCCAAACCCACTGCGAACGCCACGGCTTCGGTGTCGTCCGCGATCTGGTGGGCCATGGAGTTGGTCTGGAGATGCACGAAGAGCCCCAAATCCCGAATTTCGGGCGGAAAGGCTCCGGCGCCAAGATTCGTCCCGGCATGACCCTCGCGATCGAGCCGATGGTCAATCTCGGCACGCATCGCACCAAGTGCCTCTCCGATGGTTGGACCATCGTGACCTCCGACGGGGCACCCGCCGCCCATTTCGAACACACCGTGCTCACCCGCGAGGAAGGCCCCGAGATTCTGACCGTGCCGCCTTCCGCCTAGTTTCGGCGAACCGCCCAAGCCGCACCTCGCACACCTTTTCCCTTTTCCGTCCGTCTTTTCATCAAACTCCTAACCTAAACCACCTCCACCATGCCACGTCTCCTCGGTGTAGATATTCCCGCGAAGAAGAAAATCGCGTATTCCCTCCGTTACATCTACGGCATCGGCCCCGTCCGTGCCGACCTCATCGTCGCCGAAGCCGGCATTGATCCCGACTCCCGCGCGGAGTCCCTGACCGAGGAGCAGCTCAACAAGATCCTCCACATCATCACCGAGCACAAGTGGGTGGTTGAGGGCGATCTCCGTCGCGAGCTCACGTCCAACCTCAAGCGTCTCCAGGCCATCGGCTGCTACCGCGGCATCCGTCACCGCCGCAGCCTCCCGGTCCGCGGCCAGCGCACCCAAACCAACGCCCGCACCCGCAAGGGTCCGCGCCGCACCGTCGGCGTCACCAAGGCGGCCAAGTAAGACACCAACCCTTAACCGACTATCACCATGGCCGAAGAGACCAAGTCCGCCGAGTCCGCCAAGAAGGCTCCCAAGAAAACCGCCGCCGCCACCGTGGCGCCCGCCGCCGAGGGCACCGCCGCTCCGGCGCCCGCCGAAAAGCCCGTTGAGCTGGTCGGCGGCGTCGCCCGCCAGCCCACCGCCGAAGAGCTCCTCAAGGAGGAGTTGGGCACGATCAAGATCCGCAAGGCGAAGGGTTCCAAGAACGTCACCAGCGGCATCGCCAAGATCGCCGCCACGTTCAACAACACCATCGTCTCCATCACCGACCAGAAGGGCGCCGTGATCGCCTGGTCGAGCGCCGGCAAGTGCAACTTCCGCGGCTCCCGCAAGTCCACCGCCTACGCCGCCCAGGTCGTCGCCCAGGACGCCGCCCGCAACGCGATGTCCCACGGTCTGAAAGACGTGGTGATCCACGTCTCCGGCCCCGGCCTCGGCCGTGACAGCGCCATCCGCGCCCTCCAGGCCATCGGCTTGGAAATCTCCTCCATCATCGACGTCACGCCCGTTCCGCACAACGGCTGCCGCCCCAAGAAACGCCGCCGCTGCTAAGCCGCCCGAGCGTATCCACCCACGGACTACAACCTTCAACTTTATAGGCACCCATCATGGCCCGCTACACCGGCCCCACCACCCGACTCAGCCGTCGTTTCAACACCCCGCTCTTCGGCGCCACCAAGGCGTATGAGCGTCGCCCCTATCCGCCCGGCCAGCACGGTCCCCGTCTCCGCCGCAAGCTCTCCGAATACGCCGTCGGCCTCAACGAGAAGCAGAAGCTGCGCTACATCTACGGCCTCCTCGAGCGCCAGTTCCGCCGCACCTTCGAGATCGCCAAGAGCGAGCGCGGCGTCACCGGCGAGCGTTTCCTCCAGCTCCTCGAGACCCGTCTCGACAGCACCATCTACCTGCTCGGCTTCGCCAAGAGCCGCGCCGCCGCCCGTCAGCTGGTCGGCCACGGCCACATCCGTGTCAACGGCCACAAGGTGGACATCCCGTCCTACTCCGTGCAGGTCGGCGACGAGATCGAGGTGCGCAACGCCGCCGCCTCCCGTCAGCTCGTCACCAAGAACCTCGAGGAAAGCCGCGCCCGCGCCGTCCCCGGCTGGCTGGCCCTCAACAACGAGGCGCTGAAGGCCGTCGTGAATCGCCTCCCCACCCGCGAGGAGATGGTTCCCGAGGTCAACGAACAGCTCATCGTCGAGTTTTACTCGCGCTTCTGAGGACCGGCCCCTAGCCGTCTCCTTCCCCCGTTCCCACGCAGTAACCAACCACGCCATGCCCAAACGTCTCGGAAAGTTCGAACTGCCCAACAAACTCACCAAGGTCGAGGAGGGCTCCTCCCCGACCTACGCCAAGTTCATCGCCGAGCCCTTCGAGGCCGGTTATGGGCACACCGTAGGCAACTCGCTCCGTCGCGTTCTTCTCTCGTCCATCGAGGGCAGCGCGATCTCGTCGGTGAAGATCGACGGCGTGCAGCATGAGTTTCAGTCCATCGACGGCGTCGTCGAGGATGTCTCCGACATCGTCCTGAATCTGAAGAAGGTCCTCCTCGTCAGCCAAAAGCGCGACACCTTCACCCTCCAGATCAAGGTCAACAAGGAAGGCCCCGTCACCGCGGCCGACATCCAGGCCGACGCCAACGTCACCGTCGTCAATCCCGACCAGGTGATCTGCACCCTCGACAAGGCCCGTCCCTTCAGCGCCGAAATCGAGATCAAGACCGGCCGCGGCTACTATCCCGGCGAGCAGAACAAGAAGGAGGAGCAGTCCATCGGCGTCATCCCGATCGATTCGCTTTTCTCTCCCATCAAGCTCGTCAAATACGCCGTCGAGGCCACCCGCGTCGGCCAGATCACCGACTACGACAAGCTCATCCTCGAGGTCTGGACCGACGGTCGCATCGACCCCGACTCCGCCCTCAAGCAAGCCGCCTCCATCCTCAAGCATCACCTCGACGTTTTCGATCGCGTCAGCGACGAGACCTTCGAGTTCGACAGCCAGCAGTCCGAGGTCAGCGAGGAGCAGAACAAGCTCCGCAAGCTGCTCAACATGTCGGTCAACGAGATCGAGCTCTCGGTCCGCGCCGCCAACTGCCTCAACAACGCCAACATCACCACCGTCGGCGAGCTGGCGATGAAGACCGAGCAGGAGATGCTCAAATATCGCAACTTCGGCAAGAAGTCGCTCAACGAGATCAAGGACAAGCTCGAGCAGCTCGGCCTCTCGCTGGGCATGAAGTTCGACGAGCGCCTCCTCGAGGCCAAGAAAGAAGCCTGATCACGCTTGGCGCTGTAATGACCGATGTCCAATGACCAAGGGGGCGGGCCTCCTCCCGCCTCCTTGGTTGTTCGTCATCCCGCCGCCGATTTCGTCCCGTCCGCCCCATTTTTCCTTCGCGCCGTCCGCTGCCGCCCAACGCTGCGACCGGAACTGCCGATCGGAGGAAGTAACCAAAACCTGAATACGTAACCCACCATGCGTCACAACAAACACCACGCCTCCCTCGGCGTCTCCCGCGAGCACCGCGCCGCGATGCTCAGCAACCTCGCCGTCGCCCTCATCGACCACGGCAAGATCCAGACCACCCTGCCCAAGGCCAAGGCCCTGCGCCCCTTCATCGAGAAGGTCATCACCAAGGCCAAGAAGGCCTCGGTCGCCGCCGAGAAGAAGGACGCCATCCACCTTCGCCGCATGGCGCTCAAGGACGTCCGCAACGAGACCGCCATCGCCAAGCTGTTCAACGAGACCGTCAAGGAGTTCGCCAACCGTCCGGGCGGCTACACCCGCATCTACAAGCTCGGCACCCTCGGCCGCAACGACGCCGCCGAGATGGCCCAGATCGAGTTCGTGAAGGCCGACGACGCCGGCTACAAGAAGACCAAGAAGTCTTCCGGCGCCGCCAAGACCGAGACCCCGGCTTCCGCCGAGGCCGCTCCCGCCGCCTAACGCGCTTCGCCCGCACCCGCTCTTCCAGGCGCCGTTCCTCTCCGCGGGAACGGCGCTTTTTCTTTCCGCTCTGTAAAAACAGCGGAAGGTGTAGGCCCGACCGCTGGTCGGGCTGCCCGGCCGACAGCCGGGCCTGCATCGGGACCGCGAGCCGGTCTGCTGGACAACGAAACCCAAAACGGTATCTGACCCGCCGCAGTTCGGCTCCCGCTCGCCCGCCTTCCGACCCATATCCGCCGCGTCGCCGTCTCGCCCATGGACCTCGTCACCGCCACGGTCATTTACTGCTTCCTCGTCGCCGCGATTTTTCTCGGCCTCTGGGTGTATTACGACCGCCGCGACCACGCGCGTTTCGAGGCCGAACGCCGTCACGTCTCGTTCCAGTGCGTGCGGTGTTCCCATCTTTACGTGATCCAAGGCGAACAAACCCGCTCCGTGTGCCCTCGTTGCGGCCAGGAAAACGACCGTTTGCGCTTCTGACCGGCGCCCGACCACCCTGCCGCCGCTGGCGCCGCCCCCCGCCCCTTGCGGTCCTTTGGTGGCTTTCACGGACCCTCCGCGCTTCTTCCTTGGCCCGCACCCTCCCCTGCGGTTCGCTCTCCGTTTAACGCCATGTCCCAGACCATCGCCGTCCTCGATTTCGGTTCACAATACACCCAGGTCATCGCGCGCCGCATCCGCGAGTGCCAGGTGCTTTCCAAAATCTACCACTTCAGCACCCCGGCGGCCCAGCTGAAGGCCGACGGCGTCATCGGCATCATCCTGTCCGGCGGCCCCAGCAGTGTCTTCGCCAAGGAGGCGCCGATGCCGGACCGCGCCATCTTCGAGCTTGGCGTTCCGATCCTCGGTATCTGCTACGGCATCCAGCTCCAGGGGCATCTGCTCGGGGGCAAGGTGTCCAAGAGCACCCATCGCGAATACGGCCATGGCATCCTCACCCTCCAGAAGCCCGGCCGCCTCTTCAAGGGCCTCCCGAAGAAGCTGAAGGTGTGGAACTCGCACGGCGACCGACTCATCGCTCTGCCCCCCGGCTACACCGCCATCGGCACCACCGAAAACTCCGAGTTCGCCGTCATCGAGGACAAGAAGCGCAATTTCTACGGCATCCAGTTCCACCCCGAGGTATTTCATTCCGAGCGCGGCATCGACGTCATCCGCAACTTCCTCGTCGGCATCTGCGGCGCCTCCCAGGACTGGACCACCAAGGACTACATCGTCCACTCGGTGGAGAACATCCGCGCCACCGTGGGCAAGGAGCGCGTGCTGCTCGGTCTCTCCGGCGGCGTGGACAGCTCCGTCGCGGCCGCCCTCATCCACAAGGCCATCGGCAAGCAGCTCACCTGCGTCTTCGTTGACAACGGTCTCCTTCGCGCCGGCGAGCGCGAGCAGGTCGAAAAACTCTACGCCGACCACTTCCACATCGACCTGCGCGTGGTGGACGCCTCGAAGCTCTTCCTCAAACGGCTCGACGGCGTCTCCGAGCCCGAGGCCAAGCGCAAGATCATCGGCAACACCTTCGTCGAGGTATTCGAAAAATCACTACGCTCCATCGGCGGCGCCAAGTGGCTCGCCCAGGGCACCCTCTACCCCGACGTCATCGAGTCCGTCGCCATCGCCGGCAACCCCGCCGCGCTCATCAAGAGCCACCACAACGTCGGCGGCCTGCCCGAGCGCATGAAACTCAAGCTCCTCGAGCCTCTCCGCGAGCTCTTCAAGGACGAGGTTCGCGCCGTCGGCGAGGCGCTCGGCCTGCCCCGCGAGGTGGTCTGGCGCCAGCCCTTCCCCGGCCCCGGCCTCGGCGTCCGCGTGGCCGGCGAGGTCACCAAGGCCAAGCTCGACGTGCTCAAGGCCGCCGACGCCATCCTCCAGGACGAGATGATGAAGAGCGGCTACTACTGGAAGGTCTGGCAGTCCTTCGCCGTTTACCTGCCGGTCAAGTCCGTCGGCGTGATCGGCGACGAGCGCAACTACGCCGATGTCGTCTCCCTCCGCATCGTCGAGAGCCGCGACGCCATGACCGCCGACTGGGCCCGCCTGCCCTACGATCTCCTGGCCAAAATCTCCTCGCGCATCACCAACGAGGTCCGCGGCGTCTCCCGCGTGCTCCTCGACATCAGCTCCAAGCCGCCCGCGACCATCGAGTGGGAGTGATGGGGCCGCTCGGTCGCCGGCCACCCCATCCGTCCTTCCTTCCGCCCTCCCCCGCGCCTCGGGGCGATCTCCGGGGCCGGGTTCCGGTTCGGGCCCGCTGGATCGACTTCGGGAAAGGCCGCCGGTTCAAAAGCGAAAAACGGGTTCCGCTCCGTGCCCGTCCTTGCCAGCGGAACCGGCGGCCTTCACGGCTTTCTCACCCCAAGTCTCCCCTCATGATGATGCGTTCCCGTTGTTTCGTTTTTCTCTCCTTTGCCCTCGGATTTGTCGCGCCTTCCCTGTGGGCCGACCCGGCCATTCTGGACAAAGCCCGGGCCTTCGTCGGGGCGGAAAGCGCGCTGCAGGCGGTCGAGGCGATTCGTTTTACCGGTCAACTGGAGGTCGTCGGGGAGGGCGCCGGCGGCGAAGACAGCACGGCCCGCTTGGAAATCCTCTTCCAAAAACCCGACTGCCAGCGGATTACCGCCACCAGCGGCACGCGCAGCGAGACCACCGCGCTCGACGGCTACGATGCTTGGCAACGCGTTTCCGACACCGCCGACGCCTCCCAATGGCGGGTGACCCTGCTCGGCCCCGACCAGATCAAGCGGCTCCGGGCTAATACCTTTGAAAACCTCTCTTTCTATCGTGGCATCGCCTCGCACGGCGGCCGCGTCGAGGATCGGGGCACCGCGACGGTCGATGGTGTCAACTGCCAGAAAATCGCGTTCATCCACGGACCGGGGATCGTTTTCACCCGCAGTTTCGAGCTCTCCACCGGGCGGCTCGTCCTCACCGAGACCGAAAGCGGCACCCAGATCCGCGAGGAGGGCGAGCTTCGCGCCGGCGGCCTGCGTTTCCCCAAACAGATCGTCACCGTAAACCCCCTGCCGGATGGCGGTTCGCGCACGATTCGGGTCACCTTCGACAAGGTCGAGGTCAACCCCGCCGTCGAGCCCGAGGCCTTCGCCATCCCGGCCTTGGTCAACTGATCCGCGCTCCGCTCGATCCTCGCGGGACGCCGCCGCCCCGCTTTCGCCCCGCCGTCGGATCCTGACAGTCGCGGATCGCCGGGACCGCCGCGGTTCCGGTTCCGTGCGCGCGCCCCGGTATTCCCGCCGCGCCTCGCGTGATCGCGGGCGCGGTTTTTTCGCGTTTGGCGCCCGTCGGACAGAAATCCCGGCTCGCTCCGTCGTCACCGTCCTGCCACGGTCCACGCTCCCCTCGTCCGCTCCCGTTTCCGCTCAACCGTCCATCGATCACCCGCCGTGCGCGTCCTTCAGTCCGCCTCCAAAACGTTCGAGTCCGATATCGCCGCCTTCTGCCGCGGAGCCACCGTCCCGAAGGAAATACACGACGCCGTGGCCGCCATCATCGCCGACGTTCGTCAGCGTGGCGACGAGGCCGTCGCCTACTACGCCGCCAAGTTCGACGGCGCCAAACTCCGGGCCCGCGATTTTCGGGTGAAGCCCACCGAGATCGCCGCCGCCGCCAAACGCATCCCCCCCGCCGATGCCAAGGCGCTCAAGGCCGCCCACGACGCCATCGTCGAGTTCAACGAAAAGTCCCTGCCCAAAAACTGGCTGGCCAAGAGCGGGCACGGCGCCTCCGTCGGTGAGAATTTTTATCCCATCCGCCGCGTCGGCCTCTACGTGCCCGGCGGCGAGGTGCCGCTGGTCTCGACCGTGCTGATGACCGTCACGCTGGCCAAGATCGCCGGCTGCCCCGAGATCGCCGTCTTCACCCCCTCCAACGCCTCCGGCAAGGTCTCCGACTCCATTCTCGCCGCCCTGCACCTGGTCGGCGTGGACGAGGTGTATTGCGTGGGTGGCGTCCAGGCCATCGCCGCCGCCGCCTACGGCACCCTGAGCATTCCCGCCGTGGATAAAATCTACGGCCCGGGCAACGCCTACGTCTGCGAGGCCAAGCGCCAGGTTTTCGGCACCGTCGGCGTGGACTCCCTCCCCGGCCCGAGCGAGGTCATGGTCATGGTGGACGAGACCGCCGACCTGGTCTTCGCCGCCGCCGATCTGCTCGCCCAGGCGGAGCACGGCTCCGGTCGCGAAAAAGTGTATCTCGTGGCGCCCGACGCCGAGTTGCTCGAGTCCGTGCGCTCCGAGCTCACCTCGCAGCTCAAGTTCGTCGGCCGCTCCGAAAAAATCGCCAAGGTCCTCGCCACCGGCTTCGTCGGCGTGGTCGCCAAGACCCCGGAGGAGATGGCCCGTGTCGCCAATTTCGTCGCGCCCGAGCACCTCGAACTGCTGGTCAAGGACACGCTGCAAAAGACCCTGCTGAAAGACGTCACCACCGCCGGCGCCATCATGATCGGCAACCACACGCCCACCGCCGTCGGCGACTTCGCCGCCGGGCCCAGCCACGTGTTGCCCACCGGCGGCGCGGGCCGTTTCTTCAGCGGCCTGCGGGTCGCCGATTTTATGCGGCGCACCAGCGTCATCAAATACGACAAGGCCTCCATCAAGAAAGCCGCCCCCATCGTCGCCGCCTTCGCCGCGATGGAGAAGCTCGATGCCCACGGCCGCAGCGTGAAGATCCGCGCGGTTTGAGGCGCGACCGCGCCGCCTCAAGGGACGGAAAGTCGAAGGTCCAAGGTCTGGAGGTCGCAGGTCAACACCTGCGGCCTTTGGCCGCCGCACTCGACTTTCGACCTTTTGACTTTCGACCTTTGACCTGAGACTTCCGCCATGCCTTCTCCGCTCGAACTCGCCCTGCCGCACGTCGCGGCTATGCACGCCTACACGCCGGGCCTTCAGCCGACCGAACCGGGTTGGATCAAGCTCAACACCAACGAGTGTCCCTATCCGCCCAGTCCGCGCGCCGCCGCCGCCATCGTGGCCGAGCTCGCCAACCACGGCGAAAAGCTGCGCCTCTACCCCAATCCGAAGGCCGCCCCGCTGCGCCAGCTCGTCGCGCGCCTCCACGGCCACGGACTCACCGAGAAAAACGTGCTCGTCGGCAACGGCTCGGACGACGTGCTCAACCTGCTCGTGCGCGTCTTCGGCGGCCCCGACGCGCCCACCGCCTTCACCCTGCCGAGCTACTCGCTCTACCCGGTGCTCGTCGCGATCCAGGACGGACGTTGCCTGCCCGTGGAGTTCGACCGCTCCATGCGCCTGCCCGTCGAGGCCCTCGCCGCCACGCCCGCGCGCGCCTGTTTCCTCACCTCGCCCAACGCCCCCACCGGTATCGGTTTTTCCAATACGGAGATCGCCGGCCTGCTCGACCGTTTCCCCGGCGTGCTCGTGCTGGACGAGACCTACGCCCCCTTCGCGCGCGAAAACGCCGTCTCGCTGCTCGCCGCCCATCCGCGGCTCGTCATCACCCGTTCCCTCTCGAAGGCGCAGGGCCTCGCCGGTCTGCGCGTGGGCTACTGCCTGGCGCACCCCGAGGTCATCGACCTGCTCGACCGCGTGCGCGACAGCTACAACGTCAACCGTCTCAGCCAGGCCGCCGCCCACGCCGCGCTGGAGGACGGCGGCTACTACGACGGCATCATCGGAAAAATCATCCGCACCCGCGACTACTGGTATGGCGAGCTTACGGCGCGCGGCTGGTTCACTTACGAGAGCCAGGCCAACTTCCTCTTCACCGAGCCGAAAAACGCGCGCGGCGACTGCGGCCCGGCCGTGGCGAAATCGCTCTACGATTTCTTCGTCTCGCGCCGCATCCTGGTGCGCGCCTTCCCCTCGCATCCGCTGACCGCGAGTTTCCTGCGCATCAGCATCGGCACCGACGAGGAAATGCTCGCCGTCAACGAGGCCATCGACGCCTGGCTCGCGGCTTGAGCCGCCCGAAACCGCCAAAAACAAAAAGGGTGAAGCGGCTTTGGCCACTTCACCCGTGCGGAAACCGCGGGCCCCGGAGGGGCCGCCGAGGAGGCCTCGGCCAACGCTGTCTCTCTGCTTACCCGGAAAGGCTTCAGGCCTTGGGGGTCTCGGGAGCCTTGTCGGCGGGAGCGGAGGTCTCGGTGCTCTTCTTGCCGGAGCAGGAGCCGCCGCAGCCGGCGCCGGCGTAGCTGAGGGAGGCGATGGAGAGGGCGGAAACGAGGATGACGAGTTTCTTCATGGTGGATTAGATGGGGGTTGTTGGGTTGTCGGGTTACGAAGGAGCCCGCCGAAACGACGGGCCCGACGCTTCTGACGTCGGAGATGAGAAAAGGTTTCAATCACAAGCGGCGATTCCAAAACGGAGCGTGCCGCGCGATCCCGCGTGGTCGGCGGGGTGGGCGGTCGCGGGGCCCCGGTTCACTTGCCCATCAGCTTGTCCAAGGCGCCCTTGGCCGCGTCTTTCACGCCTTGGCCGCCGCCCTCCATGGCGGCTCCGCCCATGTCCTTCAGCGCCTCGGCGGCCGCGACGCCCATCTGGGCCAGGACCTGTTTGAGGACGGCGGTGGCGAGCTGGTCGGCCGTGAGGCCCCCCTCCGCGACGCCAAGATCGGTGAGGGTGAGGGGCGGCAGGGGCACCGACAGCGTCTGGCCCGCCGCCATCAGGGACATGGACGCGTTTTGCAGGCGGAAGGACTTTACGATGAACTTGCGCGGCTCCCCCGCGCTTTCGCCCTCGGCGGGCGGGGGCGGGGTTTTGGTGCCGCCGCCGGTGTTGGTTTCGATCTGCTTGAGCAGGGCGTCGATGTTGCTGCCGCCCAGAAGACGCCGCTCATAGACGAACTCGGGGCTGTCGATGAAGACCTCGTTGACCACGAGCGGATCGCCCAGGAGGGAAGCCGGGTTGAGATCGGCGCGGATCGTGCCGAGGTAAAAGGCCTTGTCGCCGGTCCAGCCTTCGGGGTTGCCCACGAAGAGGCCCGCCAGGGTGCCTTTGCCGGAAAAGGCCATGATTTTGGCGTCGGCGAGCTCGACCGGCGTGCCGGTGATTTTGGGCCCGACGGTGTTGACCGCCTTTTTCACGATCGGTCCGAGGAAAAAGCCCAGGGCCACGACCGCGATCACGCCGAGCAGGAGCAGCACCACGAGAAGCTTGATGAGTTTTTTCATGCTGCGCCCAGCGAAGGCGAAAAGCCGCCGGCCGCAACGTCGGGCTCGGATCGGGCACCGGACGGCGGCGCGGCGGGGTGGGGGGCGGGATTCCGGGGGCGAGGCCCGCGTCCCAGGTGCTTGCCGAGAACGGTTGCCACGTTTCGCGCCGACGTGTTCATCGCCCCTCGCATGAGCGACCCGACCGCCGTCCCGCCGCCCGCTTCTCCCGCGCAGTTTCCCCCGGCCAAGGGCCGCGAGATCTTCGGCTGGTGTTGCTTCGATTTCGCGAACTCCGCCTACACGACGATCATCATCACGGTCGTTTACTCGGTGTATTTCGCCAACGTGGTCGCGGACAAGAATCCCGCCGCCGCCGCGTGGTGGGGACTCACTCTGGCGCTCGCCCAGCTGGCCGTGTTGCTCGTCTCCCCGCTGGTCGGCGCCATGTGCGACATCCGGGCCAACAAGAAGACCCTGCTCGCCGGCACCGCCGGGCTCTGCGCCGTCTCGACCGCGGCGCTGTTTTTCGTGGGTCCGGGCGAGGTGGGGCTCGCGCTCGGATTGGTGGCCGTGGGCACGATGGCTTTTTACCTCAGTGAAAACATCTGCGCCGGCTTTTTGCCCGAGATCAGCACGCCGGAAACGGCGGGCCGCATCTCCGGCTACGGTTGGAGCTTTGGTTACTTCGGCGGCCTGTTGAGCCTCGTGCTCGCGCTGTGGATGATCGAGGGCGCCAAGCTGCCGATGCCGACGGTGTTCGTGATGACGGGCGCCTTCTTCGCGCTGGCCGCCCTGCCGACGCTGCTGCTCCTGCGCGAACGGGCGGTGCCGCGGCCGCTCCCGCCGGGCGTGGGGCTGGTCGCCGCCAGCTGGGGCGAAAACCTGCGTTCGCTGCGCGCGCTCCGCACGCATCGCACCCTGGGCGTGTTTTTCATCTCCTTGTTCTTCGCCACCGCCGGGCTCACCGCGGTGGTCGCCTTCGCCTCGCAGTTCGCCGACCAGGTGCTGCATCTCTCGCAGAAGGAAAACATCCTTTTGTTCATGGTGTTGCAGCTTGCCGGGGTGGCGGGGGCTTCGGGTTTCGGTTTCCTGCAGGACAAGGTCGGCCCCAAGCCGGCGCTGGCCCTGGCCCTGTTGCTCTGGATCGCGGTCTGCGTGGGCGGGTATTTTTGTCAGACCAAGGGGTTTTTCTATGCCATCGGTGTCGGGGCGGGCATCGCGATGGGCTCCCTGCAATCGGGCGGACGCGCGGTCGTGGCGCTGTTCACGCCGCCGGGGCGGAGCGGCGAGTTTTTTGGGTATTGGGGCTTTTTCAGCAAACTGGCCGGCGTGGTCGGGCAGCCGATCTTTGGCGGTGTCGCGTGGTTGTTTGGCTTCCGGGCGGCGATATTGGTCAACGCGGTTTTTTTCCTGGTGGGCCTGATTATTTTGCTGCCGCTCTCGCTGCGTCCGACCGCGTCGCCGGCGGCGGCGCCTCCGCGAGACCAGCCTTGACGCGCGCGCCGCGTCCGAGCCTCTGCGCGAGAGGTTCGGGCCACGGCCGAGGTGGCGCGGAGCGTTTCGGAAAACGTCTCCCAATCGTCTCGCAACAACGGCGAATCGTCCAATCGTGGCCCTTGCTCCTTGCCTGCCGCGCCGACGCCTCCCCAGCGTCGGCGGACCCTGCGGATCGTCCTGCCGGACGCCTGCGAAACCCCCTTCGTCGCGATGCCCGCCCCCCGTCGTTTTTTTGCTTTCCTCGGATGGACCACCCCCGCGGTTTGGCTCCTGCTCGTCCTCGCCCTCGGCTCCGCTGCGCTTATCCTCCTGCGTCCGGCGGTGGACCGGACGGGCCTCTCGCTCTGGATTTTCGCCGAGCCGCACCAGGCGACCTACGTGTCGGTCATCGATCAGTGGAACCGCGAGCACGCCGAGCCCGAAAAGCAGGCGCGCACGGTGCTGCTCGATTTTGCCGCGCTGGAGCGTCGGCTGCTCTCCGCCGTGATGTCGGGCACCCCCGTCGCGGATTTGGTCGAGGTGGAGCGCGGCGTCGCCGCCCGCACGTTCACCGGACCGCTGGAGGACGTGGGCTTTCACGATCTCACCGAGCGGCTGAAGGCGGAGGGGCTCATGGAGGCGATCAACGGGCCCTCCTTCGCGCCGTGGATCTCGCGCGGGCGGGTGTTTGGCATTCCCCACGACGTGCACCCGATCCTGCTCGTGTATCGGTCCGACCTCACCGACGAGGCCGGCATCGACATGACCCAGGTCGAGACTTGGGACGACTTTCGCGAGGCGATGCGCCCGCTCATGGCGGACAAGGACGGCGACGGTCGCGCCGACCGCTACGCCATCAATTTTTGGCCCACGAATCTGGTGCTTCTCGACGCCTTGATCCTCCAGGCCGGCGGCACCTTCTTCGACGAAAACGAGAACCTCGTCATCGACTCCGAGATCAACGCCCGCGTGCTCGCCGAGCTCGCCACCTGGTGCGCCGGCCCCGAGCGCATCGCGCTGGACGTGCTCGATTTCAACGCCGCCGGAAACACCCTCCGCCTCCGCGGCACCGTGGTCTGCGCCCTCATGCCCGACTGGCTGGCCGGACGCTGGAAGTTCGACATGCCGGGCCTGGCCGGAAAACTCCGCCTCATGCCGTTGCCGGCCTGGAAAAAGGGCGGCCGGCGCACCTCGACCCTCGGCGGCACCATGCTCGCCATCCCCAAGGCCACGGAGGATTTCGAGGCCTCTTGGGAGCTGGCCAAGCGGCTCTACCTCGACGTCGAAACCCACGCGAAATTCTTCCGCGCCACCACGATCATCCCGCCGGTGAAAAGCTCCTGGTCGCACCCGGCTTTTCACGAACCCGATCCCTACTTCGGCGGCCAGCACGTGGGGCGGCTCTACATCGAGCAGGCGGCCCACATCCCGCCCCGCACCAGCTCGCCCTACCAGAGCTTCGCGCTCGAGCGCGTGTCGGACGCGCTCCTCGCCCTGGTGGATCGCGCCGGGCGCGAGCAGATCGGCGATCCCGCCCGCTTGCTCGACGACGCCCGCGCCCGCCTGCGCGAGGCCCAACGCCTCACCGCCCGACAGATCGGGCGCAACGTGTTCCTCGCGCCGGCCGACGCCTCCGAGCGCGAAGCGCGGCGCGACGCCGGAGGAATCGAGGAATCGCGGGGATGAAGGATTGAGATTCGCCAAAACCGCGGCGAGCGCCGCCCCCCCCCCCCGGCATCCGCCCGCCGCGCCCATCCCTTCATGCTTCTCCATTCATAATTCATCATTTTCGCCCCCACCGCATGCCCGTCCCGACCCGCCCCTATCGCGCCGAACCGCTCTGGGTTCCCTGGCTCTTTCTCGCCCCCTTTATCCTGACCTTCGGCGTCTTTCTGGTCTGGCCCCTGATTCAATCCTGCACGCTCGCCTTTCAGATCACCTTCGGGCCGAAGAGCACCGCCTGGGTGGGCTTGGACAACTTTCGGTTCATGCTCGGCGATCCGCTCTTTTGGAAGGCGGTGCGCAACACCTTCGTCTTCGCCGCCGCGTCCGTGTTTCTCCAACTGCCGATCTCGCTCGGGCTGGCGCTTCTGCTCAACCGGCCGGGCCTGCGCGGGCGGGCGTTTTTCCGGCTCGTGTTTTTCGCGCCCTCGCTGGTCGGGCTGGTGTTTGTCGCCATCCTCTTCGGCCTGCTTTTCGCGCCCCACACCGGGCTGGTGAACAGCGTGCTCAACGAGTTTTTCCCCGCCTTCGATCCGGAGTTTCCCTGGCTCCAGGTCCACGTCATGCCGGCGCTCATCCTCGCCGCGCTGTGGCTCTACGTCGGCTTCAACATGGTGTATTTCCTCGCCGCGCTCCAGGGCGTGCCGGCCGAGCTGATGGAGGCGGCCGCGCTGGACGGCGCCGGCCCTTGGGCGCGTTTTCGGCACGTCATCCTGCCCGAGATTCTGCCCGTCGGCTCCTTCGTGGTCCTGCTCTCCACCCTGGGCAGTCTGCAACTGTTCGAGCTGCCCTTCGTGCTGCTCAACGGACCCGGCCCCGACAACCGCGGCCTTACCATCGTGATGTATCTCTACCAGACCGGCTTCGTGACCGGCGACCTCGGCTACGCGAGCACCATCGGCTGGTTCCTCGCCCTCGTCATGGGCGCCTTCGCGCTGCTGCAACGCCGCATCAACCGTCGTCAGGAGGCGAGCTGAACCATGAGCCCCGACCAACGCCGCACCGTGCGACTCCTCCCGGTCTATGCCGGGCTCGTGCTCTTCGGCGCGCTGACCTGCGTGCCCTTCGCCTGGCTGCTCTGCGCGGCCTTCAAGACCAACACCGACATCTTCACCTCGCACTTCCTCCCCGCCGGCGACGGCCTGTTCGGCATCGGCTGGGACCGGCTGACCCTGGCCAACTTCGTGCGCCTCTTCACCGAGCTCGCCCTCGGCCGCGCGATGGTGAACTCCATCTTTTTCGCCTCGGTCTCGGCCCTGCTCGCGACCTTTTGCTGCGCGCTCGCCGGCTACGCGCTGGCGAAGTTTCGCTTCCGCGGCAGCGAGTTCGTGCTCGGCCTCGTCCTGGCCGCGCTGGTGATACCGTGGCCCCTGCTCCTCGCGCCCGGCTACAAGCTGCTCCACGACCTCGGCCTGCTCGACAGCTACGCCGGCCTCATCCTGCCGGCCTCGGCGCCCGCCTTCGGCGTGTTTCTCTTTCGCCAGGCGATGCTGAACTCGGTGCCCGCGACCCTGATCGAGAGCGCGCGCATCGACGGCGCGGGCGAGATCCGGATTTTTTTCACCATCGTGCTGCCGCTGGTCCGGCCGATGATCGGCGCCTACCTCATCATCGTGTTCCTCGGCGCGTGGAACAACTTCATCGGCCCGCAGGTGGTCTTGCAGGAGCCGAGCTCGTTCCCGCTCTCGGTGACGATGAACCAGCTCCGCGGTCTCTACGGCACCGACTACGGCCTGGTCATGTCGGGCACGCTCGTGTCGATCGCGCCCGTCCTCGCGCTTTTCCTGCTGCTCCAGAAAGAGTTCATCTCCGGCCTGACCAGCGGCGCGGTGAAGGGCTGATGCGGCGACGGCCTTCGGGCTCGGCTGCGGTGGCGCGATAGCCGATCCCCGCCGGTATGGGCGTCGAACCCTGTGGGCCCGACCGTTGGTCGGGCTGCCCGGCCGCTCCGCTGAGCAGCCCGGCCCGCCCGCTCCCAAAAACAAGTAGGGCCCGCCGATTACCCCTAAACGGCGGGCCCTTTATTTGTCTGGTTCGGCTCGACGGCCGAACATCCATGTTACCCCTGAAACCCTGCCGAGGCAGGGAAGTCTTTGTAAGAACACCTCCCTTATTGCATCCCGCGTGCCAGCCGACGCGGCGGGCGCGGCGAGTTTTTTCGCTATCACCCGCCATACGAGCCCGGCGCGCGCCGCAACAGCCGGCCTTATCGCCGGCGGCGCGGGCGGGGCGTCCTAAGCCGCGTCGTGGAAACGAGCTAGCTTGGCCAACTTGTCCGCCACCTGACGATCACCGCGGCAACGGGGCATCTTGTTTTGCCCGCCCCAGCGCCCGGCCGCGCGTTGCCACTGCTCAAAAACGCCCGGCATCACCAGCCGCACCGTCGGCGGCTGGAGGCCGCCGCCCCGGCGCTTGGCTTCGTAGTCGTCGTTGAGGCGTTGCAGCTCGCGGTCGAGCTCCTCGGCGAGGAAGGGCCCCGTGGGCGTCTCGCGGGTGCCGGCGCGCAGCTCCACCCACCACTCGTGGTGGCCGCGTTTCTGGCCGATGAGCGAGTTCGCGAAAACGGGCGCGACGTGAAAATTCACCACCTGCCAGTGGTGGCGCGCGCAGACCGTGGTGAGCGCGTCGGTGAGCTCCTTCTCGATCACGTGCTCGCCGAAGGCGCTGAGCTGAAGCTTCGTCCGCCCGGTGTAAACGAGCCGCGCCGGCTCCGTGGACACGAAGCGCACCACGTCGCCGATCACGTAGCGCGCGAGCCCCGCCGGCGTGCTCATGATCAGCACGTAGTCCACCCCCGTGCGCACTCCCTCCAGCGGCACCGCCCGGCCGCCCAGGTGCTCGATCCGGCTCTCCTCGAACTCGTGCAACGGGAGAAACTCGTAGTGGATGCCGGCGTCCGCCATCAACCGCAGGCCCGCCTCGGGCTCCGCGTCCTGCGCCGCGATGAAACCCTCCGACGCCGGATACACCTCGTGGAAACGCACGCCCGCGCCGCACACCGCGCGCAGCTCCTCCGCGAAGGGGCCGATCGGCACGCCGCCGTGCACCAGGCATTCGAAGTGCGGCCAGATCTCGCGCAGCGTCGTCGGCCGCGCGCCGCCCGCGCCCCGCGCCCGCTCGTCGAGCAGGGCGGCGGCGAGGATGAGCACCCAGCTCGGGATGCCCGCCAGCATGCGCACGTCGCGGTCGGCGCAGCGGCGCGCGATGGCGGCGATCTTCGCCGGCCAGTCCGCCATCTGCGCGATCTCCGCGCCCGGCTCGTAGAGGTGTTTCTCCGCCCAGCCGGGCAGGTGCAGCGCGGTGATGCCGCTCAGATCGCCGGCAAAGGCCGGATGCGAGTCCGCGCCGGGCAGGGGCTCGAGCGCCGTCGCGCCGCCGAGGAAAAGGTGCTTGCCCCCGAAGACCGTCGGCCGGCCCGCGCGCGCCGAATAATAAAAAAGCGAGTCGAGCCCGGCCCGCCGGAAATGCGCGATCATCGCGTCCGTCACCGGCAGGTATTTCGTGCGTCCGGCGGTGGTGCCCGAGGAGACGGCGAAGTAGCTGCAACGCCCGGGCCAGAGCACGTCCGCCTCGCCGCGCTTCATGCGCTCGATGTGCGGTGCGAAGCCCTCGTAGGTCCGCAACGGCACGCGCTCGCGCCAGGCGGCGTCGCCCATGCCCGGCTCGATGCCGTGGCTCTTCCCGTAGGCGGTGCGGGCGTAGGCGGTGCGCAGGGCGAGCACGTGTTTGCGCTGCGCGTCGAGCGCCCAGCCGCTCGGCCGCATGCGCCGGACGGCCCGCGCGCCGAGCAGACCGGCGCCGAAGGCGAGCAGGGATTTGGGCGGGTTGAGCATCGGCGAGGCGCTGTTTCCTGCGGTCTCGTCGAGCAAGTCCCCGGCGGGGGGCGTCGCAAGGGAATTCACGGTGTGCGCAGCGCTTTGCGGGATTTGAGGCCGCGATAAAAACGGCCGAACCAGGGGAGAAAGTTTTCCACGTGAAAAATCAGCGAGGCGTGCTGCACCGGAGCGCCCCGCGGGTTGCTCACCACGCGGCAGACGCCGTTGGGGAAAAAGGCCCCGCAGGCCCGCTCCAGGGCGAAGCGGGCCGGGGAACGCGCGCTGATCACCGCGCCCTCCTTCTCCGCGTAGAGCACGAGGGTCGGCGCCTCGGTCAGGGGCAACAGCTCGGGCGTCAGGTAGCTGGAGGGCGAGGCCATCGCCCGCAGCGCCCGCACCCGCGCCCGCGCGCCGCGCGGGGTGACGGTCGCGAGCGTGCGCGACACCGCGGTGCGCAGCTCCAGCAGCTCGGCGCGGGTGAGCAGGGTGGCGAGCGCGGCCTTGTTTTGCGTGCCGGCCTCGAACATGCGGGCGAAGATCTGCCGCGCCCGCTCCACGGCCGCCGCCGCGCCGTCCTCGCTCGCCTCCAAAAGGGGCAGCAGCGCGCGCCCGAGCAGCGTGGAGGGTTTGGCCTCACCGGGCGCGATGATGTCCTCCACGCAGCAGACCGGGCTCACCAGCACCAGGCCGGCGATCCCGGGCGGACTCCGGCCGGCCAGCCGCACCCGGCGCAGCCAGTCCAGCGCCACCCCGGCGCCGAAGCTCACCGCCACGACCACGGGCGGCGCGCCCTCGCGCCGCGCGATGTCCTCCACCAGATCGTCGAGCTGGGCGGCCAGCAGCGAAGCGGAAAAATCGCCCTTCGGGTAGTCGAGATGATAGACCGAGCCCCGCCGCGACAGGTATCCACGTAGCAGATACACCTGCTCGCCCGCGTCGGGCACGAAGCCGCCGAGCACGAGCGTGGGGCGGGGCCCCCGGCGCGGCTCGCGCCAGACGGTGGCCAGCGCCTCGGGCGGACCCTCGCCGCGGTCGAGGGCGGCGCGCAGGGCGGGGCCGGGCGCGGAGCTGAGCACCTCGCGCCTGGGCGGACTGAAGCGGCGGCTGGTGGTGCGCAGCAGGGTGCGGAGCGGCTGGGCCGGAGGCGTCTGGCGGACGACGGCCAACAGCGAAAGGGCGGCGGCGAAGCTCGGCGCGGGCATGGAGAGGAGGTGGCGAGGAGGCAGGCGGAAGGAGAGGCCCGGCGCGCGACGGGGCGGCAAGCTCCGCGCGGCGGTGTCACCGCGTCTTCACCCCCGCGTCACTCCGGCGTCGCAAACGGGACGGTCCGGGGCCCGAAGACGCGGCGGGGGAGGGGACGACAACCCTGTGGAGTGCGGCGACATGTCGCCGCTTTTGACCGGCGGCCTCGGCCGCCTGCACGGAGGAGCGGGGCGTCGTGCCGCGCCGTCCACGGCGTCGTCGTGCCGCCGCGCTCCATAAAGGAGCATCCCTGTTGTCGGGCGCCATCCGCCCCCGCGACGCGCGGACGCGACGCCGCTTCGTTCTCGTTCCCGGGCCGGCGATGCGTTTGGCTGCCGGGCTCGTTTTGTTTTCCCGCATGCTTCCCGCCATCCTTCACGAGGACGAGGTCCTCATCGCCTTCGACAAACCCAGCGGCCTGCTCATCGCGCCCGACCGCTGGGACAAGGCGCGCGCCAACCTGATGACGATGGTGCATGAAAAACTCGGCGACCACGTGGCCAACGTCCACCGCCTCGACGCCGACACCTCGGGCGTCGTGCTCTGCACCAAGACCAAACCCGCCCTGGATTTTGTCTCCGGCCAGTTTCAGGGCAAAACCGCCAAAAAAATCTACCACGCCTTCGCCTACGTGCCGCCGGCCGACGAGGCCATGAAGGTCGGCCGCGTGCAACGCGACGAGGCGGGGCAACTCCCGGCGGAGTTCGCCGTGGAACTCGCGCTCGGCGAGGACGAGCAGCAACCGGGGCGCATGCGCGTTTTCAAACGACGCGGCGGCAAGGCCAGCCTCACGTTGGTGCGCACGCTGGAGCGTTTCCGCGACCGGCGCGGGCGCGGTTTCGCCTGGGTCGAGTGCGCGCCGCAGACGGGGCGCACCCACCAGATTCGCGTGCATCTGGCGGCCTCGGGCGCGCCGATCTTGAACGACCCCTTCTACGGCGTGCCGGAGCAGACGCTGCGCCTGTCGGATCTGAAGCGCGGCTACAAGGGCCGCGAGGACGAGCGCCCCCTGATCGACCGGCTGGCCCTGCACGCGAGCGCGCTCACCATCACCCATCCGCTCACCCGCGAGCCGCTCACCATCACCGCGCCGCCGCCGAAGGAGTTCGAGGTGGCGCTGAAGTATCTGCGGAAATTCGGCGCGTGATTCCCATGTGTGTCCAAGCTGAACGCTCAAATCCATGGGAGGATCCGGCTGTTTGCGTGGCGTTGGCCGTCCTCGGCCAACGTGCCTGTGTAGTGTTGGCCGTCCCCGGCCAATTTCCGGGATAGCGCGCACCTTGAGCGCGAGCGGGAATGCCCCGACGCACCCGCATGCCTCGCCCTCTTCGCGCGGTTCTCGCCTCGCCTCCACACGCCTCTTCCCGCATCTCCCCGGCGTCGAAATGGCGCGCACGAAGCTCGCCAAAATATGAGCAGGACCGTGGGCGCGCCTCGTGCTAAACTGCGGATATGGACTGGCTATCGAATCTGTTCCTCAACGAATCCGTCGCGCGGACCGTCATCCTGCTCGCCGTGGCCGGCGCGGTCGGCACCGCTCTGGGCAAGCTCAAGGTGCGAGGCGTCGGCCTCGGTGTGGCGGGCGTGCTCTTCGCCGGTTTGGCGCTGGGCCACTTCAAACTCGCGCCGGACCACCACGTCCTGGAGTTCATTCGCGAGTTCGGCCTGATCCTCTTCGTTTACACGCTGGGCCTGCAAATCGGCCCCGGCTTTTTCGCCTCGCTGCGGGCGCGCGGTCTGGTGCTCAACGGCTTCGCCGCCGCCATCGTGCTTTCCGGCGCGGCCATCGCGGCGGCCCTGATCCTCGGCGGCGCCGTCAACCTGCCGGCCGGCGCGGGCCTGCTCTCCGGCGCCACCACCAACACGCCCTCGCTGGCCGCCGCCGGCGAGGCGCTGCGCCAGGTCGGCGCCGCGCCCGACGCCACCGCCATCCAGGGCCTCGCCTACGCCGTGGCCTATCCCTTCGGCATCCTCGGCATCATCCTCGCCATGCTCACGGTGCGGACCCTCTTCCGGGTGGATGTCGCCGCCGAGGTGCGGGCCGCCGAGCAGGCGCTGAAACCCTCCGTGCCGCCGCCCACCGGCCGCAACTTCGAGGTGCGCAACACCAACCTCGCCGGCCGCCGCATCTCGGCCATCCCCGGTCTCGCCGGCTCGGGCGTGGTGATCTCCCGCTTTTCCCGCGGCGGCGTGGTGGCGGTGGCTCGCCCCGAGACCGAGCTCGCGCTCGGCGACGTGTTGCACGCGGTGGGTCCCGAGGACGGGCTGGACGCCCTGCGCGTGGTCGTGGGCGCGGAGACCGGCGTGGACCTGAAGGCGCTGCCGGGCAACGTCGTCAACCGTCGCCTGCTCGTCTCGCAGGGGGCGGTGCTGGGCAAGGCGCTCGGCGAGATCTCGGTGCTCGCGCAGCACGGCGTCATCGTCACCCGCGTCACGCGTCAGGGCTTGGAGTTCACCCCCAACGCCGGCTTCCGCATCCAGTTCGGCGACCTGCTCATGGTGGTGGGCGAGGCGCCCGGCATCGAGGAGGTGGCGAAGCTGGTGGGCAATTCGCCCAAGGCGCTCGAGCACCCGCACCCGATCCCGTTTTTCATCGGCATCGCGCTCGGCGTCATCGTCGGCTCGATCCCGCTCCTCATCCCGGGTTTGCCCGCCGCGGTGAAGCTCGGCCTCGCCGGCGGCCCCCTGGTGGTGGCGATCCTGCTCTCGCGTCTGGCCAACACGGGCCCGCTGGTCTGGCACCTGCCGCCGAGCGCCAACCTCGCTCTGCGCGAGATCGGCATCACGCTTTTCCTCGCCGCGGTCGGCATCAAGTCGGGCGAGAAATTCGTCGGTATCCTGCTGGAGGGCGAGGGCGTGCTCTGGCTCGGCTACGGCGCCCTCGTGACCGCCGTTCCGCTGCTGCTGATCGGCATCCTCGCGCGTGCCTGGAAAAAGGTGAACTACGCCGAGCTCTGCGGCCTGCTCGCCGGCTCGATGACCGACCCGCCCGCGCTGGCCTTCGCCCAGCAGAGCACCCAGAGCGACGCGCCCGCGGTGGCCTACGCGGCGGTCTATCCTTTCGTCATGCTCCTGCGGGTCTTCAGCGCGCAGTTGCTGGTCTTCCTGCTCTGGCGCGCGGCACAAGCAGGCTGAGACTTTATGCCGGATCACCGGAAGGTAGCGCGCTCACTCCGTGAGCGCCGGTTTGGCGCGTTGCCCTGGGCGCCCCGCCGCCGAAAAGTAGGGCGCTCGCTCCGCGAGCGCCCCTCGGGCGGCGAACACCGCCCCTTCGCCCTTCGCGGCGGTCCTGCCAACCGCCCACCGTAAACCTCGATCCGTTCCCATAACTGGTAAAGTCGCGGCTATCGCCGGATGTAGGTTTATACCCCGGCGGCCCTGCTTGCCGCAGGGGACGTGAAGGCGTTCCTTGGCGGCTCCCATCATGAGCCGTCCGCCCGAGCCTTCCGCTTCGTCCTCGTCCTCCGCCGCGCCGTCCTTGCAGGAACTGCGCGCGCAGCGAGGCCGTCGCCCCTCCCTGTGGCGGCGTTTCCGCGCCTGGTTCATCGCCGGCGGCGTGTTGGCGGCGTTGGTGTTGTTCGGTTTCCTCGGCCTGCCGCCCATCGTGAAAGCCCAGGCCACCAAGCGGCTCTCCGAGACGCTCGGTCGCGAAGTGAGCATCGGCCGCGTCCGCATCAACCCGCTCGTGCTCTCCGCCACGGTCGAGGATTTCGCCATAGCCGAGTCCGCCCCGACATCGGCCCCGGCGTCGCCTTCGGAAAACTTCGCCGGCTGGCGGCGCCTGCACGTGAACCTCGACTCCTGGTCGCTGCTCGCGGGCGAAATCGGGTTTCAGGAAATCGCGCTCGACGGCTTCCACGCCCGCGTGAGCAAGAGCGCCGAGGGCGGCATGAACTTCGACGACATCGTCGCCCGCCTCGCCGCTTCCGACTCCGACACCGAGGCGACCTCCGACGCCGCCGACGCCTCCGCCGCCGGGCCGTCCGAGGCGCCGCCGCCCCGTCCGCTCGCCATCGCCCGGCTCACCGTCACCGACGCCGAGATCGATTTCGCCGACGCCAGCCACGCGAGCCCCTTTGCCACGCGGGTGGGGCCGCTGACCTTCACGCTTTCGAACTTCCGCACCGTGGGCGACCCCAACTCGCCCTACAATTTCGAGGCCGTCACCGCCGCCGGCGAACGCTTCGCCTGGAAGGGCACCGTCTCCGCCGACCCCGCGAAATCCCAGGGCGAACTTCTCCTGGCCAACATCGACCTCGCCCGGCTCTCGCCCTACTACCACCACCTGCTCGCCGGCGAACTCCGCTCCGCCGTCGCCGACCTCGCCGGGCGCTACACCTTCGAGCTGCGTGACGGCGAACCCGTGGTGACCTTCGACGGCGGCGAGTTCACCCTGCGCGAGCTGCGTTTCGGCGCGCCGGGCGTCGAGGCCGACGCGCTCGCGCTGCGCCGGCTGCACATCTCCGGCATCACCGCCGACTCGCTTGCCCGCCGCGCCGACCTTGGCCGCGTCTCGCTGGAGGGCCTCCGGGTGCGCGCCGAACGCGACGCCGCCGGCGCCATCGACCTCGCCCGCCTCTTCGCCCCGGCGTCCCCCGCCGGATCCGCCCCCGCCGCCCAGCCGGCAACCGGGCCCGCCTCCGCCGCCCGCACCGCAGCCGCCGCTCCCGCCCCCCGCCTGACCGTGGGGGAATTCGCCATCGCCGACGCCCGCCTCTCCCTGCTCGACCGGTCCGCCCCGCGCCCCATCGAGCACCGTGTGGAATCGCTCGCCTTCACCCTGCGCGAGCTCGATTCGGGTGCCTTGGAAAAACCTCTCCCGCTCTCGCTCGATTTGTCCCTGCCCGACGAAGGGCGCCTAGTCGTCACCGGCTCGCTGGCACCGCAACCGCTGGCCGGCGAGCTCGCGTTCGAGTTGGCCAAAATCTCGCTCACGCCCCTCGCGCCCTATCTGGAGTCCGCGATCTACGCGCGCCTCGCCGGCGGCACCCTGCGCGGTCGGGGTCGCGTGGTCCTCGCCGAGGGTGGCGCCGCCGAGCTCACCGGCGAGGTCGGCCTGGCGGGCCTGCACACCGTGGACGGCAAACTCGGGCGCGATTTCGTCAAATGGACCGACCTCGCCGTCTCCGGTCTCCGCTTCAGCTCCGCGCCGCTCGCCGTGCACGCCGACCTCGTGCGCTGGGTCGATCCCGCCGCGCAGCTGCGCATCGAGGCCGACGGCACCCTCAGCATCGCGCAGGCCGGCACGGGCGGGGACGGTTCCCCGACCGCTTCGGCCTCCTCCGCCGCTTCCGCGCCTCCGGTGCGGCGCCCGCAGGATTTGCCCGCCACCAAACCGACCAGCGGCCCGCTCACCGGCGACGTGGTGCCGAAAAGCGCGATGCCGCTCGGCCTCGCCCTCACCGTGGATCGGTTCGAGCTGGAGAACGCCGCCCTCCGTTTCGAAGACCGCTCGATCCGCCCCGCCGCCCGCGCCTCGCTCGTCGGCCTGAGCGGCAACGTGAGCGGCCTCTCCACCGAGAGTTTGGGCCGCGCCGACGTGGACCTACGCGGCCGGGTGGACGGCGTCGCGCCCGTCGCCGTGACCGGCAAGCTCAACCCCCTCGGCACGCCCGCCTTCGTGGATCTGAAGATCGACACCAACGGCATCGACCTCCAGCCCGGCGCCGGCCCCTACATCGCGCGCTTCGCCGGTCGTGACCTCGCCGGCGGCAATCTCAGCCTCGTCATCACCGCGCGCCTCGAGGAACGGCGCGTGGACATGGACACGCTCGTGACGCTTGATCGCTTCCACCTCGGCCGCGAAAACGGCAGCCCGGACGGCACCAAGTTGCCCCTCGGCCTCGCCCTAGCCCTGCTGCGCGACCCCCGCGGCCGCATCGTTCTCGACGTGCCCGTGGAGGGCAGTCTGGACGATCCCAAGTTCCGCATCGGACGCGTCGTGCTGAACGTGTTGACCAACACCATCGCCAAGGCCGCCGCCTCCCCTTTCTCGCTGCTCGGCCAGGCCTTCGGCGGCGGTGGCGACGAGCTCGGCTGGCAGGAGTTCGCCTTCGGCTCCGCCGCGCCCGACGCCGACGGTATCCGAAAACTGGAGACGGTGGCGCGCGCCCTCAACGGTCGCCCCGCGCTTTCGTTGACCATCACGGGCGGCGCCGATCCCGCGGCCGACGCCGCCGCGCTGCGCCGCGAACGGTTCGAGGCGGAACTGCGCGCGGCGGCCTGGGGCCTGCGCCGGCTCGACGATCCAAACGTCCCTCCGCCCGCCGCCATCGAGGTGACGGCCGAGGAGCGCCCCGTCCTGCTCGCGCGCCTGCACGCGATGGCCTTCCCCGAGCCGACTCCTGCGTCCCTCGCGCCGGCCCCGGCGGAGGCTTCGGCGGCGGTCGCCCCGACCTCGTCGCCGGTCTCGTCCGCCTCGTCCGCCGCGTCGGCTCAGGAAGATCCCGATTCGCGTCGCACGCCCGGCCGCCTGCCGCGCTTCGGCGGCACCAGCGTTCGCGGCGTGGTGCCGGCGCCCGCCGTGCCCGATGAAAGGGCTCGCCCCGCCCCCGCGGTCGAGACGCCCCCGGCGGCGCAAGCCGCGCCGGCCCCGACCGTGCCGGTGGAGGCGCCGCCGGCCTTCACGCCGGAGGAGATGGAGAGCCGCCTGCTGGCGCGTATCCGGATACCCGAGGCCGACATTCGCGGCCTGGCCGAGGAGCGGGCGCAGAACCTGCGCGCCTGGTTGATCGAGCGGGGCAAGGTGGCGCCGGAGCGCATCACGCTCGCCCCGCCCCGGGCCGGCGCCGCCCGCGCGGAGTTCGAGCTCAAGTGAGCGCGGCACAAACAAGCAACCCGCGCACCGCGCCGCTGGAGTGCCGCGCCGCCTGCGGGGCCTGTTGTATCGCCCCGAGCATTACATCGCCGATCCCGGGCATGCCGCACGGCAAGCCGGCGGGCATTCCCTGCGTGCAGCTCCTCCCGGATATGCGCTGCGCGATTTTCGGCCGGCCGGAGCGGCCGGCCTTTTGCGCGAGCCTGCGTCCGAGTGAGGAGATGTGCGGCGCCTCGCGCGAGGAAGCCATCGCCGGCCTCCTCGCCCTCGAGCGGGCGACGCGGCCGGAATAGCCGCAGCCAGCGCCGCCTCGATGCTGCGTCGTGTTACCGGCGACGGCACTTGAGGCGCAAGGGCGGGACCGCCGGGCCCGCCGCGGAGGGAGGGCGGTAGTCGCCACCCAAGCCGGCGCGCCCGGCGGTCGCGCCCTACCTTTCGGTAGGCGTCAGGGATTGCGTAACGTGGAGATGAAGGTCTCCGCTTCGCGGATCGACGCCTCCATGTCGGACACCAGTCGGGAAATGTCGGCCTCCAGCTCGCGCTGGGTGGAATCGAGCGAGGCGAGGGCGCGGGCGTTGAGGTTGTGTTTCAGGAAGAGCACCTGGTCCCGTAAGGTGTCGAGCACCGGGTCCATGCTCTCGGCGGCCCGGCGCATCAGGCGCACCACCTTTTCGTAGCCGCGGCGGGTGGTCTCGAGCTGGCGCTCGCTCTCGGCGCGGAGCGCGGAGCTGGAGTATTGGCGCAGCTCGGCGCGCCACTCCTCGAAAAGCGCCTCGGCGACATCCTCCACCGCGTCGATGCGTTCGCGCACCTCGCGGGCGCGATCCTCGCTGCGGGCGAAGTCGGTCTTGAGAGCGTCGTAGCGTTGTTGGAGCTCGCCGCCGTCGGCGCCGGTGACGGCGAGGAAGCGCTCGAGCGCGTCGGCGAATTGTTCCTTGGCCTCGGTCTGGGCTTCCTGCGCCTTCTCGACGCGGTCCACCAGCACGTCGCGTTTGGCGATGCCGATTTTTTCGAGAGTGTTGTAATAAACCGAGGAGCAGCCGGTGCCGAGAAGCGCGCAGGCGAGCCCGACGCGAAGGAGAAGTGGGTGGGCCATGCCGGAATAAGACCGCAAAAACGCGTTCGCGTTCGAGAGGGATTTCCCCGGGTTTCGCCACCCGGATCGGCCGGCGTCAGGTCACAAAGCCCCGGAGATTTTTGCCGCGAAAGAACGCAAAGAGCGCAAAGCAAGGCCTCCCTTCCGGGCGCCCGGTCTCTGTGCTCTCTGCGTTCTTTGAGGCCAATCGGTTTTAGCGATACGTGGACCGGCGCCTCGCCGCTCGGATTCCCAAGGGCTCCCAAGGGCTCGGAAGTTTGGCCACAGAGAACGCAGAGAACTCAAAGAGGGAGCCATCGGAGCTTCGGGCTACGGGCCGGTATTTTTTTGCGCTCCTTGCGTTCTTTCGCGGCCAATCCGGTTTGCTCCCGATCAGCTCTTCGCGCGGGTGAGCAGGCGGCGAAGCAGCCAAGTCCACGTTCGGCGGTGGCGAATTTTTGCCGCGAAAGAACGCAAAGAGCGCAAAGCAAGGCCTCCCTTCCGAATGCCCGGTCTCTGTGCTCTCTGCGTTCTTTGTGGCCAATCGGTTTTAGCGATACGCGGACCGGCGCCTCCGGCGCCTCGCCGCTCGGATTCCCAAGGGCTCGGAAGTTTAGCCACAGAGAACGCAGAGAACTCAAAGAGGGAGCCATCGGAGCTTCGGGCTACGG